>CAZQCF010000027.1:0-54789 GCA_964592235.1 uncultured Planctomycetaceae bacterium
CGCGTGCCGACGGAATCGGCGGACAGGTCGGCGGCGCCGAGGCCCAGAGCGGCGGCGTTCTTCGTGTCGACCGGGCGCTTCTTGGCTTTCATGAGCCCCGGCAGCGACGGGTAGCGCGGCTCGCAAAGTCCCTTCTCGACCGTTAGCAACGCCGGCAACTGAACCTGCACGACTTCTTCCGCGCCCTCGATGCGGCGGCGGACGGTCGCGCTCTTGAAGCCGTCGCCCCATTCGATGGCCGTGACCGCACCGACGTGCGGCCAATTGAGTAATTCCGCGAGGGCGGGGCCAAGTTGACCGCTGTCGTAATCAATCGCATGCTTGCCGGCGAAGATCAGTTCATAGCCCCCGTCCTTGATCGCCGCGGCAATGGCCCGCGCCGAAGCCAGTTCATCCAGATCGTTGAACGCATCGTCGCACAGATGGATGCCGTGGTCCGCGCCCATCGCGTAGGCCGTGCGGATGACATCGACGGCGGCGGCGGGGCCGAGGGTCAGCACGGTGATCTCGACGCCCGCGCCGGGGTTCTTCTCCTTGAATTGCAGCGCGGCTTCGACGGCAAACTCGCAGAAGGGGTTCATCACGAACTTCACGCCAGCCGTTTCGATGCCGCTGCCGTCGGCCTTGACCTTGATGTTGGTCGTGGACTCGGGGACGTATTTCGCGAGGACGAGCACTTTCATGGTTCCACCCTGTTACGGTGTCGTGAGCAGCACATCCGCCAACTCGGCGATGCCTTCGCCGTGCGAGGCGACGGTCTTGATGACCGGCCGCTTGCTGCCGAGCGTCTCGCGGATTTGCGCATCGAGGCGGTCGGCGCCGGGCAGGTCGGCCTTGTTGATAACAAACACATTTGCCACTTCAGTAATACCGGCCTTATCGAGCTGCAGTTCATCGCCCGCGCCGGGCATGAGCAGCAGCACGACGGGGCGGGCGAGCTTGCGCACGGTCACGTCGTTCTGGCCCGCGCCGACGGTCTCAATGATGACGACATCGTATTGGGCGTGCCGCAGCGCACGGACCATGCCGTCGGTGGTCGGCGCAAGGCCGCCCATTTCGCCGCGGCTGGCCGACGATCGCAGGAAGACGCCCTCGTCGCCGGCGTTCTGGGTCATGCGGGCGCGATCGCCCAGCAAAGCGCCGCCGGTGATCGGGCTGGCCGGATCAACCGCCAGCACAGCCACGCGCTTGTCGCGACCGCGCAGCTCTTTGAGCAGGCGCCCAATGAGCGTGCTCTTGCCGACGCCCGGCGCGCCGGTCATGCCGACGACGATCGTGGGATGATTCGATTCGGGAATGCGCTGGGCCGCTTCGTCTCGCCCGGCGTCGTTCTCGACCCAGGTGAGCAGCCGCCCGGTTGCCGACCGGCTGCCCTTGGCGGCCTCGGTGACTAACAAATCAAGCGCGCCGTCCTTTGGGCGTTTCGCGCGGGCGGCGCGAGCCTGTTCCTGAATTGTGGAGACGATCGCCGCCATCGAGCTTTCAGTCTCAAGGATGGCGCTGACGCCGACGGCCTTCATCGCCGGTACGTCGTCATGCGGAATGATGCCGCCGATGACGACGGGCATGTCGGCGCGGCCGTGGGCCTGCATCTCCTGCATGATGATCGGGACAAGCGTCATGTGCGCGGCGCTATGGAAGCTGACGCCCAGGACATCGGCGTCTTCCTCGACGGCTGCTTTCGCCGCGCCGGCGGGGGTCTGCCACAGGCCGGTGTAAATGACTTCCATGCCGGCGTCGCGCAGGCCGCGGGCCAGCACCTTCACGCCGCGGTCGTGGCCGTCCAGTCCGACCTTGGCCAGCAGGATTCGCGTGGGAGTTTCCTTCATCGTGCCGATCGCCCCGGTGACGAAATCGGCCGCTTCGCATCGAAACGGCCGAGCCGGGCATTGTCGCCGAGAGGGGAAAGAGCGCCAAGGGGCGTTACGCAGGCAGGCATCGTGATATTACGACCTGCAACCCCGTGCAGCGCGCTTCGCGATCCAAGCTCCCTGGAGGCGTGTGAAATCGATTACGGGCCGGTCACGGAAAATTCTGATTGCCGAGAATCGCCTGAACGGTCCGCTTTAGTCCGGGTAATTCGGACTGCGTGATCTGCCACACCGCGGCGATGTCAACTCCCATGTAGTTGTGAATCAATACGTCGCGCAGGCCGGCGATTTGCCGCCAAGGGATATCGCGGTGATTGTCGCGGAGTTCGGCCGAAATCTGCTTGGCGGCCTCGCCGATGATCTCAAGCTGGCGAATCGTCGCGTCCTGCCAATGGGGTGTGGCCAGGAACACTTCTTGCCCCACAGCGGTGTATTGCTCGATTCGCGTCATTGCGTCGAGAATATACCGAAGATACAGGGCATCGGACTTCATATTGCAACCGCTTCTCGCAGGACGGCGTCGCGTAGATAGGGACTCAACGCCGCTTCGGTCACCACATCCACCCGGCAGCCGAGGGTGTCTTCCAGTTCCTGTTTGATCGCAACAACGTCCAGCAGGCTGCGCCCCGGCTCCAAGTCAACCAGAATGTCAAGATCGCTTGTCGGCGTAGCCTCGCCGCGCGCGCGAGAGCCGAACACGCGCACATTGCTCGCGCCGTGCGCAGCAGCAATTTCTCGAATCCGCCGATTCTGATCAGAGAACTGGCCGTCCAGTACCATTGCGCCCTTTCCGTGCCCGTCTTTGGGGGGGCAGCCGCGAGACTCATTATACCTCGGTGGCTGATTGCGCGATGCTATTCCTCGCTTGTATCCAGCACAGCCATGAAGGCCGATTGCGGAATGGCCACGCTGCCCACTTGTTTCATGCGCTTCTTGCCTTCCTTCTGCTTCTCCAAGAGTTTGCGCTTGCGGGAGATGTCGCCGCCGTAGCATTTGGCCGTGACGTCCTTGCGCACCGGCTTGATCGTCTCGCGGGCGATGATCTTGTTGCCGATGGCCGCCTGGATGGGAATCTCAAACAAGTGGCGGGAGATTTCCTTCTTCAGCCGCGCGATCAGCCGTCGCCCGCGCGTCTCGGCGCGCGAGCGGTGCACGATCACCGAGAGCGCGTCCACGGGCGAGCCGTTGACTAGGATGTTGAGCTTCACGAGGTCGTCGGGCCGGAAGTCGATCAGCTCGTAGTCCATGGTGGCGTAGCCGCTCGTAACGCTCTTGAGCCGGTCGAAGTAATCGTAAATCACTTCCGCCAGCGGGAACTCGTACGTCATCACGACGCGCTCGGTGGATAAGTAATCCGTCTTTTTGTGAATCCCGCGCCGCTCCTCGCTCAACTTCATCACGTTGCCGATGTATTTCGACGGCAGGATGATCTCGGCGCGGATGTATGGCTCGCGGATCTCCTCGATCTTCTCCGGCTGCGGCAGGTCGGCCGGCGACTCGATCAGCTCCACGCCGCCGTCCTTGTGCAAAATCTCGAAGCCGACGGTCGGCGCCGTCTGTACGAGGTCCACGTCGCTCTCGCGCTCCAGCCGCTCCTGAATGATCTTCATGTGCAGCAGGCCGAGGAAGCCGCAGCGGAAGCCGATTCCCAGGGCGACGCTGTTGGTCGGCTGGAAGTTGAAACTCGAATCATTCAGCCACAGCTTCTCCATCGCTTCGCGAAGCTGGGCGCTCGTAGTGCCGGGGCCGGGGTAGAAATCGCAGAACACCATCTGCTGCGGCGGCTTGTAGCCCGGCAACGGCGCGTCGCACGGTCGCGATTCGCTCGTCACGGTCTCGCCGATGTTCACGTCGTGAATGGTCTTGATGTTGGCGAAGAGATAGCCCACCTCGCCCGACGACAGCGACGGCGCGCTGGTGATCTTCGGCGTGAAGACGCCGACGTCGCTCACTTGATACGTCCGCCCAGCCGCCATGAGGCGCACTTTGTCGCCCTTGGCGATGGAGCCGTCCACGACACGCATGTGACACACGACGCCGCGGTGCACATCGACCTTCGCGTCGTAAATCAGCGCCTTGAGCGGCGCCTTCCGGTCGCCGACCGGCGCGGGGATGCGCTCGACGACGGCGCGAAGGATTTCATCCACGCCGATGCCCGACTTGGCCGACGCGAAGATGGACTCGTTTGCCGACGTGCCCAGCACGTGCTCCAGCTCCAGGGCGATGTCCTCGGGCCGCGCGGCGGGCAGATCAATCTTGTTGATGACGGGAATAATGACCAGATTCGCCTCGATCGCCTTATAGGCGTTCGCCAGCGTCTGGGCCTGAATGCCTTGCACCGCGTCCACGAGCAGCAGCACGCCTTCACACGCCGCCAGCGCCCGGCTGACCTCGTAGTGAAAATCCACATGGCCCGGCGTGTCGATCAGATTCAGCGTGTAGACCCCAGCCGGGGGCGGTGCGCCGACTCCGCCGCCGCTGCGAACGGGGTCCGCGCTGGCCGGCGTGTAGTCGTATTGCAGCCGCGCGCGATTGGCCTTGATGGTGATCCCCATCTCGCGTTCGAGGTCCATGTCGTCGAGGAACTGGGCGCGAAACTCGCGATCGGTGATCGCGCCGCAGCGCAACAGCAACCGGTCGGCCAGCGTGCTTTTGCCGTGGTCGATGTGGGCAATGATGGAAAAATTGCGAATCCGAGAGTTGGGCATTGGCGGTGATTCTATCGCGGATCGGGCGCGTTCGCAGGTCGGCAGGTCGGCGGGGTTATTCCTGTTCGGCGGACTCGGAAGGCGAATCGGGCGACGGCTCGTCGGCGGTTGGGTCGGTTCCACACTTGGGGCAGTTCCGCGGCTGGCCCTTGTCGTCGCGCTCTTCGAAGATCTCGCCGCATTTGGGGCATTTCGCCGCGGGCACGCCGGTGTATTTTCCGGAGTAGGGGCTTAGCGCCTGAATGACGGTGACCATTTCGCTGCGGCGTGCTGAAGGGGCTTCCTCGTCGCCGGCAAGCTGTCGGCGGACCATTCGAACGTTGGTGGCCGACTCTGGTCCGCTTAGGGAAAACGGTTTTTGTGCTTCGGTACAAAACCAGTGGGTGCGCGTGTCGTCGGTGTCCGGGACTTCCACGACCCCGGACGACATCCAGAAATAGAGAAACACGGCAAGGCCGAGCATCGCCGCCGCGAACCCCGTTTTCAGCTTTGTGCTCTTATCCACCGAGGCGAATTGTCCGTGAGGGGCAGGCGGCACGCAATCGCCGCGCGTTGCGGTACTTCCGGGGCGGCGCGCAATCAGCCCTAAAGCCCAAGATTGATATTCTTTCGAAAGTTCCAGACCCGCCAGCCGGGCCGCACCGAATACCGCGTGTCGAAATACCGGTGTTCGGTGTGGCCGTCAAGGAAGAGCATGGAGTGGAAGGAGAACTTTTTGTGCCAGCCGGGGCCGCGGCGCCCATGGCCCTTCTCGTCGGCCCCCACGAACAACTGATCGCACTGGTTCTCCCACATGATGACGAATTCGGAGGCGTACCCGCCGACGTTGGCCTGCAGGACACGGCGACCCCACCACATCAAGTGTCTGTCGAACGAATTGCCGCCGACGACCTGGTCGGTCACCATTTCGGGGATCATCGGGTCCTCGATGAAGAACCAGTTCATGCTGTAGCTCGTGCCGAAGGCCTCCCACGAACTCTTGACGTCTTCGGCCTCGATGGGGGTCGGCCCGAAACCAATCGTTGGCGAGAGTGACGAAACGTCGCCGGGGCAGCGCGTGACCTTCACGTCGGCCTTGCCGATGACGCCCTTGGCCAGGAACTTGTTGAGCGGGCGCAGCTCCGGCGGCACAAGGGCGAAGTCGGCGTTGTTCTCGCCAGGGTCGGGCCGCGGGGCGCGCTGCCCGCCCCAGGAGTAACTACTGTATATATTCGTACCGGGGTAGAAGTAGTTTGTATTATTGAACGTCTGGTGGATGTACGTCCACGGCAGGTTGTCATTCCCGTCGGAGAGGTACATCCCGATGGCCGAGCCGATCTGGCGCATGTTCGACATGCAGACGGTCTTCTTGCCCTGCTCCTTGGCCAGTGACAGCGCTGGCAACAGGATCGAGATCAGCACGGCAATGATCGAGATGACGACGAGCAACTCGATCAGCGTGAAACCGCGGCTGCGGCTGGACCGTGACGGGGCGCGATTCCGTATCATCATGCGTGCTCCAATCGGTCTGTTCGCGGGAGCGAATTACCGGGGCGGGCGACGGGCGACCACTCCACCACTTCACCAGCCCCATTCTAGACGATTCACAGGCCGGGGTAAAGCGGCCCGGGTGGTGGCGCCGCAGACGAACACCAAGGCCCGACCCGCCATGTCGGGCCCGCAAACTCGATACGCAGCGCGCAATCTACGGCTGATTCAGCCCAATATGTTTGTTGTCGTCCTCGGTCTTGTTCTGCATCGAGTAGTTGTTGTCCTGCCGGGCGTGGTTGACCTTGAGCTTCTGGCGATAGAGGTCCAGCACGTCGGCGGCGGACAGGCCCACACACTGGGCCATCGAGATCCAGAAAAAGAGCAGATCAATCACCTCGACGCGGGCGTTTTGCAGATCGTGCAGTTCAAATCGCCGGCCGTCCTTGGCCTCGGCGCACCAGTGTTTCCAGTAGGTGCAGTTGCGCAGCTCTTCCAGCTCGTTGGCTGCCGCCATGATGTAATTGTTCAGCCATTCGCCGGCCTTGCGCGGGTCAAACTGCCGTCGCAACTCGTCGGGGTCAAAGCCGATGCGGCGGTTCAGCTCCGACTGGTGGGCGAACATCTCTTCGAGCATGGCACGGTTCCTCGGGGGCACGACCCAGCGCCTCGTTGCCCCGCTTCATTCATGATTGCCGCGCAACCCGCGGCGCCGCTCCCGGAAGCCGATGGGCAGCATCCCGTCGACCTCCTGCGATTGAACCAATCGGCGACGAAATCGCATTGTACAGGAAAGCAAGCGGCGCGCTACGCCTGGCGGGGAATCACACGCTGGTAGTACTCGGCGTTGATCTGAACGTACCTGGCCCATTCAGGCGGCAGCGAGTCTTCGGGGAAGATGGCCTTGACGGGGCATTCATCGACGCAGAGGCCGCAGTCGATGCAGACTGCTGGGTCGATATAGAGCATTTCCTCGCGGCCGGCGTTCAGTTCGTCCTTGGTCGGATGAATGCAGTCCACCGGGCAGACGGCGACGCACGCGCCGTCCTTCACGCCGACGCACGGCTCCGCAATGACATAGGTCATCTTCTCGCGCTCCCGCCAACACCCGCTTCATTGTAGGCCCGGCGCGGGGGATTTCTGATTTGCAGTTGCTCCGGCCCGGCTCACGATGCGCGTGCATTGGGGCGAGACCATGTCGTATTCGATTCCGCGCCAGACGATTCGCCGTGTTCGCATTGAGGCGATCATCAGCGCGAGAAACATCAACCCCGAAAGGGTCACAGCGCTCAAGTCGGCCCATGCATCGCGCCAAGTCGCATCGGGCGGGTGCAGCACGCGGCGCACGGCGCGCTGCCGATACGCGGCCCGGCCGATGATCGCCGCCAGCATCGCCATCCACGCCGCGAAGGCCGGCCATTGGACCCAGGCCGCGTCGAGCCACCCGAACAACGCCGCGAAGAAGACCACCGCAGCCGCCGTGCCGCCGACGACAAGATTGAGGCATAGCAGCAGGCCCGCCCGCCAGACAGCCGGTGCATAGACGCGTGTCAGGATAATCTGTCGCAGGGCAAACGACCAGAAGCCCGCGAGGGTCGTCGCGTCGCTGCTGGGCGCGAGGGCTTGTGGTACAAATCGAATTCGCAGGCCCGCGGCGCGCACGGCCTCGCTCAACGCATAGTCATCCGAGACGGCGCTGTCCCACGCGGTGCGCACGCCGCATCGCTCGAACACATCGCGGCGAATCGCCGTGCCGCCGCCCCAGCAGAAATTAGACCGTTCGTCGGCCAGTAGCGTGACCGTCGCCGCGTTCCAGGCCGAGCGAAGCTGCGACGCCATGCCGCGGCCCGCCGTGTACCAGCGATAGCCGGTCGCCGCGCCAACCCCTTCCTCCGTCAGCGGCGCCACGAGATGGCCGAGCCAGTCCGACCCCGGCACGGCATCCGAATCAAGAAAAACGTATACTTCGCGGTCGTCCGAGACTTCTGCCACGGCCGCAAGCAAATTATGTACCTTCTGCCCGCGCGCCATCGCATCGCCGGCCACCACGCGCCGCGTGGTCGGCCGATCCCAGCCCACCGTCATCGCGCCGATCGCGGCGTAGGCCGAGTCGTCGGCCGAAGCAAAGGTGAAGACGACTTCGAAATCGCCGTACCGCTGGGCCTTCAGGGCGGCGACGGTGTGTTCGAGTTTCTCGTCGATCCCGCAGCAGGGGAGGATGATCGCCACGCGCGGCTGATAGCGAAACCGGCCCTGTGCGTCGAGCAGCCCCGGCGCTGCCCGCACGCAGCGGGCAACATACCGATCGAAACGCCTTCCCTCGGCAAGGGCCGCGATCGCATGAAGCATCGCCGCGATCCACAGCGCCGCAGCAGCGGCAATCAGCCAATGTTCTCCGCTCATGCGCGGCATCCTACGGCCCGCCGCGCGCCGCCTCAATTCAGCCGTTCGCGTTACAATTCGCGGTGAGTTACTTCGCGCCGCGCGGCCAACGCCCGCCGCCCGCGCCCCGTTCAGGATGCCATCATCATGAAGAAAGCCATTGTGTTAGGCTGCGGCCTCGTGGGCCGGGCCATCGCCGAAGACCTCGCCGCCGACGCCGCGCTGGAGGTCACGGTCGCCGACGTGTCGGAGTCCAATCTCGCACGCACGCGGGCAGAGCTCCGCCTCAAGCGGATGCAGGCCGATCTGTCGTCCGCCGAGGGCATCGCCCGCGCCGTCGCGCCGTTCGATCTCGTCGTCGGGGCCATGCCCAGCGCCCTGGGGCTGATGGTTCTGCGCACGGTGATCGAGTCGCGCAGGCCCTATGCGGACATTTCTTTCATGGCCGAAGACGCGACGCAACTCTCCGGACTCGCGCGCGAGCGCGGCGTCACGGCCGTCGTCGACTGCGGCGTCGCGCCGGGGTTGGCAAATGTTTTCATCGGCCGGGCGGCGGCCCAACTCGCGCACGTGACCGATGCGGTGTATTACGTCGGCGGGCTTCCGCGGGCGCGAACCTGGCCGTACGAATACAAGGCGCCCTTTGCCCCGCTGGATGTGCTCGAGGAATACACGCGCCCGGCGCGGTTCATCGAGAAGGGCGAAGTCGTGACGCGCCCGGCGCTGTCCGAGCCGGAGCTGATGGATTTCGAGCAAGTCGGCACGCTGGAGGCCTTCAACACCGACGGCCTGCGCAGCCTGCTGACAACCATCAAGGCCGACAACATGAAGGAGAAGACGCTGCGCTATCCGGGGCATGCGGCGCTGATGCGCGCGCTGCGCGAGACGGGCTATTTCGGAAGAGAGGAAATCACGCTCAAGGGCGGCGCGAAAGTGCGGCCCATTGAGGTCACCAGCCGCCTGTTGTTTCCGCTGTGGGAACTGAAGCCCGGCGAGGCGGAGTTCACGCTGCTGCATGTGCGGGTCGCGGGGCGCGATGCGGCCGGGGCGGCTGTGCGACATGTGTATCATTTGTTCGATCAAAACGACCCGGCGACAGGGCACTCGTCCATGGCGCGGACAACGGGCTACCCGTGCGCGCTGGTCGCGCGAATGATTCTTGAAGGGCGTTTCAACGAGCCGGGCGTTCATCCGCCGGAGGTGCTCGGTCGCGACGAGGGCATCGTGCGCGATCTGCTGCGGCGGCTTGAGACGCGCGGTGTGCGCGTGGAATCGCGCGTCGAGGCCGTGGCCTGATTACGGCGCCGGCTGGTAGATCTTCGCGCAGACGTGATCGGCCACGCGATTACCCTGCACGATGCCTTCGGACTTGTCGAAGGACCAGTGGATGCCGAGGTAGATGCGGCTCTGACCGTTCTCCTCCTCGGCCTGCGACAGATTGACGAAGCTGCGCGGCAGCAGGGGGCGGGGGTTGCCTTCGTTGTCGAGCGTCACGCCGTTCAGCTCATCCGAGACAAACGTGAAGGCGATGTCGTCGGTGCCGAAGTAATTGCGCAGCACCTGGAACAGCGCGCCGCCGAATCCGGCGTGACCCGACGGATAGGCCGGGAACGGCGGCGTGAAGTTTGGGCCGACAAGATTGCTGGCCGGCGCGCCGAGGGGCGTGAAGTTCGCGTCCCCTTCGGTGAGCGGGTTGTTGTCGCCTGTGCCGGTCGGGCCGGTTCCGGCATCCGCTTCGCGAATGCCACCGACCGGTCGCCAGTAGTTGTAGTGGAACTTCGATTCCCAGACGGCGATGCCGGCGTCGGCCATGCCGACGTTGACGAGCGCCAGAAGCCGCGCCATCTCGACGACATCCAGCCCGCGCTCCTTACCGATTTGCGTTGCGATCTGGTTGTACAGCCGGGGCGGGGCACAGAGGCTCGGCGTGCCGTCATAGGCCCAGAAAATGCCGATTTGGGTTTGGTCGGCGGTGCGAATCGTTGGTGTCGTGACGCCGTCACCGCCATAGGCCTTCGCCTCCTCGAACGCAATCGCGTATTCCACGCTGTTGATGGGCGGCGGCGGCGGCGCACGAAACTGATCGGACCGGCTCATCGCAAACGGCGTCACTTTGTACCAGTTCGGCCCCAGCACATCCTGGCCGGGGTTGATCGGGTCGGAGCGCCACTTGCCGGCGTCGGCGCTCGGGATGTAGGTCGTGTTGTCGTCCGAGCCGTCGTTCGCGCGAAGGGCGAGGATTGCGGCGGCGGCCTGCTGGCCCAGCAGCACGCCGTTGGCGATCGCCGCGGGGTCGTCGATGTGCAGCAGGTCTTCCGCCAGCTTGTCGTCAAATGTCTGTGAATGCGACGGGTACAGCGCGACCAGCGTATCGTGCGCCGCCTGCGAGACCGCGGCCTTCATGGACGTATTGGCCGGCGCGGGCGCCAGGCCGGTGTAGCTTTGGTATCCGCCCCGGATGGCGAGAATGGCGTCGAACATGGCGATATGCACGATGGCCATGGCGCGGCTGGAGCGCGTGGGGCCGAGTTGATGACCGAAGGTACGCGCCTCGCCGGGCTTCAGCGGTGTGTGATCCAGGCCGCTGGCATCAATCGCGATCTGGTTCCAGCGCAGAACCCAACTCGATGCGTCATCGCCGCCGGGCAGCGTGCCCAGGCCGGGAATACAACCGACTCCCAGCGATAGCGAGCAGATCACCACCAACGCGGCGCGGAATCCACGGCTGCGAACGACTTGCGATGACATGATTGAGCGCTCCGTTGACCGTGTGCGGGGTGTCCGAATGGTCGAATGCCTCGACTCTCCCAGGTTGCGAGGCCGGGTGGGCCGCGCCAACCAGGATACGTCGGTCAAATCGTACGGCCCTGTGAGTTGTCCAGCAAACACCGAAGCCTTGCGGATCACGTAGAAAGGCTACGGGACGGCTGCGGGGGCGTGCCCCGCGATATCGGGCCGCTCCGCGACAGCCAAGAAAGGGAAAACCGCCGACCCCCTCGTCTGGAGGCCGGCGGTTTGTCGCTTCCGAAGAAACTCCCTCAATCTTCTACAAGCTGTTTCAAAGCCCCGTCGCTCTTCCAGGGAGAGGGTTGGGGTGAAGGTGAGTCGTATCGTCTTAACCGCTCTTCCCCCTCACCCGACCTCTCCCCCAATGGGGAGAGGAGTTTTGAAACAGGTCTTAGTCTCGACGTCGTACTCGACTTCGACGCATCAGCGCGAGGCCGACCACCAGGAGCGGCGACGCAATCGCTGCGCCCGATCCGCACACGCCACAGGCCGGGCTTTGAATCGGCGCGGGGTTGTCGGACTGCAGCGCCGGGGCGCCTGGTTCGACGATGATCCCGTTGACGGTCAGATCGTTGTCGCCGCGCTGGCCGTCGGTCAGGTGCAACGTGACAACGTTGCCGGCGACTTCGGAGCCGGTGTTGCCGTCAAACAGGAACGCGTAGAAGTGCGGCACCGGAATGATCGGCGTCGGGCCGAACTTGTAGTACGTGTTCACGGTCGGGTTCGAGTGCATGATGATCTGCACTTCGATCGAGTCGCCGGGATCGATGCCGGTGACCTTGAACCCGAAGAAGCCGACCGGGAAGGTGACATCCGGCTGGATGATTCCCTCGGCCGGCGTGTTCAGCGCTTCCACGTTCATAAGCACGGTGCCCGGCGGCGAGACAATCGTCACGTAATTGCCGTTGATGTCCGGCAGCGACGCGACGTTGGGCTGCAACTTGTCGGGGATGCCATCGTTGTTGCCGTCGCCGTTGTTGGGCGCGCCATCCTCGATGTCCGGGTCGATGCCGTTTCCGTCGCCGGCCTGCCACGTCTTCGTGGCGGTGCAGGTGAACGGCACGCCGTCAATGTTGCCGGTGGCCTGAATCGTATCCGTGCCCGCGCCGCCGACGCCGGTGTAGATGAACTCACCCTGGCCGTTCGCGGCGGTCGTGTCGGTGTTGTTCAGGCCGGCGTTCGGGCCGCTGGTGATGTTGAAGTTCACGACGATACCCGCGACCGGCGCGCCGTTGCGCGTGACGGTGACGGTCGTCGTGTGCTCCTCGCCGTTGACGTTGGTGTCCGTCGGCGGAGACAGGCTGCACTGCGCGTTGATCCACGTCTTGCTTGCCGAGCACGTGAACGGCACACCAGAGATCAGCCCGCCGGCCGTGATCGTGTCGGTGCCGGGTTGACCGTTGCTGGTGTAGGTGAACGTCGCCTGGCCCGCGGCGTTGGTGAAGCGCAGGTCGCCCGCGCCCGCGTTCGGCCCCGCCGTCACGTCAAAGGCAACGAGCACACCGTTCTGCGGCACGCCGTTGGACGTGACCGTGACCGTCACCGAGTGATCGGTGCTGACCTGGTTCGTCGCAGTCGGCGGCGAGAGGCTGCACGCGGCATTGATCCACGCCTTGGTCGCCGTGCAGGTGAACGGCACACCGGATATGGTTCCGCTTGCCTGTATCGTGTCGGTGCCGGGGCCGCCGTCGCCGGTGTAGGTAAACACGGCGTTGCCCGACGCGTTGGTAACTGCCAGACCCGTGTCGCCGATATTCGGGCCGGCCGTGATTTCAAACGTGACCAGCACGCCCGGTGCAGCCGCGCCGTTGTTCAGCACGTTCGCCGTAACGGTGTGCTGCGTGCCGATCTGGTTTGTATCGGTCGGCGGCGACAGCGAGCAGCCGGTGTTGATCCATGTCTTGGTCGCCGTGCAGACGAACGGTGCGCCGTCGACGTTGCCTGACGCCTGGATGGTGTCGGTGCCTGGCGTACCGTTGCTGGTGTAGTTGAACGTCGCCTGGCCCGCGCCGTCGGTGACCGGCGAGGCAGAGAGGCCGGTGTTCGGGCCGGCGGTGATGTTGAAGTTCACCGTCGCGCCCGCCGCGGCGACGCCGTTGCGAAGCACGGTCACCGTCACGAGGTGGTTGGTGCCGACCTGGTTGGTCGCCGTGGGCGGCGAGAGGCTGCACGACGCCTGCACCCACGTCTTGGTCGCGGTGCAGGAGAACGGAATGCCGTCGAGCAGGCCGCTGGCCTCGATCGTGTCGGTGCCGGTCGCGCCGTTGCTGGCGTAGGTAAACGAACGCTGGCCCAGCGCGTTGGTCGGCGCCGCGGCGAGCGATGCGCCGAAGTTCGGGCCGTTGATCACGCTGAATCCGACGTTCACGCCGGCCGCCGCTGCGCCGTTACGCAGCACCGTCACGGTGACCGTGTGCATTGTGCCGACGCCGTTGGCGGCCGTGGGTGGATCAAGCGAGCAGCCGCTGGTGATCCACTCCTTGGTCGCCGAGCAGTTGGTGGTGACGCCGCTGATGGTGGCGTCCGCAGCGATCGTGTCGATGCCGGCCGCGCCGTTGCTCATGTAGGTGAACTCGGCGTGACCCAGTGCATCGGTCACGTCAGAGCCGTTCTGGCCCGCGTTCGGTCCAGCCGTGATGGCGTAATTGACCGTCACGCCGGCTTGCGGTACGCCGTTGACCAGCACGGTCGATGTTACGGTGTGCGACGTGCCGACGAGATTCACGCCGGCGACCGGATCAAGCAGACACTGCGCGTTGATCCAGGTCTTGCTGGCGGTGCAGACCGTCGCGACGCCGCTGACCAGCGCCGTAGCCTGAATCGTGTCGGTGCCAGGCAGTCCGTTGCTCGTGTAGTTAAACGCGGCCTCGCCGACGACGTTCGTCACGCCGACGCCAGCCGCGCCCGCGTTCGGACCGGCCGTCACGAGGAAGTTCACGGTAACGCCGTTGGCGAGCACGCCGTTGCGCACGACCGTAACCGTGACGCTGTGATTGTCGCCGACCTGGTTGGTGTCGGCCGCGGGATCGAGAATGCAACCGGCGTCGATCCATTCCTTCGTTGCAGTTGCGGGCGTCCAGGGCACGCCGTCGATGCTGCCCGTCGCGGTGATGGTATCGATGCCAACGCCGCCGACGCCGTTATAGGTGAAGCTGGTGTTGCCATTCACGTCGGTGAGGCCGACGCCGGCAGCGCCGGTGTTCGGCCCGGCGGTTACGAGGAAGTTCACGGTGATGCCCGCGGCGGGTAGGCCGTTGCGAAGCACCGTCGCGGTAACCGTGTGGCTGTCGCCGATCTGGTTCGTGTCGCTCGTTGGCGCGAGCGAGCAGCCAGTGTTGATCCACGTCTTTGTCGCCGAGGCCGTGGTCCACGTCACGCCGTCGACGTTGCCGGATGCCTGAATGGTGTCCACGCCCGGACCACCGGCATCGGTATACATGAATACTGCTTCACCGGCGGCGTTGGTAACGACTGCGCCGACCGTTCCGGCATTCGGGCCGGCCGTCACGGCGAAGTTCACGGTCGCGCCGACTGCCGGCACGCCGGGGCGTCGCAGCACGGTCGCGGTGACGGTGTGCATGGTGCCGATCAGGTTGGTGGCCGTCGGCGGGGCGAGCGTACAAGTCGGGTCGATCCAGTCTTTTGTGGCGGTGCAGAGAATGGGCACGCTGTCGACGAGACCGGTCGCCTCGATGGTGTCGAGACCGGGGTTGCCGTTGCTGGTGTAGGTGAACGATGCGTTGCCGGCGGCATCCGTCGTGGCCATGCCGACCGTGCCGACGTTCGGCCCGGAGACAACTTCAAAGTCGATGTTCACGCCCGGCGGGAAGAGCGGCGGGATGCCGTTTCGCAGGACGGTGATCGTCACGGTGTGCATGTCGCCGACGCGGTTCACGTCGGTCGCCGGCGCGAGCGAGCAGCCGGTGTTGATCCATTCCTTGGTCGCGGTGCAACTGAACGGCACGCCGTTGATGACGCCGCTGGCCTCAATCGTGTCGGTGCCGATCGTACCGTTGCTGGTGTACGTGAAATCGGCGACGCCCAGCGCGTCGGTCGTGTCCATGCCCGCGGCACCGGCGTTGGGGCCGGCTGTCACGAGGTAATTCACCGTCACGCCGGCGGCAAACGCGCCGTTAACCAACACGGTGCTGGTGACGGTGTGATCGCTGCCGATGAGGTTCGTGTCCGACGGGGGCGTCAGGACGCAGACGGGGTTGATCCATGTCTTGGTAGCGTTGCAAACGAACGGCACGCCGTTGATCGTGCCGCTGGCCTGGATCGTATCCGTGCCGGGGCCGCCCGCGCCGTTGTAGGTAAACGTCGCCTGGCCCGCGCCATCGGTCGCCACGACGCCCGCCGCGCCGACGTTCGGCCCGGCCGTGACATCGAAATTCACGTTCACGCCCACGGCCGCAGCGCCGTTGCTCAACAACGTCACGGTCACGCTGTGCATCGTGTTGATCGCATTGGTGTCGGCGGGGGGCGCGAGCGAACACGTAGCGTCGATCCAGTTTACGCCGATGTTGCCCGTCGCTGCGCCGAGGGCCGCAGTGATCGTGATGGGCCCTTCGCCGACAGGGCTGGTGACTTCGAACGAGCCGGTTCCCAGTGCATCAAACGGCGTGGCGACCGGTACGGTCGCGGTGTTATTGGCGTTATCGACGATGGTCAGCGCGTTGGCCGCGCCGCCGGATGCGAAGGTCCGCAGGCCCGCGCCGCCGGCCGCGGTGATGTTGATCGGCGCCGCGGGGACAAAGTTCGGCAGGATGTTGTTGCACAGGTCGCGCGCCGTGAGTGTCACGACGAACGGACTACCGGCCGCTTGATTCAGCGTCGCCGGAACCGCGGAAACAGTGAAGTGGTCGATGGCCGGTCCGGCGACGACGCTCACGTCCACGATGGGAACGTTGACGAGCGTGGAGCCGGCCGCGCTGACGGTGAGCAGAATGTCGGCGGCGGGTCCGGCTGTTCCGCCGGTGCAATCCGCGGCGCGCAGACGAATGTCGGGAAATCGAATGGTGCTGGCGACGGTGCTGCCGGCGGTGACGGTGAACGTCACGCTGTTGGCGGCGGGCGTCTCGGAACCGGCGTTGGCCAGTGTGATGTCGCCCGCGATGACGACGGCGTTGTACAGCACCGACGTGTCGAAGACGAAGTGCGTCGGCGCGGTGAGCGTAATCGTCGTGCCGGCCGGCCATTCATTGAAGAACGACTCGGTGATCGTCGGCCCAACGGCGACCGCATTGAACGCGCCGGTGACGGCCGAGTTGGCGTCGACCACGATCACATCGGGCACGAACGAATCCGCCCGAGCGGTCGCCGGAGCGATCAGCCACGACGCGGCGAGCAGTGCGGCGCACACCGCGCGCGACCAGCGCGGGCTTGTTTCCGCGTGCGGTGACGCAGACCGATCAACACGGTTCATCTTGATGCGGAACGAATTCATGGTGCTCCCCTTCCTCTCTGATGATGCAACACGCGCAGACTCGCTCACGTCCGTGCAGCGCAGAGCGCGAAGCGCCCGGCGCGCGCGACGTGGCATCGCGCGGATCGAAACTCTCACTGCGTGGCGGTTTCGTGCCCTCCCAGTGCGAACTGGCGCCGGCGATTTGACAGGACGGGACTACGCCAGCGTCGTCCGGAAACTTTCCCCGCTCAATTCGAACGCACCGCGCCAAGCTGATCGACGCCCGCGTCCCTTAATCTCCATTCTAATGATTCGCACCCGCGGACTCCAGCGCCGAACGGCATGATTATCAAACCGGGTGAATCTTTCGAAGCCGAACGACCCCATCCTGCATGCCACAAACTGCTGCCGCAGCGGATCGGGCCGCCCCGAATGACTACATAGTCCTAATATGCGGGACCGTCCGATACTATCCCCTGCTCCATGCGATTCCCGTCGCCTGGGAACTGTTGCTTGCTGCGCACGAGAAGATCGCGGCCTCGCCTCGGGTGCCGCGTGGATCGGCGCGGCGCTCGTCCGCGCGCGATTGGACCCCTGAAATTTCGCTTCGACCGCGGCCGAATGCCGTGCAAGCGTTGACTTTCTCGGCCGTTTCTGATGAAGTAGTATGCAGAGGGAAAGAAAACCTTTCGCGCCGTTCGGAGCGAAACGGGGGGCGAAGTAAGTTTGTGAATCGCCAAGCCTGCCCGCGCGCCGATCGGCCGTCGACTCTTCTATTGCCGGGAAAGACCGGAAGAAACCGGAGGACTCATCATGTTGCGCGCGTTCAAGCGATTCTCGTTCAAGACACAAGCCTGCCTGTGTGTCATGCTCGTCTTGCACTCCCAGTTGTTCATTGCGGGTTGCGGACCGGGCTTCAGCCTCCTGCCCACCGGCATGTTTATCATTCCGCTCGACGCGAATCATCCGCTTGTCGCCTCACTGGAAGGCACCGCCCTGTCGGGGCCGACCGCCATTGAAGTGACACCCGGCACGCGCCAGTTCCGGCTGATCTACAGCGACGCGCGCGAGCTAAGCGGCAGCTACATGATGAACGGCGACGCCATCACACTCGCCGACTTCAGCTTCTCGGTCTACGGCGAAGGCGCAAAACTCGAGTTCAACAGCGCCAAGCAGATCGCGTCCATCTCGGTGCACGGCGGGCCGACCTGGTCGCGCCCGGCCGATGACAACGGTCGCATTGCCGGCGCCGACAACGGCTCCGCCAATCCCTACATGGCCGCCAATCAGGACATTCTTGAATTGGCCGCTTCGCTGGATCAGGCCGCACAGAACGGCGGCACGCCTCCCGCGACGCCGCCCGGATCCGGTGGAAGCAACCCGATCAAAGGGGCGACGGCCTCGGCGACCAGCACGTTGAGTTCCATCCTCGCCGTCCTGACAGCCATTTGGCTTCCGATCGCGAGCATTCTTCAGCCGCTGGCCCAGCTCTTCACGTTCGCCTTCGTGCTGGACAACTCGTTCGGCCTGCGGTTCGACGGCACCTGGAAGGCCGCGAACTCCACCAGCAACCTGATCGTGACGGTCGCGGGCGGGAAGATCACGAAGCTCGTCGATGACGCGTCGCGACAGGAACTGGACATCGTCAACACGCGTTTGGCTGATCGGTCGGGCAATCGGATCACCTGGGTCGTGAACGCGCAGGTTCTCGGTCAGGCGACAACCGTCGAGTTTACGTTCGACGTGGAGGAGCTGACCGACGGCAGCCTGGAAGGCACGCTGACCGCGCTGGGCAACACCTTCGCTCGCGTGCCGGTCACGATGTCACGGTTGTAGTCGTCGCGTCGCGCGGTCGTCCCTGCGGGGGCGGCCTGCGCGCGCGACCCATCCCGGCTGGGCGGCCGGGCCATGCAGCGGCGCGCTGGCGCCGCGAATCCGGCGGCGGGCAAATCGCTCGCCGCGCGCGGGGCAATGCCATTGCATCTCCTGCCAATTCACCCTGAAGGAGGAAGGAACATGATTCGCACGAATTTTATCGCCCCGATCCTGGCGGCGATGATGATGACACTTGTCGCGTCGTCCCCAGCGACCGCGCAATACGAGCAGGTCCAGCAGGCCGAAGGCAAAGGCGCCTCGGCCATCCAGAACGCGTTCGCACTGCAAGGCCCCATCAGCCACGGCGATTTGCTCGACCTCGGCGACGATGACCACCTTCAATATGCGCTGCTCGCGGGCCGCGCGGGCGGCCAGATCTTGAGCGGCGGCACGAACAGCGGCGACGCCTTGTCGCTACAGGGTTCGACCGCCAACGACGGCAACATCGTGCTTAACGCCCTGGGCGGAAACGTCGGCATTGGCACCGGCGCGCCGGCCCACCTGCTCGACGTGAACGGCAACGCAAACATCGCCGGGAATCTTTCCGTCGCCGGCACGCTGTCGGTTCCGGGCAGCTTTGATTTCACGGGCGATTTGACCGTCGACGGCACGGTCTTCACGCACTTTGTCACGGCCAACAGCCCGCTTCAGCTTCAGACCGATGGAACGACTCGCGTCTATATTGATGACAACACCAATAATGGCCACGTCGGCGTCGGCAATCCGCCGCCCGTGCCGCCGGCCTTCCCGCTTGATGTGAACGGGGCCATTCATTCCAACGATGACGTTTTCATCGACGGCAGCCTGTCGCTCGGAAACGCCAGTCCCTTCTGGGCCATTGAAGTCGTCAGGCCCCAGGCCGTCGCCCGGCTGGTCACGACGGTCGCCGCCAACGGCTCCGTGGTTGAGCTTCGAAAGTTCAACGCGGGCGGAACCTACCTCGGTGCGATCAACTTCAACGACCCGGGAAACACCACCCCCGGCCAGCTTGGGTATCTCGTCAACAACGCCATGACCTTCCGAACCGGCGGCGTTGAGAACATGCGGCTGGACGGTACAGGCAACCTCGGCATCGGAACGACGACGCCCACCAGCAAGCTCCATGTCGTCGGCGACTCGCATACGACCGGCAACGCCACCGTCGACGGAGCGGTGCTCACGCACTTCGTCAACGGCAACAGCCCGCTCGAATTGCAAACCGACGGCGTCACGCGCATTTACATTGACGACAACGGAAACAACGGACACGTCGGCGTCGGCAACGCGCCGCCCGTGCCGCCGGCCTTCCCGCTCGACGTGAACGGCGACATTCACACCAACGCACAACTGCGCTCGTCGGTTCCCGACGGCACGGCGCCGCTCGTGGTCGCGTCGATGACACTCGTCACCAATCTGAACGCCGAGAAACTCGGCGGCTTCAATGAAACCGATTTCGCCCTGCTCGGCGGTCGCGCGGGCGGGCAACAATTGAACGGCGGCACCAACGCCGGCGATCCGCTCACCCTCAACGGCTCCGCCACGAACGACGGACCAGTGATCATCAATCCCAACGGCGGAAACGTCGGCATCATGACGACCACGCCCGGCGAGAAACTCGACGTGGTCGGCGGCAACATCCGAACCGATGGTCAGTTCATTTCTACCATTCCCGACGGCACGGCCCCGATGGTGGTCACCTCGATGACCGTCGTAACCAACTTCAACGCGGACAAAGTCGACGGGCGCCACGAAGACGAATTCGCCCTGCTTGCCGGTCGCGCGGGCGGGCAGGTTCTCAACGGCGGCACGAACAACAACGACCCGCTGACGCTGAACGGCTCCGCCACCAACGACGGGCCGGTCATCATCAATCCGACCGGCGGCAACGTCGGCATCATGACGACCACGCCCGGCGAAAAACTCGACGTGGTCGGCGGCAACATCCGCACGAATCAGCAGTTCATTTCCACGATTCCCGACGGCACGCCGCCGCTCGTCGTGGACTCCATGACCGTCGTCACCAATCTGAACTCCGACAAACTCGACGGCCGGCACGAAGACGAATTCGCCTTGCTCGCCGGTCGCCCCGGCGGCCAGGTGCTTCACGGCGGCGACGGCGCGGGAGACGACCTCGTGCTCGATTCGACCGCCGACCCGATGAAGGGATTTGTCATTCTCAATCCGACACCCGTCGGCCCGGGCACGGGCAGCGTCGGAATCGGCACGATGAACCCGACCGAGGCGCTGGAAGTCATCGGGTGCATCAAGGCCGATTGCCTGAAGATCACCGCGCCGAACTTCGTCGGCGTCAGTCCGCTCGGCATGGTCCGCGCGGGAACGAGCATCGACGTGCTCGCCCAGGTGGACGGCACGGCGAAGGTTCGCGCCACGGCCGTCGGCACGCACAGCACAATGATCCCGGTGAACCTCCACACGTCGCTCTTCGGCACGCAGCAGAAACTGGCCGACGTGCAGGTCTTCTACAAAGTTTCCACGCCAAACAGCTTCATCGCGGTGACGCGTGCGCGAATCATGGGGCCGAACGGCACGTTCACAAACCTCGCCGTCAATGCGATGCAGCAGAAGTCCACCGTGTGGACCTCGTACCTCGTCACGCCGGCCACCCCTGTGGACATCACCGGCCCGCTCTATCTCAACTTCGAGCTGAACTACGCCGGAACGAACTCGGCCCACGACATCCAGATCGGCCAGATCATCCTGACCACGGTCGAGTGAGCGCGACATAGGCCGTGCTCCACGGCGCTTTTGCCTGAAATCGAAAGCCTCATGCATTGGCATGGGGCTTTCCTATTGACGGAATTCCTGTTGAACGAATTTTCTGGGCGGCGATTCAACCCGGACGACTATAATCGACTCGCCAAGTCCGAATAGCAGGCCGGACACTGTCGGGTTTCCCCGGCGAATAAACAAGCTCGCTGCTCCGTTAATCCTTGAATGGAGCTGGGTGCCTTGCCCGTCTAAGTGTACGGAAAGCGTTGGAGTCTCATGCCTTCACCCCGACCCCTGAAGGTTCGCCGCCCGCGCGGCGGATTCACGTTGATCGAGCTGCTCGTCAGCGTTGCGATCATCTCTTTGCTGATCGCCATTCTGCTGCCCTCGCTCGGCGCGGCCCGCAGCAAGGGGCGACGAACGGCCTGCGCCAGCAACCTGCGCCAGCTTGCCATCGGCATGCGATCGTACCTCGACTCCAGCGGCGATATCTTCCCGTATGCGTCGTTCATGCCGTCGGTGGATGCGTTCCCGCTCGGCATGCCGAGCGGCCCGGATCAGCCCGTTCCCGTGGGCAGCGTGACGCCCATCTATCTTGCTGATGTTCTCGCGCCGCACCTGGGCGGATCGCAGAAGGCCTTTGCCTGTCCGGACGACACCGGCCAGATCGCGCGCGGCGCCCCCAACGAGGGCAAGTCCTACTTCGCCACCGAGAAATCCAGCTACGAATACCGATTCCGCCTCGGCGGCATTTCCATCGCCGAATCGATCAAACGCATGGCCGAATTCACCGGCCGAACGATCAACGAGAACACGCTCTGGATCCTGCGCGATTATGACAACTTTCACGGGCCGGGCGGCAAGCCCGGCGCCCGGCGGTACGTTTACTACGATACGCATGTGACGGATTTTGAGAATTAGCGCGCGGAGGATCTCGGCCGCGGCGGTAGAAGGGATGACACCATGAGTGCTTCAACGAGTCCGAAGACGGTGATACTGGCTGGCGCGCTGATCGCCGCCCTGGGCGGCGGCGCGTGGGCCGTCGTGCATTTCACGGGGGGCGCTAAGGATGCCGAGGCGACCACGGCGGCGCTGCCCGAGGAGTACACGGTTGAAAAGATCAAGGCGTCGGCCGCGGAAGATCCGGCAGTCGTCATGGAGCGCATGCGCAACTTCATGGATCGCACCGATCTGACGGAGGAGCAGCGCGAGCAGGCCCGCAAGAACATGCGCGAGGCGATGGATCAGATGATGGGGCAGCGCGTGGATGAATACTTCGCCGCGAAGACGGACGACGAGAAGAACGCCGTGCTCGATAAGCACATCGACGAAATGCAAAAGTTCATGAAGGCCATGGAAGAGCGCCGCCGCCAGGAAGAAGAGAAGGAAGCGGCCGAGGGCGATGATCCGGAGAAGAAGGCCGAGCGCGAGAAGCGCCGCGAAGAGATGCGCAAGGGCTGGGCAAATCGCTCGCAGGCCGAGCGCAAGACCGACTCGGAGACGCGCGATCCGAATAAGAGCGCCCAGCGCATGGCGTACTTCGGCGCGATGATGCGGCGATCAGCCGAGCGCGGCATTCAAATGCCGCGGTTCGGCGGACCGGGTGGTCGCGGCATGGGCGGCCCCGGCGGCGGCCGACGCGGCCCGGGCGGGTGATTCGACCCGAATTCATGGTTCATCAGAGCCGCGACCGTCAGGGAGCGCCGAGTCCGGCCGAGCAGTTCAGTTGTCTCCCAGTGCAGCGCGGTCGCTTGTTTCCAAGATCGCCCTCCCGATATCTTGCACACGATATGTGTTTGCGCTCTCGAATGCCGGAGGCGCGGCCTGTTTCGGGGCGTCCCGCGGCGCTCCCTGACGGTCGCGGCTCGGAGCTTGGCGCGGAATCGCGTCAATATCGACACGCTTCGCTTTCGTCGGGCGCCGCGAACGCCGCGAAATACATCAGCCAGAACTCCGTCTCCGGCGGCAGGAAGTTAAATGAGAATTCTGCGGGGTTCGGCGACGGCGCGGCAGTCGGCAGGTTCGCTTCGATCATCGCAATCGCCCGATCGGCCAGAATCTGATGCCCAATGCGCGTCGGGTGGACATCGTCCCAGAAGACGTATTCATCGGGATTGGATGCCAGCATATCCCCTTCCGAAAAGCCGAAGTAGCCCCCGGTCCACGCGGGCTGCGTCACATTTGTGACCCCCGCCGGCGGCGATGCGATCAGCTCCGCAAACATCGCGGCAATATCCGGCCGCCAGATGCGAATCTCGGGCCGCGTCTCGAGTTCGTCCAGCCGCGCCGCCAGTGCCGCGTTAACGCCCAGCGATAGCTCCGTCGCGCGCTGTTGTCGCTCGCCATCGCGGTAGCGCGGCACCAGCCCGAGATCGGGCAGGTTGGGCACGAGAAACCATCGCCCGCCGCGGTCGTACAGCGCCGCGACGGCAAGGGCGATGTTCTCGGCGATGATCTCTGGCGTGTCGCTGCATTCGCCGTTCAGAACATCGAACAGGTCCTTCGCCCCGCCCCAGACGACGAACAGCTCCGTGCCGAGAGGCTGGCCGTGGTAGAGCGTGACCTGTTGTCGCACGTTTGGCCCGAGCGGCAGGCCGTACGACTGGCCCTGCCCGAGGCCGGAGTTGGCCGCGCCGTAGGCGAAGTTGGTCCCGCCGCGAAAGCTGGGCCGCGCCGCCAGGCCGTAGTGCGCCGCGATCCGCTCGACCCAGACCGGCCCGTTGGACAGACGTCCGTCAACATACGGCGACTGCGGCACGATGCTGAACGTCGCCAGCAGATTCCCCGAGTCGGACAGGCTGTCGCCGAAGATTACGATCTGCGTGAACGGCCCGGTCGGCGCCGGCGGCGGAAGCGATGGAAACAAGCCGCAGCCGGGGAGGGTGATAGCAGCAAGGGAAATGACGACAATGTTTCGCATTTAGAACGCCGCATGCCCCGTCAGTTCCCGGCCGACAACCAGCTCGTGGATCGTCTCGGTGCCTTCGTAGGTAATCACGCTCTCCAGGTTCAGCGCGTGGCGGATCGGGCTGCATTCGATGCTGATGCCGCCGGCGCCGAGGATATCGCGGGCGTCGCGGGCGATGTCCAGCCCCATGCGCACGTTGTTCCACTTCGCCATGCTCACCTGGCTGTGGTGCATCGTGCCGGCATCTTTGAGCCGACCCAGTTGCAGCGAGAGCAGCTGCGCCGTCGTGATGCGACGGCTCATGTCCGCCAGCCGCCGCTGAATCGTCTGCGTGTGCGCGATCGGCCTCCCGAACACGACGCGGATCTTTGCGAACTCCAGCGCCTCTTTGAAGCACGCGATGGCTGCCCCGATCGCGCCCCAGGTGATGCCGTAACGCGCCTGCGTGAGGCAGCCCAGCGGCCCCTTCAGGCCCACGACGTTCGGCAGCATCTGCGAGGCCGGCACCTTTACGTTGTCGAAGAAGAGTTCGCTCGTGACGCTGGCGCGGAGCGAGAATTTTCGCAAGATGTCGCGCGCGGTATAGCCCGGCGTGCCCTTCTCGACAATAAACCCGCGCACACCCTCGTCCGTCATCGCCCAGACGATGGCGATATCGGCGACGGTGCCGTTGGTAATCCACATCTTCGCGCCGTTGATGATCCAGTCGCCGCCCTTCTTCACCGCGTGGGTCTTCATCGTGCCGGGATCCGAGCCGCCGTCGGGTTCGGTGAGTCCGAAGCAGCCGATGCACTCGCCCTTGGCCATGCGCGGGAGATACTTCTGTCTTTGCTCCTCGCTGCCGTAGGCGAAGATGGGGTACATGCACAGGCTGCCCTGGACCGAGACGAAGCTGCGCACGCCGCTGTCGCCGCGCTCCAGTTCCTGGCAAACGAGCCCGTAGCAGACGTTGTTCAGCCCGGCGCAGTCGTAGCCCTCGATGTTGCAGCCGAGCAGGCCCATCGACGCGATCTCGGGGACCAGCTCCTTCGGAAAGCGGTGGTCCTCAAACGCCTGCGGAATGACCGGCAGCACGCGCTCGTCCACAAACCGCGCGACGGCATCCTGAATGGCGATCTCGTCCTCGGAGAGCAGGGTGCGGAGGTTGTAATAGTCGTATGGATTGGGGGTCTCGACGCTGGCGG
The DNA here is from genome assembly GCA_964592235.1 of uncultured Planctomycetaceae bacterium. Classification (GTDB taxonomy): domain Bacteria; phylum Planctomycetota; class Phycisphaerae; order UBA1845; family UTPLA1; genus PLA3. The sequence goes on from CAZQCF010000027.1 coordinate 25,299, forward strand.
CGGTCATGCTCGGTGCGGCCATGTGCGGCTCCTGGGGCTTTGGGGTGCGTGTTGCGGGTTCAAGGTGTCGAACCGGGGATTATAACGCAAGAACGCCCGATCAGGAGGCCGGCGCCGCGTGCACCGAACCGGGGGCGGGGGGCGGTCCGCGTCAACAAGAAGTTGGAATCGTGGTAATCTGGCGGGCCGCAGGACCTCGCGGACATCGCCGAGCTGCGCCTGCTCCACGGAGAAGCCCCCGATGCCGGATGAAATCGATTGGAGCGCGACGACGCACGCCGGCAATCGCAGGCGTCAACACGAAGAATTCCGCGCCCGCTCGTTTCGAGAAAAACTGGAAGCCCTCGAAGCGAGCGGCGAGCTTGTCAAGTTCTTCGCGGCGCGACGAGCGAAGCGCCTCCGGGCGCCGCGCACGCCCCCCGAATCCAAATAAGCCGAGCGCGGCGGTGAAGGAAAGCAGGCCGGCGAGTTTTCGGAAGCCGCCGTTCAATAATGCGGAAACATTCGATCGCGGATGGCCCAGAGCTGCGGCATCATGACACAAAGGAAATTGAGCGCCGCCACCAGCAGCAAGCCGCGAAGCGATTTCCAATTGCAGTCGCAATACAAGCCGAACAAGATTCCCAAAATGCAAATGATCAGAGGGACCACAGCCGCAGTGACGAGCATGCATTCCGCACTGGCGACTAGGGTTCCACACCAGTTGCCACTGTTCGCAATTACAACACGGCGATAATCGGCCACGGCAAGCAGCGGCAGGACGCTCAACATTGAGCTGGCATAAAACCAGCCCGCAATGTCAAATTGATCGGACCGTTGGGTCTCCACGGGGGCGTAGTCCAGAGTTCTTTGTTCAGGCATCATGCCCACCACTGTCTTGATACGGGCACGCAGCGTGTCCGACCATATCGGCCTACAGGTTATTGGCCGCACATGTTCGCCAAACTAGCCCATGCAGGGGCGAAGGCCGATGTAGGAATGCACGAGCCTCGATTCGATGGGGCGAGCCGCCGGGGGGCGAAGTGAAGCAATCCACTAATACGCATGGGGGCGATGCGCGGCCGCTGGTGCTGGTCACGCTGTGCGGCGGCGGGTGGCACCGCGAAGCGCAGCGCGTGCTCGAGCAGTTCCCGGCCGATCAATTTCGCTACGCGTACGTTTACGGCCACTGTCGCGGCGTGCATGGCGCCGCCCGGCTTGAGATGCCGCACGCCGGCCCGCGCTACCCGATGCACTACCTCGGCCCGACGCGCGCCCGGTGGTTCAGCCGGATCAGCAATTCGGCGCGATTCGCGCGATCCATGCTTGAGGCGGACCGGCTTGTGCGACGTCTGCAACCCGCCGCCATCGTCGCCGTCGGTACGGCCATGGCGGTGCCGCTGTTTGTGGCGGGGCGGCGACACGGCGCGGCGTGCGTGTTCGTGGAATCGCTCACGCGGTTTCGCAACTTGTCTGTAACTGGGCGATGGGTTCGACGGCTGCGCCTCGTGGATCGGCTCTATGTTCAGTGGCCGCGGCTGCAACGCGCGATGCCCGACACCACCTACGCGGGGGCTGTCCTGTGATTCTCGTTACCGTCGGGACGCAGTTCTTTGACGAATTGATCGACGAGGTGGATCGGCTCGCTGGTGCGCGGGCCTTCGACCGATTCGCGGGGGCGGCCCCGGCGCGCGTCTTCGCGCAGATCGGCTTGCAACAGAAACTGCCGCGGCACATCGAACACGTCGCGTTTGACCGCGACCTCGTGAACAAGGCTCGCAGCGCCGATCTCATCATCACGCACGCCGGCACCGGCTCGCTGTTAGAGTTCCTCCCGATGGGCCGTCCGCTCATCGCCGTCGCGAACCCGACCAAGGCCGACAATCATCAACTGGAGTTTCTGCACGCGCTGGATGACGAATACGATTTCTGCTGGATCGCCGACCCGCGCGACTTGCACGCCGCCCTGCCCGACGGGCGCGTGCCTCAACGGCGACACCGTGCGACCGACAGCGGCCCCCCCGGCCTCGGCGCGGACATCGCCGCGTACCTGAACCAACGTCTCACAGCAACCTGTTGCGTCGAGGCCTGCCTCGTTTGATGCCACAAACGAGTCACTCCCCGGATGATGCCTCGTCGCCGCTCGCCCCCTCATCGCTCGCCGAGACGACGCATTCCGCGGCGTTCGCGCGGATGTACTTGATGCACAGCTTGTTCAGGTTTTCCTTCGACTTGTCGTAAGCGGCATCCACGTCCGCGATGCTCCCGTCGTCATGGGCATCCAGGTACTTCTTGACGGTCTTGCTCTTCTTGACGACGGTCTGGTCCGGGTTCTCTCGTACAAACGCGGCGATAGCCCGCCGCATGATCACCGCGCGCTTTTTCGCGCCGACCGCGTCGAAGCTCTTGACCGCCTCGACCGCCAGCGGACCGAATTCGTCGCCAAACAACTCGTTCAAACCATCTTCGCGGACGATGCGGTCCACCCACTGCACCATGAAGATCGCGCGGCGACAGGGGCTTAGCGCCCGAATCGCCTTCACGCCGTCCACCCCTGATCGATCGCCCAGTTCCACACGGATATCTTCGATCAATCGCTCGACAAGTGTCTTGTCGTCCAGCTCGGCCAGCGCGGCGGCGCCCAGACGACCGGGGCCTGCCGCGGCGTCCGCGTCACGCGCCGCCACCTCCGCCCGGGGGGCGGCGGATTCCTCGCTCGGCGCCGAGGGCGGATCACGCTGGGCCGATTGCGGCGACGACGCCTCGGCCTCGCCTTCAGAATCGCCCTGCTGCACTTTCCTGAACTGGCGATGAAGGTCAATCAGCGGCTGCTTCAATTCGGTCCGCCCCATCTGCGACGCCTGATCGATCATCGATCGAAGGAACGCATCGAGATACGCGTCTTCATCAAACTTCGCCCGCGTACGGCGGCCGGCCATGGTGTATGCGGCATCGAACGCGATGTCGTGCGCCCGGTCCCCCATGGTCTTCAGAATCGCCTGGTTTGCTTCGTATTCATCCATGGAGGAAATGATGGACATCGCCAATTCGCGGACCTCGGCCGAGTCCTCCGACCGCTGACGAAACCGCAAAACCACGATCAACCCGATGACGGCCACGCTCACCAGGATCCCGCCGATTTTCTTGCCGTCCATACAGGTTCCCTCCACGATGGCCCGATCCAGCCAGGACCCCCATTCTGGCACGGGATGCACATGGATGTCAATTTAACAGGCTTGCGGATGCGGGGAAAGCCATGAACGCCAAACAGCAATGCGACCAGGCCCGGCCAACCACGGGCCTTAATAAATTGCCTTGATGATCGCCCCGGGGTAATAGGTCGCGAGAATGGCTTTGTGATCCATGCCGCGGCGGGCCTTGGTCTCGGTGCCGTACTGGCAGAGGCCCATGCCGTGGCCGAAGCCCTTGCCGTCGGAGAAGACGAAGCGGTCGCCTTTTTTTGAAATCTGGAAGTTTGTCGATTTCAGCAGCCGCCCGCCCATGGTCAGGCGGAAATCCTCGCCGACGAGCGTGTCCTTCGCGCCGCCCGAGCCGATCAGTTCCATGTGCATGATGCGGCCGTCGGGGGTGCGGGCCTTGGGGCGCAGATCGGTGATCGTGCCGAGCTTCTTGAGCACCGGGTAACGAGCGACGAGCTTTTTTGTCATGTCGGCGCGGGAGATTTCGACCGGTCCCCATTTGTAATTCGGCGCGACGTAGCAATCCTCGCAGATCACGCCGCCGCGCAGCGGGCCGACATCGGGATCGCGCGGCTTCACGTTGTTCACATGCTGCGATCGGCCGCCGCACGCGGAGGAATAGTAGGTGCAGAAGATGTCTTCTTTCGTGCCGTCGTTCCAGAGGCAGACTTCGCCGCGCGTGCCGTCGACGGCGCTGATCGCGACGGCGTCCTCGCCTTTGACGCCGATGTACATCTGGCTGCCCTCGTTGTCGACGACATCCCAGGGGCGGTCGGCCGGCGCGATGCGTTTCTGGTAAAGCACATACGTTCGCGCGGCGACGCAAAGGGCCTTGAACGATTCGGGGTGGAAGTAGCGCGGTAACTCCCCGCGCAAGACACCGCGGAGATAGGCTTCGACATCGACGAGGTTAATGATCGTGAGCGTTTCGCCGGCGCGAAGGATTCGGAGCGATCCGCGGTAGGTCTGTTGATTCAGGACAATGGACGCATCGCGCGCCGGGGTGAGCAGCAGGTTGGTTGTGTCGAACGTTTCGCCGCCGAGCGTGATGCCGCCGCTGGTCGCGGGGCGCAGCGCCGCCAGCGAAAGCGGCGGATGCTCGGGGGCAAGCTGGCGACCGGCCACGCCGTCGACCGCGGAGAACGCTGATGTGACGGCGAGTTCGGCTGCCTGGCCGGGCTTGAGTTCCATCAGCCGGACGCGAATCTGGCGATCGACGATCACTTCGGGCGGGGCCTCGGGTCGATGGGTGCTGGTCCAGCGCTGGGTGTCGAAGAGGCCTTCGCAGCCGACAAAGAGGAGCAACGCCCCGGCCAGTGTCACGCCCAGTATGACGGCAGGATGACACTTTCGTAATGCCGAGGCAATCATCATGAGTAATCGAATAGCCTGATGTTGGACGGTCATCGGCGGTCAACTCCGGCGTGCGCGAGCCAATCGGCTCGCGCGATTCGGCTCACACGAAGGGTAGCGCGCGGCCGGGCCGGAGTCCGGTCGCCCGTCAGGCCTGCCGCAGAGACAGTCCCATCTGGGCGAGGCATGCCTTGATTTCGGTCAGCGAGGTCTGGCCGAAGTTTCGTGATTCGAGCAGCTCCTGCTCGCTACGGATGATCAGCTCACCAATGGTCGAGATGCCCAGCCGCTGGAGACACTTGCGTGATCGCACGGACAACTCGATGGACATGACGGGCCGGCTCAAGACATCGGGGCTGACATTGGGCGCGAGGGCGGCGAAGTCCGGCGCGGGTCGCGCGGCGCCGCCCATCGGCGAGTTCTGGCCGAGGCTCAAGCCCTTCTGGGCAAGCATGGCCTTGATCTCGCGGAGACTGGTCTCGCCGAAGTTCTTGTAGGCCAGCAGTTCGGCTTCGGTGATGCGAAGCAGGTCGCCGAGCGTGTTGATGTTCATCTTCTTGAGGCAGTTGCGGCTGCGGACGGACAGTTCAAAGTCCGTGATGGGTGTGTCCAGTACGGCGCTGCGCTTCTCCATCGCGCGGACCTGGTGTTCGTTGATGTACATGGTGTCCGCCGCGAGAACGTCGCGCAGGTAAAGCCGGGCGCGCTCGTGGTTGGGGTTGACGGCGAGGACCCGTCGGAGGCATTCCTCGGCGAGATCGTATTCGTTGTTGTCCTCGTGGATGACGGCGAGGTTGATCAGCGCATGCATGTGAACCAGCGGCAGCCCGGTGCAATGCGTGTAGTGGTTCATCGCCTCTTCGTCGTCGCCCAGGAGATCGCACAGATAGGCGAGGTAGAAGCGGGCGTGTGCATTGGCCGGGTCAATCTCGACGGCCTTCTGATAGGAGGCGGCAGCCTGCTGGAGGTCGCCCTGTTCCTGATGAATTCGGCCGCGAGCATAGTTCCAGACCGCGGAGCCGGCTTCGTGCGAGGCGTGCTGCTTGAGGGCCCGAAGGGCCTCGTCAAAGTTGCCGTCGAGGGCGAGGCATTCCGCGCGAAGGCTGTCGATTTCCAGTCGATTGCCGCCGAGGGTCGCGGCCTTTTCAAACTCGACCAGCGCTTCTTTGAAATGCCGAGCCTCCAGGTGCGCTCGACCCGCCGCCATGCGGCGCACCACGCCGTCGGTCGCCTGGTTGAGCCAAGTCAGCGCTTTGGCGGCATCGCCCATGTTGAGGTATGCCAAGCCGAGTTTGAGGCTCGACGCAGGCACGTCACCCTCGCCGCGCTCGGTCTTGTCTTCGAGGTCGTTGAGGAGCTCGATGAACCGGTGAAGGGTGTCGTTCGTTGAGAAGGCCGCACAGGCGATCTGATTAAACGCTTCGGACGTGGTAATGGGTTGTTCGAACTGCACTGCAAGGTCAACAGTGGTATCCATAGGAAGTTTGCCTGGTCTCCGATGAGGGTGATGCCCGCTCGTCGCTCCCTTGCGCGGATCCGGGATGCCGGATTCGGCATGGCGATACGTCACCCGTGGCCTTAGAGGACTCTGCGCTCGATACGCTGGACTCGGTTTCTGGATTCAGGTTGATATGGTACCTGCTGTCGTCGCGACTTCAAGTCCCCGCGCACGGAGTTGGGTTGTGAATTCTGGTGAATAAGGTGTTCAAAAGAATTTGGTGACAAATCGTGGAAATGAGGTGGTTGACGGATTGAGGCGGCGGGTGAAAGCGAGTATGATGCGGGGGACGCGGCGGCCATTCTGGATCGCTCGCAACCTGTTGACAGAAAACAAGTTACAGTCAAACACATACGCGGTGTGCGGAATCCGGCAGCATTCAATCACACCGCTTTGGGCCGAACATGCAAACGCTGAATGAATCGCTTCAATCCGCCGTATTAGACCTCGTCCGTCGCCGTCATCCCGCCATTTGTCGCGCGTGGTTCAGCGAATTATCTGTGGAAGACGCGCAAGGCGGCGAAGTCACCATCGTCGCGGCCAACGCGGCGCAATTGACCTACCTGCTGGAGCATTGCCGTCGGCCGTTGGTCGAAGCAGCCCAGGCCGCCACGGGCCGGCTCGTCTCGGTGCGGTTCGTCCTGCCCGACGGCACCGAACCTTCGACCGACGCGGGCGAGGACGATGATGACCGTCCGTCGTTTGAAAAAGACAGCAGCATCTTTCGTATCCATGGTGATTACACGTTCGACCAGTTCGTGGTCGGGCTGTGCAACCGCATGGCCCATGCGAGCTGCATGGCGGTCAGCGAATCCCCCGGCACGGTGTACAACCCGCTGTTCATTTACGGCAGCGTCGGCCTGGGCAAGACTCACCTGCTCCATTCCATCTGGCACAAGGTGCTGGATCGCTCACCCGCCGCCCGCGTCATGTACCTCTCCAGCGAAACGTTCATGAACCACTTCATCGAGGCGATGGAGAAGGGGGCTTTGGATAGCTTCCGTTTCCGCTATCGCCATGTTGATGTGCTCATGATCGATGACGTGCAGTTCCTCTCTTCCTGCGAGCGCACGCAGGACGAGTTCTTCCACACTTTCAACACGCTCTATCAGGCTCACAAGCAGATCGTCCTCTCCGGCGATCGGCCGCCGTCTGAAATCGTCGGCCTGGAAGACCGGCTTGTCAGCCGTTTCAACTCCGGCCTGGTGCTGCGGATCGACCCGCCCTGTCTGGAGACGCGGCTGGCGATCATTCGCAAGAAGTGCCGGGCGCGGCGGATGGAGATTCCCGAGGACGTCGCGATGTACCTGGCGACGCGGCTCAAGTCCAACGCCCGCGAGCTGGAGGGCGCGCTCAACCGACTTCACAGCATGTCCACACTGGATTCACGCACGATTGACATGAGCCTCGCCCGTGAATGCCTCGGGCAGGATTCTTCCGAAGTCCGACGCCAAATTCGGATGCAGGACATCCTCGGAATCGTCACGGAAAAGTTCGACGTGAAGCTCTCCGACTTGCAGGGCCGACGGCGAAGTCGTTCGATTGCCCTGCCGAGACAGGTCTGCATGTACCTCGCCCGGCAGCTGACCTCTCACAGTCTGGAAGAGATCGGCGGGTTCTTCGGCGGACGCGATCATACCACTGTGCTGCATGCTAATCGGCTGGTCCGCGACCGGCGAAACGCCGACGCGGCATTTCAAGCGCGCCTGGAGGATATCGAGACCTCGCTTCGACAAGGGTAGCCGACGTTGCGGGCTGTGTAGACGCCTGTTAAGTCGCGTGGAAAAATTGAGCGCGAAACGGCCCCGGCGCGACAAGTCATCGGAAGCCATCCCAGCAGCCGCGCGTTGATTGCAGTGGAAACAGGAGTTACGCACAGGGCGTTTTACAGGGCCGCACCGTTGGACGGTTTCGCCGTTCGGGTGTAAGATTCGACCGGTGAAATGGTTAGTCGAATCAGGCCGCCAAAGGATGCGGTCGACACAGGCCTTACTAACGTATACGAAGACAAGAATTTCTATTCGGCGGATGGACTTGGACGCCGGACCATGTGAATGAGTAACCGGTAAGCCGCCGGCTTTGTCGAGTGTTGGGAAGCAACCATGAAATGCGTCATTGATCGAGCTGCATTGTTGGAAGCCCTCGCGGCGACTTCCAGCGTTCTCTTAACCCGGACCCCTAAGCCGATCCTCCAGTGCATCCGTGTTACGGCGGAAAAGCAGGGCGTGATCCTGACGGCCTACGACCAGGAAGTCGGCCTGCGCTGCGTCGTCAAGCAGGTGGACGTGACCAAGACCGGAGAGACGCTGGTCCCCGGCGACCGGTTGTTCTCGATCGTGCGAGAATCAGCCGACGAGACGCTCTCGTTTGAAACCGATGGTGACGTGCTTCAGGTGCGGGGCGCCGACAGCTACTTCAAGATCAACGGGCAGAACGTGCGGGAGTATCCACCGGTGCCCGACATGGAGGGTGAGCCGGACTTCGTCGTGAAGGTGGCAGCCCTGCGCGAAGCCGTCGACAAGACCCTGTTCGCTGCGGCGCGCGAGAACACGCGCTACGCCATCAACGGCGTCCTGTGGGAGAAGAGCGGCAAGAATATGAACCTCGTCGCGACTGACGGCCGGCGACTGGCGATGTCCGGCGTCTCACTGGAGAAGGCCGTCGGCGACGACCGCTCGGCGATTGTCCCGACGAAGGCGCTGTCGCTGCTGGGCAAGCTGCACTTCGACGCCGACGAGGCGATGGACGTGCAGATCAAGCAAAACCAGGTGTTGCTGCGCACGTCGCGGGCGACGATCAGCAGCGTGCTGGTCGAAGGGCATTTCCCGAAGTACCAGGACGTGATTCCGCGCGATAACGACAAGAAGATTCCATTGCAGACTGAAGCGTTTCGCAGCGCCGTGCGCCGGGCCGCCCTGCTGGCTAACATGGAATCCAAGGGCGTGCGCATCGCCATTTCGAGCGAGGGCATGGTGCTGACCAGCCGTTCGCCGGAGCAGGGCGAGGCGCGCATCAACGTGACGGTGGACTACAAGGGCACGCCGATCGAGATCGGTTTTAATCCCGAGTTTCTGCTGGATGCGTTGAAAGTGTGCGACGCCGAGATCGTGCTGGAGTTGAAGGACCCGGGTCGTCCCGGCGTGTTCAAGAGCGGGCCGCATTTTACCTATGTGGTCATGCCGGTGAATTTGTCCTGACGCGCGAGGTCGTGCATTCGCATGGCAAGCCGGCGAAGTGCGATTTTGGCGGCGGCGGGCATGGCGGGCGCTACGCGCGCGGCGCAACGTCTGTTCTGGCAGCGCCATGCGATTCAGCAACGCGCATCGGCGAAGCGGCTGGACGCGCTGGCGGGCGAGATGCTGGCGACCGCGCCGACGGACCTGGATCAATTGGCCGAAGCATGGCGGCGTGTCGTGCCGCCGGCGCATCGCAGCCACAGCGCGGTGGAGAAGCTTTACCGCGGGACGCTGACGATTGTCGTGGACAGCGCCGCGACGCGATATGTGCTGAACGGACGGTGCGGCGCTACCATCCTGCCGGCGCTGGCGAAGGAACTGGGAGATGCCCGCGTGCGCCGCATCGTGTTTCGCGTCGGGCCAATCCCGCGCAGGAAGCAGGCAGCAAATGAAGGTCGATCAAGGAGCAAATGAGCGCATCCGTGGCTGACACGCAAGTGACCAATCCGGCCGAGGAGAAGGCGAAAGCCGCCCGCGGCCATGGCGAATACGGGGCCGACAGCATCAAGGTGCTGGAGGGCATGGAGGCGGTGCGCAAGCGCCCCTCGATGTACATCGGCGACACCGGTCTTCACGGTCTGCACCATCTCGTGTGGGAAGTCGTGGACAACTCGGTGGACGAGGCCCTCGGCGGATTCTGCAAAAGCATCACCATCAAGATTAACTCCGACGGAAGCTGCACGGTCACCGACGACGGGCGCGGCATTCCGTTCGAGCCGAAGCGCGTGCCGGAGAATCCGCAGCTCGACGGCAAGAGCACGCTGGAAATCGTGCTGACGGTGCTGCATGCCGGCGGCAAGTTCGACCGCGACAGCTACGCCATCAGCGGCGGGCTTCACGGCGTCGGCGTCAGCGTGGTCAACGCGCTGTCGTCGTCGATGGTGGTCGAGGTGCAACGCGAGGGCAAAGTCGCCACAATGCGTTTCGAACGCGGTAAGGTCGTCAAGCCGCTGGAGTTCATCGGCGAAACGACGCGCACCGGCACGCGTGTCGAGTTCATGCCCGACACCGAGATCTTTGAAGACATCAATTTCCGAACCGAGACGCTCGTCACGCGCTTGCGCGAGTTGGCCTACCTGAACGAGGGCCTGCGCATCCGCTTCATCGACGAGCGCATCGGCAAGCAGGAAGAGTATTTCTACACCGACGGGCTGCGGGCATTCGTCGATCACATGAACGAAGGCAAGGCCGGCGTACACAAGGCGCAGGTCTTGAGCGGGCGCGACGAAAGCCTGGGTCTTGCCTGCAAAATCGCGTTTCAGTTCAACGACGGTTACAACGAGAACATTCTCTCATTCGCGAACAACATCAAGAACCGCGACGGCGGCACTCACCTGTCGGGGTTTCAGATGGGCCTGACGCGCACGCTGAACGCGTACGCGCGCAAGAACAACCTGCTCAAAGGCGACTTGCAGATCAAGGGCGAGGATTGGCGCGAGGGGCTGACGGCGATCGTCTCGGCGCAGGTGCGCGAGCCGGATTTCCAGGGTCAGACCAAAGACCGCCTGATGAACGCCGAGGTCGAGGGGTTTGTTCAGACAGTTGTCAACGAACAGCTTGGCAACTGGCTGGAGGAAAACCCCGGCGACGCGAAGAAGGTGATTCAAAAAGGCATTCAAGCGGCCGTCGCCCGCGAGGCAGCGCGCAAGGCCCGCGAGGCGACGCGCAAGAGCGCCCTGTCCAGCGGCAACCTGCCCGGCAAATTGTGGGACTGTCGCAGCAAGGACCCCGGTGAGAGCGAATTGTTCCTCGTCGAGGGTGATTCGGCCGGCGGCTCGGCCAAGCAGGGGCGCGACTCGATGCGCCAGGCGATCCTGCCGCTGAAGGGCAAGATTCTCAACGTCGAGAAGGCCCGGCTGGATCGCATTTTGTCGCACGAGGAAATCAAGACGGTGATCAGCGCGCTGGGCTGCGGCGTCCCCGGCAGCGAGGATTTCGACGCGACCAAGTGCCGCTACGGCAAGATCATCATCATGACCGACGCCGACGTGGACGGCAGCCACATTCGTACGCTGCTGCTCACGTTCTTCTTCCGCCACATGCGCTCGCTGATCGACAACGGGTTCATGTTCGTGGCGCAGCCGCCGCTGTACCTGCTCAAGCGCGGCAAGAAGGCGGAGTTTGTCCTGAATGACACGGTGCTGGATGGCAAGCTGAACGAATGGGGCCTGGAGGGCACGCGGCTGGAGGTGCGGGCCGACGGGTCGCCGACGCCGCGGCACATCGAGGGCGAAAAGCTGCGCGAGCTGGTGCGCACGCTGGATGAGATATCCTTCATCGAGCGGTCGCTGAACCGGCGCGGCATTGAGTTTGAGTCTTTTGTCAAGAATCACGCGATGGATCGCGCCGCCCCGCTGCCGCAGGTGCGGGCTGTTCTGGCCGGCGCGGAGCATTACTTCGCCGATGACGACGCGTTCAACGCGTTTCGGCGGCAGGCCGCCGAGAAGCACGCGCAGCTGGAGGTCATCGACGGCGGCATGAGCCTGCCCGGTGAAGACGGCGACGGTGAGGTCGTGCGCCTCGTGCGCTACGAATTGCCCGAAAGCCGCCGGCTTGAGAAATGCCTGCGCACGGTAGAGGAGTTCAAGCTGCCGCTGCCGGACTACTTCCTACGGCGCGAAGAGTTGATCACCGGCGAGTTGAGCGCGGCGCGATATGTCCTGCTTCCTGGCGAAGGTGAGCCGGTCGAACTGGAAGGCCTCGCGTCGGTCGCGTCAGGCGTGCGCAAGCTGGGCCAGCGCGGCACGACGGTGAAACGGTTCAAGGGTCTGGGCGAGATGAACGCGGACGAACTGTGGGAGACGACGCTCGACCCGACCAAGCGGCAGCTGCTCAAGGTCGTCATCTCCGAGGAGGCCGGCGACGTCGAGCAGTTGGAAGCCGATTGGCGCAACGCCGACCGCATCTTTTCGATTCTCATGGGGGACGACGTCGAGATTCGCCGCGGGTTCATCGAGACCAACGCGATCCACGTCAAGGACCTGGATATCTGATTCGCTCCGAAACGCCCCGACGCAACCGGTTCGCCGCGTGGTTTGAGCGCACGCCGCGGCCGGGGCTTGCGCTGGTGGCGCTCGTGGCGATTTTCTATGCCCCATCGCTCTTCACCGATTTCATGCTGGATGACCATCGCATGTTGCGCGTGCTGCGCGAGTATCGCGACGGGCAGCGCGACACGCCGATGGTGTACGACTTTCTCGCAGGCGACGGGCACAACGCGGCGCAGCGCGAGGCCGGCATCTACCCGTGGTGGATGGCGGACGGCCTGAAGTATCGCCATCTGCGGCCGACGGCGTCGTGGATGCTGTACGGCGAGTACCTTCTATTTGGCGAGCGGGCGATGGGGTTTCGTGCCGTTGGCGTGGCACTGTATGCGCTCGGCGTGGTGTTGTTGCTGCGCGTGTTTCGGCTGGCGTCGGGCGACGAGCGCGTGGCGCGCTGGGCGGCGCTGGCATTTGCGCTGGCGGCTGGCCATGTGATCCCTGTGGTGTTCATCTCGGCGCATTGCGATCTGCTGGCGCTCGTCGCGGCCGGGAGCGTGCTGGGGTTGACAGGGGAATTCGTGCGGCGCGGCGGCGTGGCGCCGCTTGTTGGCGCGGCGGTGCTGCTGCTGATCGGCCTTGGCGCGAAAGAGGCGATGCTCCCGGTGACGATTGCGCCGGCGCTGTGGTGGCTGATTCTTGGTCGAAAAGCCGGGACAAACGGAACAACGCGCCGCGCGGCGATCGCCGGCGGAGCGCTGCTCGCAATCGGCCTCGCCTGGCTCGCGTACTACACGCGCGGGGGCTACGGCGCGAACACGCTGGCAATGATGGACCCGCTGCGGCACTCGCGTGAGTATCTCGCGGCGCTGCCGTCGCGCGCGGTGCTGCTTCTGGGGACGTGGCTGGTGCCGCTCAATCCGTTCCTGCTGGAGATCGTCGAGGGCGGTCGGCGCTGGCTGACGCCGCTGATGTGGTTTGATCTCGCCGCACTGCTCGTGGTGGCGGCGCTGTTTCTGCGCCGCTGGCGGCGCGTGCAGAGTGTCGGAGTTATGGCACTCTGGCCGGTGCTGTTTCTGCCGATCCTCGCCTGCACGCCGCCGGACGATCGCGTGATGATCCTGCCGTCGATCGGCCTGGCGTATCTGGCGGGCGTATGGCTGACCGGCCGGCGGGCCGCTGCGGGGAACCAGCCGACGAGCGACGCCTCGGGTGCCGACGACGCGGCTGCGCGCGATGATCGATTGCTGCGTGCCCCGGTCTTCTTGTTCATCTGGCTGCAAGTGCTGACCGGCGCGTTGAACCTGGCGGCGGCTCCGTTCACCGAGTGGGAGGCCCAGCGCAACCTGCGCGTCATGGCGGAGGCAATGGCCCGCGACTCTCATGGCGCGAACGCTCGCGGGGCCGGCACTTCGACGGCGACCCCTCCGGCAGTTTCATCGAGCGCTTTGCACACAGGCGGGACACCTGTGCCACCCAATCAACCGTGGATCATCGTGCTGAACGCGCGGCGGATGGTCGAGCCGCTCTTCATGCAGGATCGATTCAATCGTGTGATCGGCCCGGGGCGCGTGGCGGTGTTGTGCGACGTGGGCGATCCGAAGGTGACGCGCGTGGATGAGCACACGCTGCGGATCGAGGCGACGAACACGCCGCTGCTGACGACGTATCTCGGCATGATGGGCACGCCGCGCGGCCGCCCGCGACGGGTCGGCGACGTGCTTAGTGCCGGTGAATATGAAGCGCGGGTGGTCGACGTGCAGGACGGCGAAGTGCAGGCCGTGGAGATCCGCTTCCGCGAGCGGCTGGACAGTGGGAAGTATCATTTCTGGTGGAGCCAGCCCGCCGGCCCGCCGAAGCGATGGTCGCCGGAAACCAACACGCTATCGCCGTAGGGTCCGCTGCGCGGACCGATATGCCGTCCGAACCACGTGCGAGCAAGCGGATTCCCAACAGAGCGGCGACCGTCAGGGAGCGCCGAGCGACCCAAGTGTGCGGCGCGGCTATTCGAACAACCGCGCAGGCTGAAGCCCGCGGCTCGTTGTGTTGCGATTGCTTCCACGTTTTCTCGGCGCGGGAGTGCCGTTTGCGGCGTTTGTCAGCGCCCGCCCCCTGTTCGTCGCCGGCGCGGTGGTCAGCGGATCGGCCGGGCCGGTAAGGGCGTCGCCCGGCTTGATGGATTTGAGTCGTTCGTCGATGTTCGCGGCATATTCCTTTGACAATTCAAATCCAATGAAATTTCGCCCCAGCTTCTTCGCCACCGCCAGCGTCGTGCCGCTGCCGCCGAAGGGATCGAGTACAACCTCGCACTCGCGCGAGCAGGCCCGGATGATGCGGCCGAGCAGTTGCTCGGGCATCTGGCAGCCGTGCCAGCCGCGGCGTTCGTTAAAGGTGCCGGCAACGCGCGAGAAATACCATACGTCGCTACCAGGCGGGAAGCGTTCAGGAATATCCTGCGGGCGAAGCACGAAGCCGTCCGTCGTCGGCACTTCCGGCGGCAGCGGCGGCGGGATCATCCAGGTGTCGTCAGGCAGTCGGCCGCGCGAATCGGCGCGCTTGTCGGCATAGACAAGCTGTCGCGCAGATGGCACGCGTACTTCGTCGGCGTTGAAGGTGAACGCCTTGGCGTCCCTGGTGAAGTAGAATAGGTGCGCGTGGCTGCGTGTGAACTTGTGCTTGCAATGGACGCCGAAGGTGTAGAACCAGATGACCCAACTGCGGCAATGGAAACCGACCTCGCGCGTGGCGAGTACTTTCAATTCCGCTGCGTATTCATCGCCGATGGCCAGCCAGAACGCGCCGTCGGGTTTCAACACACGATGCACGCCGGCGATCCATTTCCGGCACCACGCGACGTATTCATCCGCGGCGCGGCGGTCGTCGTACACGTCGTAGTCGTAACCGATGTTGAACGGCGGGTCGGCGAACGCGAGATCGATGGAGCCTTCGGGCAGAGCGGCAAGGCCCTCGAGGCAGTCGATGTTGTGAATGGCGTTGAGCCTGGGCGGGCGTTTCATGGCGTCCGTGCCGCGGCGCGAACTGCGCCGCGTTCCTCCGATCAACTCATCGTAGCGACCGCGCGCGCGAAAAGAAAGCCCCCGCCAGGCTTGGCCGGGGCTTTGGAAAGAGCGAGCATTATTATCCGCGGGTGCGCGTCAGATCGGAATCGGCGCTGTGATTTGTTGGGGCCGGCCCATCAGATCGGCGAACTCGTCGGCGTTGGGGGCATCCTTAATTGAGCGCGCGGGCACACCGACAACCGTCGTCATCGGCGCCACATCGCGCGTGACGACCGCACCCGCGCCGACGACCGACTCGAACCCGACGCGGACGTTCTGCACAACCGTCGCGCCGATGCCGATGAACGCGCCGCTCTCGACGGTGACGTGCCCCGCGAGACGCACACCGGGGCAGATGTGCACGGCCGTGCCGATCATGGATTCGTGATCGACGATGCACCCGGTGTTGAGAATGGCATAGTCGCCGATCTGGCAGTGGGCGCAGACCAGCGCGCCGGCGGCGATGACGACGCCGCGCCCGATCGAAGCGTTGCCTGCCAACTGCGCCGACGGATGAATCGCGGGGAGCACCTCGAAGCCGTTTTCGTGGAGCGCTTCCGCCATGGCGCGACGGACGCCGTTGTCGCCGATGGCGACGACCGCGGCGCGAATGCCGCGCGCGTGCAGATCGGGCAAAGCATCGAGGTCACCGAGGACGGGCAGGCCGTCAACGCGGCGGCCGCGAAGCTTGGGATTGCTATCGATGAACCCGACGGGTTTGTGCTGTTTGGCCTGCTGAAGGATATCAAGCACGACTCGTCCGTGTCCGCCTGCGCCGAAGATGACGAGTTCCATGGTGTGCTCCGTGCGTAAGGCTTGCCGCCGGGCTGGCGGGGGCGCCCGATAAGTTGAGCCTATCCAACGCTATCGGTGACCTGTCGGCGGCTGCTGAACCATGAAGCGGCAGCGAGCGTAAAAAGTGCCTCGCTACGGAGGCCGGACTCGAACAAGGGTCGAGAAAAAGCGGATTGCCGGGGCTGGGGGCGTGTACGCGCGAGAGAAACCGAGCTGACGGATGGGAGAAGATCGAACTTATCGGTCGAATCGGCAGAGTTTGCCTGGAACGGTAGAAGAATGCGCGGTGGAAGGATCGCACCGGAGAATTGACTCAAACAGTACGAAATAGCTTTTATCGGGTCGCAGCGGTGACGATAAAAGCGGTCGAAGCGATACACCGAATCGCGGGACCCAGAATCATGGGCAGGAGAACCGCTGTGACAGGGCAAACTCGGACGACCAACGCAACGGACAGCAGATCGGGCAGGGCCATCGGTCGCGGAATCGTTAGTGCCGTTACTGTGGCATTGATGGGGCTGGGGCTGGCATCGTCGTCGGGTTGCAGCCCGGCGGGCGAGAGCGGCAACTGGTTGATGAACGGGTTTCTGGATCCGTCGCAGGTCGGGCAATTCCGAGGCGAGCGGCGGAATGAGGTGCGCAGCGTCATCAGTATTCTCGAAGAGCCGATGGGCATTCCGAATACCGAGGAACCGACGCCGGAAGATCAGATTGCGCGCTTCGAAGAAACACGCATCGCTCCGGGCGACGCGATCAACATCACCATCTTTGAGCTGATGGCCCCGGGACAGGCGTCGGAAACCCAGCTGCGCATCAGCAACTCCGGATATGAGACGATCCCCGGCATCGGCCGGGTCCGGCTGATCGGGTTCACGCCGCGCGAACTCGAAATGGAAATCAAGCAATTCCTCAAAGATCAGGATATCCTTGCGAACGCCGACGTGCAGGTGACGCTGCTGGACGTGCGCAGCATGCAATTCTCGATTCTGGGGGCGATTCAGCGGCCGGGGACGTTTCTCCTGCCTCGGCCGGACTACCGCCTTCTCCAGGCCATCGCGGAGGCCGGAGGAATCAGTCCGCTGATTGATAAAATATACGTATTTAGAAAATTACCGCCCGGCACGGGGGCGGTGGGCGCCGCCAATCCAGGGGATCCAGGTGCGTCCAGCCAGGTGTCCTTTCATCTGTCCGACGTAGGCCGCTCGGGCGGCGGTCTGCCGTTCGGCGGTTCGAAGCCCGCCATCAAACAGGAAGCGCAGGAGGTTCCGACCTCGTCGACCAGTGAACCGCCAGCATCGGTCGGCGGTGGATTACCCGTAGGGCCGGCGACCGATCCCATCCTGCAGGGGTCGGAAAGTGATTCACCGGCTTCTGCACCGGCTACTTCGTCCGGGTCAACGCCGATCGATGAACCAACCACGACGCACAGCGCCGTGGATGAAATGCAGATTCTCGAAGGTCGCACCGGGACGTCGCAGCCCTCGATTGTCTGGGATCCCGCTCGCGGCGGCTGGGTGATCGAAGGAGCGAGCGAAACTCAACCCACCGCCCCGGCTCCTGTCCCGACCCCGGCGGCGCCTGCCCCCCAAACGCCGGCCAACCGGACGACGGATTTGTTTGGCGGGGGCAGTGCAGAAGCCCTTCGGATCATTGAGATTCCGGCGAAGGAGCTGCTCGAAGGGGACTCGAGGTGGAACATCGTGATCCGGCCATACGACGTGATCCAGATTCCGCCTGGAGCGGTAGGAGAGTACTACATTCAAGGGAACGTGTTGCGTCCGGGGGCGTACGGGATGAGCGGTCGTCGCCCGACGCTGAAAGAGGCGATTGCGTCAGCGGGTGGCTTCGGGGCGTTGGCGTGGCCGTCACGAGTGGATCTGATCCGCCGCGTGAGTCAGGATGAGGAACAGATTATCCAGGTGAATCTCGACGCGATCTACGCAGGCGACGCTCCGGACTTGTACCTGAAGCCGAACGACTTAATAAACGTGGGATCGTCGCCCGCGGCCATCTTCCTGGCGGTATTGCGTAACGCGTTTCGATTTACGTACGGGTTCGGGTTCGTGTATGATCGCAACTTCGCGGACGCAGATAGCTTCGGCGCGAAGGAGTCGGTCAAGACACGGCGATTGCAGGAAGCGCAGATTCGCGGATTGCCGTCCAATTGATCCGGTCGCGTGGCGGGCAGTCACGCTTGGCCTGCGCTGCGGATGGCGTGACCCGCCGGAGGGTCGAGCAGGCATGAGCGTCGAAAACGTGCCCAGTCCAGATACCGGTTCCGCGCCCAATCCAGTGTGCGCGCAGGCCGTCGTCGGCAGCGTTCCGCAACGGCGGCGCCCCGCCGAGTCGCTTCCCACGTGGGTGGCATTTCTCGGTGGCCCGGGCCTGGCGAAGATCGCCGTGCTCGCGGCGCTCATGATCTGGCTCTACTGGGCGCATTTCGTCCGCTTGTACACCCTCTGGAAGGAGCCGGACTGGTCGCACGGGTTCCTGCTGCCGTTCTTTGCGCTCTACATCCTGAACACGAAAAAGCGCGAGTTGATGGAGGCGGAGCACCGCGGCTCGCTCTGGGGCTGGGTCCTGATCGCGGGTTCGTTGGGCATCTTCATCTGGAGCATTTACGCCAAGATCGGCTACCCGCAATCGTTGTCCATCGTGTCGGTGATCGCGGGACTTGTGCTGCTCCTTTGCGGCTGGCGGACGTTTCAGTTGTCGTTGTTTCCGATTGCCTTTCTCGTGTTGACGATTCCGCCGCCGGATCGGCTTTACCGCGCGTTCACCCAGCCATTGCAACAAGGCGCGGCGGCCGTCGCTACGGCCGTCTTGAATCTGTTTCCCGGTGCCGAGGTGGAGCGAAACGGCATCAACATCTGGTTCTTTATGGACACGGGCCATCAGGGGACGTTCACGGTGGCCGGTGCGTGCAGCGGAATGCGCTCATTGATGGCCTTTGTCGCGCTGGGATTGGCGACGGCGTATTTCACGCCGAGGCCGACGTGGCAGCGGCTGTTCATGGCTGCGGTGACGGTGCCGGTTGCATTGTTTTGCAACGTGTTGCGTGTGATCATTACAGGATCGTTTCAGATGTATGAGCGGGGCGATCTGGCGTCGGGCACGCCGCACTCGCTGCTGGGCTTCTTGATGTTCGGTGTTGGATTCGGCATGTACGCGATCCTGTTGTGGGTCCTGGATCATCTGTTCGTGGCGGATGCAGACCCGCAGATCCAGAAGGAGGCAGCCCCATGAAGGCGCTTCGCAACCAGCTTCACTTCGGGCTTGCCGTGCTGACGCTAGGCGGGATGGCGGCGTATATTCAGATTCAGACGGCACGCGGCGCGCTGGAGTTGCTCAAGAAGCCGCTGCCGATCCGCAAGCCACTGGTCGACATGGATCGCGACGCGATGAGGCCATTTCAAGTGGTGCGCGAAGATCGGCTGACGGCCGAAATCGTGGAGAATCTGGGGACGCACGAATACATCAACTGGGTCTTGCAGGAGCCGGGCCCGCGTGACGCCAAGCCCATCCATTTTTCGGTGACGTATTACACGGGCGTTCAGGACCAGGTGCCTCACGTGCCGGAAGAGTGCATGTTTCAGGGGGGGATGACCCAGGAATCCGACACGACGCTCGAGCTTCGCATGCCGCGGCTGGGCCGGGAGGTCCAGGTTCGGCGGTTGAGCTTCAACACGCCGCGTCAGCTTGGCCAGCGTGCATACGTCTATTACACTATTTGCGTCAACGGCGAGTTCTTCGGCGATCGCCAGCGGGTGCGCCTGAAAATGGCAAACCTCTCGGAGTCCCACCTTTACTATTCAAAGGTGGAGATCTCGCTGGACGGAAGCGGAACGGACAACCCCGCCCGGTTTGATGAACAGGCCGCGGAAGTGTTTGATCGCGCGTTGACGGAGTTGTTCAAGTCGCATTGGCCGCCGCCCGGCTCCGAGCGTGGCGGCATGGCTGCGCCAGGGAGCGGCGCGGCGGCTGGTTGAGTCCCACGGACAGGATGGTTTGGGAGAAGAGTTTTCGAATGACGGGATCGTCTCGCGCGGCGCAGCGTGCAGCGCGATGTTCGATCTGCAGTCGGGAAGGCGTTGAGTTTACATGGCGAAGAAACTGAATCGCAATTTGATCGGGGGTTTGGCCCTTTTTGGAATGCTGCTGGTCGGGCTGGCGGGTTTTGCCCTGCTGCGTAGCCTGCCGGGGCACGATCCGAAGGTTTACGAGGCCCAGGCGAAGGAGCTTCAGGAAAAGGGCGAACTTGATCGCGCCGCCCAGACGTATGTTCGCGCGTTTCAGCGCGATCCCCAGAAGAACCCCGAGTACCTGATCAAGGCGGCGCACTGTTACGAAGAAATGGGACTGCTTCAGGAAGTCCGCTCGCTGATCACCGAGGCGAGGAAGAAGGATCCGATGCTGAAATCCGCATCGGAAATGAGCGTCGCATTGGAGCTGGAGGTTGCCAAGATGTTTGGCAGCACAGCGACCTGGACCCGCGTGAAGGAAGAGGCGGAGAAGCTGCTGGAGATCTCCGAACAAAACGCGAATGGCAAGGCGGCCCTGGGCATCGCTCTTGCGAATCTCCGTGGTGAAGATGAACGGATGGCAGAGCAGGCGAGGACCGCCTTGCGCGAGGCCTGGAAGCTTGACCCCGGCAATGCTTCGGTGGTTGAAGCGCTGGTCATCGGCGAGATTGGCACCGCCCTGTCCAAGCTGGGAGATCGCGATCGCGAAGAGGGTAAACAGCTTGTGCGCGAGGGCGATACGATCATTTCGCAGAGCCTGGCGGCCGTCACGGACCAATCCACCAAGGACTACAGCAACCTGAAGCGGATGGAGGGCTTGTACAAGGCCATTACGGCGTCGCTGCCTGGAATGCGGGATGAGGCGCGCCTCGCGGAGGGCATCGCGCTGCTGGAGAAACTCGCAACGACCGACAAGGTCAGCTGTGACGCCGCATTGACGCTTGCCAACCTGAAGCTGGGTCTGTCAGCGGCCAACATCCCGCGCGACTTGCCCGGTGCGGAGCGCCTTGTGCGCCTGGCGATCGAGCGTTTTCCCGCGGACGGCCGGGCGTATCTGCTGCTTGGCCAGTTACTTCAAATGAATCGTGCGGCCGAGCCGGATGTCGCCAAGCGCCTGGAGATGATGGTCCAGGAGTCCAAAGTTTTTCAGGACGGACTGGCCAACGTTCCGCGCGCCAAGGCGTTCAAGAAGCAGATGGACAATGTCTATCGCTCGATGTTCTTCCGGGAGCTGACCACGCAAGAAATAGATAAAAGCCAAGTTCCTGGCGCAAGCGAGGCCGATCGGAACGCCGCCCTAGCCGCAGCCGAGGAGTGGATTAACAAGCTCAAGGCCGAGGAAGACCCGCAATCGCTCGTCGTCCGCACCCTGACGGCGGCATTGCTGAACGCGCGCGGCGATTATGTGCGGGCGACGGCCGAGGCCGAGGCGGCGGACCGGCTGCTCGGCGCGGCGCAGGACATTCAACTTCAAATGCTGCTGGGGGATTTGTACTTCCGGCAACAGCAATGGGGCAATGCACGAAAATCTCTTGAGCGCGCGCTGGCCGCACGGCGTGAAATGCCGCTGATCTATGTGCGCTTGGCGCAGGTCCATCTGGCGATGAACGACGCCACCACCGCCATCCAGTATCTGAAAGCGACCAAGCCGGATTCGGTTCGAGCCGCACTGGAAGCCTCCCAGTTTGCGACCCAGCTTCGGGTGGAGGCGTATCGGCAATTGAATCAGATCGCATTGGCGGAGGAGGAAAGCAAGAAGCTGACCGACGCGGGGCCGGCGAGCGAATTGCGCGAGGCACAGTTGCTGATTTCCGCCAAGCGATACAAGGACGCAGAAGAGAAGATCAAGGCAGTCTTGAAGACAAGCCCGCCGGAGCTGGACGCGGTTCGACTCCTGGTTCAGATGTACCGGGATACGGATCGCGTCGCCGACGCAAGAAAGCTCGTGGACGAGCTGATTCGCGCAAACCCGGATCTGCGCGCGTTGCAGGGGATGAAGATTGCGCTGACGGAGGCGGGCGACGAAGCACGCGATGCGGAGATGTTGGCGTTCATTGAGAGCGAAAAGGACGAACTAACCCGCGAGACGATGCTGGCGGATTTCTACCTTTCTCGTAAGAAATGGGCCGAGGCAATGAAGCGACTCGACAAGGCCGAAGCGCTCCAGCCGAAAAACCCCGGCATCATCGATCGACAGTTCCGAGCCGCGGTGCTTGCCGAAGACTGGGATCGCGCCGGCAAGTATGTGCTCAAGGACGGCGAATTGAACCTCGATGGATCCGGCGGACGCATCGCCCAGGGCCGCCTGGCATTAGCGCGGGGCGAGGCGGCAAAGGCCGTCGAGCTGATGCGTGCCGGTCTGGCTGCGTTCCCCAGCAACAGCATGGGCTGGACCTTTCTGGCAGAAGCGTACATCGAGTTGGGTAGTCGCTCCGAGGCGCGAACAGCGCTGGCGAGGGCGCTGGAAGTGAACCCGACGAACGGCTTTGCCAATCGCGCCATGGCGGAACTGGCCTTGCGTGACGGTGACCAGAAGGCGGCAGAGAAGTATCTCGAGGCCGCGTCGCGCGTCATGCAGGACGAGCCCTGGGTCAAGCGCCAAGTGCAGATCATGAAGGAGAAGGACAATCCCGAGGAAGGGATCGCGGCCCGCGAGCGCGTTCGCAAGGAGGATCCCAAGAACCTCGAAAATCTCGTGCTGCTGGCGAGGCTGTATTCGAATGCAAAAGTGGCGCAGTTTGATCGAGCAATCGAGGTCTATCGCGAAGCGCTGGAAGTTTCCAAGAATGACCTGGCGCTTGCGAGGGAGTTCGCCGCATTCCTGGGCCGGGAGGACGTAAACCGCCCGGCAGAAGGCGATGCGCTGTTGGTGGGGCTGCTTCGCAATGCGGAGAATGACCGCCCGCTGCAGGCAAAGATATCGGTCGCGCTGGGTCAGTTTTGTGAAGCGCAGAAACAATTCGCGACGGCGGACCGGCATTTTCGTTTCGCAGTAGAGCGTGACGCGTCTCCGGGGATCTTGAGCGCATGCGGCGAGTTCTACGCCCGAACCAATCGCCACAAAGAAGCCGTTGAATATTACAAACGCCTGTGCGATGTGGCCAAGGACGATGCGCGTGTACTCCAGGAAACGAGATCGCGACTATGTGCCCTGTACCTGGCCATGGGAGATCTCGACGAGGCCAAACTCAACATCGATGATTTTGTGAAGCAGTACCCCAATGATGCCCAGGGCCTGATTTATCTCGGGGCCTATCACCGCATCGGCGGCGATATCCAGAAAGCCAAGGAGGCGTTCGATCGATTGCTCGAAAAGCAGCCGGACAATGCGACGTCGCTGTGGCAGCGCGGCCAGTTGAACATGCTCCAGGGGAGATGGCAGGCGGCCCTCGACGACTTGCAAAAGGCCAAGGCCTACAGCCCGCGCGAGTTCTTTTATCAGCATCGAATCATGCTCGCCCAGGTCTTGTTGGAGTTGGATCAGGGCGCGGCGGCCATCACAGAATTGAAGTCAATCTTGTCGGACGATCCCGGCAACGACCTGGCGGTTCAGGCGATGGTGGACGCGTACTGCACCATGCGCCCGCCCCGCTTCCAGGACGCCGAAAACCAGTTGTTGACCGCGATGCGCGATCATCCGAGGGATTACCAATGGCCGATGATGCTGGGGCGCGTGGCAGAGCGCGAAGCGGCCGGCAAGTCGCCCGACGAGATCAAAGAGGGCGCAAAGAAGGCGGCCAAGGCGTATGAACAGGCGGCGGAGTTGTCGCGCTATCGCGCGGAAACGGTGAGCGCCCTGTTTCGCGTGTTCAAGTCTGCGGACAACCCGCAGGCGATCATCTCCTACGCAGACTCGAAACTTTCGACGCGCCTGCTGGTATCCATGCCGCCGGAACTGGCGATGGTGGGCTGGGCATACAGTCGCGTGGGCCAGGTCGAACGCGGCCTGGAGAAGTTTGATCAGGCGATGTCGGCGGCCGGACAGGACTTCCTGGTTTACAGCCGGGTCGTGAACGAGATGATCGGCGCGCTGGGCAAGGACGAGACCTTGAAGCGTGTTCGAGCGCAAGCAGAAGCCAGCCCCGAGAACATCGACAAGCAGAAGGCGTTGATTCACATGTTGCACGCCGACCAGAAGCCTGATGAGGCGATCGCGCTGTGTGACCGAATCCTGAAGCTGGCGGTTCGCAAGGAAGACAAGCTCTTCGCCCTGGTTGGGGCCGGGATGTTGCTGGAGCAGTTGGAGCGCTATGAGGATGCCAAGGCCAAGTACGAAGAGGCCCTTAAGATTGACTCCAATGAGCCGACCGCGCTGAACAATCTCGCTTATCTCCTCGTGGACCGGATGAATCGTCCGGCGGAGGCGCTCCCCTACGCCGAGCAGGCCAATCGCATTCATCGGCGGTCCAATGCGAACGTTCTGGACACCCTGGGGTGGATTCAAGCCGAGATGGGCAAGCACCGCGAGGCAGCCGGCACCCTGCTGCGCGCCCTCGAGGTTGATCGCGACAATATTGCGGCGCAATACCATTTGGGCGTCGTGCACAAGCGGCTGGGCGAGCGGGAGGAGGCCCTTGCCCGGCTCAAATCCGCCAAAAAGGCCATAGAGAACCAGCGAAGCAGCAGTTTTGTGAAGGAAGTCGATGCGGAATTGCGCGAACTGGGCGCGGGGTCCGGCTCGTAGATTCCTGGCAGCACCGCTTCCAGCGCTCCTCAGGGGAGCGCGCAGCGCAAGAAATGCAATCAAACGGCGCGGGGTGCGCAGAACCTGCCGAAGCTTGCCGGATCGGGGCCGGCATGCGCGGTCGCTCGCCAATTGAGCGGCACTGAAACGCGGCAAATGCCGATGTCAAATGTGAAGATGAGGGCGCCAGCGTGACCACTCTAACTGCGGCAAATCCAGTGCTTAGCGGCCGCTCCGCGCCGATGGGGCCGGCGCGTCAAGGTGCCCCCGGCGGCTCGGGCCTGACCGGCGCCGATGCGTGGCGGATCATCCGTCAGCGCATGGTGATGATCATCATTCTGTGGGCGTTGTCGATCGGTGCGACGATCGGCGGCACGATCCTCTGGGCCAAGTATTACCCGTCCTATCGCGCCGAGGCGTTGATTTGGGTGGAATCGATCGACCCGGTTGACATTACACGCCCCCTGTCACGCGAGTCGCATATTCAGGAAGACGTCGTCACGCGCTTGCTGCAGGATCAGGCGATGCTCGTGACCAGCGCGACGGTTCTGCTAAAGGCGATCGAGGACCCCAAGCTTCGTTCGACCCAATGGTGGCGCGAGGCGCAGGAGAAAGCGGCCCGCAAGGGTGACGACGAAGTTGAACTGCTGCGCGACATTCTGACTTCCACACCGATTCGCGACACGAATTACATCCAGGTGTCGGCGTCGTGGCGCAATCCTGAAGACGTGAAAGAGATTGTGAATGCGGTGGTGCGGCGTTATGAATCAACCATCCATGAGCTCCAGCGCGGGACCATGAAGGAGCAGTCTGACTCCATCGACAAGGAGTTGCAGGCCGCACAGAAGCGGCTTGATTCATTGCAACGGCAGAAAGAGGACTTCCGGCGGTCCCAGGAGTTCTCTGCCCGAAGCGGCCAGGAGATCGACGAGCGCGTCATGACGTTGGCCGCGATTGAAACCGAACTCGAAATGGAGAAGGACCAGCGGGAGGCGCAATACTCGGCCTTGCAGGGGGCGCGGGCTGAAGACCTTCCGATCACGGAGGACATCCAGGCGCTGCTCGATGCCGACGCCTCGCTGATCCAACTGGAGGCCCGGGTTCAGGAGCTGGACCAGATCCTGGCGTCGGCGCGTGAACGATACGGCGCCAACCACCGCACAATCCGCGAGTTGGAGGCGACCCGCGCGGCCGCCGCAGAGCGCCTGGTCAGCGAGACGAACACCAAGGCGCTGCGGCTCAAGCAGCAGCAGCTGGACATGGTGCGCCGCATGTACCTGGAGGCCCAGGACCAGGTCATGAGCATCAAGCAGGCGAAGTTCGAGGCGATCAATCTGCAGAAAGACCGCGAAGCCAAGCTGATTGAGTACATGCGTCTTGAGGAGAAGGCCAAGCTGGAAGACAACCAAGTCAGGATGCTGACCGAGCGCAAGAACCAGCTCGATCTTGCCGCCAATCAACGGAAGACAGTTCGAATCGAAGTGCGCCAGGAAGCCCGCGCGCCCAAGCGCATGTCGGCCCCGAAATTCGAGCTGGTGATCCCGGCGGGGTGCATCTTTGGTCTGGGCGCCTGCATCGGCCTGGCGTTCCTGCTCGACATGACCGACAAGTCGGTCCGGACGCCGCGCGACGTGCTGCGCCAGCAGATTCCGGTCCTCGGCACCATCCCCACGACCGAAGACGACGAAATCGAAATCGACCGGCCCGAGACGGCCGTGCTGGACGCGCCACATTCCATCGTGGCCGAGGCGTTCAAGAACCTGCGCGCCAATCTGTTCTTCAGCGCGCCGGTGGAGCAGCAGGGCACGGTTCTTGTGACCAGTCCCAGCGGCGGAAACGGGAAAACGACAGTCGCCTCTAATCTGGCGATCGCGATCGCACTGACGGGCCGAAGGGTTCTGCTGATCGACGCCAATTTCCGGCGCGCAAGCCTGCCGCGCATTTACGCCGGCATGCGGACGGACGGGTTGAGCAACATTCTGATCGGCCAGGGGCATCTCGACGACTATGTGACGCCGTCGCCGGTTCCCGGTTTGGATCTCATCAGTGCCGGGCCGATCCCGCCGAACCCGGCGGAACTCCTCGGCAGCAGTTACCTGCGCGACCTGCTGCTCGAAGCCCGGGCGCGATACGACCAGGTCATCCTCGACGGCCCGCCCGTGCTCCTGGTGAGCGATGCGATTGTCCTGTCGGGCGCGGTCGACGGCGTCATTCTTGTGTGTCAGTATCGTGCCACTTCGCGCGGCGCCCTGCAGCGCTCGCAATCGCAGCTTGACGCGGTCAACGCGAACATTTACGGCGCCGTGCTGAATCGCGTCGAATCGCGGGCCGGCGGATACTTCCGAAAGAATTACCGCGAGTTCTACCAGTACAGCGAGCCGGACCAGGAGGACGCGGAGCGTCCGAAGCTGGGCGCCGTCGGCGCGGCCGCCGCGGCGACGCAGGTATCGGGAGAAGATTCCGCGACTTCGCTCGGCATGGAGGGCGGCGGGAGCGGCGATTCGGTTGCGACCGTCTCGGCGGACTCCGAACTGGGACTCGGCGAGGACGCGCAGGCTTCCGCCGCCGACGCGCTCGATCAGGAAATCGCCAGTCTCGGCGCGGACCTCGAAAGCAGCGCGAGCCTCTCCGGCGACTCGGAGCTTGGCCTGTCGCTCGACGAACCGACCAGCGACGACGAAGACAAGCCCGACGACGAGCCGAACCCGGCGCGATAGACTGTTCCCCGCGATTCAATCGGCGGTGCCCGCCGGATCGTGGCGAACGCGCCGCCCGGCGCGGGTTTTTCGGGTGACGGGCGACCGACTTCGAGACTCCTTTTCGCCCTGTCTGTGCTGAATCGCCCGGGGATTCCGCGTGACCGACCCTATCCAACTCGCTCGGCAGATCATCCGTGAGCAGTCCGATGCGCTCCGCGCGCTGGCAGAATGCGTCGGCGAGCCGCTGCAGCGCGCCGTGACGCTCATCCGCGCGGCCCCCGACCCGACAATTGTCACCGGCATCGGCAAGAGCGGCCTCATCGCGCGGAAGATCGCCGCGACCCTCGCCAGCACCGGCACGCCGGCGATGTTCATGCACCCCGTCGAGGGCGTGCACGGCGACCTCGGTGCGGTCGGCGCGAAGTCGGTGCTGATCGCTCTGTCCAAGAGCGGCCACACCGAGGAGCTGGTGAAGTTCGTCGGGCACTTCCGGCGCGTGGGCGGGCACGTGATCGCCATCTGCGAGTCGCCGGCCGGCGGCGAAAAATCTCCACTTGTAGAATTGTCGGAAATCGTGCTGGCGCTGCCGGTGCGGCCGGAGGCGGGGCCGCTGGCGCTCGCGCCGACCACGAGCACCTTGATGATGCTCTCACTGGGCGATGCGCTGGCGATGGCGCTGCTGGACGCGCGCGGGTTTGACGAAGCCGCGTTCGCGAAGTTTCACCCCGAGGGCAGCCTGGGGCGCAAACTGCTGCTGCGGGCGGCCGACCTGATGCACGGCGGGCGCGAGATGCCGCGCGTGGTGTCGGGCGCGACGTTCAACGACCTGCTGATGGAGATGACCGGCAAGCGCCTGGGCATGACGTGCATCGTCGACGCCGGCGGCAAGTTGATCGGCGTGTTCACCGATGGTGACCTGCGTCGCCTGCTGATGCGCTGCGAGTCGCCCGGCAAGCTGACCGCGCACGAGGCCTGGCGCCAGAGCCGCCGCGACCCGAACGAGACACCGGTTAAATGCTCGACCGTGCCGCCGACGATGCTGGCCGTCGATTGCCTGCGCATGATGCGCGAGAGCGAGATCACGGTGCTGGTGGTGTCGGAGGATGGGGACAAACCAGCAGGCATCATTCGGCTGCAGGATGTGGTCCGAGCGGGGCTGGGGTGACACCGGTATTGAACGGCATCGCGCGCAACGTTAAGAGAGGCAGTGATTTACAGGCCCGTCGGCGTCGATTGGTGGTGCTGCCCAGACCCACTTGACGCCGTTGAAAAGCAAGCTATATTTCGTGTGGAGAAAAGGTCCGGCGTGAGGGCAACAGCCGGGTCACTTGCCGCTGTGCCTGCCCGGTGTGGATTGCCGGGGGGGGGGGGCTGTTGAAAACGGTGGCGTTGCGAGTGGCTCCGCTCTTTTCCTTGCTCCGGATTTTTTGTCGGCCGGTCGAATTTGGCCGGAAAGCGGCGAAAAAAAGCCTGAAAAAATCTCCGAATGCGGGGTTGACACGCCAAACGGTTGTGTTACCTTGCGTTGCTCGACACGACGAACCCGTCACGGGTTTGGAGTGATCGAGACCGGCGACATGTCGGGCGCGGCTGCTGGATTTATCCAGTGGGCGGCCCCCATCAGACGCCGGGCGATTGAGTCGGTTGCAAGCTGATTTGGTCGCACTGCTCTTTGACAAGTAAACAGAGATTGCCGCGAGAATGTGGGGCGTCTTCCGGGCTGCTATTCCCGGAAGAATGCCTTGATCCCACAACTCGACTGTACGGCGTTTGGTTTCACAGCCGGGCGTCATGGTCGAATATTGGGTGTGCGATCGGTCAACTTGGCTGATCGTTTTCAAATTCTCGTGAGCAGATGAGCGTTTGAGCCTTTTAAGTCGAATTCTGCGAACGTCGGAGCGATCCGGCGGTCGTAAATCGATAAGTAAAGTGAAGAGTTTGATCCTGGCTCAGAACGAACGCTGGCGGCGTGGCTAAGACATGCA
>CAZQCF010000028.1:0-52755 GCA_964592235.1 uncultured Planctomycetaceae bacterium
CGCGGCACCGCATTCTTGCTCATGCTGGGGTGCTGGGCGGTGTCAGGGGTTTCCCCGCTCCTTGTGTTCCTTGATAGCGTCCGCCTCATCGGTTACGCGCCTTTCCGACACGCTTCTCCTGCGGTAGACGAATCGGCGGTACCACCCGGCGTTGCTTCGGCACTTCAATCTCGCGCGTGCCCGACAAATACTGTCCCGTGAGCGATTTGTCGCAATTCAACACCGCGTCGAAGTCCCCTTCGGCCACGACATGCCCACCGCGAACACCGGGGCCGGGGCCAAAGTCCACGACGTAGTCCGCCGCTCGCATCGTGTCCTCGTCGTGTTCCACGACGATCACCGTGTTGCCCATGTCTCGCAGGGCGATCAGACTCTCCAATAATTTCTGATTGTCGCGATGGTGCAAACCGATCGACGGTTCGTCGAGGATGTACAGCACGCCGGCTAGGCCCGAGCCGATCTGCCCCGCAAGGCGTATGCGCTGCAACTCGCCGCCTGAGAGCGTCGGTGCCGTGCGATCCAGGCTCAAATAATCCAATCCCACGTTCAACAGAAAATCCATCCGCGTACGCAATTCTTTCAACACGTCCTCGGCGACGATCTTCTGCACCGGCGACAGCGACAACGCGTCGAGCATCGCACGCGCTCGCGCGACGGACAATCCACAGAACTCCGCCAGGTTCGGCCCCTTCGCGTTGCCCGAAGTCGTGCCGCGCGACTTGCTAGTAACCGGCAGCCGCACCGCGCGGGCCTGCGCGTTCAAGCGCGCCCCGGCGCAATCGGGACACGGTCCGCGGCGCATGTATTTTTCGTAGTAGTCACGTATGAACGTCGCCTTGGCCTTGCGGTGTTTCTCGCGCAGTTCCTCCAGCACGCCGTCGAACGTGCCGCCGTGCTTCCAGACGCCCCCCGACCACTTCCATTCAAATGTCAGGTGTCGATCGCCCGTGCCGTACAGCAGTGCTTCGCGCGCCTTGGGCGGCAGCTTTTTCCACGGCTGATTGATGTCGAACCCAACGGCCCGCGCGACGGCCTCATAAACATGCCGCCGCCACTTGCCGACCTTCGTGCGCATCGGCTCGATGCACGGCGCGTAGAAGTTCTTCGACGGATCGGGCACAAGCAGGTCGGGGTCGAAATCGAGCAGCTCGCCCAGGCCGTCGCACTTCATGCACATGCCCGTCGGCGAATTGAAGGAGAACAGTTGAGGGGAGAGCGGCTCGAATGAGATGCCGCAGTGCGTGCAAGCGGAGCTGGACGAGAATACTTTTTCGCGGGCGGTGGATTTCCCCTTCGCCGTCGCACGCATCGAGCCGAGGCCCGCCTCGCCGGTATCCACGGCGACAATCAATGAACCCTTGCCGATGCGCAGAGCATTCTCCACCGCTTCGGCGATGCGCGATCGATTCTCGGGCGAGAGCGCGAGCCGATCCACCACAACTTCGATGTCGTGGCGGCGGTTTTTCTCCAGCGCCAAATCGTCGGTCAGCATCACGACGCGGCCATCCACTCGCGCGCGGACGTATCCGGCGCGGACGAGGTCCTCGAAGAGATCGCGGAATTCACCCTTCTGCGCGCGGGCCTGCGGCGCGAGGATGAGCGCGCGGACGGCGCTTTGGGCATCGTCGCCGTCCGGTGCAAACGAGTCGAGAATCCCCGCGACGATCTGCTCGCGCGACTGCGCAGAGATGGGGCGGCCGCACTGCGTGCAATGCTGCGCGCCGATGCGCGCGAAAAGCACGCGGAGAAAATCGTGGATCGCGGTGATCGTGGCGACGGTCGATCGCGGATTCCAGCCGGTGGTTTTTTGTTGAATGGCGACGGCGGGGGAGAGGCCGCTGATAAGATCGCAGTCGGGCTTCTGCATCTGGCCCATGAACTGTCGCGCGTAGGACGAGAGCGATTCGATGTAGCGCCGCTGCCCTTCGGCATAGAGCGTGTCAAATGCGAGCGATGACTTGCCGCTGCCGGAGACGCCGGTGAAAACGATCAGCTTGTTGCGCGGCAGGGAGAGACAGACCTCGCGCAGGTTATGAACGCGGGCGTTCTTGATGTCGATGGTCGCGGGTTCCACGGCGAGGCTCTTTCCCAGAGACGGCCACGATTGTAGCCGCCTCGCCGAGGTGCGTCAGAGAGTTGGGGGGTCAGGCTGTCTTGGCGGTCCGCCGTGTGCGGGAGACGTGTTCGAGCATTTCCACCTTGAGTTGGCGGATTTTCTCGTCGTCGTAGAGCCAGCGGGGGTAGCTGCGCGTCGGCTCGCTCACCTTGGCCGCGTTGACCAGGAGGCGCGTGTGAAGGCACGGCTCGGCGAGGCCGGTCTCGGCGCGCAAGTCAGCGACCAGTCGCTTGAAGAGTCGCCGCCGCCACCAGCTTCCGCCCAGCGCCGGGCCGGGCACGACGGAGGTGATCGATTCGACGCGCCAACCGGTGCCGTTGAGCAGCTCTTCGATTTCCTGCGGGGCATAGCGCCGCCAGGCGGATTCGGCGCCGTGTTCGATGCGCGCGCTTTGCGGCGCGCCGCGCAGAATCGAATGCGTCGCCTGGAGGCTGACCGGATTCTCGGCGACGAGGACCAGTTGCCCGCGCGGCTGTACGACGCGGTTCAGTTCATAAAAGACAAACTCGGGGTCATCGCGCAGGGCTTCGATCCGGCCGAGGTAGACGACCAGCCCGAAGGAGTGATCCTCCAGCGGCAGGGCATCGGTCTCCGGATCCTGCTCGATCAAGGTGAACGGGTATGACGCGTCGGAGTTTGGATGCGGCCGGGCGCGGCGCAGACGGCGTTTGGCGCGGCTGGTCGGTGGGGCGACGCAGGTGACGTCCTTCCAGCCGAGTTTGCCGGCGAGGTAGGGCACCTCTGCGCCGACGGACCCGACAATCAGGCATTTGTCACAATCTTCGGTTGCCGGGGGCAGGCATGACAGCGCCTCGTGCAGCTCGGCCGCGCGCAGGAGCAATCGTCGCGCTTCGCCTTCGGCATCGTGCGGCGCGGCGAGGTCGTCTTCGGAAATGAGCCAGTGTAGCGTCTCGCGCATGGCGCGAGAGATACGAACCGGAGGGCAATCGAGCATGGGCAATGGATCCGTTTCATACGGCGCGGCGACGCCGGGCACTACATGAATCGGAAATTGCGCGGGCTTCGGGCGAGTCGGTTGCGCCCCACAGGGCGGTTTCGCGCAGGATCGGCCGACGCCGCGCAGGGAATGCCGACATCGCAAAGTCTGTGAGTGTGCGATCAGGGCTGTGCGATGCCGGCGAACTCGATGTCGCCGTTCTCGACGAGTGCTTCGACGCGCCCGCCGCCGCCATTGAGTTCGGCGGTCAGGAAGCCGGCGGCCGTGGCGATGTTCGACACTGTAAAGCCGTTGAGGTTGGCCGAGACGGCGCCGTCATCGGCGATGAGCTTCAGGGCGGCGCCGAATCCCTGCTGCACGAGGATGCGCGCGTTGCCGCCGACGGTTCGCGCAAGAACCTGCGAGCCGATCGACGGCATCGCCCGGATCGAGATATCCGCGTTGGACGTGACCGCGTCAACGTTTCCCTTCGCGTCGCGAATCTCGACCGGGTGGTTCGTCGTCTTGGCGACGATGTTCCCAGCCGCCTCGGTCACGAGGATCGCGCCGTCGGCTGTGGCGATCTCGACGTTGGCCGCCAGGCGGATGATCTCCACCGGGCCGCTGGTCAGGTAGATTTCCGTTCCCGCGCCGCGCGGGACGGTCAGTTTCACGTCCAGGGCGACGTCCTTCGCCTGAAGGCCCGGTGAGATGATTGCGTTCACGTTCAATCGGGCGTTGTCGACAAAAGATCGCTCGGCGCGAACCTCCGTCGCGAGAAGGTGGTTTTCGAGATCATTCTTGCCGAGCCAGCCGGCGGTGATGATCTCCGTGACTTGAAGCGTGGCTTCGTCCGCGGCGCTATCCATCTGTTCGATCACAAGTCGCGCGGTGTGAAGTTCGACGCGGATCGTTCGAACGCCGGAAAAGTCGAGGGTGCGCGAAGACCGCTCGATGTTCGGCTGTTGCGGGTCGATGCCGTTTGCCAGCGGCAGCGGCGCAGGGTTCCCCGAATCGCCCGGCCCGGGCAGTGGGACGAACCCGCATCCCGGCGCAAGGCCCGCGACGGCAGCCACGAGCGAAACCACCGACACGAAGCGCATAACCGATCGACGGATAATCACTGGACGTTCCTCCAACGGATGCCCACTTGTTGCCGTGGGTTTATCGGTCAAACCGATGGGCGACTTGGCCTTGTCTTGCAGGCGTGCGGCGGTCGGGCGGCGCACACCCGAGAGCGGCAAACCCGGCCGAAGCGTCCGATAGTTTGGCGCCATCTTCCGGATTATCATTCTTCGTCATGAGCGTGATGGATTCCCCGCCCGGCTTTGAAGAGCGACCTTTGATGCGCGTGCAGAAGCGCCAGTCGCTTCTGGTCGGCATCCTCGTCGGGCTGACGGTCGGCTATTTCGTCGTCGGCCAGTTGCGCGCGTATCTCGAGACGCGGAACGCGGGACCGCGCGCCATCACGCCGCGCGGCGATCTCGCGGAGGACGAAAAATCTTCCATCGAGTTGTTTGCCAACGCCTCTCCGTCGGTGGTTTATGTCCAGAGCGTGCGTCTGGTCGAACGACGACGCGGACTGTTCTCGCGCGAAGTCTTTGAGGTTCCCGAGGGCACCGGAACAGGCTTCATCTGGGACGACCTCGGGCACATCGTTACGAATTTTCATGTTGTCGAGCCGGGCCTGCAGCGCAACGCCGAATTGAAAGTTATCCTCGCCGATCGTTCTTCGTGGGATGCGAGGGTCGTAGGTGTCGAACCGGATCGCGATCTGGCCGTTCTCAAGATCGACGCGCCGGGCGCCCGGCTGCGCCCCATTCCCGTCGGTACGTCGGCGAATCTCCAGGTCGGACAGAAGGTTTATGCCATCGGCAACCCGTTCGGTTTTGATCAGACGCTGACGACCGGGATCGTGAGCGCGACGGGCCGCACCATCACCGCGCGAAACGGCCGAACGATTGAAGGCGTCATCCAGACCGATGCCGCGATCAATCCGGGCAATTCGGGCGGGCCGTTGCTGGATAGCGCGGGACGATTGATTGGCGTGAATACGATGATCTACAGCCCCAGCGGGGCAAGCGTCGGTATCGGTTTCGCCGTGCCCGTGGATATCGTCAACGAAATCGTGCCGCAATTGATTCGTCACGGGCGCGTCGTTCGGCCGTTGCTGGGAATTGAGATCGTCGATGCCGGCATCGCGCGCCAGTTGGGCGTCACCCGGGGCGTTCTCGTCGGCGCGGTGAGTGAAGGCAGCGGCGCGGAGCAGGCCGGGCTGGAAGGGCCGTATCGCCTGGGCGATGGATCCATCGTGCTGGGAGATGTGATCGTCGCCATCGACGACCGCGAGATCAAGGACTACAACGATCTGCGACAGGTGCTGGACAGCAAGCGCGCGGGGGATGTCGTGACGTTGACGGTCGTGCGCAACGGCCGCACGCGGACGGCGAAGGTGAAGCTAGGCAGTTCGGTTGACGGCGCAGGCGAGTGATCATGCTGCGTCGGTCCGGACCGATGGGGCAGGTTAACACGCCTTGAGCGAATCGCCGGTTCGTGCCCGCACCGTGCGCTCAACCGTGAGCGGCACGCGATGCGCCGCCGTCGGTTCGATGGTCACCCACACGGACTTGAACGCCGGCGTCTTCGAACGCGGGTCCACGCGCGGCGGCACGAGCACGTTCGCCTCGGGGAAGTACATCAGGCAGTTGCCTTCGCGAATATCGAACGGCCGCACGCGCAGTCCCGTCATCTCGCCAGCTTCGCTGCGAACGGTGACGTGTTGGTCGGGAACAAGTGCGAGCCGATCCATGTCGCGCTCGTGCAGCAGGATCACGTCGCGCCGCTCCTGCCCGCGGTACAGATCCTCATCTTCATAAACCACCGTATTGAATTGCCCCTCGGATCGCACGGTCATCAGGCGCATCGCGCCGGCTTGCGGCGGCGACACGTCCGGCAGCGGCGTGACGTGGAATCGCGCCCGGCCGTCGGCCGTGGGAAATCGCGGCCGATGCTGCGTGCGCCCGGCAATGTGAAACTCGGTCTTTGTCGCGCTGATGGTCTCCAGTTTCTCGAACCCTGGGACAATCCTTGCGATGGCGGCGCGAATGGACTCGTGCGAGCGCATCGCGCGCCAGTCGATCGGCCCGCCGCCGTTCAGCACCGCATGGGCCAGGTCGGCCACGATCGCCACTTCGCTCCGCGGGCCGGCGTGTCGCGCGGGGCCGCCGTCGCTCAATCGCACATAATTGAACATTGACTCCTGCGTCGTCGGCTGCGACTCCTCGTCGCGCGCCAGCACGGGCAGCACGATCGTCTCCTGCCCACGGCCCCATACATGGCCGAGATTAAGCGTTGTGTTGAGGTGGACGACCAAGCCGAGCCGGCTCATCGCGCGCCGCGCGAAGGTCGAGTCGGGATTCGCGGCAAACAAATTGCCGCCGAGGCACACCGCTGCATCCATCTCGCCTGCGTCGGCCGCCTCCATGCACTGCATCGTGTCGCGGCCCGGCCACGTTGGCAGCGCGACGCCGAAGTGCTGCTGCAAGCGCTCGAAGATCGCCTCTTTCAGCGCCGGCGTAACTCCCATCGACCCGACGCCCTGCACGTTGCTGTGCCCTCGGATCGGCAGCAGGCCCGCGTGCGGCCTGCCGACCATGCCGCGGAGCAAAGCGAGATTCACAATCGCGTGGATGTTCTGCACGCCGTGCTCGTGGTGCGTGATGCCCATCGTCCATGCAAAAACCGTCGCGCGCGATCGCGCATAGCGCTCAGCGACGCACTCGATCATCGGCCGCTCCACGCCGCTGCGATGCACGATTTCATCCCACGCCATCGCGCGGACGCACCCCTCCCATTCCTTCGCGCCGGTCGTCGCCGACTCGATGAACGCGCGATCGGCCGCCCCGCGATCCAGCACGGCCTTCGCGATTCCGCAGAGGAGCGCGATGTCCCCGCCGATATGCGGTTGAACGTACAGGCTCGCGATGCGCGAACCGAACAGCATGCTTCGCACGTCGGACGGCACGCGGAAGTTCACCAGTCCCGGCTCGATGACAGGGTTGATCACAATGACGTCGCCGCCGCGCCGCCGGAGCTGCATGAGCGTGCGCATCAGGCGCGGGTGATTCGATGCTGGATTGCCGCCGATGAGGAAGAACAGGTCGGCGTGCTCGAGGTCGTCCAGGGTGATGGTGGCCGTGCCGCTGCCGACGGCGTCATTCAGTGCGACGCCACTGGCTTGGTGACAGTAGTACGAGCAGTTGTTGACGTGATTTGTGCCATAGAGCCGCGCGAAGAGCTGCAGCAGGAATGCGGCTTCGTTCGATGATCGGCCGCTCATGTAGAAAAACGCGCGGCGCGGGTCGGTCGCCTTGAGTCGCTGCGCGATGCGCGACATCGCCTCGCTCCAGTCGATCGGCTGGTAATGGGCCGCGCCCGGCATGGCGTAGAGCGGCTGCACGATGCGACCGGCGGCCTCCAGTTCGCGCGAGGTGAGCAGCTCCAACTGTTCGAAGCTGTATCGCGCGAAGAAGTCCGGGCGCAGGCCGTCCTGCATGTCGGCCGCCATCGCCTGGAGTGACTTCTTGCAGATCTCCGGCCAGTGTCCCGACTCGTTGCGCATGCCGCCGAGCTGGCCGCCCATGCCCAGCGCACACGTCTTGCATGCGTTCTTTGAGCGCACGCTCTGCCATGCGCGCCGCCACCCGACGCGATGCGCGACCTTGAGCGCGTACGCAATCGCCTGCCAGCCGCCGCCGCCGCGAACCTTGGCCATGCCCCTCGCCCTCATGGTGCGGCGGTGATTGTACCCGACGCGTTGTTACAGTTTCAGTTCGCGATACTTGACGCGGTGCGGTCGATCGGCCGCTTCGCCCATGCGTGCCCGCCGGTCGGCTTCGTAGGCCGTGTAGTTGCCGTCGAACCAGTGCACGACGCTCTCGCCCTCGAAAGCGAGGATGTGCGTCGCGACGCGATCGAGGAACCAGCGGTCGTGGCTGATGATGAGCGCGCAGCCGGCGAAGGCCTCGAGCGCTTCTTCCAGCGCGCGCATCGTGTTCACGTCGAGATCGTTGGTCGGCTCGTCGAGCAGGATGACGTTCGCCCCCTGGCGCAGCATGCGCGCGAGGTGCACGCGGTTCCGCTCGCCGCCCGACATCGTGTCGACCGCCTGCTGCTGATCGGTACCGGTGAAGCCGAATCGTCCGACGTAGGCCCGGCTGTTCACGCGCTGCGAGCCGAGGGCGATCAGCTCGTCGCCGCCGGAGATGGCCTCCCACACGGTCTGGCCGGCCTTGAGGGAATCGCGACTCTGCTCGACGTATGCCAGCTTGACGCTTTCGCCGATCTCGATCGCCCCTGCGTCGGGTTTCTCCTGCCCCGTGATCATGCGGAAGAGCGTGGTCTTGCCGGCGCCGTTGCCGCCGATGATGCCGACGATCGCGCCGGGCGGCACGGAGAATGTCACGTCCTGCATCAACAGTTGCCGGCCGTACGCTTTGGTCAGGTTCTTCGCCTCGATGACGCGATCGCCCAGTCGCGGCCCGGGCGGAATATAGATCTCAATCTCTTTCAGCTTCTCGCCCGCGTCCTGGGTCAGCAGTTGATCGTAGGCCTTGAGGCGGGCCTTGCTCTTGGCCTGGCGCGCCTGGGGCGAGCGGCGAATCCACTCCAGCTCACGCTGAAGTGCGCGCTGCCGGGCGGACTCGGTCTTCTCCTCGACTTTCAGTCGCGCGTCCTTCTGCTCGAGCCACGAGGAGTAATTGCCCTTCCACGGGATGCCTCGCCCGCGATCCAATTCCAGAATCCATCCCGCCACGTTGTCGAGAAAATACCGATCGTGCGTCACCGCGATGACCGTTCCCGCGTAGCGCTGCAGGTGCAGCTCCAGCCACCCGACCGATTCGGCGTCGAGATGGTTCGTCGGCTCGTCGAGCAGCAGGACGTCCGGTTCGCGCAACAGCAATCGGCACAGCGCCACGCGCCGCCGCTCGCCGCCCGAAAGCACCTTCACCAGCTTGTCGCCATCCGGGCAGCGGAGCGCGTCCATCGCGACTTCCAATTGCGTCTCCAGCTCCCATGCGTTCAGCGCGTCGAGCCGTTCCTGCACGCGACCCTGGTCCTCCAGTAATTTCGTCATCTCGTCGTCGGAGAGATTCTCCCCCAGCCGCTCGTTGATACGCTCGAACTCCTTGAGCAGGTCGATGGATTCCTGTTTGCCCTGTTCGACCGCCTGGCGCACGGTGAGCGTGTCGTCCAGTTGCGGCTCCTGCTCGAGGAAGCCGACGGTGAAGCCCGGCTGGAGCGATATCTGTCCTTCGTAATCCTTGTCGACGCCCGCGAGGATGCGCAGCAGCGTGCTCTTTCCCGAGCCGTTCAGGCCGAGCACGCCGATCTTCGCACCGTAGAAATAGGACAGGTAAATGTCCTTGAGGATCTGCTTCTTCTCGTGGCGCTTGCTGACGCCGATCATCGAATAAATGATTTTGTAGGCTTCCTCTGCCATGGGTCCCGGTTCGCTCCTGTGCCTCTATTGTGATTGACTTGCGTCCCCGCCGCCCTTGCGCACGATCAGCATTGAGCAGGGGCAGTCGGCCGCGATGCGCTCGGCCTTCCAGCCGAACACGTGCGACTCGAGGCCCCACTTCTCGGCCACGCCGATCAACACGAGGTCGTGCGACGCGGCTTCGCGAATGACCGCGTCGATCGGTGAATCATCTTCGACCATGCGAAACGTCACCGGCGTCGGCTGGGTCGGATCGGCGAATACCTTGTCCACCGCGCCTTGTGCCCCGAGCGGCGGCGCATCCCGCCTCGTCCGAGGGGTGACGTGCAGCACGGTGACCACGGCGCCGGCGCTGCGCGCCAGCCGCCGCGCCAGCTCCAGCGCCAGGCGATCGTGGGTCCCGCCGAGGAACGGGACAAGCACACGACTCGCAGTGGCGAATCCGCGATCGACGAACACACCAAGATCGCACGCCGCGCGCGACATGACCTTGTGCACCGTGCCGCCCAGCAACGTCTGCCCGAAGATCGGCCGGTGGAACCCCATAAGCAGAAAATCCGCCTGCCGCGCCGTGGCGACGCCGGCGATGTCGGTCGCGACATCGGTTGTGACCAGCGAGAGCGGCTCCAATTCGATCCCTGCTTCCTTCGCGGCCGCGGCCAGTGGCGCGACGGCCGAGTCTTCGTCTTCGCTGCCGCGGTCGGCCGCGCTGCGATAGGCGTCGCGGTCGACGGCCGGTTTGAGATGGAGCGCCACCAGTTTGCCGGCGCTGCCGGCGAGCTGCCAGCCGATTCGCAGCAGTCCCGCCGCCGTGTCGGGCCGCGCGATGGACACCAGCAGACTCCATGGGCGATCGGTCGCGGGGGCGACCGTCGGCCGTTCGCGAAAGAGCCGATCGGGATAGACCCAGCTTAATACAGGTGTCGTCAACGCGGTCGTCGCCAGGGCCATGATGACCATCATGGCGAAGACGACATCGGAGATGACGCCCAGTTCGCGGCCGATGTTGAGGATGACCAGCTCCATCAGCCCGCGCGTGTTCATGAGAATGCCGATGGCGGAGGATTCGCGCCAAGTCAGGCCGCAGACGCGCGCGGCTGCCGAGGCGCCGCCGATCTTTCCGGCGCAGGCGACGAGCACTATGAGCCCGGTGTCGAACCAAAGGCGGCCGGAATTGAGCAGCCCGATTTGCGTTTGAAGCCCCGCGAAGGCGAAGAAGATCGGCAACAGGAAGACGACGGTGATGTCCTCGAGGCGGTCCGCCAGATCGCGCACAAATGCGGAGCCTTTGGGCATGATCACGCCGACGACAAAGGCGCCGAACAGCGCATGGATCCCGATCGCTTCCGTCGCGAGCGCCGAAGCGACGATCAGCAACATGACCAGTCCAAACATGCCCTGCGAAAGGCGCCCGCGAAGTTTGTAGTACGCCTCCAGTCGCCCCATGAGCGGTCGGCCGATCCAAAACATGATCGCGACGTAGCCGGTTGCGAGAATCGCCGTCAGGCCGGCGCTGTGCAAACCGCTGGCTCGGCAGATCGCGACGACAAACGCCAGCATGCACCATGCGATGACGTCATTCATCGCGGCGCACACAATCGCCAGCGCGCCCACCGTCGTCTTGTGGAGGTTTCGCTCGGTCAGAATGCGTGCCAGCACCGGGAACGCCGTCACGCTCATTGCCGCGCCCATAAACAGGCTCACGGTGGCGAGCTGCATCGCGGGGGGATCGCCGAACAATCTCGGATACAGGTAGCAAGTCAGGGCCGCGCCAAGAGCAAACGGAAGCGCGATGCTGGAGGCCCCGATCCCGGCCGCCGCGCGACCCTGCCTGTGAAGCAGACGCGGGTCGAGGTCCACGCCGATCAGGAAAAGGAACAGTACGACGCCCACCTGGCTCAAGATTTGAAGATACGTCAGCGAAGCAGGCGGGAACACGGCTGCCCATGTCGCGGGCGCGAGGAGGCCGAAGACGCTCGGCCCCAGGACGATTCCGGCGACCATCTCGCCGACGACCTGCGGCTGCCCCAGGCGCGCAAAGAGCCGGCCCATGGCGCGCGACGCGACAAGAATGATCCCCAGTTGCCAGAGAAACGTCAGAAACACCAGTAGGTTGTCCGCCGGGTCGGGCAGCTCCGCGTCAGGGGCATTCCACGCAAGCCCCCGAACGCGGCAACTTAAGGCAATCGCCGCCGCGTGCCAACGAGATTCGTCCCGCCAATTAATTCCTCGCGCGACCCGCGCGCACCGCGAGCGGTCCGCGATTCCGAGGCGGGGCATTGGAGAATGGCACGCGATCGCACGTTCGCCGGCAGGATCAACGTCATCGCGTCGCCATGCCGACGCGCCGGCGCGTCGCGGTCATGGAGTTTCCTACTTGTCCTCTTCGCGAACGCCCATCCCGCTGCGGTCGGGGTACTGCGGCCGTTGCGGCGGGCGGTAGGGATTGCGCTGCAGCTCACCGAGCATGTGCGCGATGGCTGCGTCGAGCTGCGGGTCGCCGCCGTCGACCATGAGCGCCGGGTCGTCGACGACTTCCATATCGGGATCGACGCCGTGCCCCTCGATGCCCCACGTGCCGTCCTTCTTGTAATAGCCGAAGGTTGGCACCGTCGTGAAGGCGCCGTCGATCAACCCCGGATTGCCCGAGATGCCGATCAACCCGCCCCACGTGCGCATGCCGATCAGTTTGCCCAGTCCCGACTGGCGGAAGTATGCCGGGAACGCGTCACCACCCGATCCCGCCAGCCCGTTGATCAACATGCACTTCGGTCCCTGGTGGCTGTCCGGCGGCCACGGCCAGTCGTGTCCATCCCGCCGCGCCCAGTAGTTCGTGATCGGCCGATTGAGCAGCTCGATGAACCGCGTGGGGATCTGCCCGCCGCCGTTCCATCGCTCGTCGATGATCAGCGCGCCCTTGTCCATCTGGCCGTAGAACTGGCGGAACAGATCGTTCTGCCCGTCGACGCCGGTGTTGGGCACATAAATGTATCCGACCTTGCCATCGGTCTTCTCGGCGACGTACGCCCGGTTGCGCTCGATCCATGCGCGGTAGCGCAGATTGCTTTCATCGGAGAGCAACTTCACCACCACATCGCGGGCTTTGTCATCCATTGTCGGCTTGTCGCTTACCGTCAGCGTCACCGTCTGATCGGCCAGGCCCTGGAAGCTTGCCCACGGATCGCGCGTCGTGTCCATCGGCATCCGATTCACCGCCAGCAGGTAATCACCTACCTTTACGTCGACGCCCGGCTGACTTAACGGCCCGCGCGCGTCGCTGTCCCACGGCGCGCCTTCGTGAATCCGAGTGATGCGATACGCCGCCGCGTCGCCCGAGACCAGTTCGAAATCGCAACCCAGCATGCCGACCGACACGCTCGGCTGGCCTTCCAGATCGCCGCCGCCGTAGTAGGTGTGCCCGGCGTTCAATTCGGAGATCATCTCGGCCGCCACGAAGCCGACATCTTCACGGCTCGCGCAGTCTTCCAGCATCGCCGCGTACCGCTTGTACACAGCCTCCCAGTCAACGCCGTGCATGTGCGGGTCGTAGAAGTAATCCCGCTGCAAGCGCCACACCTCGGTGAGAATCTGCTTCCACTCGTCGCGCGGTGAGACGGTTGAACCCATCCCCGCCGTCGAGATGGTCTTCTCCATCTTCTGGTCCTTGGCCGCATCGACGATGGCCATCTTGTTGTCCTTGCGGACGAGCAGCTTCTTGCCGTCGGGCGAGATGGCAAAGAACCCGGCGCCGGCCAGCACGGTGTTCTCTTCCTTCTTCTCATCCGCCAGGTCGAAAATGCGGATGGACGGCTCGGTCTCGGCGCCGCGGCCCGCGAACCGCGAGAAGATCAGCTTGGCATCGTGCGCGACGGCGAGGTTCCCGAAGCCGCCGCGCTTGATCTCCAGTTGCACGGCGCGGCGCTCGAAGTCCTCCAGCTCGATGATGACCGGCTTCTTCTCATCTTTCTTCTCGTCCGGCTGGGAGGCTTGTGTGCTGGTCGGCGACGAAGCGGGCTGCGAATCGGTCGCTGCGCTCGTCGTGGACTGGCTCGAGGCGGGCTGGCTGGTTGCCGGCTGCGTCGTCGCGGGTTCTTCGTCGCTCTTGGGAGCGAAGGGCAGCTTCACGTCCTTTCGCAGCGGAACGACGTACAGCAAGGCCGTCTCGTTATAGACGAAGGTCGTTCCAAGGTCCTCGTAGCGCGGGCTGTTCCACGCGCGGTTGCTGGCGAAATACAGATAGTCCCCCGCCCGGTCGAACGTCGGCGCCCCATCGTTGAACATACCGGTCGTGACCTGGTGCACCTTGCCCGATGCCATCTCGTACAGATAAATCGCCGATTGGCGGTTCAAACCATTTTTCGGGTAGGCGATCCAGCCCGAGTCACGGCTCCAGCTCAACCGCGGCGAGTTGGCCCACGGATCGGTGTCTATTACTTTTGTCTCTTTCTTCTCCACGTCGCACAGCAGCACGTTGCCCGCCTTGTCCGTGAACGCGATGTGCTTCGAGTCCGGCGACCACGTCGGCGCGTAGTAGAACGTCTTGCTGCCTTTGGTCAGTTGCTCCGGCTCGCCCTTTTCGTCCGCCGAGCGCCGATACAATTCATATTCGCCC
This sequence comes from uncultured Planctomycetaceae bacterium, assembly GCA_964592235.1. Classification (GTDB taxonomy): domain Bacteria; phylum Planctomycetota; class Phycisphaerae; order UBA1845; family UTPLA1; genus PLA3. Next base: position 14,168 of record CAZQCF010000028.1, read on the forward strand.
GTCGCGTCGGAGAAGTAGGCGATCCACTTGCCGTCCGGGCTCCACATCGGATCGCGGTCGAACACGCCGCTGCTGCGCGTCAGGTTTCGCGGCGAGCCGTGCTCGGCTGGGAGCGTCCAGATGTCGCCCCGCGCCTCGACCACCGCGCGCTTGCCGGTCGCCGAGATATCCAGCGCCGGCATGTTGCCTGCGACATCCACACGTCGCGGGCGAAGCTTCGGCCGGTCGCCCGGAATCGTGACCGACACGATTTTGTCGGACTTCGCGCCAAGGTTGAACAGGCGCAGTTCCGCGCCGACCTGAAAGACGATTTCACCCTCGCCGTTGGCGCCCGGTCCGTTCGACGCCCACTTGATGTCGAAGTTTTTGTAGTTCGTGTGCTGCTGGGTGCGGCCGGTCGCCGTGTCGTACGACCAGATATTCTGCCGATGCTCCGGCCCGGCGTCGGAGAGGTAATAGACCGTCTGCGCTTGCCACATCGGCTGGGTGTCGGTGCCCTCCCACGTCGTCATCTGCTTCGATTGCTTTGTCTTGAGATTCAATAGCCAGATGTCGGTGGCCATGCCGCCGCGGTAACGCTTCCACGTGCGGAAGTCGGTCGTGTGAGGCGTATAGGCCAGCCACTGCCCATCGGGTGAGATCGCCGCCGTCGCGCCGTATGGCACGGGCAGTTTCACCGGCATGCCGCCCGCCGCGTCAACGGTGAACAATTGCATTTGTCGCCGCAGGCCGGCAAGACCGTTTGTATAAAAAAGAAGCCGATCGCCCGTCGCGCCATCGGCGACGACACCGGCGTTCGCGGCCGGAACCCAGTCGCACATGGTCTCGCCATCGGGGTGGTGCGTGATACGCTTCGGCGGGCCGCCCTCGACCGGCACGACGTACAAATCTCTATTGCCGTCATAATTCCCCACGAAGGCAATGTGCGAGCCGTCGGGGCTGAATCGCGGGAACAGTTCCGTCCCCGGTGGGCTGGCAAGCGGCACCGCCAGGCCGCCCTCGCGCGAGACGACCCAGATGTCGTTCGCGTACACGAACGCAATCTTGTCGCGGCTCACGTCAGGGTAGCGCAACATCCCGCCGTGAGGCCGAACTTGCGCCCACGCCGGCAGGGCGAAAGAAAACGCAAACAGGAATAGACAACAGAAGTGAAACGCGCGGGAAACTACCGAACGGTGCATCGATCCTCCTCGAAATAGGGCGGTCGCCGGGAAAATGGTAACCGTTTTGGCCCGATTTGAGCAGGCTGGTCGCGCGGGGTCTTCTTCGGCGGGGTTCGAAGAGATGGGTTCGGGCAATGGGAGGGGTCAGGCGTTCATCAGTTCATCGCGGCGCGGCGCTGTCCCGTGCGTCGGGGCAGGCTTGGGGGCTACCGCGGCAACACTGGCACGCGCGAAGCGGCGGCGGAGCCTTTTTCCCGCCCACATGACGAACCACGCGCCGAATACGCCGGCATTCAGCACGACCATGCAGGTATACTTCGGGTAGGTGTACCAGAGCGGCCGAACGGGAAGATACGGCCCGTTCTCTCCCCAGATTGCGATTAACGCCTTGTAGACCGGCCAGCGCAGCGCGCCCAGCCATTTGTAATTGAAGTAGTAGGCATAATCGAAATTGTACAGGTCATAGGGCAGGGGGATGGTGACTTCCTTACCTTTGGGCCCCCAGCCGTAGGCGAAACCCTTCACGGCATTTCTCAAGAACAGCTCGCGATCTTCGTGCAGTTCTTTCAGGGTCGCCGGTCGGCCGTCTTCGTGTTGATAAATGACGCCATTGGTCGGGCCGACGATGCCTTGCGTGCCGGCGTAGTCGACTTCGACAACAGAGTGTCGCCCGTTCAGGTGGGGGCCGTGTTGAACGACCATGCGCGACGAGATTCCATGCGCCGCGAGCAGTGCCATGAAGGCGCGGCTGTTGGACTGGCAGGGGCCGATGTGGTGGGTGCCGTACTCCAGCGTCGGGCGCGGGCCGGTACGGAATGGATTGTAGAGATAATTCAATCGGACCCAGAAGGGAAATCGCTCGACCTCTTCGGGTGTCGGGTGGTAGATTTCATCGTGCACATACCGCGTGACGGCGCGGACGACCTCGGTGTCGGGCGTCCCCTGCGGGGCGATTTTGAAAGCAATGTCGCGAATGAACGCGCGGTCAGCTTGCGCGCTAAGGTAGAGTGCCGCGTTGGCGAATAACACCAACGCGACGATGACGCGAGCTGATTTGCTCAGACGCCGCCGGGGCTTCACATGCCTGACTCTGCTGTATCGCTACCCTGTCGCGCGTCGTGCCGTGGGGATTGGCATTCGACGCGCGCTCCACTTACGCGCGTTCCATCCTATCACGAAACGAAATCGTCCGTGGACATATTGCGGCGACCAGTCCAGAAAAAATAACTGACGGGGACATCGTATTTCGCGCGGCCTGTTGCGCGACGGGCGCAGGTCAGGCCCTATAATCGCAGGCTGATTCTTGCTTTCGAGCCGGTTTCCTTGAGGGCCCGAGCAAGAACGCAGGCGGCGCTGCGGCGGTTCTAAGGACCTTTTCTATCCGATTTTCCGCCCGGCCCGCCAAGCCAAGTCAGCATGGTGTTGGCGAAGATACGATTTCCCAGCTCGTTGAAGTGCTTGTCGTGGCCCCAATGCGTCATCGCTCCAGCCTGATGCGATGCCAGCAGCGCATCAGATAGACAAACATAGTTAATTGATTGACTGGAGCAATAGGCCTTGAGGCGTTGCGAAATGGGTTCCTCCGCGGTGCTGTAGTAAAGGCACGCGTCCACGACCACCAATCGTGCGCCGGCGGCCGAGACGGAGCGATGCAGTTCAAGGAGAATCCGTTCGTTGAGCCGCAGGGCCTGCTCGTCCAGGGGGGAAACGACCGGCGGCGGATGGAGCCGCCATTGGATCATCATCAATGCTTCGTGTGCGCCGGCGGCGATACGATGAATCAGGAAAGACTTCCGTGGTCGCTTGCGGGTTCGCCCGCCGTCGAATCGGTGCTGAATCAAGTCTGCCTGGGCCGCTTCGAACCCAGCATAATCGCGCGGCGGGTCCCAGGTCAGGCGATCCCCCTCGACTTGGAACGTTGGCCGCACGCGCAGCGACTCCTGCCTCGCTCCGGGGAAGGCGCCGCGCTCCTCCGGCGTGACCGTCCGAATCATGTGCAGGCCCGCGACGTACACAAACACGATATCCGGCTGAAAGGCCCGAACGCGCGTCTCCCAGTTCAGGAACATCTGCCCCAGGCCGTAATTCGAAACGCCGAAATTCAGCACTTCAAACTTCCGGTCGCCCGACTCGTTCAGGGCATTCTCAAGCAATTGTGCTGCGGTTCGGTCAAGCGGCACCTGAAGCGCCTCGACCATCGAATCACCAAGGATGGCGATTCGTGTAATGCCCGGAGGTTTGGTTTCCGTGCGCTCCACGTCGTGAAAGCCTTGTGAGTTCAGCTTGATCGGAACACTGAAATCGCGCGCATACCACTCGTGCCCGGCCCAGACAAACTGCATGCCCGGCACCGGCCGCCAGCCCAGGACGGGATCGGGCTTCAGGTGAAGCACTTCGTAGGAGGGGTACAGCGCGACATACGCCTGGCCTGCCAGCTCGGTGACGCCCAGCGCCAGGATCAGCCCAGTCGCCGGTACCATCAGCACCGCTCTTCGGCCCCGAAATCGGATCCAGAGATAGACGGCAAGAAAGACCCCGATCCCGCCCGCGGCCATCATGGCCACATAGGCAATCGACCAGCGACCCAATATCCATGCTTCATTGGATCGTCGGGTAGCCATGGCCGCGACGACCAATGCGCCCGCGACCAGCGCGGGCAGCATGGCCCGAGAGTTGTTTGCAGTCGCGCGCGGCGGCATGGACGGCGTCAAGGGCGAGTGGTACGGCGGGCCGCCGGGATCGGGATTCATGTGAGTAGACTATCCGCCCATGATCGAAGTGGCGAGCGGTCGCGGGAGCGCCGGCTTGCGATTATCATGAGCTAGACACGTCGCTTTGCCATGGGATCGGCCCGGGCTGGCCCTCGGTCGAAAACTCCGGGTGCTGTTGATGTCCCCGGAGCGTGGAATACCAATCGGAGGTTTGCAGCGTGAGTGGGCTTCAATGTCAGGTGCGTCGTCACGACAAGGGATTCGTGGCGCGATTGGCGGGAACGTTCGGCTCCGCGGAGGCGGATACGCTGGACAAGGAGCTTGTGCCGGCCATGGGGTCCGCGCCGGGACGGGTCATCCTCGATCTGTCCGGGCTGGAGATGCTCGGCAGCGCCGGCGTCGGTGCGATGCTGAAGCTGCGCCGCAGGGTGGACGAGGCCGGCGGCAAGCTGGTGCTGGCCGACGTGCCGGAGAACATCATGAAGATCCTCGAGTTCTCCGAATTGCATCGCGTGTTCACGACCGCCATGTCGGTGGACAGCGCGATGCATTATTAGCGCGTCCTGCATTGGCGCGCGGCATCGCAAACGAAACCGGCGTTGCCGCGTTTCGCTTTCGATCTCACGGTTGCGAATCGGTCTCAACCGCCTGCCAGCCGTAATCAAAATACTGATGTAGAAATGTCCCGTCCGGCCGCACGTCGAGGATGCCGAAGCCTTCCTCGACGCCGCGGTTCGGCCCCTTCCACCACTTCGCGCACACGGCGCCGTCGTTGATGAAGGTGACGCCGTTCAATTCGCACCGGTCGCGTTCGTGGATATGGCCCGACAAGCAGAGTCGCACATTGCGCGTCTGGTACAGCGGCAGGCGCTTCGGCCCGTCGGAGCAGATCAGCGAGTTTTGCAGCTTCCAGTGGATGCCGTCGATCAGATGATCGTGGCCGTAGGGCGTCGCGGAGACAGTCGGGATGTGCTCGCAGGTGATGATCGGCGTGGCCGGGTCGAGGGCGGCGAACTCGGCCTTGAGCCAGTCAAACTGCTCGCCGTCGACGTAGCCCTCGTAGGGGTAGCGGGCCGTGCCGCCGGGTTGAAGGTTGTCGAGACAGAAGAACCGCCAGCCCTTGTGCGAAAACGTGTGCCACGTTCGAGGCAGCCCCAGCTCGTCGCAATACAGCGCCTTGCCGTAGCCGGCGGCGTTGGGCTTGAGGCCGCTCTTCTCCGACCAGCCGAGGATGTCATGGTTGCCGATGGTGTGGTAAGCCGGCAGGTCGGTGTGGTCGGCGAGGACTTTCTTGAAGAGCGCGAACTGCGCGCGGGCCTTTTCGCGGTCGACTTCCAGCGCGTCCCAGATGAGATCGCCGCCGGTGAGGATGAAATCAGGCCTGGGCTTCAGCGCGTTGGCGGCCTTGAGCGCGGCGGCGAAGCCCTTGTCGCCATGCCGCTCGGTGGTGAGATGAATGTCGGTGAAGTGGACGAATCGAAAGGCCTGCGGCCGCGCGGCGGTGGGGGCCATGGCGGTATCCGCGGCGCGCGCCATCGGCACGAGCGGGTCCAGCGCAGCGGCCAGCGCGCCGGCAGCGGCGGTCTTGAGTAGTTCGCGACGGGAAAGATTGTGCGGCATTTGAGTGATTCCGAGCATTCGGGTGCGTCGAGGACGCACGCTACGCAGGCCCCAAGCCCCAAACCTCCCTACGCCTCAAACAGCGGCGCGGCATCACTCGATGCAGCCCCTGCGGCAACCGGCGCCGGGGTATACGGCCGCTTGAGGTGCAGGCACGCAGCCTGCGTGGCGCAGCGGCCCTGGCGCGTGCGCGTGACAAAGCCGATCTGGAGCAGGAACGGCTCGACTACGTCCTCCAGAGTGTCACGATCCTGTCCCATCGTGGCGGCGAGGGCTTCAATGCCGGCCGGGCCGCACCTGTAGACGTCAATCAGAGCTGCCAGAAACGCGCGGTCGAGTTTGTCCAGCCCCAGCTCGTCGATCTCTTCGATGGCCAGGGCCTGCTGCACAACCGCCGCGCTCAACTTTCCGTTCGCGCGCACTTGCGCATAGTCTCGCGCCCGGCGCAGCAGCCGATTGGCCACGCGCGGCGTGCCGCGCGACCTCGCGGCGATGGCTGCCAGCGCGCCCGGTTCGGCCGGGGCGTCGAGCTTCTCGGCCGAGCGGTGAAGAATCCTCACCAGGTCGTCGGGCGCGTAGAAGTCGAGGTGGTAGCGAAGGCCGAAGCGGTCGCGCAGGGCGGCGCTTAGCATGCCCGCGCGCGTGGTCGCGCCGATGAGCGTGAATCGCTTGAGCTGAAAGTTCACGGTGCGCCCGCCGAGGCCGCCCTCGATGGTGTAATCGACGCGGAAATCTTCCATCGCGGGGTAAAGGAACTCTTCCACGACGGTGTTCAGCCGGTGAATCTCGTCGATGAACAGCACGTCGCCCTCGTCGAGGTTCGTGAGTGTGCTCATCAACTCGCCTTGGCGCGTGATGGCTGGCCCGCTGGTGACACGGATACGGTCGGCGACGCCCATCTCCTCGGCGATGACGTGCGCGAGGGTGGTCTTGCCCAGGCCGGGCGGGCCGTCGAGCAGGACATGTTCGAGCGGTTCGCGGCGCTTCGTCGCGGCGGCCAGCGCGATGCGGAGTTGTTCGATCACCTGCTGCTGACCGATGCACTCGTCGAGCCGGCGCGGGCGCAACGCCCAGTTGACGGTCTCCTCGCGGGTGTCGTCGGCGGCTTCGGCGGAGATGATTCGTTCGCGCGGCATGGGGAAAGCGTAACACGAATGCCTGATAGCGTGAACCGCCACAAACCCTCACCCCGGCCCTCTCCCTGAAAGGGAGAGGGAGTGCGGCGCGTTTGCATCCTTTCGCGAGCAACCGTCGCCCGGCACTTCGTCAGCGTTCCGCGCCGGCGCGGATGCGGTAGGCGGCTTTCACCCATTCGTCGGGCGCGGCCAGGTCGCCGTGGAGCTGCGCGGCGCGGGCGATCCACCGTTCGGCGTCGGCGCGGCTGTCGCCCCAGGCGACGATGATTTCAATGGCGTCGCGCTGCGGCGGCGTGAACGGACCGGCGGCCGCGGGCGGAATGGTTCCGGCGGCGAGGGCGTGCTCGCGCAGCTTGCCGCGCAGCTCGGCGATGATCTGCTCGGCCATGCGCTTGCCGATGCCGGGGAGGCGTGACAGTGATGCGGCATCGCCCGACTCGATGAACGCGGCGATCTGGGCGGCGGGGGCCGCCAGCGCGCGCAGAGCCTTCTTCACGCCGACGCCCTTGACGGTGATGAGCTGGCGGAAGAACGCGCGATCTTCGGCGTGGAGGAAACCAATCATGCGCGGCGTCAGATTGCCGCCGGCCGCGTTGCCTTCGAGATACTCCAGCGTGTGAAGTTGGATCGTGCCGCCACGCGACGCGGCCAGTTCCGGCAGCGCGTAGGCCGGCACCAGCACTTCGCGCGCGAGACCGTCGTGCTCAATGACGACGGATTCGTCGTTGGCGTCGGACAGAATGCCGCGCAGCTTAACGATCATGACTGATCAGGCTCCTGCCGCGGGGCGCTTGTCGGAACCGCGCCTCAACGTCGCGACCGCGGCCCGCAGGGCGCGTCCTCGAAGAACCGGCGCTTCTCGCCCGCGCGATCTCGACGCTGCATTCGATTTCGCGCCGCGTCCAACGTCATGCTGCGCGGCGTTCATGGCGGCGCACCACGCAATGGCCATCGCATCGGCCACGTCGGCCGGCTCGGGCACGCTCCGCAACCTGAAGGTGGATGCGATAGCGCGTTGCATTTGTATCTTGCTCGCGTGGCCATTGCCGGTGAGCGTCTTCTTCACGGCGGTCGCGGGAAGGCTGGCGACGGCGATGCCGCGCCGCGCGGCAGCGAGCAGGATCGCGCCGCGCGCATGGCCCATGAGAATCGCCGTGCGCGGGTGCTTGTAGTGCGCGTACAGTTCTTCAACGGCAACAAGGCTGACGCGATGTTCCGTGAGAATCTCGTTCAAGCCCGCATCGATCTCGGCCAGCCGATCAGCGAGCGGCCGGGTGGCAGCAGTGCGAATGACGCCGGCATCGACGACGCGTGGAGCGAGCGAGCCGGGCGTTGCTGTGAGGATCGCGTAGCCGGTGCAATTCAGACCGGGGTCAATCCCGAGAACCAGCGAGGCGGCGCGCTGCGCGGCGGTCATTCGAGTCGCCATAGGGTTCTGTCCGGTCGGTCTTCGAGCGTGATGCCCAGGGCGGTCAGTTGTTTGCGCACGTAGTCGGCGATTTGAAACTGCTTGGCCTGTCGCGCCTGATTGCGAACTTCGATCAGCAGTTCGACGAGCCTGGCCGTCTTGTCATCGCCCACCGACTTCGTTACCGGCGGCTGCTCAAACAGGCCCAGCAGTCGGCCGAGCGTGATGAAAGTCCCCGCGGCGGCGATCGCGATGCCCCGGGCGGACTTGTCTTCGCTCGTCTCCAGCCGCGTCGCATCGAGGAAGCGATTGATCAGGCCGGCGATGTCGAACAGGACGCCGATGGCTCCGGCGGTATTGAAGTCGTCGTCCATGGCCTCGAGGAATCGAATTCGTGCCTTAAGCATGTCATCAATCAGCGCGAGCGAGGGGCCTTGCAGCGCCGGCTCGGTGAGACGATCGATGTCGCCGGCGGGCTGATAGGGATCGTGCTCGGTCGCGCGGCGCAGACGCTCGAGCAGGCGGTAAAACGTGGAAAGGCCGGTGCGGGCGGCTTCGAGCGTCGCGTCGGAGAAATCAATCGGCGACCGATACTGCGACTGAAGAATGAGAAAGCGCAGCAGCTCTGGCGGGTGCTGCTTCAGCAAGTTTACCAATTGCAGCGACGCCATGACCTTCTCAAACTCCGGGTCGCTCTTGGAGATCTTCTTGGTGTTAAATCGCGTCAGGCCGTTGTGCAGCCAGAATCGCGCGAAAGGTTTGCACGTCGCCGACTCGGCCTGCGCGATTTCGTTCTCGTGATGCGGGAACTTGAGATCCATGCCGCCGCCGTGGATGTCAAACGTCTCGCCGAGGTATTTCATCGCCATGGCGGAGCATTCGATGTGCCAGCCGGGCCGGCCCTTGCCCCAGGGCGAGTCGTATTTCACGTCGTCGGGTTCTTCGGGCTTGGCGGCCTTCCACAGGGCGAAATCGCCGGGGTTGCGCTTGCCGCCGCGGACGAGTCCCTCGCGCGTGCCGGCGTGCTGCTCCTCGGCCTTGCGGCGCGAGAGCTTGCCATAGTCGGCGTCCTTGCTCACGTCGAAATAAACGTCGCCGTCGACGACGTAGGCGGCGTTGTTGGCGATGAGCTGCTGAATGTGCGCGATGATCTCGGCGATGTGCTCGCTGGCGCGCGGCATGTGATCGATTGCGCGGACGCCGAGCGTGTTCAACACCTCCACGTATTGCTCTTCGAGGCTGCGGGCCAGTTGCATAACCGACGTGCCCTGTTGGGCGGCCTGGGCGATCAGTTTGTCCTCCACGTCGGTGACGTTGACGATCCAGGTGACCTTATAGCCCTTGTAGGTCAGGTAGCGTTTGATGACATCGAAGATGACGGGGCCGACGGCGTGACCGATGTGCGCGGGCTTGTAGACCGTGGGGCCGCACAGATAAATGCTGACCAGGCCGGGGATAACCGGTTCGAAGAGTTCCTTCTCGCCGGAAAGCGTGTTGTAGACACGTAGCGTCATGCGTCGTCCGATCTCGTCCTTGCGAGCATGGCCGCCAGGGGCTGCGGCCATGCCACCCGTTGAGTATTTCGCTAAAGGATAACGAAGCGGCGCGAAGCGTGGAAGCGCTCACGCGCCGGTGCGGAGAGTCATGCCGACCACGCAGGTGCAACCCATCGCCTCGCCGCGGCCGATGGCGTCGAGGCCCTCGTTGGTCTTGGCCTTGATGGCGACGCGCTCCTCGGCGATGCCAAGCAGCGCGGCAACGTTTGCGCGAACGGCGGCCTTGTGCGGCGAGAGCTTTGGCCGTTCGGCGTGAATCACGACATCCACGTTGACCGGCGCGAGTCCCTTCGCGGCGGCGGCCGCGAGGGCGCGCGCGAGAAAGCGCCTACTGTCGGCGGCGGCGTTCGCCGCGTCGGTGTCGGGAAAGTGCTCGCCGATGTCGGGCAGGCCGGCCGCGCCGAGGACGGCGTCGGTGACAGCGTGCAGCAGCACGTCGCCGTCGCTGTGGCCGACGAGGTGCTGGTCGATGGGCAGCTTGAGTCCGCCGAGCGTGAGCGGCCCGCCGGGGGCGAGGCGGTGCAGATCGGTGCCGATTCCCACGCGGTGGATAACTGTGTCAGTCATGTGTCAGTCACCCTCCGCATCGGACCACATTCCGCTGAAAACTTCGACGGCCGGCCCGGTCTTAAATACATGGCCGGAAGTGTCGTCGCCGGGTTTGTCATCGCGCGCCCATTCGATTTGCAGATCGCCGCCGGTCAGATGAAGCAACGCGGATGTTTCGAGGCGATCTTCGAGCACACCTGCGACGAGTACGGCGCAGGCGCCGGTGCCACAGGCCTGCGTGATGCCGCTGCCGCGCTCCCATGTTCGCATGATCGCCTCGCGCCGCGAGACGGTTTGGGCGAAGTGCGCGTTGACGCGATGGGGGAATGCCGCGTGTCGCTCGATGAGCGGGCCGATGCGTATCAGGTCAATCGCGGCGATTTCCTCGACGAAGAAGACCGCGTGGGGATTGCCCATCGACACGCAGGTCATAATGAGCCGCTCGTCGCCGATTTGCAGCGGCTGTTTGATGCAGCGATCGGCGGCTGATTGCGAGGTCGCGCCGCCGAGATCAACGGGTATCTCGTGCGGGGCGAGAATCGGCGGCCCCATATCGACGCGCACGCGCTCGACGCGACCGCCGCACAGATAACAGAGCGTCTCCAGCACGCCGCGATCAGTCTCGATGCGAACCGTTCGCGTGCCGCCGGCGTTCTGCTCTCGCCCGGCCATCCCGTGCTCGACGGCGTACTTCGCGACGCAGCGGATGCCATTGCCGCACATCTCACCGCGCGAGCCGTCGGCATTGTACATCTCCATGCGCACGTCGGCGGCGATGCCGGCGCGCGGCGGGCCGATCAGGATGAGGCCGTCGGAGCCGATGCCGCGGTGCCGGTCGCTCACGGCGCGGGCCAGCGGTGCGTGCCGCTCGACGGGGATCGGATGGCGAAACGTGTCTACGTAGACGTAGTCGTTTCCGAGGCCGTGCATCTTGGTGAATGGGATCGCCATTATTCTACCACTACTGATCTGATTCCGCTGAAATCGGACGGATTGCAACCAGTCCGATTCTTCACGCAATCAATCGCGTGAATTGGGATTGAAATTCGGGCGATCATCCTTACCCCTGCACGGCGCGAATCCCGAACCCCTTCATTTCGTAGATGATAATCCCATCCACGCTCAAAAACCCGTCGGCGACGAGCAGCGGTTCGGGACCGTCGTCGCGGCGCGTGATAGCGGCCCAGACTTCGACGCGTTTGTTTCGCGGGATGATCTGCCCGCGGTATTGCCACTCGTGGGCCAGCCCGACGCAGATGGATTCGAAACGATGCGTCGCCGCCAGCGTCGGCCAGCGGTCGCGGGCATAGACCTTCAATAATTGCAGGAACGACTCCAGCCCCAGAGAACCGGGCCAGACCGGGTCCTGGTAGAAGTGTGCCTTGAAGAACCACGCCGATGGATCGACGGTCGTCGAACCGGCGATGTAGCCCAGGCCGTGGGGCCCGCCGTCGGGGAGCAGGGCGTCGATGCGATCGATCATGCGAAAGGCACGACCGGGCAGGGCAAGGCCGGCTTCGACTTCGCGATTCGATTCAACGGCATCGTCCGGCGCGAACGGCGGCTCGTCAGGCAGATCGAACGGCGCGCGGCCGGTTGCGAGCTGCTCGGCTGCGGGGACGAATCGCCGCGAGGCGGCATCCCGAATGCCGACCTGCTGTGCTAGCGCGGCGGTCGAGAAGAAACCGAACGAAGTGTCACCGGTGTATACCAATTCATCACCGCGGCGCATTTCGAAATCAAACTTCTGGATAATCATGCCGCCGGCGCGGGAGACGCTGGTCATACGCACGCGCGTCGTGAGCGTGGCCGGCTCGGCGAAAACCTCGGCATGCTGCACGGCGCGGCCACCGAGATTGCGGAAGCTCAAATCGACATCGCTGGTCAGCGCGGAGCCGCAATAGGCGGCGAGCCAGCCGCAGGGTTGCAGCGCGACTTCGAGCAGGACGGCGAAGGGCATCGCGCGTTGTCGATTCGCGGCGAAGTACCACGCGCCGGGTGCCAATTCGCCGTCAGACGCGACGGGCACGTCGTACTCGGCCGTGATCCAGCCGCCCGGCTTCAGCACCCACGGCGGCGGCTCGATGTCGACAACGCGATCGAGAAACTGATAGGGTGGCCCCGGGAGGCGGGCGATGCGCCGCTGCGAGTCGAACACGGCGTACGGCTCACCGAAAGCGTCGGAAGGCTTACCAATGGCGAAGGCGAGAATGCGATCGGTATCGTAGATCGCCGGGCGGCGCGGGGCGATTGCGCTGAAGGCCGATGGATTGCTATCCGTCGATTGCGCTATGGTCAGTGAATCGGGGTGGCATGGCCGCGGCTTCTGGCGGCCATGCTCTGCAGTGTCCAAGCGAGCATGTTCCCATGCTGCCTCAATCTCTTCACGCAACAGGCCCGTCACCTGCAACGACATGTTGTCCATCCGCACAATGCGTTTGTCATCGGCATACATGAGTGCATCAGCGAGTACGTAGGGAACTTGCGAGCCGTCCGCCTCGGCGCGATAGCCAATCTCCTTAATGTGCAGTTCGTACCGCACGGTTCGCGTGCCCGTGGTGACGGGTCCGCGGCACCGCAGGGCGCTGGCGGCGCCGGCAATCGGTTCGTAGCAGACGCCCTCGCGCTCGCCGACCCAGCCGAGCCGCAGCAGGAAAAACCGCAGCGTGTGCACGCAGCATTCATACATCAGCGTGCCGGGCATCACCATGTCGTCCACAAAGTGGCACGTCAGGTACCAGTCATCAGGCTGCACGTCGGCCTCGGCGATGATGAGCCCCAATCCAAAGCGCCCGCCGCGCAGATCGAGCGTCGTCACGCGATGGATGAGCGTCATGCGCCCGCCGGGCAGTCGCAGCGGATCGCGAAACGACAACGCATCGAACGGAGCGCCGAAGCATCCGCCGAGGTCGCCGCGGCGCAGCGCATCGAGCTGCGCATCGTCGAAGGACTGCGGCGCTTCCTGCGGAACGAGCGGAGCAAAGCCGCCGGTGACGCGCCCGGCGACAGGAGCCTTGTCCTCCACGCTTAACACGATGCCGTGCGAGTTCTCAATCTCCTGCGTGGTGAAGAAACCGGCGCAGCCGTCGCGCATGGTGAGGACCGTCTGCCCGTAGATCGTGCCGTCGAACTGGAAGAAGAACAGGTACGTTTCGCCCTGTCGGACGAAGCGGTCGATGGTGATATCGTAGCGGATCGTCTCGCCGGGCCGCGGCAGGCCGCGATGAAACGTGACCGTCGCATCGAGCAGGCGATAGGCGCGGACGCCCTTCGCCACGAAATCGATGCCGAGGTAGCCGGAGAGAAACAGGTCGGCCTGGCCCGCTTCGACGGTGATGCTGATCGGGGCGCGGTCGCCGTCGAGGTACCACGCGCCGGGCAGCACATCGTGTTCGGTCACGACGCGGCCGTGCGTGAGCGAACCTTTCTCGCCTTCAATCTCAAGGATGCGGTCGACGAGCATGAGCGGTTCATCGGGTAGTCGGACGCGAACGGGATAGGTGTCGACGATGGCGAACTCGGGTCCAAGAACGTTGGCGACGCGGCCGACGGCAAATTCAAGACATTTGGAGCGATCCAGCAGGGGCGGCGTCGAGTCGATCCGAGCCACGACCGTCAGGGAGCGCCGCGCGGCATCAAATTGCTGCGCTGATGCCGAATCGATCATCGCCGGCTCGTATCGAGCCGGATGGCTCGGCGGGGCGCTTCGCGCGATCACCGGGGCGGCAGGCCTCGGCTCGGTAGAGTCGGCGTGCTGCAACCCCGAAAAACCTGTCAGCAATTTCGCCGTGTCCGCCAGCGCCGAGCGCGAGAATCGCAGGAATGTCTCGTGAGCTTGCGACGCGGCGTGGGTTGCTTCGTAATAAGACGCGATCAAACCATCATCGCCCTGTGCGGGAAGCGAGGGCGCGGGCGCAGGGGGGGAGACGGCGATCGGGAGCGCGGGCGCGGCCGCGATATGTGCCGCCGCAGCGAGATGACGCGCAGTTGGCAATCGCGGCTTGCCCAGTCGCCCGCCAACGGGAACGCGAACGGTCGCGTCGGTGGGCGTCGGTGTCTTCTCGACGTGTTGCCGGACCGACTGCGCGTCAGCCGGTTGAAACAGTGGCGCGAAGTCAACCGGCACGCCCTCCGCGTAGAGGGCTGCCAGCAGGTGAATGACCTCGCCTGCTTCGTCTTCTCCGCGCGGCACGGCCGATCGCGCGAAGTGCGGGCGCTCGCCGAGGATGCGGCCGATCATGCGCGTGCAACTCGCCTGCGGGCCGATCTCGATGAACCGGCGCACACCGTCGGCCCAGGCTCGCTCGATGAGCGCGGGAAAGTCAAAGCCCGTCATCGCCTGCCGTGTGATGGACTCGGCGGCACTGGCGCGGGTCACCTCGTAGGGCGCGGCCGCCGCCGCGCTGTAATAGCGTACGCCGGCCGGCGCGGCAGCGTCGAGTAGGTGAATGTCGCGATAGTCATTTTCAATTGACCGGGCGGCGTCGCAGTGCACGCTCGGCACACCGGCCAGCGCGACCCCCCGGCAACGAAGCGCCTTCATCAGGGCATCCACATCGGGCCGCAGTCCGCCGATCACGCACTCATCAGGCGTGTTGACGATCAACAACCTCGCCCGGAGCGGCTGATTCTTGCGGTCGCCGTTCGCCAGCGCCTTGCGCACGGCGTCGGCCGGTCGCGGAACGACGACCGCGTGCCAGTCGATTTCCGAATCGGTGCGAATGTCCCAGCTTCTGCGGAGAGCGTTGTACGGCGGGCCTAACTCCGAACCAAAAAGCGGCGATGCCGACATGCGGCGCAGCATCTCGTCCGGCGCGCGCCAGGCGCGCGTGGCGAACAGGCCAACCGACTCGCCGAGGCTGTAGCCGATGACGGCGCGCGGGAGAACGCCGACGGCCGCCAGCAAATCGGTGACCGCCATGCCGAACCCGACCTGGCCGAAGATCGGGCGGCGCAGATCGGCTGCAATCGTGTGTTCGAATTCGCGCCGCGCGGCGTCGTCGGCAAAACGCCACGGCGCGAACCAGTCGGCCATCATCAGCGAGGCAGCGCGTTCGGAATCGCGCTCCAGCGCAGCGAGCGCCGAAGGGAATGCGATGTACAGCGCGCTGCCCATGCCGGGGTAGTGATTGCCCGAGCCGGGATAGACGAAGGCGATGTCGCCCCCGCGACGGTGCGCATCGGGTGAGTAATACACTCCATCGCGCCCCTCGAGCGCGGCATCGGGATTCGTCGACAGCGCGGCGCGCGCGGCATCGATGGCGCGGCGCAGGGCCGGTATGTCCGCGGCGACCAGCGCTAGCCTTTGCGCGTCTTTGGTGTCTCGATCGAGCTTCGTGATCTGTGCGGCGCCGCTGCGCGCGAACCAGTTTCGCGCCGCGTCGTGCACCTCGTCACCGCACTCCGGCGCGATCTGCGACAAGTCAGCCAATTGCGAGATAAGTTCGCCAGGCGTGGCGGCGGAGAAACCGAAGATCGCCGGAGCCGCGGCACGCGCCGGCCTGGGCACGGTCGACGCGGGTAGTTCAGGGGATGGCTCTTCCAGCAGGATTGCGACGGATTCACCGAGCGGCGACGACGCGGAAGCAACGGCGCGGCGTGGGCCGTCGGCGCGATCGTGCATCCAATGCATCGGCCCTGCCAATCCGCGCGATGGATCGGAAGGGCGATGCGAGCCGGCGGGGAGCGTTTGGTGATGAATCGCCAGCGCGCCGCGGATCAGCGAGACGATTCCGGTTGCCGCGCCGGCGGCGTCGTGCGCGGCGCTCACATTCCACGCGCCGCGCGGAACGCCAGGGCGACTCGCCTTCGGAGAGCTGAAGCCCGCGGCTCGTTGGTCGGGCGATTTGCTATGAGCTCGCCCGGAGGAAAAATCGGTCAGCACGGCGTAGACGCGATCGCCATCGCGCCGTGCGTCTTTCAGCCGCTTGAGAACGACGGTTGCCGCGCCATCGGCAACTTGATTCGGGTCGTCGCCCGTCTCGCGCTGCAATCGCGTCGTCGCCCAGACGGCGCGCACGTCGCCGGCCAGATCAACCGCTCCAGCAACGGCCGCGTCGATCTCGCCCCGCTGCAGCATTCGCGCGGCGATCTCCACGGCGCGCAGGCCCGACGCTTCGGCACACGACACCGCGAAGCATGGACCGCCGAATTGAAACTCGCGCGCGATGCGGCTGGCGATCATGCCGCCCAGGGCGCCGACTGTACGCGGCGCGGTCAGTGCCGGACCGGTGGCGTCGCGCAGCTCGTCCAGCCACGATTTCAGTTGTTCTTGATCCAGCGAAAGCTCCAGCGCCTCCGCCCAGCGGCGCACCTGGCCCGCGAGCCACCAGCGCAGGTGAAAATTCGTCGTCTCGAAGTCCAGCGCCATGCCGATCAGCGCCGCTGTGCGCGGTCGCCGCCCGCGCATCGGCATCTTCGCGTCGGCCAGCGCGGCGGCGACGGACTCGAGCATCACCAATTGTTGCGGCAGAATCTCGGGCAGCTCCGCCGGTGGGATGTGATAACGCGTGATGGGAATGGTCAGATCGCGCAGGTAGGCGCCGCGCGCGGCCGATCGGGCAAGCCCCTGATGAGTGAGGGTATCGAGATAGTCCTCGACGCCGCGCCAGCGATTGGGTGGACGAGTCCGCGCGAGCGCATCGGCGCCGCCTGCATGGTGGGAGAACATCGCCGCGGCAAACTCATCGAGCGATTCGCACTGACCGAATCGCGCGTCCATGCCGACGATGGCGATGGGTGATTCGGTCGCGGGTTTGCCGGTGATTGACACGGACTGAACGGTAGGGGCATCTGCGACGTGCTCCTCGATCAGCACATGCGCATTGATGCCGCCGAAGCCGAATGCGCTGATCGCCGCGCGGCGTGGCGTAACCGCAGTGCGCCGGGCCCATTCCTGCGGCGCGGTGAGCACGCGGAACGGCGAATCCACGAGCGGGCTGTTCGGCGCGGCGCGCGTAAAATTCGCCGAGGGCGGCAGCACGCCTTCGCGCATCGCCATGAGCACCTTGATCAATCCGGCCGCGCCGGCTGCCGTCAGCAAGTGGCCGATGTTGGACTTGACCGAGCCGATCGGTGCGGGCGGCGGCGACCCCGGCACACCAGCCCATATCGTGCGCAGCGAGGCCAGCTCGACGGCGTCGCCCGCCGGAGTGCCGGTTCCGTGGCACTCAACAAGGTCAACATCCGCCGGCGACCAGCCCGCCTGCTCATAGGCCGCGCGCATCGCGCGAAGCTGGCCCTCGCTGTCGGGCGCGAGCAGGCTGCCGCCGAGGTCGTTGGACAGGCCGATCCCGCGAATGACGGCATGGATTTGATCGCCGTCGCGCCGGGCATCGTCCAATCGCTTGAGCAGGACGATCCCCGCGCCCTCGCCGACGACCAACCCATCGGCCGATTCGTCGAAGGGTGCGCAGCGGCCGCTCGCCGACAGCGCCCGCAACTGCGAAAAGCCCATTTGCGTGTAGAGGCATTCGGGGCGTGACACGCCGCCGGCGAGCATCGCGTCGGCGCGCCCGGCGGCGAGTTCCTCGCACGCGAGTTTGAGGGCGTACAACGACGATGCGCACGCCGCATCGAGCGTGTAGGCACAGCCGCCCAGACCAAGCGCCTCGGCGAGCAGCGCGGCGGGCAGGCCGACGGCGGCCGCATTGAGCGGGTGCGGCGATTCGTCCGGTGGAAGCACCTTGTCGGCCGCGCGCCCGAGCACGCTTCGCGCCAGCGCCCGGCCGATGATCTCGCGCGTGATGGCTGATGCCCCGTCGGTGGGCAGCGCGATGGCAGCAAGAATCACGCCCGTTCGCGCGCGATCGACTCGACCGCCAGTTGGTGCGGCATTTGCCATCGCATCGCGGCCGGCGTGCAGCACGAACTGGTAAAGCGGATCGAGCCGGTCCAGCGATTCGCGCAGATCGGGCGTGAACGTCAGCCCTTGCGGATCGAGTCGAAAATTCTCGACGTAACCCGCGCGGAGCGAATAGACCTTGTCGGGGGCGGGGCCATCGGCGAGGGCTTCCTTCGGATCGAGAATCCAACGGCCCGGCGGCACGTCGCGCGTGGCGTCGGCGCGCTGCACGATGTTGCGCCAGAATTCGCCGAGCGAAGCCGCGCCGGGAAAGACGCCGCCGATGCCGACGATTGCAATCGGGACCGAAGCACTCATGGTTTCGTCATCGAGGCCGGATCAGGCCGTCAGGCCGATCGGCGATTGTTTGCGAAACGCGGCGGACAGGCCGGCGTCGACGGTGCACTGGTAGCCGTCGATCCGCGCGACGATCGCGCCGTGGTGGTCGGTGAAAACAAAATCGGCGGTGACGCGGGCGCGCGACGACTCGGTCACGTGCATGGCGACCCGAACGCCGTCGCGCGGAAACCGCGCGCGGTGCTGGCGATACGCAGCCAGTCCGCTCGGCAGCGACAGCGCGGAAAGTTCTTCGTGGCACCAGAGGATCGCCAGTTGAAACGCGGCGTCGATTGCCAGCGGGTCGGTGAGCCATTCGCCGCGGATCGGCTGGGCCATCCACTCGCGCGCGTTGGGCGCGGTGCGCACCTCTGCGATGAGGCCGCGCGGCGAGATGCCGGAGATGGACTGGATCGCGCGAAAATGTTCGCCGTGAAAAAGCACGCTGCCATAGGCCGCGTCGATGGCCAGCGAGTACGGGCGCTCGGTGAGCGTGTCGGTTCCGTTGGCATCGTCACCGGCCGGCGCGGGCCAGGCGCTGGCCAGCACGGCGCAGGCACGGGCGTGCAGAATCTCGCGGTCGCCCCGGCCGACCGAGCGCATCTCGACCGGGACAACAAACTCGCCGCCGCGCCGGGTCGGCGCGCCGGTCAGCCAATGCAGCGTGCGCGCGCCGCCGTCCAGCATGACCCCGCGAAGAATACGAAAGTCTTCAACGCCGCACAGCACGAGGCCGGGGTTGGCGTGGATCGCGGCCTGGCCGAGCCATTCCATCGTGACGGCGGCCGGCAGGACCGGATGCCCGTCGAGCAGATGCGAACGGAGAAACGGATGGCTCTCGATGTCGATGCGGCGGTTGAAAGCCGGGCGCAGGTCGGCGGTGTCGGTCGCCGCGGCATGGGTTGACCGCGCCGGCATCTCGAATCCGTCGCCGAGAATGACTTCCACCGCGTCGGTCGGCCCGGCGCATTCGCGCACCATGGCCCGCGCGCCGGCACCGAGCGGAATCAGCGACACGCCGCGCTGGGCGAAGGCGCGCTTGAGGCCCTCGTTGACCATGCCGCCGTCCCACGGACCCCAGTTGATCGCGCAGACACCGGCGTGTGGCAGGCGCGCGGCGAGCCGTCGAGCGGCCTTGTTCAGGACTTCGTTGGCGGCGGCGTAGTCGGCCTGGCCGACGTTGCCGAATCGCCCCGCGACGGAAGAGAAGAGAATGACCTGGCGCAGCTCGTTCGCGTCGATCGCGTCGAGCAGCGACGCCAGCCCGCGCACCTTCGTGTCGTACACGCGGGAGAATTGTTCGTCGGTCTTGTCTTCGATGCGGCGATCTTCGAGCACGCCTGCGGCGTGAACCAATCCGCGGATCGGTCCCCATTCGCGCCGGATGCGCTCGATGACCGCGCGAGTCGCCGCGGCATCGCGCACATCGACCGGCTCGTATCGCACGCGCGCCCCGGCCGCGGAAATTCGCTCCAGCGTGGCGCGAATCTCGCGCTGCGCGACGTGACGCTCGTATGCGGCGCGCAACTCGCGCGGCGCGACCCGCTGACCGGCGAATTCGTTGGCGGCGATAGCCTGCTTGATTGCTGCTTCGTTGCTCAAACCGCGCAGCCAGGCCGGCTCATCCGTTGGTGCGGGTGATCGGCCCAGAAGAACCAGCGCCGGCTGAATTGTCTGCGCGAGGGCTTCGGCCGCTGCCGCGGTGACGCCGCGCGCCCCGCCGCTGATCACGACCACGTCGCCGGGATGCAGCGATGGCCTGGCATCCATTGCCGGTGCATCGGCGAGATCGAGGACGACGCGACCCGCTGCCGATCGGCCGACTTCGATTTCGTCGCCGCAGCGCAGCTCCTCTGCCAGCGCGTCGGCGGCTGCATCGACTGCGATATTCGGCGCGATGTCAATCGTGCGGCACTGCACGTCGGACCATTCGTGCGACGCCGACTTGACAATGCCCGCGAGGCCCGCCTGCGCCGCATCGAAATCGCCGCCCGTCAGGCCATGCCGGCCATCCATCCGCGTGACACACGCAAGCAGCGCGCCACCATCTTTTGCTGCGACTTGCAGGGCCGGCGCAGCGCGGCGGACCAGCGCGAAGTATTCACGCGTGCGTTGCTCCGTCCGCTCGCTCCATAGCGAAAGTTCCGATCGCGTCGCGGGCAA
Organism: uncultured Planctomycetaceae bacterium; assembly: GCA_964592235.1. GTDB lineage: Bacteria > Planctomycetota > Phycisphaerae > UBA1845 > UTPLA1 > PLA3. The sequence goes on from CAZQCF010000028.1 coordinate 34,653, forward strand.
CAGGAGAATCAGGGCGGCCGGATTCGCGGGCAGCGCCGCAAGGGCAGCTTCATCGCGTGCGCCGGTGAGCACATGCGGGGCGAAGCCGTCTTTCCGGAGTCGATCGGCGAAGCGATCGGCCAGCTCGTCGCCCGCGCCGGCAATCCAGATGGTGGCGCCTTTCAGCAGGCGCCAGGCGCGATCCGCCGGCGCGGAGGACTCCCGCGCGATCAGGACGCGACGCCGAAGTCGCACCGTGTCGGTCGCTGCGAACGCGGCTTCCTTGCGCGGCGCAGCCGGTTGAGCGGCATCGCGCGAGTCGGCTTGCTTCGCGGGAGGGTTATTCGCTGCGCCGCTCTGTGAGGCGAAGTAATCGACGATCTGCGCGAGCGTGCGGAGGCTGCCCATGTACTCCGGCTTGACCGAGGCGACATCGGGCAATCGCCCCTCGACCGCCGCGAGAATCTCCACGCGCTTGATCGAGTCGATTCCGAGATCGGCTTCCATGTCCATGCCAAGATCGAGCATGTCGCGCGGATAACCGGTGAGCTGCGCCACCACGTCAAGCAACACATCGGAAAAGACGGATGTCGGTTTTGCATTTGACGCCGCCGAAGCGGTTGCGGCCGGCGACTTTTCCTCGGCGGCCTGCGCCGCCGAAGGCGTGGTCGATTGGACTGGCTGGTCGCTGGTTGCTGTCGCGCCGGCGGGCTTGTCCAGGCCTGACTCCACGAACGCGAGAATCTCGCGCAACGTGCGGATGCCGCCCATGTATTCCGGCTTGATGCCGCCGAACGCCGGGACGCGCTCCTCGATGGCCGCGACGATCTCCACGCGCTTGATCGAGTCGATTCCCAGATCTGCCTCGATGTCCATGTCCAGTTCGATCATGTCGCGCGGGTAGCCCGTCTTCTCGCAGACGACATCCAGCACGACATTCTCGTGCGAACCGTATGCGGTTGCCTGCGCAACAGGCCGCGCGGGCGTCGGAGCCGACTGGGCCACGCGCACGATCGGTTCGGCAGCGGGTGTTGCCGGCGCGACGGACGGCGGAAGGGGCGAAGCGGTCGCCATGGGGACGGCCGGCGCGGAATGGACGGGTGACGATGCGCGGGTGATCGAGGGGGCCGCGTGCGATGAAGGAAGGGTGTGTGTTGATACGTTTGTCTGCGACGGTGCGGGCGTTCCGGCGAGCAGTCGGCCGTGGGTCTCGAGAAGTTGCACGAAAGCGCGGTGGGCCTGCTCCTGGCCTTCGAGGAATCGCTGATGCGCCGCGGCAGTTTGCTGTTGCAGCGCCTGCATGGCATGCAGCCCTTCGCGAAGCAATTGTGCCGCGTCCAAAGCCGCAGCAGGCGGTTGTTGGCGATGCAGCGCCGGCGAGGCGGCGCGAGGCGATGGCTCGTTCATGGTCGTCTCGATCTTCTTTGGATTCGGTACAGCGGGCGATACCGGCGCGGCTGCGGGGATTGTTCGTGCCGGCGCTCGTGGCGTCGGCGGCGTGGTGACCGTTCTCCGCGCGGAAGGTGAAACGATCGCACTGGCTTGCGAAGGCGCGGCGGCTGTCGGAGGTTTTGCAGTCGCCCGTCCGGGTACTTGGACCGGTTCGGGCTTACCCGGCGCACGGTAATTCGCGCCGGTCAGCGGGATGATCATGCGCGGAGTCCGTGGTTCGGGGATATCGCGCTCCCATTTGAACAAGTCCACGCGGCGGCCCTGTGCGGCGAGCTGCGCCAGAACGCAAGCGAGATGGAATAAACCGTCGCGGCCGGGCGTTGCATCAAGCGCGAGCCGTGTGTGCGGGCGATCGCCGAGGGTTGCCTGGACGAGGCCGGACAACACCTGTCTGGGACCTACTTCGACAAATGTATCCACTCCGGCATCGGCCATCGTCCGCGACACTGCGATGAAGTCCACGGGCGACGTGAGCTGTACGCCGAGCACGGCCCGCGCCCCCGCTCCGGCGGCGTACAACGCGCCGGTCGCGCCGGCCAGCACCGGCACGCGCCCCGGCGCAAACTCAACGGCCTCCAGCGCCTGTCGAAAGGGCGCTGCAGCCGATTGCATGAGCGGGCTATGAAACGCGCCGGAGACGTCCAGTGCCTTCGTCGCCCAGCCGCGGGCCTTGCAGGCAGCCGCCGCCGCGGCAATGGATTCGCGCGCGCCGGAGAGTACCGCCTGCGTCGGCGCGTTGCGATTGGCGAGAACCACATCCAACCGCTCGGCCTCGATGAGCGACGCGATCTCGTTGACGGGCGCCTTCACAGCCAGCATCGTGCCGCGCCCGCCGTCACCGGCGGCCATCAGGCGACCGCGCAACCGAGCGAGTCGATGCAGCGTCGCTTCGTCGTAACGACCGGCGACGCACAACGCGACCAGTTCGCCGAAGCTGTGGCCTGCCAGCAGGTCGGGGGCGATGCCGAATCGTTCCAGCACGCGGGCCATGCCGAGCGATACGGCGCCCAGCGCGGGTTGAGCGTGCTCGGTTTGATTCAGTTCACGCGCGGCGGCCGACTTCGCAGCATCATCCAGCGAACCGCGCGGGTAGATCAGATCGCTGATGCGCGGGTCGGATTCGTCCGCCGCCGCCTCGGCCGCCTCCAGCGATGAGATCATTTCAGGAAACGCGCACGCCAGATCGCGCCCCATGCCGACAAGCTGACTGCCCTGTCCGGGGAACAGAAACGCCAGCTTCCCGATCGGTCGGCCTGCGCCGTACCAGGTTCGCGCGAGGCGCTTGTTCAAACGCTGTCGCCCTGTTTCGTGAACCACTTGCTGGGCGCCAGGCGCCGAGCGATTCTCGTTGTTGATCAGCGCCCGCGCTTCGTCCAAGACATCGGCCACGACGTCATCGGTTTCCGCGACCATCGTCAGGCGATGCGCGTGCTCATGGGAGAACGCCTTGCGCGAGCGTGCGGCGAGGTGCGCGATCCACGCGGGAGAGGTGCGACCCGCCCGCACGTGCTTTGACCACTCGTCGAGTTGCCCGTGCAGCCCGGCCGGCGAATCGCTCGACAGCGCGATGATCTGCGTCGTGCCGTCCCAGGCCGGTTCGGCCAGCGCGCCGGGCGCGGCCTCCAAGAGCACGTGGAAATTGCTGCCGCCGAAACCGAACGAACTGACTCCCGCGCGACGCGGCCGACCCCGGCGCGCCACCCACGGGCGCAAGTCCGTGTTGATATAAAACGGACTGGTGTCGATATCGAGCTTGGGATTGGGCCGGGCGACCTTGATCGTCGGCGGCAGCGCGCGATGGTGAATCGCCAAGGCCGCCTTGATCAGCCCCGCCGCGCCGGCCGCAGCCTTCGTGTGGCCGATCTGTGATTTCACCGAGCCGACGGCACACCATCGCGCGTCGGCGTCGCCGGCGGACTCGCGATACACGCTCGACAGCGCGTCGAACTCAACCGCGTCGCCGACCTTTGTGCCGGTTCCGTGGGCCTCAATCAGTTCGACTTCGTGCGGGGCAAGGCCGGCAATCTTGTACGCATTGCGCAGCGCCCGCGCCTGTCCCGCTGCGTGAGGGGCGTAAATGCTCTGCGAGCGGCCGTCGCTCGATGTGCCGATCCCACGAATGACGGCGTAGATTCGATCGCCATCGCGCTGGGCGTCCTGCAGGCGTTTCAGCACGAGCATGCCGATGCCCTCACCGAGGACCGTGCCGTCGGCATCGTCGGCGAAGGGCCGCGCGTCGCCCGTCGGCGAGAGCGCCGGCGTCTTGCTGAAGCACATGTACATGAAGATATCGTTCAGGGCATCGACGCCGCCGGTCAGGGCGAGATCGCAGCGACCCGTGGCCAGCTCCATTATGGCAAGGTGCGCGGCGCTCAACGAACTGGCGCAAGCCGCATCGACCACGCAGTTCGTCCCGCGGAGATTGAGACGATTAGCGATTCTCCCCGCGACCACGTTGCCCAGCAGACCGGGGAACGAGTTCTCCTGCCAGCTCACGTACGCGTCGGAGATCTTCGCCAGCGCCGATTCGGCCTGATCGGCCGGCACGCCCGCTTCGGCCAGCGCCCGCCGCCAGATCGGATGCCCCAGCCGCGCTCCCAGCGGCAGCGCCAGTTCCTGCAAGCCTGTTACGCCGAGGATGACGCTGGCCCGCTCGCGGTTGAACTCACGCGATTCGCCGTAGCCCGCGTCCTCCAGGGCCGCCTTCGCCACGACGAGGCTCAACAGTTGTGACGTATCGGTCGCTTCGAGAATCGTCGGCGGGATGCCGAACTCCGTCGGGTCAAACTCCGTCGGCGAAAGAAACCCCCCGCGCCCGCAATAGGTGAAGTCCGGCCGCTTCGGATCGGGGTCCACGTAATCGGCGATGGACCAGTGCGTCGGCGGCGTCGGCGTGATGGCATCTTCCCCGCGGCGCAGCAGTCGCCAGAAGGCGCGGATATCCGCCGCCTTGGGGAACATGCATCCCATGCCGATGATGGCGATGGGTTGAGCAGGGGTGTCCGTCGTTCGCGCGATGCTCATTCAGGGGTCCGACTTCGGAAAGTGCAAAAACGTGCTTGGCCGATCCGGGCTGACCGGATTGTGAAAGGGGGAAGTATAAGGGATATTGCGACCATGCTGTAATGGCTGTGTTGGCTATAAAGTGTTGATATGGATAAGCTTATACCAGCACATGTAAATAGGAATGGCGAATTGCGAAGAGCGAGAAGCCTATGTTTCGCATGCGCTTGCAGTGAGAGGAGCTTTCGCCATTCGCAATTCACAATTCGCTATTCTGCCAACGCCCCCTGAACCTCCGCCAGTTCCATCGGTTCAAACCGTGCCAGGTCCGGGGCAATCTCCACGCCCTGCGCCCGCAGCCAGTTCACGCGCGTCAGCACGGCCGCGCCGAGCATCAGGTTCATCGCGACGGCGACGACGGTTCGGTTCTGCCAGCGTTCGAGGCACGAGCCGCGCGCCCACTCGTTGAAGGCGCCCATGGCCGGGCCGCACCAGACCTGGTAGTCGGCCTTGCGGGTCGGCTCGCCGGCGTTGGCCCATTTTGACGCTTGTCCAAGGTAGGATCGAAAGACCAGAGCCATGCGGTGCTTTGGCTCGGCCTCGGCGCGGGCGATCTGCGACGGGTCGCGCTTCTCGAAGAACGCGCGCGTCTGGTCCCACGCCTGCTCCAACGAACAGCGGAAGAAGTCCCGCTCCAGCGCCGTGCGCTGCGCATCGGGCAACGCATCGAGACTGTCGTATTGACGGTACAGGTCGTACAGCTTGCGGGCCCGCATGGCGAACATCGTGCCGAACTTCAGCACCTGAACCTTCACGCCCATTTCGAACATGTCGGCCGCCGGGGCCATCGTCACGTCGGCCTGCGCTGCCTTCGCCAGCATCTCACGCACCGCGTCGGACGTGCCCGCCTCGACGCACGATTGATTGACCGAGCCGGTCAGCACGAAGGCCGCGCCCATCGCAAACGCTGCCGCCGCCGCTGCGGGCGTGCCGATGCCGCCGGCTGCGCCGATGCGCAGCGGGCGATCGTATTCAAACTCGGCTTGCAACTCGTCGCGCAGGGCCATCATGGTCGGCAGCAGCGCGACCGCAGGGCGATTGTCGGTATGCCCGCCCGAATCGGCCTCGACGATGAGGTCTTGCGCCACGGGGATGCGCTTCGCCCATTGCGCCTGCTCGGCCGTGAGGTCGCCGGCCGCGACAAGTTTGTTGAGCATCGCCTCGGGCGGCGGCGAGAGAAACTTTCGGGCGACCTCCACGCGCGAGACCTTGCCCAGCACGCGATTGGGGCAGATCACGCGCCCTTCGGCATCCCGCGTGATGCCGCGGACCCGATAGCGCACCAGCGGCAACGTCAGATCGAGATAGGCCGAAGCATCGACGACGCGTACGCCGCGTTTGAGATACAAGTCAACGACGGCGGATTCGAGGTCCGGCTCGCTGGGGCTGTGAATGAGATTGAAGCCGAACGGGCGATCGGGCAGCGCCGCCTGGATATGATCGATCGCGTGGGCGACGCGGTCGACGCTTAGCCCCGCGGAGCCGAAAAAGCCCATCATGCCGGCGCGGCCCATCGCCTCGACGATTTCGACCGACGCGATCCCGTTGGCCATCGCCCCGGCGAGGTAAGCGTATTCCAGGCCGTAGTCGTGCCGAAATGAAGGGTCGCCCAGCATGGAGGGGTGCAGGGCGGGAGCGTATGCAAACAACGGCAGAATTTGTTCGCCGGCGTCCGGCGCGGTTTCAGTTGGTGCGGTTGCGCCGAGCGTGCAGATACCGTCTACGCCCAGCGCGATGCGTTCGTGATGGACGGTCACTGCGATCGGCGAATTGACGCAGCGCAAGGCCTGACGTACGTCGTTCGGCTCCCACACGGGCAGACTTCCGGTGGATCGCCACCACCCGCGTACGAGCGGGGCGGCTGTTTGAGACGATTTGCCTGCATGCCCCGTATCGCGCTTTGACTTCGGCGATTCGCCCTGCGCCGCAACCGATTCTCGTGCCGCATTTGTGACACTCTCCGGCGACGCCGATTTGCCTTTCATGATCGATTCAGATGGCATGACTGATTCGGGTGGCATGGCCGCGGCCTCGCGCGGCCATGCTGTGGCCCCATCGCGCAACGGCAGCGCCCGCGCCGCCCGCACGCCCAGATCAATCAGCACGTTTGCACCCGCGAAGATCGTCCCCAGCGCCAGCCGCGCTCCGGAGCGCGCCGTGCTTGCCGCCGCCGACAGCGCATCGCGACCCGTGTCGATGACGCCGCTCGCAACGTTTGTGACGAGGCCGCCGCCGGGCCGCTCCGTGCGCGAGGCCGCCGCGGGCGTGTGTGGGTCGATGGGTTTGCTCATGATCCCCGCGATTCTACCGCCAAATCAGCCGCCGATCACCTTCAGCGGCACGCCGCGCTTCTGCTCCACGGCCTCCCGCAATTGCGGCGGAATCTGAAAGACTGTGTCTTCCTCGGCCGTCGTGCAAAGCTCGACGCCGCCGGCCCCCAGCGACGCCAGGCGATCCAGCACGCCGCGCACAACCGACTCCGGCGTGCTTGCTCCCGCCGTGACGCCGACCTGTGTCGCGTTGGTGACCCACGCCGGATCGATCTGGTCCGGCCCGTCGATGAGAAAGCCGCGCACGCCCCGGGCCGCGCCGACTTCCACCAGCCGTGCCGCGTTGCTGCTGTTGCGCGAGCCGACCACCAGCAGCAGATCCATTCCGCGGCGGGCCATCTCCTTCACCGCGTCCTGGCGGTTTTGCGTCGCGTAGCAGATGTCGTCGGTCGGCGGCAATTCCAGTCTGGGGAAACGCTCGCGCAGGGCGTTCAGCACGCCGGCCGTGTCGTCCACGCCGAGCGTCGTTTGCGTGAGCACCATGAGCTTGTCGTGCGGAGGAAACTCGACCGTGCGGGCGTGCGCCTCGTTCTCGACAAGTGTAATCTTCCCCGGCGCTTCGCCCATCGTGCCGATCACCTCGTCGTGACCGGCGTGACCGATCAGGGCGATGTGATAGCCCTGCCGCACGAAGCGATGAACTTCGAGATGCACTTTTGTGACCAGCGGGCACGTCGCATCGATCAGTCGCAGCCCGCGCGACCGCGCCTCGTCGAACACGCTCGGCGCGACGCCGTGCGCCGAGAGAATCGCGACCGCGCCGGTCGGCGCCTCGGATAGCTCTTCAATAAACACGGCCCCCTTGCCGCGCAGATCGGCCACGACATGGCTGTTGTGCACGATCTCCCGCCGCACATAGACCGGCGGTCCGAACGCCTCCAGCGCGAGATCGACGATCTTCACGGCGCGATCAACGCCGGCACAGAAACCGCGGGGATTGGCGAGCAGGACGTTCATGGATTCTCGTCGATGCCCTTTTCGGAGCGTGGAATTTGCTTTTCCAACTCTCGAACCAGTTTGTCAAACGACGGGGAGCGCTGTCTGCACAAAGCAACGTCCAGGCGGCTGGTTAGCCGAGGCTGATCAACTGTTTCGCTATAGTGTTGCATTCGGTCCTGTATCCAGCCCTTTCCAACACGGTGCGTCTCTGGGTCTCGAACTCGGTGATCGGATGGATCGAACTCAATCACGCCTTTTAAAGAGTCGGCGCTTGCCACGAGCCACGTCTCATAATTCGGGTTTGGCAGCACGCAAGCAAATTGTCCCAGCGACACAAATGGCGCAGCAGCCTGAATAAGCCTCGGCGCGGCTTCGGCCGGGCAATCTTCATCCGCATCCAGCAACAGGAGGATCAGGCTGCGATCGTCAGGTCCGCAGGCATGTCGTAACTTATCTGCGGCATACCTCACGGCCTTTTCAAGCTCGGATTTGTTAATCGCGGCAGACAGTGTGGCCCCAACCCGCTTCAGAATCTTGTGCCGGGGCCGGCGGACCGGCTGAAGCACCTGCATCGCGTCCCCCTGAAGATGGACATTCCAAATGCGATCAATGAGAGGGCGAATCGCCTCGACCTCGCCGCGCCCCTCGACGATGGGAACAATCTTCAACACGGTTAGTCGTCATCCTCGTTTGTTCCAAACGAAAATTTCAGTTGCTCCTGTTGTCGGAGATTGTCCGGATCTGGCTGCAATTGATCCATGCGGAGCAATTCGCCTGCTGTATAGAGGTCCGCCTTTATTGCAGACAGGCTCGCATTGTCAATCGGCGCGACATGGGTCGTGCCGTCTTGCGAGACTACGACATAGAGCGAATCCTTTTCAGCATCGATATTCTCCAACAAATCTGGGCTGTGAGTTGTAATCAACACTTGTGTGTGCAACGACGCTTCACGCAATGCGTCAATAAGAGCTTCTGCTGCGGCCGGATGGAGTGCAGTTTCTGGTTCTTCGATTCCAACAAGCGTGACAGGCCGCCGCCGATCGGCCAATTGGGCGACGGCAACCAACGTGCCAAGCGCCCTTAGCGTGCCATCCGACATGTGCGCCGCGTAAAACGTCCATGGATGTTCGGCGCCGCTTACTTTTTGTTTGAATTGAAGCGTTTCGCTGGGACCGAACGGCAAGCGGTCGACATCCGAGACACTCGGGACGATGGTTTGCAGAAACTGCTTGAGCCGCTCAAAAGCCTCGTCCTTATCGGCCTTCAACCTCCCCACCACGCTTGCAAGATTACCCCCATCGCGATGCAGCAAATCTCCGGCATCGGGACTTTGCATTTTTTTCATGGTGTCGGGATTCAGATTATAGAATCCCATTGCGAGGAAGGAATCATATACGTCTCTAAACAGCGGCAGGTTTGAAGCAGTTACCAGATAGAGCCGATCCGGTGCGGCAACCGGCATATTGGCGGTAGTCTTAGATTCAACGGCGCCTTCACTCACTTCATAGTGTGCGACGGTTCCCGAGGATGACTCGCGAATGGCGAGCCCCTCTTTCTTGACGACAAATCCTCCCTTGCCGCGAGCTGCGATCTCGAATCCATAGGTTGCCGTGCGGTGGTCGGGCAGGACCAAGTCGAATTCAAGTGCAAAATTGCGGGGATGGCCTGTCGATCGACGGCGCACTCCATCGATTCCGCCTCGAGCCTTGATCGCATGGTCGAGCGATGTTCGAAGTCCTTCTACGAGGAACGCGAGCGCATCGAGGAAATTGCTTTTCCCGGCGCCGTTTCTGCCCACTAGGACAGTTAATCGCCCCAGTTCTACTTCGACCTTTCCAAGGCTCTTGTAGTTTCTTATCTTGGCGCGAGTGATGAATGCGCGATTCTCGCTCGTAATCAAAGAGCTTGTTTCTGGGGCTTGTCGAATCACGATGGGATTATACTCGCTGAATACTCGCCTACAATTCGTGGTCTCGTGATATGTGTGGGGACGATGTCTCTTCGGGAATGAGAGGACTATTCAGACAACGCCTCCGCCAATTCCCCCCGCGCGCCGGCAATCAGCGGGCCGATCGCCTCCGCCGAGAAGTCGAACTTCACCCCGGCCGCGGCGAACAGCTCCGGCAGCGGGCGGCGGCCTCCCAGGGCCAGGCCCTTTTGGTAGGACTTCACCGCCCCGGCGTAGTCACGCCGCGAGTTGAAATACACGCCGAGCGCCCCCAGCTGCGCGATGCCGTATTCGACGTAATAGAACGGCACGGTGAAGGGGTGATTCTTGCGATGCCAGCTGGTCGCCAGCACGTCCTCCCTGCCGCTGTAATCGACCCAGTGGTTGAATCGCTTGTTCAGCGCGGTCCAGGCAGCGCGGCGATCTTCGCGTGTGTGCGTCGGGTGGGAATAGACCCAATGCTGGAACATGTCGATCGTGCTCATCCATGGAAAGAACCGCACGATGTTCTGCAAGTTGTCGAGGTGCGCCCGCTTCGCGTCGGCCGGCGAGTAAAACTCCGTCAGGTGCGGCGCGGCCAGCAATTCCATGCCCATCGACGCGACTTCGGCAAACTCAATCGGCGGCTGACGGAGCGCCGTCATCGGTTCGTCACGCACCGAGAACACGTGAAATGCGTGCCCTCCCTCGTGCAGCATCGTCTGTACGTCATCCTGCGTGCCGACCGCATTCATGAAAATGAACGGCAGGCGGCGGCCCTCGAACGCCGTCATGTAGCCGCCCGGCGCTTTGCCCTTGCGGCTCTCCAGGTCCAGCAAGCCGCACTCCGTCATCCGCGCGAACTGTTTCGCAAACACGTCGCCGACGCGCGAGAAGATTCTCCCGCAACCCGCGATCAACTCCGCTGCCCCCTTGAACGGCGATAGCGGCTCACGCCCCTTTGGGTCTACGTCCATATCCCACGGCCGCAGCGTATCAAGCCCCAGTTGTTGCCTTCGCTGTTCGGCCAACTGATGCGCCGCAGGCACGACGAGCTTTTCAACGCTCGCCGCGAAGGCCTCGCAATCCGCCGGTGTGTAGTCAAACCGCTCCCAGTCACGAAAGGCGTACTCGCGGTAGTCTTTCAGCCCCTTATTAACCGCCATCTGATGACGAATGCGCACCATGTCGTCGAAGATCTGTTCGATCTCGTCGCGCCGGCTTGTCCAGCACGCGCTGATCTTTTCCCATGCTTCGCGGCGCACCGCCCGGTCCGGCGACTCCAGCAGTTTGCTCATCTCCTCAAGCGTCTGCTCGCGGCCGTCGTGCTGCACGGACATCCCGCCGACGATCTTCTGGTATTGCTGGGAGAGCTTGTCGTCCTCGGTTGCCAGCGGCACGTTGCGTTCGTCGAACAGGTCGACGCGCGCGCGGAGCTGCTTGAGCCAGACTTCAAAACGTTCCGAGGGCAAATCGCGATGATGCGCGGAATCCAGCACCTTGCGCTCGAGCCGGTTGGTCCAGACTTTGACCTGCGGCGCGACGTTCTCGACGAAGTCGAGGTAGCGCTTTTCGATTTCGGTGTCGTCAGTGTGGCATGTCATCGCTACGTAGCGCGTCGAGCTTTCCTCGTCGAGCCACGCGTCCAGCTCCGACCAGTCCGCGAGCAGCGATTCCAGCGCTGCGCGGCTGCCCAGCGAGCGGCTTTCCAGGTCGCGGTAGTACGGCTCGATCGCCGCGACATCACCGAGCACGGCATCGGCGGCGACGAATCGGCGAGGAAAATCAAACGTCGTCGGCGAGTTCGAACCAGCCATGAAGGATTCCTTTCCCGAAGAATTCAAAGCGTGCGTAATGGTATCGTCCCGCCTGGTTTGCGGCTTGCTTCAGGCGTTGAGCGAAGAAAAGTACGCGGAGTAAAAAAGGCGTGCGGCACCCTGTTGGTATTGGCGCGGTCAAAGGGTGCCGCAGCGAGTGGAAGACTTGTTTTCACCCTCCCATCGGCCGGCGTTGGGCCGGCTGATGAGAAGCGATTAATTCTATTGTACGCAGCGTACCCGAGCGGCAGCACAGTATTGCAAAACGGCAACCCGCGGCTGCGACCCGCCCCCCTACCACAATAACATCATATCCCGTAAAAGGTTAGCAGTCAACGAAAAGTCGGCGAAATCACACCCGACGGTTGAGATTTTTCTTTCGCTTCCCGATGACCGCCGCTCGCGCCGAGAGCCGGTGAAATGCCGGTGTGCCAGAGTCGGCTCAGCGAAAAGGCAGGGCGTTGGACCTTGTCAGGCCGGCTGCGACTTGTCTGAATGTGAGCTTCGAGAAGAGGCCTTCGGGCTGATTCGAATCGCCGGTCGGGCGGCCAGCACCGGTTGTCTGACGGCTTCCGGCACGCGTGGACGGCGAGCGGTCACGCGGTGTGCCGCAGCGACGAAGCCATCCAGGTCTTGGAAGTCCCACTCATTTCGAGCCACCGGCACGGCATGGGAGTCGAGAACGACTAGCCCGTGGTGGTCTACCAAGGCTCGGGCGGCGAACCGGTCACATCGGGCCTCTTTCTGCCGGGTGTTGCGGCGGGCCTGCCGAACCAGCCAGTGATACAGCTCGTGCATGAACACAAACAGCACCAACTGGTAAGGGTCCTGCACGACGATGCTGTAAATCTCGCGCCACCATCGGCCCCGGCTGGACCGCGCCCGGGCGAGATAGGTCTTGAGCGGATATGGGTAGCTCACATGACGCCCGACATTTACGTAGATCCGGCCGGTCTTGTAGAAGCACGTTCCGGAGAAATCGGAGGAGCGGCTGTCGCGGATCGTCACATCCAGCCCGTGAAGCGGCCATTCGCCGGCCGCCTCGCGGATCATTTGCAGAAGCCGGTCGGTGTCGAGTGTTGTCAGATTGCGGAATCGCACGAAGTCTGGCTCCGATTCGAAGGTCGGCATCGAGATAAGGGGTTCGCCCTCCCCAGTTACGTCCGCGAACCATCGAACGTAAATGTCCATCGGCCGAGCAGATAAGCCGGCTGGAGCGGGTGTCCTTGAAGCAGCGGCCCGTCCCCGTCCATCGCCTGTGCGGTAGCCCGGGATATGCCTATAAACAAGAGAAGAAGGGATGGGGAACGGTGTGTTGTATAGGGCGGTGTGCCGCAGGATTTCGAGGTTTTGGGACATGCCGGAAGCTTTGTATTGATCGGGGGTTTCGGCGTTGCTTCCGCCCCGGTCAGGCGGTAAAATCCAGCGTGAGGCAGCCGGGTAGCAACCGGGGACCGGCGGTCTCAACCTTCCCCGCCGATCCATGCCGGACATGGCGGCGGATGCAACGGCGCGAAGCGTTTCAACCTCTTGGTGGATTGCAGTCGTGCCCCCGCCTCGCGGAACCCCCAGGCAGCCTTGTAAGGGAGGCCCTTTCATGAGGACTCGATTCGGTCACGTTCTGAACCCGCGCGGCGCGGTGGCGCTGGGCCTGCTGGCGGCATTTATCGCCGTAGGCTGCGGCGGCAACATCAGCCCGTTCTTGTCGGCGCAGTTTGCGCAGACGTTCCTGAACCTTCCCGATCGCAACCAGGGCACGCCAACCACCACGCCGGATAACACCAATCCCGACACAGCGATCACGTCGGTGTGCGCATTGGACGCCGCCAGCAGAAATATACAGATTGCTCTTGTCAATCAGGCGCAGCAGCCGGTGTCGTTCGCGATCACGCTGGCGGTTTCCGCAGGTCCGGGCGGCTTTGTCTGCGATGCCGAGCTGCCGAACTACCTCAACGCCGGTTATGTCGACGCCCTGATTCCCGGGCAGACGGTGCTGGTCGTCGGATGCGATACGATTCCGTTGCTTTCCGGTACGCGCATCCTGGTCCGGCGCTATGGAATCAACGAGCTGGGCAGCCCGTCCCTCGTGGCGGCGACGCCGGGCACCGAGACGACGCGCACGCTTTTGACTGCGACCGGCAGCCCGCTCATTCCGCTGCCGGAATTGATCGTCTTCGGCGATGCCGATCCCAACTTTATCTGCACCGGCGCCAACCTTTGCACCCAGCGCGGATTCGTTTACACCAATCCGTCGGGAATCCCCGTCGGCAAGTCCGCTGAAGCGATCCGCATTCAGGGAACGCTATGTGCGCAAGGCTTTGGCACGGCTCCGGAATGGCGCCTCGACAAGACGCCGTTCAATAATGCCGTTCAGCCCTTCCAGTATGCCGGCGGCGGCACGATTGTCGCGACAGTCCTCGACCGCGCCGGCGATGCAGCCAGCAACCCGCGCAACCAGGTGGTGTGGCTCGTCACCGACGCGAACGGCGATACGATCCAGAATCCCGATCCGGGTTGATTGGGAGTGATCAGTGGCTAGTGGCTAATGAGTTGTAGGGTGCGTCCTCGACGCACCATTCCGCTATTCCCTGTTTCCTCTTCTCTGCTGTTTTTTTACAACGCGATGCAACACGATCGCCGATGCGAACGCGGGTGAGTTTCTTTATCAGACCGCCGCTTCGATTCCAATTTTCAATCGGTTTTTTTGCGTGCAACGATGCAGACGGCGGGCTAACCTGCGCGACGCACGGATGCCCGCGCGACCTGGCTCGACGCCAGTCGATTGCGCGAAATGGAACGGAAGCCGCCCTTTCGCCGGTTGGGAGGCATGTTTCGTGCTTGGCTACGTGTTGACCTATCGTCCGCTTTCCCTCGATGGGAGTCTTGTCACGTCCGCGGGGCGGCGCTTCTTCTTCACCGCAAAGCCGGATGACACCGCTCTGCGCGGCGGGGACTGGGTTCACTTTGAGGCGCTTCCCAGTGCAACGGCCCCCGAGCTCTGCGCGCGGATTATCGCACGAGCCGATCAAGTCGCGTCGTTACGCGTGTCCGCTCGCGATGCGGCGGATCTGCTCGCGGCCCTGGCTGGTGAGTCTCTCTCGGATCAGCCGGCTTGAGCGTTCCAGCATGGGGCCGCTATACTTTTCGCCGAACGGGCATCGGGGCAGCCTGGCGCTGCCGATGGAACCGTTCGGGAGCAGCCGCCATGTCACGCATGTTCCGTCCCGCTTGCTTGATGCATGTTTGTTTGTCGTCGGTTGCCGCTTTGGCACTGCTTGCCGGTGTCGGTTGTTCGCAGGGCGGCGGCGGTGGGATGCGTGACGTCGTCATGGTCGGCACGACCAAGGCCGATCCGTTCGGGATTCCCGCCGAATACCGGGCGCTGCACGCGGGAATGGAAGAGGCCCTCGGTCAGCCGATCCGATTCAATCCACAGCCCAGCGGCGAGGCGATTGCGCAGCAACTGACGATGGGCGACATGAAGTTCGCCATCCTGACCGCGCAGGAATACGCCTCGATCCCTGACGCATCGCATTTGAAATTGCTGGCCAGCGCGGTGAATGAAATGGGCCGAACGTCTCGCAAGGGATTGCTGATCGCGCGGGCCAGCGACCAGCGATTCAAGTCGGTGGCGGATTGCGCGGCGAAGCGCTTCGCCTTCGGAACCTACAAGGACTTGCTGACCGACTACGCCGCGCGCAAGGCACTGGAGCGCGGCGGGGTACCGACCAACAAGTTGCTGCCTGAACTGCTGCCGCCGCCCTTTTGCTGGGAACAGCGCTTGTATGTTCAGAATGATGCGGCCGTCAAGATCGCGCTGGACCTGACGGTCAATGCCGGCGTGGTCGATGAGGCGGTGTTCGAGAAGCTGCCCGCGACAGGCGGGAACCCGATCAGCGGTCCGTCGAAAGATCAGTTCAAGGTGATCGGCGAGACCGACCCGGTGCCGGAGCTGGTGATCGTGGCCGGGCCCGGCGCGGCTGATGAGGACGTAAAGAAGCTGACGGAATTTCTGTTGAATCGCACGGCGGAGAATGAGGCGTTGTGCAAGCAGTTGGCGGTCAAGGGCTTCGCCCCGGCCAATCGCTCCGAGTACGACGCCCTGAAGTCCTTGATGCCGAGTTCATGAGGCACGCAATCGATTAGGAACGAGGAATCGCAATGAGTCATATCCTGCTTGCTGATGCCATGTTGTTTTCCGGCGCTCGCCGCCGCACGATGGCCGCTGATCTTGCGCTGGTGGTCGCCGGCTCGATGCTGGTGGCGCTTTGCGCGAAGGTGCAATTACCGATGTGGCCGGCGCCGATGACGATGCAGCCGTTCGCGGTGCTGCTGGTCGGGGCGGCGTTGGGGATGCGGCGCGGTGCGGTGTCGATGGTGGTCTATTTGATGGAAGGTGCGGCGGGCCTGCCGGTCTTCGCCGGTCCGGTGGCGGGGATCGCTTATTTCGCGGGGCCGTCGTCGGGCTATCTGTTTGCGTTCCCGGTCGCGGCAGCGGTGGTCGGGGCGCTTTGTGAAATGGGAATGGGTCGGCGCATGGCGACGGCTGCCGTGGCAATGGCAGTCGGCCAGGCGGTCATCCTGTGCGGCGGCTTTGTGTGGCTGGCGTTTCAGGCCGGTGTGACCGCCGCGTTCTTCGAGGGGGTATTGAAGTTCCTTCCGGGCGACGTGCTGAAGATCGCCCTTGCCGCGACGGCGCTGCCATGGGCCTGGCGGCATATTGGGAAGAATCCGTGAGCGGTGAGGCACAGGCTTCGAGCCTATGGCATTGAGCGGTCACCCGACGTTCTCTTCGGGTTCCTCTCGCCATTTCCTTTTGCGTTGCGCCTTCCGTGCGTAATGCTTTACTTTTCTCCGAGCAGATCGGCCGTGAACAGGGCCACGTCGCCGTCGAGCGTCTCGGTCTTGTAGTCCGCGCAGGCGGCGTTGTCGGTTTCGAGCGGCGAGCCGAGCTTGGCGCGGATGAATCCGGCGATGTCCGAGCCGGTGACGAATCCATCGCCGTCGATGTCGCCGAGCAGTTTGCAAGCGCAACCGAGCGTGAACTGCGAGACGGCCTCGGTGAAGGGCGTTTCGTCGCCCTGGAAGTTTCGCGCCTTGATTCGCAGGGTGTAATCGGTGCAGGGCGTCAGGCCGGTGAGGTTCACGGTTGCCGCGCCGGCGCCGGTGATCCAGGCGTTGGCGCCGCTGCCGTCGGGCGGGGTCAGTTCGTAATAGAAGCCTGTCTGGAGGAAGCCGACGTTGGTGAACGTTCCGAGCGCCTGAACCGTCATCGATGTCGAGGTCACGTTCGAGAAGCCGACGCCGGTGGGGGTCTGGATCGGCATGCCGGCGGTGATGGTGGTGCTGTAGGCCGTGAGGTTGGGCGTGGGAGAATTGCTGTCGCGCGCGCGCACCCGGTAGTTGTAGACCGAGTTGGGCGTCAGGCCGCTGTTGGAATAGTCGCGATCCGTGGTCCAGCCGCTGTCGATGCCGCCGCCCGCGCCGCTGACGTAGTCGAAGTAATACTGAACCGGCGGCGAGCCGGTGTCGGTGGCCTCGGTGCATTGCATCACGACGGTTGTCGTGCTGGTCGGCGTCGGCGGGATGGTGAAAAACATCGGGTCAGGAGTCGGCGAGTCGATGTCGTCGTCGCAAACACCCTGGGGGTTGGCCAGCGCGTTTTGCAGGCCGGAGTGCTGGATGGCCGTGCCCTGATTGGAGCCGCCTCCGCTGTTGCATCCGGCGTGGGTGTGAATGCCGATGGCCATGCCGGTGGTTTCGTCGATGACGGGCGAGCCGGAGTTGCCGCCCGTGGTGTCGGTTGCGTAGCGTACGGTGTTTCCGGAAAGCGAGACGTACGGTCCGACATGGGTCTTCTGAACGTAGTTCCACGTCAGCGAGACCGGCGCGGAGACGCCGCCGTATCCGGTGATGCGGATGTCCTGCCCGGAGACGGGCGGAGCGAACGGTGCAAGAATGAAGTAATCACCCTGCGCCTGCGCCGGCGTCAGATTCGTGTTGGAATTCTTGAAGCATCCGAAGTAGGCCCAGTCGTTTCCGACGCCGCCGTTCTGTGACTGGATGGAAGCGGGATCGATGGGATACTGATCCTGCGGCGGGGGACTCACCGTCGAACCGCCCGACGTGGAAAGCGGCACGTTGAACTGCATGACCTGAAGCGATGCCCCCGCGCAGTGCCCGGCGGTGAGCAGGCACTTGTTCTCATCGTTGAAGAGCCAGGCGGTGCAGGTGACGGGCATGGCGCGGCCGACGCGTGGGTCGTTGGAGAGCACGCGGTCGTCGACCGTGCCGCAGATGCTGCGGTCGTTGGCGTCTTCTTCGAAAGCGGGTTCTCCGGCGATGGTCTCTCGAATGACAAGGCGGTTCTCGCCGGTTCCAGGAGCGGCGAAGAGTTCGATGCGCAGCCGCCATGAAAATTCAGGCCGCCGCGCTATGGCAAAACTATACCGCCGTTACCGGGGCGTTGGCTATTCGCCGGGCAATCTTCAACGCGGTGCGAACTCGAACGCATCATAGAACAGGTGCTCCGCCGGTAAGCCCAGGGCGGCGAACGCGGCTTTGGCCGCGTCAATCATCAGCGGCGGGCCGCTCAT
>CAZQCF010000029.1:0-25348 GCA_964592235.1 uncultured Planctomycetaceae bacterium
TTCGACGCGCGGGGCGGCGCGGATGTTGAGGCGTTGCTGGGGGAATTGCACGAGACGCTGCGCGAGGCGTGCGGGGTGATCCGCGGGATGGAGGAGGAGCATCTTGCGTGGGAGTTTTCGATTCAATCGTATCGCGTGAGCGGGGCGGCGGCGGTGATGCACGTGGTGGAGCACTTCGCGTTTCACACGGGGCAGATCGTGACCATGACGAAGGCGATGCTGGATGTGGACGTGAGCCTGTATGACGAGAACGGGCATCGGCGCGACGGGCGGAGTGATGCAGTGCCGTGAACTTCGCGCGAACCGCGTAACGGTGCGCGGCGTATGCCCTGTCGCCGCAGCCCTCGTTGAAGAAAGGAGTCTTCAAGCATGGTTCCGCTTCTGACGTTTATCCTGACGCACGCATTTTTTGCCGGTCCGCCCGAGGCGACACTCGATCTGCGCAAGGTTGATTTCCCGGCGCGGTTCGGGAAGTACGACGGCTGCTTTGTCATCAAAGAGGTCGGCACGGGGGAGATGCTGTTCTTCAACGAGGCGGGCTGCAAAGTGCGGCGCTCGCCTTGCTCGACGTTCAAGATTTTCAACTCGCTGGCGGCGCTGGACTGCGGCGTCGTGAGCGGGCCGGACGCACGGCTCACGTGGGACGGCACGCCGCAGAGCCGCAAGGCGTGCGAGCAGGATCACACGCTGTCGACGGCCATCCGCGATTCGGTGGTGTGGTATTTCCAGGTGCTGGCGCGGAAGATCGGCCCGCAGCGGATGCAGAAGTATCTTGATGGCTGTGAGTATAGCAACCGGGACATCTCCGGCGGGATCGACCGATTCTGGCTGGGGTCGTCGTTTGGCGTGTCGGCGATTGAGCAGGTTCGGTTCATGGAGCGGTTGTATCAGGACAAGCTGCCGTTCAAGCCGGAGGTGATGAAGACGGTGCGCGAGCTGATCGTGCTGAAGCGCGGGGGGCCGGCGTCTGACGCGAAGCGCGAGGACTTGAAGAAGCCTGACGCGATCGCGATCAAGTCAGAGCCGGCTCGTGTCGAACCGGATGGCGCATGGACGTTCAGCGGGAAGACGGGCACGGGGCTGGAAGGCACGGACAAGCCGAAGCTGGGTTGGTTCGTGGGGCACGTGCAGAGCGGCGGTCGGCAGTTTGTGTTCGCGGCGAACGCGCGCGGGGAAGGCGTCATGGGGCCGGATGTGCGCGACAAAGTGTTTGAGGTGCTGGGGGATCTGGGGCTGGTGAGCGAGCCGGCGCAATCGAACTCGGCGTCGCCCACACAACCATGATTGTGCATCGGGGCCGAACGGGATTCGTTGACTGAATCAACAAGTCTGAAATCGACTCCGCACTCCACGATCACTTCAGCTTGGCCGGATCGGTGATCTGGAGTTTCCAGATTTCGAGCAGCGATCGAGGAAAGCCCGATTGCTCACTTCGGATCAATCGATCAAGAACGAACAAGACCTGATCCCTATCGAGCGAGTCATACCCGACTTGCATTTGCAGATTGATCGCGCGGTTCCGCAGGGGATACTCGAGGTCGGCCATTTGAACAATCTCAAATACCGTTTCCTGGAGGGCACGACGAACTGACGGGTCCGCTTGATCGGCGAGGCGGGAATCGCCCAACGTGTCGAGCACCCGTTGTCGAATCAGCAAGTCACTGACGCTGGACAAGCCGTGCGTGCGGTAATCCGCGAGAAACGCGCGGACCGACTCGGCGTTGGGGGCACCGGACACTCTCCGCGCCGCGGTCTGACAATAGGCATCGTATTTGCGCAGTTCGGCAGGCGGTCCGAACCAGCGCGTTGTCCACTTGGAACGAGTCACGCGCTCGTATTCCGCAGCATCATGAATCGTTGTCGACTCCGAAGGTCTGCGCCCTTCTCGCGCCAGCCGTTCGTGAGCTTCGCGATTGCGCCGGCTATCAAATCGTTCCAGTGTTTCCTCAATGTCGTATCGCACAGCGGGATGTGGCTCTGCTTTTAGACGAGACTCGAGCAATCGGATCAGATCCGAGTCGTCGCGTTCACAGGTGACTTTTGTCAAATAGGTGACGATGGCACTTCGATTCAGCGAATCCGGTTCAGGCCCGGTGATCCGGCGAAAACACTCCCTACGCATGCATTCCATCGCTTTGGAACGGCCAGCCGACTTCAACGCCTTCGTCAGAATGCACGCGTAACGAATCGACTCATAGCGAGTCGATGAATCGCCATTCCAGCCAGTTCGCGGCAGATTTCGCCAGTAGAACTCATAAAGTGGTTCGATATCCTCTGGCGATACGGCATCCGCCTTTGCAACCAATTTCTCGGCTAATTCGATCAGGCGGGGGGTATCAAACGCCGCGACGTCGCTTGGACGCCGGACTGGCTCCCACGTCCGCGCTTCTGGCACGATCAACGATTCGGCGTTGCGCACGGCGGACGATTTCATCCATGTGCAAACCCGATTCTCCAGGTCGTCGGGATACCCCTGCCAAACCACTTCGCCGGATGGGTTGACAAACATGGCAAAGGGGATCGACTGGACGAATGCATTTTTCGTTTCGGGCTGCCCGGCGCAGATCGCATAGTTTACTTTTCGGCGTCGCAGCGTCGTCTCCACGCGGCTGGGTGACTCATTCGTGATGCCAATGACGACAAGACCTTGTTCCCGGTAAGAATCCTGCAGCTTGCACAACGATGGAATGTTCGCCACGCACGGCGGGCACCACGTCGCCCAGAACTCGACGAGCACCGGGCGACCGCGCAATCGCTCCCATGTAAGCGGTTTGTCAACATTGAACCAACCGGTGCCGGAAAGGCTCGGTAGCCCGGTCGTGACGGCAGGCGCGGCGCGGATTGAATCCTGTGCCTGTACTCCGACACGGACAAGCCCGATGCCGAGCAACAGCGCGATGCAGGTCGCTGCCCGCCAGGTAGGTCGTCGCGCGTACAACAAGAGCGGCTCCTTTGTTAACCTCCTGCCGTTATTCCGTTCCCTCTCCCCCTTCAACGGCATAGTTCGGTCCGGACTGAACCACTCGATCATACCAGATTTCACCCACGAGGTTGGTTTATCATTTTATATACATATCATACGTTTGGAGTCACAATTCCGCCCGATTTGCCCGCCGACCGGCCTCGAACGCCTGAACGGCCACGTATTCTGGCAGCCCCCGCCGCACCGCCGGGCGAAGTTGCTTGAGGAGTCGGGCTGCGTCAGCGGCGGAGAGGCCGCGGGATGTCATCAGATGACACAGGGCGACGGCGGCGGATCGGCCGCGGCCGGCTTTGCAGTGGAGGTAGACCATCCCACGAGGCCGCGGTGCTGCGTCGCCGGGCGGCTCGGCGGCGGATTGGGATCGAATGAACTCCAGCGCTTTGCCAATGTCTTCCAGCGACGGGCAATGATAGTCGAGCGTCGGCAGGTGGAGCTGCGTCATGCCCATTGCGGCGAGTTTCTCTGGCTCGCCGGGGAACTCCTCGCAGAGATTGATCACGGCGGTGACGCCGAGGGCTCGCAAGCGCTTCAGATCGCCCCAGACGGGAATCGCACCGAGGATCACATGCTCGTCAATCACGTCCCACTGCCGCCACAGGCCGAGGCGATACATCAATCGCCCCGCCAGCAGCGACGGCCAATAGCCCGCGCGAACGAACGCGCGAAGCAGCACCCGTTTGATTCTTGTCAGTTCCATCAGCGATCCACAGCCGTCTGAAGCTGCGGCAACAGGCCGACGCCGTCAATCGGCGGCAGGTCTTCCAGTCGCCCGTCGCGGCCTAGCATTTGCAGAATCGTCGGCACGACATCCACGATTCTCGCGCAGGAGATTTCGGCGTCGCCCTTCAGCCCCGGCCCGGCGAAGAACATCGGAATGCGCATGTCGCGCCGGACGGCCGACCCGTGATTGCCTGCGTGGTGGCCGGTGAAGGCGAAATCGCCGGCCGTAAAGACGACGAGATCTCCCGCGCGCGGTGAATCGAAATATTCGACGATCTGCGGAACGAAATCAGGGAACTCGGTGTCGGCCGTCGCGGCGAGCCACTCGCGCGAGCCGTGCCAGCCGGCGGCGAGGAAATCGGCCAGACCGTGGCGTCGGTAGCGCAGGGGATCCGGCACGCGGCCCGACGGATCGGGCGCGATGCGGTACTCGGCGAGCGTCGAGCGCTCGGAGTGGTTGGGGTCCGATGCAGGAAGGCGTCGTTCGATGACGGCGGACTCGCGCCGGGAGTAGACGCGCACACGATCCGATCCTTCTGAATGGCACGCCAGCGCGATGCCGCGTAATCGACACAACTCCGGCGGACCGGAGAACTCGCCATCGGGATAGAGCACCTGTTGGACTTGATCGGGTGCGGGTCGTCGGCCCCAGCCGTCGTGGTCGCGCAGATGGATGACGCCATGCCGATGCGATGCATCAACCAGGAAGGCGTTGTATGGATCGAGCGCGGCGAGCCGCCCTTCCAGCGTCGGGTCGGTGATCACAGCGGGCACGTCGGCCGTCGTGGCGACGCGAAGCATGCAGCGATCTCTCAAGTAAGCTTCTAAGTCGATTACGTGTTCGGGGTCGGCCGGAACATGGCCGTGATCGCTGGTCAGGATGTAATAGACGCGGTCGGCGACTTTCTCGCGCTGCACGGCGCGGACGACGCGACCGATCTGCCGGTCGATGTTGCGAAGTGCTTCGCGGTATTCGTGGCTGTTGGCGCCGTAGGTGTGGCCGATCTCATCGACGCCGGGGAAGTAATGCACGAGCAGCTCGGGCCAGCGTTTTTCGTACCAGGCGACCCAGCCGACCTCTTCGATGGTGCCGCCGACGAGTTCGTCGACGTTGGCGTAGCGCTGGACGGCGAAGGCCGCGCCCTTGAGCACGGGATTGTCGAGCGTGACGGCGGCGCCGCGGCGGGTTGGGCAGTGGACGTTGAAGGTCAGGCGGTCGTCGAGCATTTCATAGATGGTCTTGCGCGAAAAGTCCTGGTTCACAGTCAGGTAGTCGCGCAGAGTGATGTAGTCGACGGCGCGCAGCTCGCGCGGGTCGAACCAGGTGTTGCCGACGACGCCGTGCGTGCCGGGGAAGCACCCGGTGAAAAGTGACACAGTATTGGCATAGGTGACGGCCGGGATGGACGTGACGGCGTGCTGGACCTCGACGCCGCGGTCCTCGAACAGATGATCGATGTTGGGGAGCTGCCCGGTCGTGCGCAGGAGCTCCATCGTGTCGCGATCGAGGCCGTCGACGAAGAAGAGGATGACCGCCGCCGAGGGTCGCTGGACGGACGGCCCGAGGTTGAGATGGATTTCGCGCTGCGGATTGCAGCCCGCTGAAAGCAGCCCGGTCCATAGCAGCGCCGCGAAGCAGGCAGCGTGAACAGGCCAGTACGAATAGAATCGGAGCGTTCGCGGCTTCATGTCGAGCCGCGGATTGTAGGGGGACCTCGCAAAGAGCGTGCGATCGGCCGCGCCAGGCGTTTACGGCTCGATCGTGCAGCCCACCATCACGAGATCGCGGCTGGGCGTGAGCTGGGTGCGCGCGATGCGCACGGTCTGCTCCGCCGGCTGCCACTCGCCGTGGATGCGAAAGCGAAGATTGAGCGTGTCGCCGACCTGCGGCGCGGACTGCACGTCGGTCAGAAATCCCATGCTGGTCGCCGACTTGTCGACGGCCCAGGCCTTGTGATCCTCGATCCTGCCGGGGCGCTTCCAGCGGATGATGTCGTGCGACTCGATCCGAAGGTCTTTGCGCATGGCGGGGAATCGGCTGGGTGTGTGGTTAAAGCGGGCGGTGAAAGTCGCGTGTGCGGGGTCCATGGCATCTCGCTCCGTCAAGCGGTCGCCCGCGATATCCGTGGACGACTCCCTTTTCTTCGGCATATGCCGAGAGCGAAATGAGTTACCGCTCCTCGCCCCTCGCCCGTATCACGACGTGATAGGGAATCGTAGGGGGCGATAAGAAGCCTACGAGTTTGGTGAAAGCCAATGCGGCGCGGTACGATTCCTGGGTACGTTTCAACTCCCGCTCGGAGCCGGTTTATGACACCAACCCAGGGTCGGAACGTGCCGAACGCGGAATCCTCCGCGCGCCTGCGAGCCTTCACGCTCATCGAACTGCTCGTCGCCATCTCCATCATCGCGTTGCTGATCTCGCTGCTGCTCCCTGCCCTGTCGGCGGCGCGCCAGACCGGGACAGCCGCACAGTGCATGGGCAATCTGCGCACGCTCGGGCAGGGCCTCGTCATGTACACGACCGATCACGCCGACCAGCTCGTCCCGGGGCGGTTGCCGAAGATTGACAATGACAACTGGCGCACGCTGGTCCTGGGCGGGTTCAAGTATCGGCCGACGTTTCTGGCGATGATGGGGACGAATGTCGGCATCCAGGCATTTGCCGACCCGATGCCCAGCGCGACGATGTTCGATCTGTTCGGCGAGAAGGGAGACCGGCAGAATTACAGCAGCCGCGTCTACGTCTGCCCCGCCACGCCGGAATGGACCGACGAGCGCAACGGCTCCTACGGTTACAACTACCAGTTCCTTGGCAATTCCAGATTAAAGACAACAAGCGATATCACGTCGTTCAAGAACTGGCCCGTCTCGGCTACGCGGATCAAAGACCCGTCCCGCACCGTGGCCGTCGCCGACAGCATGGGCACGGCCGCCACGGTCGGCGTCGACCACCGCATGGTTTATGCCAACAACGCGAACGAACCGGAGCGGTTCGGCAACGAGGGCTTCAACCTCGACCCGCCGAAGATCGCGCCCGCCAACGGCGAGTCCGCCGGGTATCCGTCGGAGCGCACGGCCGTGGACTCGCGCCATCTGAAGAAAAGCAGTGTCATGTTTGTCGACACGCACGTCGAGTCGATGACGCCGAGCCAGTTGGGCTATCAGCTTGGCCCGCACGGCGAGTATCTCTTTGACGGAAACAATGCACTCTGGTCGGGCACCGGCCGGGATGAGGCGTGGGTGCAGACGGATTAGGCGCGCGACGCGGGCAACCGCTATCCGAAGCAGGGATTCCTCAATCCAAACGACGCTCGTCTGTCAGAGCACACATGCCCCATCCTCGCGCAGCGAGAGTGGGGTCACGATGATGGAAATATAGAGTCGTAGGGTGCGTCCTCGACGCACTTAATGAGACGTGTCGGGTCTGCGGACCCGACCTGCGGAGATACAAACGTCATCATGTAATCGGATTCGAAGTATCGCGCGGCGCTCCCTTACCCTTGACAATGCTGCGCATCATCAAGGGCCGGCGGTCGCGGCTCGGTTTGGTCCGCTCGGTCGGCCCATCATCGCGACAGATTACGGCGTCGTGCCGGTGAAGAGGCCGAGGATCGACCCGAAGAAGCTCCCCAGCACGTCGCGGAAGAGAATCAGAATGATGTTCAAAAAAACGGACAGCGCCTGAAAGCCGATGTCGATGACGGCGAGTTGCACGCCGTTTTCCATGCCAACGCTGGGATCCATTGAAATCTCCCAATGATCAAATCACCCAAGCCGGGGCTGCCGGCGAATGGGCGCTGCGATCTTCCTGCCGACTCGCTTGCTTCATCGACATGGCCGCCAGGGGCCGCGGCCATGCCACCCTGTTATCTCACACGGCGGCACGAACTTCGGCGTCGCAAACGACCGCGAAGTGCGTCAGGTTTCGCCGCCGCTTTTCTACCCGCTCGTCGCCGCGCGGATGCAAGCCCCGCCACCAGTTTATCGGCAAACCCGGGCCGGCGGGTGGTTTTCCCGCACGGAGCGGTCCGCTCTATAATCCCGTTACATTCATGGCCCCCGGCACGCAGGCACAACATAGCGACCCCATCTCCCCCGACGCGCCGCGCGATATCGAGCAGCCGACCATCACGCTCGGCGTCGTGTCGTACCTGAACGCATTACCGCTATATCAAACGCTTCAAGGCCGCGTGCGCGTGGCGATCCGCGCGGCGGTGCCGGCGAAGCTGGCGGAGCTGCTGGCCGCGGGCGCGTGCGACTGCGCGATGCTGCCGGTGGTGGATTATTTTCGCCGCAAGGACGTCCTGGAGCCGGTCGGCGATGGATGCATCGCCAGCGACGGCGAGACGCTGACCGTGCGCGTGTTCTCGCGCGTGCCGCCCGACAAGGTGACGCGGTTGGGCGTCGATGGCGAATCGCACACGTCGGTGATCCTTGCGCAGGTGATCTGGCGGGAGCTGTATGGCCGGGCGCTGGAGCTTGTGCCGCTGCAACGCGGCGACCAATCGCCAAGCGAGACAATTCGACCGGTCGTGGCGAACGAGGCCGCAGGCGCTGGGCCGGATTCGATTCTGCTGATCGGCGACAAGGTGATCCGGCAGGCGCCGCGGGGCTACGGATTCGAGGTTGATCTGGGCGCGGCGTGGAAGCACCTGACCGGGCTGCCGTTTGTGTTCGCGGCGTGGTTCGGCCCGCGCGAGCGCGATCACGCGGCGCTGGCACAATTGCTGGGCGAGGCGCGGGACGCGGGGGTCGCGACTGCGGCGCAGATCGCCGAGTCTGCGGCGGCGGAGCACGGCTGGCCGAAGGCGATTGCGGTGGAGTACCTGTGTCGCACGCTGAAGTACACGCTGACGCCGGCGATGCGCGAGGCGATGGCGCGGTTCGAGGCGATGGCGCGGCGGGAGGGGCTGCTGTGAGCGTCGTCTCCGCCACAGTGTCATCACATCCTCAAGGTCGCGGCGCGGATCATGGGTCGTCGCGGCTCTCAACCGATGACCTGCGCGCGATGTACCTCGACGCGAAGATCCACGACCTAGGCCGGCGTGCCTTCGACGTGACACAACGGCTGCATCCCGAGGATTACCGCACCTACGTCGTCGATCGCAACATCAACTACGCGAACTGGTGCACGGCCAGGTGCATCTTCTGCAATTTCAAGGCCGACGTGCCGGGGCAGCCCAGCGGCCGCACCGACCTGCCCGCGGGCTACACGTTGAGCTACGACGAGATCGGCCGAAAGATCGAGGAACTGGTCGCCATCGGCGGGACGCAGATTCTGATGCAGGGCGGACTCGTGCCGGGCGAGGGCGAGGCGGGGCTGCCGTTCGAGTGGTATCTCGATCTGATGCGATTCATCCGGCGGAACTACCCGACGATTCACATTCACGCCTTCAGCCCGCCGGAGATTTTCGCTTTCTCGCAGGTCTTCGGCATGAGCATCCACGACGTGCTGGCGCGGCTGATGGAGGCGGGGCTCGACAGCGTGCCGGGCGGCGGCGGGGAGATCCTCTCCGACCGGGTACGCGGAAAGATCGGGATCGGCAAGACGATGACCGGCGAATGGCTGGAGGTGATGCGGCAGTGCCACATCCTCGGCATGCGCACGAGCTGCACGATGATGTTCGGGCATATTGAGACGCTCGACGAGCGGCTGGAGCATCTGCGCCTTCTGCGCGATTTGCAGGACGAGTCGCTGGCGCGCGGCAACGGTGGCGGGTTCGGGGCGTTCATCTGCTGGACGTTCCAGCCGGACAACACGCCGCTGGGTCGGATGCGACCGCTGCCGGAAACGCAGGAACGCCAAGACGCCAAGACGCCCAAGCCGCTCAACGACGGGAAGCACCTGCTGCTGGCTGATGCGAACGAATACCTCACGATGCTGGCGCTCTCGCGGGTGTATTTAGACAATATACCGAACATCCAGTCGAGCTGGGTGACGATGGGCCCGAAGATCGGACAGCTCGCCCTGTTCTTCGGCGCGAACGACATGGGCAGCGTGATGATGGAGGAGAACGTCGTCAGCGCCGCCGGCACGACCTATCGCCTCGACGAAGCCATGATCCGCCGGTTGATCGAAGACGCCGGCTGGCGCGCCGTGAAGCGGGACTACCACTACCAGCCGGTGGAATGAGGCGTCACGGCGCACCTTTTTCGGCAACGGGGTCGCAGCTGAAACTATTTGCCGCGTCGTGATCCGTACGTTAAAATAGAGTAATGTCGCACACATTCCCGGTTATTCTGATTTCCCAGCCCGACGGGGGTTACTTCGTCGACTGCCCCTCCTTGCCGGGTTGCCACAGCCAGGGCGATACGCGTGATGAAGCGATCGAGAACATCCGCGAGGCCATCGTAATGGTCCTTGAAGTCCTGGCGTAACAGGATCAGGCGATCATCGCAAATTGAAGCCGGGCACGCTCCACGCGATCCTTCGCGACGCGGCGTTAACCGTTGAGCAGCTTCGCGGCATGCTGTAGCAAAATCTGGCACTCCGTCTTAATCTACTGCCTGACTGCGGCACGCCCTTCGGACGATGGAGCGATAAGAAATGCACAATGAGCAATGGAAGGTCGAGTATTTTGATTCGGTCGATACCGTCATTGCGAGACTGAATTTGCTTTCGGAATACGAGGCGTTTCGAGGGCAAGCGAACAAGAAATATGGCCTATGTCCGACGCTGCTTCGCAAGGATGAGAAGAGAAAGCCGAAGGTTGACCAACCCGAGGCATGCGAAGTTAAACTCCTGTCATCGTTTTGCCAAGAAACAAGGGACTACCTCTATGGTCCGGAGCGCGACTATGCAAACAGTAGTGACCTTCTCCACGTATTGCCGTTGGCCCGGCACTATGGCGTGCCAACCAGAGCACTCGATTGGACGCGCAACCCATTGATCGCCGCCTATTTCGCCTGTGCGAGCGACAGCGACGATGAAATGAAGGAAGATGGCGCGGTGTGGTGGTTCGACGCTCGACACCATCAATTTGGTGGCAAGTTCGAATTATCGCTGAAGCGCTATTGGGACAGTCATGAATTCAATTACCACATTTCCGGCGAAGTCGACTTATCAAGCCTCTTCGAAGAAACCGGCCTGCCCGATCGCCAATTTGTTACGAAAATCTATTACCCGCCGGTCATTGATCGGATGAAAAGGCAGAACGCGTTCCTGACTGTTGCAGGGGCACTTGAAGTCAATCAGCAGGAAACGATTCATCTGCAGTCAAGGGGCCAATGTGGCCAAGTTGTATTCCCGGCCGCAATCAAGCCGGATCTG
Organism: uncultured Planctomycetaceae bacterium; assembly: GCA_964592235.1. Taxonomy (GTDB): domain Bacteria; phylum Planctomycetota; class Phycisphaerae; order UBA1845; family UTPLA1; genus PLA3. The sequence continues at coordinate 10,977 of CAZQCF010000029.1, forward strand.
CTTCGTGAGCTGGGTTTCAAAGGGATCCATGCATCCGCCTTAGGCGATACGATCATTGATCGAATTGGTGCTTCACTCCGTAAGAAAGCGGAGTCATCAGATCGACCGGGGGTGTGATTTGCAAGAGCCGCATCAAGCGTCGGCGGTTAGGCGTGAAGAGATTCGCTAACTCTGCCCCTGAAATTGAGACGTAGGCACGATCGCCGCGCCGCACTCCGGGCAGACGGCCGATTGAATCTGATAGAGCGGATAGCCGCATTTACGGCAGTTGTCTTCTTCGATCTCGATGGTGAACTTCAGGCCGCATTGGCCGCAGCGCGACCTGCCGACCGCCAGAGATTGCGACGCGCTGCATCGCGGACAGGTGAGCGCCACCTGCAATTCGACCGTCTTGACCGCCTCGCGCAGCTGCATCGCCGAGATGCGATGCAGGATCGGCAGCGAGACCGTGCCGCAGGCGGTGAGAATCCCCAGCACCCCAGCGATGCGAACCAGCATGTCGTCGTCGACCTCAAACACGATCATCGTGATCATCTCGCCGGCCAGCAGCACGGCGCAGACAACCGTCGCAGTCTGCACGATCGTCCACTGCGTGCGCAGCCGCGCCAGGGACATCAAGCCGATGTGACACAGCGTGATCGCGATGATCCACGTCACGAGCAGCGCCCGGCCGAATTCCTCGTTGAAGCCAACAATCAGCCAGACCATCGCCAGGCTCATGACCAGCGCCGCGGTGACGCCGATGGCTGCCAGCGGACCGATCGGGTGCCAGCGCCGACGCTCCCAGGGGACGGCCGCGGCCAGCCCAAGGATGGAGCAGGCACTGACGATGCCGGTGGTCGCGAGCACTTTTTCCTCAAAGGGACCGATCTGCCCGATGACGAGACAGTAGATTCCCACCAGCCCGCAGAGCGAAACCGAGCCAATGAAGCCAAGGAGAAGCGATCGCTGGGTACGTGTGCGTAAAGCCATGTGAATAAAGAGTGTAACGAAACGCGACCCGGGGCCCAACGTGGAAATTTAAGCCCGACATTAACAGACTCTTAACGGCGCACTCGTATGGGCTTAATCCCCATGCGATATGGTTTCGGGGTACTCAATGCGCGGCGAAGGATCTTCGGGCCAGCCGGAACGGGCTGAACTGACATTCGCCAAGCCACGAGGCGCTTTTCGGATGGGAATGAAAGTAGAACCGGGAACTGGTGTAGAATACAGGAGGAAAGGACGAGCCATGAAAAGACAATTGATTATCGCAGGGTTGTTGGTAGGAATGACGTCTGCCGGAGCGCAGGCGTCGATCATGATTACGGAGTGGATGTACCAGGGCGCGAACGGCGAGTTCGTGGAAATCACGAACATGAGCGGCGCGCCGATCGACCTGACCGGCTGGAGCTACGACGACAACACCGACACGTGCGGCTCGGTCGATCTAAGCTCGCTCGGTGTGCTACAACCGGGCCAATCGGCGGTGTTCACCGAGGCGTTGGAAGGCGACTTCCGCACGGCGTGGAACCTCGCGCCGACGGTGCCCGTGCTGGGCGGCGTGACCGACAATTTGAGCCGCAACGACGCGATCAATATCTTTACACCGGGTTGTGCGCTGTCAGACCGCCTCCGATACGGCGATCAGGATTTCCTTGGTTCGATCCGGACGCAGAATCGCAGCGGCAACCCGCTCACGCTCGCGGCCCTCGGCGCGAATGACCCGTACCAGTGGAAGCTGGCGCTGGACGGCGATGAGTACGGATCGTACTTCTCGACCGGTCTTGATCAGGCTAACCCCGGGACGTTTGTCCCCGAGCCGAGCACGCTGGCGCTGCTTTCTCTCTGTGGATTGGGCCTGCTCCGCCGCCGCTGCTAAGCGGATTTCCAGCCCATCCTGCGAATTCTGGATTCGTTTCGACCCGCTTCCGGCATGACCGGCGGCGGGTCTTTTTTTGTTGATTGTCCGGCGTTGCCGCGCGGTATGATGCGCCCAGCGGGGGGGCGAGTTGAGTCGTTCGATGTTCCCGATCGTAACGAGGCGTCGGACAATTCAGAAAGGCAGGTGTTCCATGACCGCGCGATGGAGAACGGTGTCATTGGTCGGTGGTTCGCTTCTGCTGGGCGTCAGCTTTCTGGCGTTCGCCCAAGGCCCGGGCGATGAGAAGGAACAAAAGGTCAAGGCGGGTGATCTGCCCAAGGCCGCGCTGGAAGCGCTCAAGAGGCTCGCGGCAGGTGCGGAGATCACCGAATTCGAAATGGAAGTCGAGAACGGCGTCACGCTGTATGAGGGATCGTGGAAGAGTCCGCACGGCGAAGTCGAGGCCGAAGTGACGGCGCAAGGAGACCTCGTGGAGTTGGAGGAGCACATCTCGCCCGAGGTGCTGCCGAAGGCCGTTCTGGAAGCGGTGCGCAAGACCGCCGGCAGCGACGCGAAGCTTCATACCGAAAAGCTGACAACCATCCACTACGAAGTGAAGTTCACGAAGAATGGCAAACGCCACGAAGTGACGTACACGCCCGACGGCCGCGCAGCAGGCAACGAGGCGGAAGACGACGATGGCGAGGAAGACGACGACTAGCAAGTGATTTGATCGTTCTCTTGCTTTGAAGTGCTGGCGATTAGTTTGCGCCGAGCGTTATTTGCGCAGACAGTGGGTAAGGATTGCCCGCATGGACCGGCAATAAACTGGGCGTCTGATGAAGTGTGTAATGTTGGTGCTGTTTCTGGCTCTGCTGGTCGGCCCGCGCTGCGCTTCGAATGAAAAACCGTCGTCAGGCGGCGGCCCCCCATCTTCGCAGGTGTCTTTGGATAATCGCTGGCAGGATCGTAGCGATCGCCACGAACTTGTATTCATGGGCACCGTTACGAGCCTTGCCCCAACAAATTGGGACGACCGAATAAACCGCTGGGTCGTGACCATGCGCGTGGACCGGACGATCGCGGGTGAATATACAGAAGAGTATTTTCAGTTCGCAGTCCACAGCCCCACCCAATCATGCTTGGAAACTGGAAAGTCCTATCAGGTTTGCGCAACGTGGGCGGGAATGGGTTACGAAGTTGATCAGCGCCAATGGTGCAAGTAATCCGACCAGGGATCGAAAGTAACAAGCCTATGCGACAGCCACCTCTCGCGCGTGCTCCTGCTGCCACGCCAGCAGCGACACGAGCGCCCAGAGGCAGTAGTTGTGATCGGCTCGGCCGCGGGTGTGTTCATCCAGCATGGCCAATGCGCCGCCGCGATCGAGAACCGTGCCGAAAAAACAGCGGTCGGCGGCGATGAGTTCGCGCACCATGCCGTTCAGCGGGCCGCGCATCCACGGGCCGACGGGAACCTCAAACCCGCGCTTGGGCCGGTTGTGCAGGATCGGCGGCAGCAGGTCACGATACGAGTCGATGAGCATGAACTTCTTCCGCCAGCCGTTGAGCTTCCACCGCCACGGCAGCCCGGCGACGAAATCCGCCACGCGATGATCCATGAACGGCGAGCGCACCTCCAGCCCGTGGGCCATGGACATCAGGTCGATCTTGGTGAGCATGTCGTCGGGGAGCGACGTCTGCCATTCGACGCGCAGGTGATGATTCAGATCGGGTGAATCCTTCGGCTCGCCGCGAAAGCCCCAGAGCATTTGGGCGATGTCGTCGATGATCGCGGGTGAATCCTCCGGCCGGTGCAGCAGGCGTGAGAACGTAGCCGCGTCGGATGTTCGCATCCAATTCGCGTAGCGGTGCGGCCCGCGCGGGTCCATTCCGCGCATCGCGCGCTTGAGCTGGCTGGCGACTTTGCCGAGAAACGTCTCGCGCCGGGCGGGCAGGCACTCGACCATGCGCCGGGCCGGGCCGTACAGCGGGGTGCGCGCGAACCAGCCGAATCGTTCGATCAGCGTGGCCGCGGCGTAGCGGGCGTAGCCGGCGAACTGCTCGTCGGCGCCGTCGCCGGAGAGCGCGACCGTCACGTGCTGCCGTGTCATGCGACTTAGCAGGTAGGTCGGCAGGGCGCTGCTGTCGGCAAACGGCTCGCCCAGGTGCGATTGCACCGTGGGAATGATCTCGCGCACGTCGTCGATGCGCAGCGGGATCTCGGTGTGATCGGTGCCGTACCGGTCCGCCACGGCCCGCGCATAGCGACTTTCATCAAAATACACGAACCCCGGAAACGTCACCGAAAACGTCTTCACCCGCCCCGCCGCCACGCGCGCGGCGACGGCCGTCACAATCGCCGAATCGATCCCGCCGGAGAGAAACACCCCCACCGGCACGTCGGCAATGAGGCGATGCTCGACCGCGTCGGCGACCAGCTCGCGCAGTTCTTCGCAGGCTGCCGTGTACGACGAACCCTCGGGACGCGACGGCAGGGACGCATCAGGCTTGCGCAGCGGGCGGCTCCATCGCTCGACGGTGATGCGGCCGTCGTGCCAGCGAGCAAGATGCCCGGGGCGCAGCTTGTGGACCTGATGAAAAATCGTGCGCGGCGCGGTGATGAATCCCAGCGAGAGCATCTCGTACACCGCCCGCGAGTCGATGGACAGGTCGCGCAGGGGCGGACGGATCGCCGCCAGTTCCGATGCAAACGCAAGCCCTCCGTCGAACTCGGCGAAGAGGAGCGGCTTCACGCCGGCGTGGTCGCGCGCGAGCGTGAGCGTGCGGGTCGGCGTGTGCCAGACGGCGAAGGCGAACATGCCGTTGAGCCGCGGCAGGAATCCCAGGGCCGGATCGCGCCGGCACAGTTCCAGCAGCACTTCGGTATCGCCGGATGATCTGATCTGCGCCCCGGCCGCGCGCAGTTCATCGCGCAGCTCGTGAAAATTGTATATTTCGCCGTTGAAGACAAGGCTCGTCGTGCCGTCGGCGCTGTGCATCGGCTGATCGGCCGCCGGCGTGAGGTCCTGCACTTTCAGCCGGCTGTGCGCAAAGGCGAGGCCGATCTCGGGGCGCGTCCACGTGCCCGATCCATCGGGCCCGCGATGGGCGATGCGCTCGAGCATGCGCGCAAGGACGGCGTCGTCGAGCAACCCTTTGGGGCGTAAGTAACCGGCGATGCCGCACATGGGCGTGATCTTAGGGCGGCGCGGCGGCAGCGGCCAACGTTACTTGGCCTGGAGCTTCTTGAAATCGTTGAGGAACCGCTCGAGGCCGATGTCCGTCAACGGGTGATTGAGCAACTGCTTGAAGACGCTGTACGGCATGGTGCCGATGTCGGCGCCGGCCTTGGCGGCCTGCACGACGTGCAGCGGATGGCGCAGGCTGGCGGCGAGAATCTCGGTGCGGAAGCCGTAGTTGTCGTAAATGAGACGGATGTCGTCAATCAGCGCCATGCCGTCCTGGCCGATGTCGTCCAGCCGGCCGAGGAACGGCGAGCAGAACGTCGCGCCGGCCTTGGCGACGATCAGGGCCTGGATCGGCTGGAACACCAGCGTGAGATTGGTCTTCACGCCTTCGGCCGCGAGGATCTTCAGGGCCTTCACACCCTCGGGGATCGTCGGCAGCTTCACGATGACGTTCTCGGCGATCTTCGAAAGCTCCCGGCCTTCCTTCACCATGGCGTCGCAGGTGGTGGAGACGACCTCGGCCGAGACGGGGCCGGGGATGATCTCGCAGATCTGCCCGACGAGCGTCTTGAAATCCTTTCCCTCCTTGGCGACGAGGCTGGGATTGGTGGTGACGCCGTCAACAATGCCGAGCGCCGCGCCGGCGCGGATCTCATCGAGGTTGGCCGTATCGAGAAAGAACTTCATGCGCTGCTCCCGTGGGTGACCGTGCGATGGTGCGATTCAACGCGCGGCATTTTACGGGCAAGGTGCAACCGAGCCAACGGATGGCGCGCAAGACCCCCCAGGGCGGCGTCCAGCGCCGCGCGGAGAGCCTGTGAATTACTTCTGGAAGCAGCAGACGTGCGGGCGATTACGGCCCCAGCAGGTCAGCCACAAAGTCGTCGATGTCCTGCTCGAGTGTGCCGCCGTATTCGGCACACAGCGGGTTCGTGCCGCCGACCGGACTGCCCAGCTTGGCGCCCACGAAGCCGGCGATATCGCCGCCCTCGACCGAGCCGTTCAAGTTCAAATCTCCCAGCAACGTGCAACTGCCACAGCCGGTCGTGAGCGTGGCCGTGCCCGACACGCTATTGAAGGGAGTCTGGAATCCTTCGAAGTTTCGCGCCCGAACACGGAAGCTGTATTGCGTGCAGGGCGTGAGACCGGTGATGGTGGTCGTGTTCGCGCCGGCGCCGGTGACCCAGACATTCGCACCGGTTCCCGCGGGCGGCGTCATCTCGTAGAAGAAGCCCGTCTGGAGGAAACCGACGTTGGTGAACGTGCCGGTGGCCGTCACCTGAATCGTCGTGTCGGTGATTGTGCCGAACGAGATACCGGTGGGCGTCTGGATGCCCGAGCCGACGCCGACGTTGGCCGAGTAGCTCGTCTGATTGATGTTCGGCGAGCTGTCCCGCGCGGCCACGCGATAGGTGTAGGCGCTGTTGGCCGAGGGGAGCGCGGTGTCGGTGTAATCGCGGCCGGGCTGCCAGCCGCTGTCGTGTCCGCCCGCGCCGGAGACGTAGTCAAAGTTATAAAAGGCCGGCGGACTTTCGGCGTCCGTCGCCTCGGTCGCCTGCATGGTGATGGCCTGGTGATCCACCGGCGTGGGATTGATCGAGAAGCTCATCGGGTTGGGCGTCGGCGGATCGACGTCGCCCGGGTCCTGCGGCGGGTAGTCCCAGCCGATCGCATCAAAGGCGCGCTGGTCGGCGACACGGAAGTAGTTCGGGAAGAATGTTTCGCCTCCACCGAGGGTCGGGTCCATGATGCCGATGTTGAAGTTATCGCGGAAGTGCGACGCCTGCTGCGGGCTGCCGTCCTCCATCCGGTATTCAGCCTGGATGTTGTCAAAAATGTGCGAGTCGTTCGGACTGTTGTTGGAAACCAGTCGCGGGCGCAGGGTGAACTCGGCCGTCGTATCGGGGTTGTAGTCGAAGGCGCCATCGGTCAATTGAAACCGAAACAGGTCCAGGCCTTCCATGGCGCCCGGGTTGAAGTCCGTTGCCGACACAAAACCCAGGGCATGGCCGACTTCGTGAACGGCGACCGAGCGGAAGCAGGTCAACCCACCCACGCCATTGGACGGATCGTAGTCAAACGAGAAATCCGTATTAAACGTGATGCTGGCGTTCGTTCCAGCCGTGGTGATATTGCGCATGGCCGCCCAGTTGGCCTCTGTGACGTCTATGAGCGACTCATTCGACACCGTGTCGGACGCGCCGTTGTAGCGCACCGGGCAGGTGGGCGCCGGCGGGAGAAATGTCTGAATCGTGTCATCAAAATCCAGCGTCTGGAGATTGGACCGGACGGTTGTATACGATATGTTGTTGACGTAATCCGAGCCGGTCGCCGCGAGGACGCCCGGCCCCATCGACTGGAAACTAACATTGAGTGTGACGGTAATGGGGTCGCTGAACTGGCTCTCGATGTACAGCGCCACGGCATCCAGCGCCGCAACCGCGCCGGCCGGCGGGCTGCCGCCGACGTTGAAGACAATGTTCAACCCGCCGGGGCCGCGCAGCGCCGCCGGATTGACCTGAATGACCGGCCCCTGCTCGAACATCTGCTTGGATTCCGCCGCGATGCGCGCAAGGTCTTCGGCCGTCTTGCCCTCCAGGTTCGAGCCGCAACTGTACCGCCACCGCCGTTCGGTGGTGTGCTCCACCTGGCGGCCGGTCTCGTCGTCGAACGAGATCGGTTCCTGCGGCTCGATGTACTGCAGGTGCTTGTGATCGGCGTGGTCGTCGGCGACCGCGCCCGGGGCCGCTTCGAGCGCGCCGGACTGGCCATACACCGCCGGGCTCGTCAACAATACCGCTACGACCATCATCCAGTACGACGTTTTCATTTCAGGTTCTCCACGCTTGCACAGGCGCTTGTTCGAATTATCGCTTCAATCACGGTGTTGCCAGCAGGTCGGCCACGAACGCGTCGATGTCCTGCTCCAGCGTCCCACCGTATTCGGCGCAGAGCGGATTGGTGCCGCCGACGGGGCTGCCGAGTTTCGCGCCGACGAATCCGGCGATATCGCCGCCTTCGACCGCGCCGCTGTTATTCAAATCTCCCAATAACACACATTCCGAACAGCCCGTGGTCAGGACAAGCGTCGGGGATGCGCTATGGAAGTCGGTCTCCAGGCCCTGGAAGTTGCGCGCCTTGACGCGGAAGCCGTATTGCGTGCAGGGCGTCAGGCCGGTGACCGTGATGCTGGCCGCGCCGACTCCCGTGACCCAGACGTTGGCCCCGCTGCCGGCGGGCGGCGTCATCTCGTAGAAGAAGCCGGTTTGCAAAAAGCCGAGGTTGGTGAAGGCGCCTGTGGCATTGACTTCGACAGATGTATCGGTGACCGCTCCAAACGAGACGCCCGTAGGCGTTTCGATCGCCGTCGACACAGCTGCATTGGCCGAGAAGCCGGTCTGGTTGAAGTTCGGCGTCGCGCTGTCCCGCGCGGCCACGCGATAGGTGTAATTGCTGTTGGCGAGCGGCAGCGCCGTATCGGTGTAGTCGCGCGAGGCCTGAACGCTGTCGTGGCCACCGGCCCCGGAGACGTAGTCGAAGAAGTAATTCACCGGCGGGGAGCCGACATCCGTCGCTTCGACCGCCTGCATGTAGACCGACGAAGTGCTGGTCGTAGTCGGCGAGATCGAAAACGACATCGGATCGGGCGAGGGCGGCGCCAGGTCGACCGGCGCGAAGGTGAACTTGCCCAGCCACGTTCCCCATGTGTTGCCGGCGTGAACGTACTCCTGCACAGTCCAGAACGTATCGTTGTCACTCGGGTCAACCGTCGTCAGGCTGTAATCGCCCCATCGGTTTCGACCCACACCGTCGAGAATCTGGTAGCTCGCATTGCCGGCCTTCAACAGCGCCGGAGCCGTGGTCTGCCCGGCCGGGTCGTTCACAAGGCGGCCGCAGTAATAGGCGCCGGCGAACTGGCTGGGGCTGGAACCGGAAAAGCCGAGGATCATGTGGCCGTTGTTGTTCACAGAAACAGACGGGAAGAAATAGCTAAGGGTGGCATCCGCGACGTTTCCCTGTTGATTCAGCGTAATGAACGGTGACGTGGAATTGAGCTGGAACTTGTACCAGCGCACAGCGGCGCGCCCGCTGACGTTGATGCAATGAGTCGCGTAGAAAAAGCCGTTGCGGAACATGGCGTTCATGATGCGCGAGCCGACGGTGTCCAGCGGTGTGCTGCTGCCGCTGGCCGGCGCATCGGGCGGGCTGGAATAGGAATTGACCGAAACGGTGGCTACCGTCGTCATGGTTGGCGATGTGATCGGGGGGTTCACGCGGCGAAAACGAATGCTCGATGAACTGGCCGACGGGGTGGAGATGATGTATCCGCCCGGCGTCACCGGCGTACCATAGACTTGGGCCGCCTGCAACGTGACTTCACCGGTCGACGTGCCGCGAAATGCCGTGACGGTGCCCATACCTGTGCCGGCAACGAGCGGCGCCTTCTCGATCGCGAAGACGGTCAGGCCGCAGCCGACCATGAATGCGCCGATGTAGATGCCGTTCGCATCAACACCGAGCGTCGGATAGTCGACCCAGCAGGCCGCGTCGGACCCGGCCGCCGCCGTAAAGAACGTCTTGAAATAGCTGCCGGTCGCGCTGGAGGTTGTCGAGACGGCGATGTGAATGGTCGCCGGACTGACGCCGTTGAAGTTCGTTCCGATCACAATCCAGCGACCGGAATGCGTATCGTAGATGACGCGCGGATCGCCGCCCGTGAAGGACTGGCCGCTGCCGTTGAAGAAACTGCCCAGGCTCATGCTCTGGACCTTGGCGCCGGTGGACTTGTTGAATACGACGTAGCTGGTGTTGATGACTTCCACGAAGTGGCTCGGTCCGATTGCGCCGCACGTGTCGGGCGGGATGGAATTGGCCCCCGGGTCGCTGCCCGAGAAGACGCCCTGATACCCGGCCAGCAGCGTCGGGCCGGTCTCACCGCCGCGCAGAAGAAACCCGCCGTCGTCCTCGCCGTCATTCGAGGTCGCACCGATGGGCTGTCGCGCGATCGGGTCCGCCGGCGCAGGCATGATGTTCAGATCGGCCGACTCGGATTCCGGAATCGGTCCGTGGCCCTCTTCCCAGATCAGGCCGCGGTACCCGGACCCCGTGAGATTGTAATTGTATCGCAAGTCGTCGAAATCAAGGATGGTCGCGTTCCCAAAGGCCGCGCCCGTCGCCGGCATTTCTACGAATGTCAAATCGTCCAGCGTGAACCACCCCGCATCCAACTGGGCCGCCTCGGCCTCGAACACGATGCGGTCCACGTTGTCCAAATTCAAATCAAACCACTGCGGCGCCAGCGTCAGCCCGCGGATCACCTGCGTACGGCCTACTTCGCGCCCCTGCCGGTATCCCACGATGCACAGTCCGGGCGTTGTGACGGACAGATTCGTCTGCCCCCCCAGGTGCGCGCCGAGCAATCGCACCGGACGCGGAAAGCCGATCCCCATGCGCGTATCGCCCCACTTGTTCATCACGTTGAATTCGCCCGACCCGGTTGGACCGATCGCGCGCGGCGTCGGAATCAGCCACTGACCATGCTGGCCGTTCCGAGCCTTCGGATTTCGCATCGATGGCGGAATCGCCTGATCCCGCGCGATAACCTCTTCATTGGATTCAATGACCCACGGACCGATCAACGATGGATCCAGCCGCTCGCCGGAGACGGTGTAGCCATCCGGCTCGTCCACGGGTTGGTTCGGGCCTGCCACCAGGACACCGGAGAAGACCTGAAATGCAAATAACAAGACAACCACGGCCGGAAGTGGCTTTCGCATCAGCTCGCTCCTGTTTCCACCCTTATGACGCAGCTACCGTCGGGAGTGATCCCATTTTATCGCATGAGAGTGGCAGGAACCTAGTAAAAACCCGCACCAAATGAACAGAATCGGACGTAATAGACCCCCGAAATCCAGCCTGCCAACGCGGAAACTGGGGGATCACACACACTAATCCACGCCAGATTGGACCGCGCGCGGCCGGACTGCCGAACGCTAAATGCGAGCAGAATATTTCAGAACAAGCCCCGACCGAAGGATTGAGAAACCCGCCGATGCACAAGGAGATCAGGATTCGCCTGTTTCAGATTCACAGCAGCGATTCCGTCTTGCGCGGCGATTCCAATTGCGGAGGACCTGGCTACCACTGGTCTACAGCGTTGACGTAATGAACGCGCGGGTGCGGGCATCCCACGCGCCGGGGTCAGTCAGAAACGCGTAGAGATCATCGGCCGTGTTGGCGTCGGTGCAGATACCGGCGCGTTCGACCGCGGCGGCGTATTCGAGGCCGCGCTCCAATAACTTCTTGTAGCGGATGTCGTGGCAGTTGTGCAGCAACCAGTCGTGAGCATCGTCGTAGCGCGTGCGATGCGACGTCGGATGGGATTCGGTTGTCATCATGATGGCACCTCGTGAAAAGCCGTGAGCCAGGCAGGAACCCCTAGCGATGAGCCGTTACCGCTTCGGGGCACCGGAGCGCGGCGGCTCCCGTCTCGCCTGATTCACGGTACGCCGCACCGGCGCGGATCGCGGCGACATTCGCCTCAATCAATTCCGCGTGCTTCCTGCCGACGACCGCCGACACGGCGCGCTCCAGCCATTCCTGCTTTAGATCGTCCTGCACCGCCAGCAGCGTCCCCAGCATCACCATGTTTGCGACGCGCTCGCTCCCGGCCTGTCGCGCCAATTCGGCGGCCGGCACATGCATGGCCGTCACATCCGGCCGGTCGCAACGGATCGGGACCATCGACGAATTGACCAGCACCGCGCCGCCGGACCGCACGGCCGGCGCAAACTTTTCCAGCGAGGGCTGATTCATCGCGATGAGAATGTCATACGTGGCCGAGATCGGCGAGCCGATTTCGTCATCGGAGAAGATGGTCGTGCAGTTGGCCGTGCCGCCGCGCATCTCGGGCCCGTACGACGGGAACCACGTCGTGTGATAGCCCTGCTTCATGGCGGCGTCGGCGAGAATCTGCCCAATGAGCAGGATGCCCTGTCCGCCGAAGCCCGCGATGAGGACACGCTGGATCATGGCGTTGCCACCGTTCCACCGATTGCCTGCGCAATCGGCTCTTTTGTTGCGACCGCTTGCGCGGCCGGCTCTTTGGGAGGCGTCACGCGATCGACGAAGACGCCGGGTTTGAACGTTTGCACGACCGTCTTGTCGATGTGCTCCAACGCCTTGACCGGCGTCATGCCCCATTGCACCGGGCAGGTGCTCAAGAACTCGACCAGCGCAAAGCCCTTGTGCTCGAGCTGCGCGCGAATCGCCGCGCGCATGTATTTCCGCGCCGTATGGATGTTCTTCGGGCTGGTGATCGGCACGCGCGCCAGGTACGCCACGGCCGGCAGCGACGAGAGCATCTCGCAAACGCCGATCGGCGGCCCGGCGATGCCCAGTTCCCGACCGCGCGGCGAGGTCGTCGTCTTCTGTCCGATCAGCGAGGTCGGCGCCAACTGCCCGCCGGTCATTCCGTAGATGCCGTTGTTCACGAAGAACACGCAGATGTTCTCACCGCGCGCCGCCGCGTGGACCGATTCCGCGAGTCCGATCGCCGCGAGATCGCCGTCGCCCTGGTACGTGAACACAAACCGGTTCGGGTCGGCCCGCTTCACCGCGGTCGCCACCGCCGCCGCCCGCCCGTGGCTGGCTTCGATCATATCAAAGTGGAAGTATTCGAATGCAAAGACCGAACAGCCGACCGGGCAGACGCCGACGGTGCGCTCAAACAACCCGAACTCGTCGATCATCTCGCCGACGAGCCGGTGAATAATCCCATGTGTGCAGCCGGGGCAGTAGTGCATCACTTTGTCGGTCATGCACTCGGGGCGATCAAACACGACTTCGCACTCGCCGTTGCCGTTGTTCGACGCTGCGCCGGCGACCGGTCCGCACGCTGCCTCGCCGCAGGTTGGCCCGCAGATGTCACCCATGGCAGACCTCCGCGGTTCTTGCGGGTACAGCGCGATTCGGCGACGAATCACCCGCGAGCTGGCGCGTGACGAACTTCGCCAGCTCCTCGGGCGACGGAATCACGCCGCCCATGCGCCCGAAAAATTCCACCGGCTTCGCGCCGTTGATCGTCAGTCGAACATCCTCCACCATCTGGCCCGCGTTCAGCTCAAACACGACGATTCGCTTCGCGCCGGCCGTCGCATGTCGCAGCGCCTCGGCCGGGAACGGGAAGAGCGTCTGCGGGCGGAAGAGTCCCACGCGCTGACCGGCCGCTCGAAGCTGACGAATCGCAGAGAGCGCGACGCGCGCCGCCGCACCAAACGCGACGAGGACCAGCTCGGCGTCATCGGTGAATCGCGTGTCGAAGCGAATCTCCGCCTGCGCATCGAGGTAGGTCCGCTGGAGCAGTTGGTTGTGCCGCTCCAGCTCGTCGGCACTTAAGAAAAGCGAGTTGACCACGTTCTTGTGGCTGCGCGCGCCGCGACCGGTGCATGCCCAGTCGGCCGGTCGATGCACCGCCGGAGGAAAATCATCGGGTACGGTCGCCGGCTCGAGCATGGAGCCGAGCACGGCGTCGGCGAGGATCATCACAGGCATGCGATAGCGCTCGGCGATCACGAACGCCCCGCGCGGAAACTCGAACATCTCCTGCACGTTCCACGGCGCCAGCACAATGCAGCGATAGTCGCCGTGGCCCCCGCCCTTGCACGCCTGGAAGTAATCCGCCTGCGACGGCGCGATGTTCCCCAGACCCGGCCCGCCGCGCATCACGTTGATCACCACGCAGGGCAGGCGCGCCCCGGCGATGTAGCTCAAGCCCTCCATCATCAGGCTGATGCCCGGGCTGGAGCTGCTGGTCATGGCGCGATGGCCCGCGGCGGCCGCGCCGTACACCATGTTGATCGAAGCGACTTCGCTTTCGGCCTGGAGGAAGACACGCCCGAGCCGCGGCATCAGGTCCGACAGCAGCTCGGGCACTTCGTTCTGCGGAGTGATCGGATATCCAAAGAAGCACTCAACGCCGCCGGCGATCGCGCCGAGGGCGAGGGCTTCGTTGCCTTTGACGAGCCGCCGCGAACTGGAGGAGGAAGAGGGGGTGAGGTGGTCGATCGCGGCGGCTCCCGACAGTCTGTTGTCAACTTGCACCGGCATGTTGAACCGCATCCTGTTGCCATCAGCCCCTGGGTTTCTTTTTCCGACGCGTCACGCGGATGCCCGTCTCCGGGCACATCTCGGCACACAGGCCGCACGCCGTGCACGCGTCGAGATCGTGATTCACGGCCGGGTGATACCCCGCCCGATTCAGTCCGTCTTCGAGTTTCAGAATGTGTCGCGGGCAGAACACGACGCACAGCCCGCATCCCTTGCAACGATCGCGATCAATC
>CAZQCF010000029.1:25358-52335 GCA_964592235.1 uncultured Planctomycetaceae bacterium
CAGCCGGATCGCTCTCCAGGGCGACACACCCACGACGAGCTATCAGGCAATTCCGGTGCCAGTGGGACGATTCGTTCTGAATCACGAAAAGAGCGGTTTCAAGGGCCGTGGCGCGGTTTCATGCGTCCGAGGCCTGCGAGAAACCCCGCGCGGAGCGTGGAAAATGACCGCATCGAATACAGCCCGGAACGACCAGGCCATTTGCGGGCGTTCTGATCAGAAATCCGTCATTTACTGGGCGAAGAAGTGACACTCGTTGAACGGCAGGCGTGCCTTGAGCCTTCCTAAAAGTATGAATTCTTCTGGATCGACGGAGCAGGATTGGGTAGGATGTTATTGGGCCAAAGGTGTCCCGCCGTGCGACGCCCTTGCCCGGGCCGATGGGCAATAGGGGGTTGGCGGAATGCATTGGAATCGCGACCTGACTGTTCGCTTGAAAGCCCTCGCGGTGACCTTCTGCGTGCTGTCAGGCTCGTCGGCCATGCCAATATTGGGCCTTTTCGGCCCGCAGACGGCAAGTGGGCAGGTGATCGTCGTGGATCATCAGCCGCATCCGTTTGGGGGGCTGGGATCGGACACCCTTTTCCCCAATCCTGGGAACGGTCAGCCGGCTTGGCAACAAGTGGCCGACGATTTCATGCTCGCGGCCGATTACGAAATCGGCACAATCAAATGGTGGGGTTTCTACAACGCCGACAATCCGCCGGCGGCCGAGATGATGCGCATTCGGTTCTACGGCGCGCGGCCGAGTGACGGCCTGCCGGACGACGGCAACATTCTTTACGAGACGAGCGTGCAGGATCACGCTCGGACCTGGACCGGCCGCATTGTCGCGACAGGAATCGGACCTCGTGAGTATTTGTTTCAAACGGTGCTGCCGACGCCAGTTCTCTTGGAGGGCGGCACGAAATTCTGGCTGGAGATTGTGCAGGTCGGAGATCTGTCAACGACTTTCCGTTGGGAATTCTCCGTGTCCGATCAAAATGGGATGGCAGCTTCCAATAGTAATGTTCCTGCATGGCATAGTACAACTCCTACAGGCGACAGCGCTTTCCAACTGATCACCATTCCTGAACCAACTTCTTTCGCCTTGCTTGGTACAGGCCTTGCGGTGTTGGTCTTGCGCCGCGGAAAGCGAGGACGCCGGGGATAAACGACACGGGGGGACACACTGGTCGCATTCGTCGAAGTTCGTGTCCTGATTTGCAGATTCCTGCTGGAAAGGAGCAGATTCCGTGCTGACCCACCTCGCAGCCCGAACGTGTTTCGTTTTCAAGTCTTTTGCTATCCTTTCGATTCTTGCGTGCTTCTTCAGCGGGGCTTCGTCGGCTTTGCGCTTCAAATGAAATCGGTTTTCAGATTCCGGACTTTGCCGCGCGGGCTTTGATTCGCCCGGTTCGCTCGCGCCGTTTTTTCTGTCGGCTGACGCGGTCCTTAATCCGCGAAGTGAAAGTGTGCATCGCCTGTCGCTCCGGCGATCGCGGCCTTCGAACGACGACCTGTACGTCATCCTCCCACAGGGGTCGAGCCGGCACCGGCATCTCGAGCCGCCGGATGTTCAGCCCTTCGCGATTCAACAAACTGCAAAGCAGCGTCGCCTTGCGGATGTGCTCTCGCGCCGTCGGTTTGAACCAGGTGTAGGGGCGCCGGCTTCGCGAGTCTTGGTAAGCGTCCGACGGCACAAGCGACGTGTGATCGCAAATCCACTTGGTGAGCTGCTCGATCTCCTGAAGCCGGCCGCTTTTCGAACGTAACGTGGGCCGTTCACCGTCCGCCATGGCAAGGAAATCACTCGCCACGCCGAAGAACCCGTCCCCGTTTGCGGTTTCAAACCGAACGAGGAGCGGCGTCGGTGCTTCCTGTGGTTTTTTTCGCCTGGTCGAACCCATATCGGATCATTCCAATTGAAAAGAATCGAGCGCTGTCAGCAGACGCCCATCGCATTTCAGCAAGGAATCGCCCAAGGCGACCAATCCCCGATGGGGTTGGCAACATGGCCTGATGTCATACAAGAGTTTGACGCAATCTGATTCCCGCCCATCACCGGCCCACGCCGCCATGCAAATCAATGCAGCGGCGGGCGAACGACTGACGCCGGCAAGACACTGAAACAACACGAAGCCGTCCACGCGTCGCGTCGCTTCCGCGAATTCAAGGATTGCCTTCGCATGGCTTTCATTCGGCGGGCACAAGACCAGGCCGATGGCCGCCGCTTCCCGCCGACGGATGGCCGCACGCGCCTCGGCAAAGGATTCGCTTTTGTCCGGAAGTTCCGTGTCATCGAACTGAAGGACTCTGACGTTTGGCACGCCCGCAGCGTCAATGGCGTACTCGCGCCGGCCGTGGATTGACAAGACAGCGTCCACGCGCGGGCGTGGGGATTGAGCCAAGAACATGGCCGCTTCGGAGTAGCCGAGAATGAGGACCTTTGGGTCTGCCATGCAGTAATCTCATTAGAGTGGGCCAGTCGTACCGACCCACCGCCTCCATGATCAAGCCGCTGCGCCGCCATCACTGCAGTCCATTGTATACCGACGGGTGTCATTATCTCAACACGACCGACTCCAGCCGATTCGCAGGTTGACCACAACCCCTTTGGGGTTACCCGGCATCGCGCGACTCCTGACCCAGGGTAGCCGCTGCGCGACAACCCTAGGCTGACGGCCAAAACGCCTTCGGCGTTTGGGCCTGCGGGGCGATGGGAACGGTCACCGTTGTCATGTTCATGTCGCTGATCGGCAATTGCGCCCGCAGGGCGCACGAGCGTTGCCAGGGGCGCGGCGAGCGAAGCGAGCAAGCCCCTGGTGACAGGGACTATCTCTCTTCGCTTCTTGCCGCCCGGCAGGGCGGACGAAGGCGATGGATGCCCACTCGGAACCCGATGTGACTTGGACTCGAATCAATCCTCGATCGTCCTCCGGACGAGTGGGTCTATTAGGAGTCTCTGTCCGGCGGCTGAAGCCGCCGGCAACGTGCGTGCGCCCTCCGGGCGAACGGAACCCCAATGCTCCAGGCGAGTCGATGGTGAGTGGGGGTAGCACTGCTTCAAGCAGTGGCACGGGCGGAAGTGGGTCATCCACCGGCGAATACTGGATTCCCGCCTCCGCGGGAAGGACGATTAATACTCTCGCGCCGCCCTCGAATCCCAAGTCTCGCGTCTCAAGCCTCACGCCCCAGGTCTCACGCCCTCTTCCCCCCTACTCCGCCAGGTACGTGTAACCCTTCAGCCCCTGCTCGTAGCGCCGCAGGAACTCGGCCGACTCGTGGAAGGTGATCTGCTTGCTGCGGACGGCCTCCTCGACCGTGCGGCGAAGCTTGGCGATAAGCGTCTCGGCGGGGTACTGCACGTATTGCAGGACTTCCTGGATCGTGTCGCCGTCGACGACGTGCTCGATGAAGTACTCGCCGTTGTTGCCGAGGGTGACGTGGATGGCGTTGGTATCGCCGAAGAGGTTGTGCAGGTCGCCGAGGATTTCCTGGTAGGCCCCGGTCATGAAGATGCCGACGTAGTACTCCTCGCCCTGATGCACGGGGTGCAGCTCGAGCGAGCTCTTGATGTCGCGCAGATCAATGAACTTGTCGATCTTCCCGTCGCTGTCGCAGGTGATGTCGGCCAGCACACCCCGCCGCGTCGGCTCCTCGGTCAGCCGGTGGATCGGCATGATCGGGAAGAGCTGATCGACGGCCCAGCAGTCGGGCACGCTTTGAAACGCCGAGAAGTTGCAGACATACGTATCGGCCAGCATCGCCTCCAGACCCTGCAGCTCGTCCGGCACGTAGTCCTTCTCGCGCATGATGTTCGCGATCCGCCGGCAGGCCGCCCAGAAGATCACCTCCATCGTGCTGCACTGCTGGATCGTCAGGTAGCCGAGGTTGAAGGCGCTCATGGCCTCGTCGCGCAGGTGCAGGATGTCGTGATAGGCTTCCTGAAAGTTCTTCGCGCTGATGGAGTTGTACGCCTCGAGCAGGTTCTGCAAGACCTGCGGCGCGTCGTCGGGCAGACTGGTCGGCGCGGGGTGCTCGGCCTGCTCGGTCACGCCCAGCACGTTGAAGATCAGCACGCTGTGGTGCGCCGTGATCGCCCGGCCGCACTCGGTGACGATCGTGGGATGCGGCACCTCGGCGGCGTTGCAGGCCTGCGCCACAGCCGAGACGACGTCGCTCACATACTCCTGCATCGTGTAGTTGGCGCTGGACTGGAAGTTGCTGCTGCTGCCGTCGTAGTCCACGGCCATGCCGCCGCCGACGTCGAAGTACTTCAGCCCGGCGCCGAGCTTGGTCAGCTCCAGATAGAGGCGGCAGCCCTCGGCCAGGGCCTGCTTGATCGAGCGGATGTTCGTAATCTGACTGCCGATGTGGAAATGCGTGAGTTGCAGGCAGTCCAGCATGCCCTCGCTGCGGAGCAGCTCGACGCCCTTGAGCATTTCCGTGAGCGTCAGGCCGAACTTGGACTTCGACCCGCCCGACTCCTGCCAGCGGCCCGAGCCGCGCGTCGCCAGCTTCATTCGGAAGCCGATCTTCGGTCGCACCTTCATCGCGTTGGAGCGATCCAGGATGCGCACCAGTTCCTGGTATTCCTCGACGACCAGGATGATCGTCTTACCCAGCCTCGTCGCCCAGAGGGCCATGTCGATGTATTCGTTGTCCTTGTAACCGTTGCAGATGATCAGCGGCTCGCGGGCCTCCAGCATGGCCAGCACGGCCAGCAGCTCGGGCTTGGACCCGGCCTCCAGCCCGAAGGAGAACGGCCCGCCGTACTGCACGATTTCCTCAACGACGTGGCGCTGCTGGTTCACCTTGATGGGGTACACGCCCATGTACGAGCCGGTGTACTCATGCTCGGTGAACGACTTGGAAAACGCCTCGCAAAGCTGCTGAATGCGCGAGCGGAGAATGTCCGAGAAGCGGATGAGAATCGGCGCTTCGATGCCGCGCTGAATGAGTTCGTCCACCAGTTCCTTCAGGTCGAGCGACGGGCCGCCCGCGCCGCGCGCCGAGACGGCCACGTTGCCCTTCTCATTGATGCCGAAAAAGCCCGCGCCCCACTGCAGGACGTTGTACAGGTCCAGCGAGTCCGCGATCGACCATTTGTGCAACATGTCCGTTCGCGCGGGCGCCGTCTTGAGAATGTTCGCCATCAATTGGGTCCCCTGAAGGAGAATGAGTCCTTTGTCGGTTTGAATCGCTGCCGGCTCAAGTCAGGAAACGTATCGGGTGCGCGGGCGGCGGTTCAAGTCTGCTGGGTTGGTGGAATGTCCGGCGTTGATCGGGCCCGTCCATGCCCCGCGGCGCTGCCGATCCGCAACCTCGTCTGATTCCTCCGGTTGCGCGGAAACGACGCCGTGCAATGGGATATGAGAGCATTCTCCGACCGGAGAGTCAAGCCGCATGCCGCGTTCGACGCGAAAAATCTTTCTCCCCGGCGACCCAATTCACACTTTCTTGACCCGTGTCCGAGCCGCCTTAGACTCTCCCCCATCGCTCATGCGTACCCTTCACACCTACTTCGGCCGAGAACTCCTCAAAGCCTTCCTCATGACCGCGGTCGCGCTGACCATCCTTATGGTCATGGGAGGCGGCGTCGCCAATATCTTTCGCGGCGAGGGAATCGGCGCCGAAGAAATGGCCAAAGTCTTCGCCTTCCTCACGCCGGTCGCCGTCACGCTCATCCTCCCCGTCGCCGCCCTGTTCTCCGCCACCATCACCTACGGCCGCGCGTCCGCCGATAACGAAGTCCTTGCCGCCCGCGCCGCCGGAATCAACGTCCATCGCATTCTTCTGTCCGCCGGGCTGCTGGGGGTGTTTGTCACGCTCTTCACGCTCGTCTCGTGGAACTTCATGATCCCGGGCCTGTCGGCTGCCATCGAACGAATCACGCGCAAGGACCTGCCGGCGATCGTCCTTGGCCAATTCCAGAAAGCGAAGCCGCTGGCGTTCGGGAAGTATCGAATCATGGCCAATGGATTCGAGCGGCTGGACCCCCAGCAGATGATCGCGGCCCTTTCCACTCAACCCGCCGCCAGCGCTCCATCGATCTCATCGGACGGTGCCGACGCCATCCCCGGCTCCGACGCCCCCATTCCGATCCAGGCGCACCACACCTACCTGCGACTGATCGGCGTGTCGTTCCTCGAAATCGAAGACCAGGAAGTGATGCGGTACGGCACGGCCGACGACACGATTATCGACTTCGACCCCGGCACCGATGAAAGCCCGTCTCCCAAGATCACCGTGGACTTGCAGGGCGTGCGCACGTTCGACGCGACCCGGCGGCAGTACTACGAGCTGCGTCACCAGATCCTCGGCCCGATCGAGGTCGCCCTGCCGATCAAGCGCAAGACCAAGTTCGAAGACCTGTTGACGCTGCTGAAGTTTGTGGAAAACCCGGCCGTGATTCCCGAAGTGCAGGATCGGCTCTGGGGCCTCGCTCGCGAGATGATGATGCTATTTCTCGCGCGAGAGATCGACGCGTCGCTGTCGGCGGGGAAGCCCTTCACCCTGGTCGGCACGGAAAAGTCGAAAGTCACCATGGAGCTGACCGCCGAGACTTGGCGCATCAACCCCGATGACGGCCGACCCGAAATAAAGAAGGTGAAGCTGATCGAACAGGTCGGCAAGGATCGGCGCATCCTCCGCGCCGATGAAGCGGTCATCGAGCTGAAAAGCTCATTCAAGCGCGATCGGCCGATGGTGATCGTGACGCTCAACGGAAACGTGGAGATTCAGGACGACCCGCCGACGCCCGGCGGGCGCATCGTACGACGGCCGAAAGAGACACTCACGCCGGTCGAATACATGGACCAGCCCGGTCTCGCGACGCGCTGGACGAGTTTCAAGCTGGAAGACATGCTCGAACCCGACGCGGGCATCGGGCTGCCGGGTCGCCAGGCAAAGCTGCACGAAAAAACCTACAAGCGCATGCAGGAGTATCAGTCCGAAATCCGCGGCGAGATTCACTTTCGCATGTCGTACTCGGTCAGCGCCATCGCGATTGTCCTGCTCGGCGCGGTGCTGGGGATCATCGTCCGCAACGGGCAGGTGCTGACGGCGTTTGGGATCAGTTGCGTGCCGATGGCCTTCGTCGTCGTCGCGTCGATCATCGGGCGAAATCTCGCCGATCGACCTCAATACGGGTGGTTGAGTATCCTCGTGATGTGGTCGAGCACGGCCTTCATGTTCGGCGCGGTTGGGTTCTTCGCGACGAAGGTTCTGCGACGATGAGCGGAGAACGGTGAGCAGCCGTGGGTGAGTTTCGGACTCACCCTACACGAGATTCTTCAGGAACACTTCGTTCGTCTCAAATTTCTTGAGTTCGTCAATCATGCCTTCCATCTGCCGCTGGGGCGTCTGGGAAAGCAGCCGACGTCGAACGCGCGACATTTTCTCGTAACCGTCCGCGCCCAGGAGCAATTCCTCCTTGCGCGTGCCGCTCTCGGACAGATTCATCGCCGGCCAGATGCGCAGGTTGGCCAGCTCGCGACTTAGCACCAGCTCCATGTTGCCGGTGCCCTTGAACTCCTGAAAGATGAAATCGTCCATCCGGCTGCCCGTCTCGACGAGTACCGATGCGATGATCGTCAAACTTCCGCCGTTCTCAATTTTTCGCGCCGAGCCGAACATCTGCTTGGGCAGCTCCAAGGCCCGGATGTCCAGCCCGCCGGTCATGGTTCGCCCGCTGTTTCCTACAAGTGTATTAAACGCCCGGCCCAGGCGCGTGAGCGAATCAAGCAGGATCAGGACGTCCTCGCCCATCTCCAGGTGCCGCTTGGCCTTCTCGATCATCAGCCTGGCGATCCGCCCGTGGCTTTTCGCATCGTGATCGTTGCTGGAATAGACCACCTCGGGCGCACCATGCTGCCAGCCGCCCGGCGCTTTCACCACCGCCCGCTTCATCTCCGTCACTTCCTCCGGCCGCTCGTCGATGAGCAGCATCATGAGGAAAATCTCCGGGTGATTGGCGGTGATGCCCTCGGCCATCTGCCGCAGCAGCACCGTTTTGCCCGTCCGCGGCGGCGCGACAATCAGGCCGCGCTGACCCTTGCCGATCGGCGCGAGAAGATCGACGATCCGCGTCGAAATCGGGCCGCCCGGCGTTTCAAACTTGAGAATCTCCGACGGGTGAATGACGGGCAGTTCCTCGAACGGCAGCACCTTGGCCCACGCGCCGGGATGTTGCCCGCAGATTTCCTTGATGAACGATACCGTCAGCGGGCCGTTGCCTTTGCGACCGCGATTGGCCGTCGCGGAGAGCGCTTCGCCGCCGCGGAGCTTGAAGCGCTGGATGAGATCGCGCGGCACCTGCGGATCATTGGGCGAGACGGTGTAATTGCGTTTCGGGTCGCGAAGGTAGCCCGGCCCGTTGCCCGCGATTTCCAGCGTGCCTTCGACGACTTGCTCATTTGGCTGCATTCAGTTGATTCCCGCTGGTCCGGCCCCGGGGGCGCGGACGATTTGCACTTTGCGAGTTGTTTCAGAGCCGGCGCTTCACGAGTGAACACACGAATCCGCGGCGCGCCGCTTCCCCACGAACGCTTCGGCCCATCTGCCCGAAGCTGCTCTCAATAACGAACCTCAAAACCGGCGAACTGACCCGTTGCCGCGCTGTCGTGTGCGATCATCTCGCGGACGTTGCCCGACATCTCCTGCTGCACGTCGGCCAGAAATCGCTCGATGACTTCGCGATCCCCTTCCACGACTGCTTCGACCCGGCCGTCCGGCAGGTTCTTGACGTACCCGCAAATCGGAAACTTCCTGGCAAGGCTGTGCGCCGTGAATCGGAACCCCACGCCCTGCACGCGACCGGAAAAATGGACGGTTCGACGAATCATGAAGACAGGCCGCCGGATACCCGCTCAAACGAATACCCGTTCTCGCAACCTGCCAACGCATGATAGGGCCGCCCTTCCCGGCATGCAAGCGCCGCGACCGCCTTGCCATCCGTCGCTTCGCCGTGGTATGCTCCCAGCCGATAAAGTCAAAACCCAGCCCGCGTGGAGCATGATTGAATGTATAAGAAAGCCAAGAACGCCCTGAAGAAGCACAAGAAACGCAAAGCCCGTCTCAAGGCCAAGGCCAAAGCCCAGAAGGCCAAGGGCGCGTCAAAGTAACGCAGCCCCGATTTCGCTCATTTCCCCAAAGTCGCGATCCGCAATGCTGCGGCTCCGCGCGGGAAGCGCGTCACCCGGCTGACACTTTCACCGATTTGCCCATACCGCTCTGCGCCTTGGGTATCGATACCTCCAGCACGCCGTTGCGACACGTTGCGCTGACGCCTGCTTCATTCACCGGACCGGGCAGATCGGTCTTGCGCGCGAAGCTGCCGTAGCGACATTCGCCGCGCAGCTTGCGACACGCTGCCGCAGCACTCATGCCGCCCGCGGCCGGTTTGTCGCCCGTCCGCGCCGGCTCGGCCTTGAACCCCCGGATCGAGAGCGTCTGACCCAGCATCTCGACCGAGACATCCTCCGCCGCCATGCCCGGCAGTTCGGCTCGGACCACGTATCGGTCCGACTCCTCAAAGAGATCCAGGCACGGCGCCCAGTCCTGACCATCCAGCGGCGCGGTGCTCAAGCCCAGGTGCCAGACGCGGTCCAGCAGCCGATCCACTTCATTCCGCACGCCCTGCACGTTGAACGGCCATTCCGACGGAAAAGGAAAATTCGCCATGTTCGGTTGCTCCTGCTGCCACGCGAGATGGGTTTCCCGCGCGTGATTAGACACTCCATTATATCACGGACGGCGAGCACGCTCGCCCGCTAAATGATTGATGCGCCGCCCGCTTCACCCCGCTGCCGCCGCGCTTCGTAGAACATCACCGCCGCCGTCGTCGCCACATTCAGGCTGTCGGCCAGACCCGCCATGGGTACGCGCACGAGTTGTGTTTCCGCGCCGCGCCAGGCGTCGGACAACCCGCGTGATTCGCTGCCGTACACCAGCGCCGTGGCCCGCGTCAAATCGAGGCTCGTGTATAGCTTATCCGCCGCCGGGTCGGCCGCGACCACCTGCATGTCGTGCGCGGTCATCCACGCACGCGCCGCGGATGCCGTCGCCTCCACGACGGGCACGGAGAAAATCGTCGACACGCTCGCGCGGATCGCGTTCGGCCCGTACACGTCGATCTCCGAATCCACCACGATCACCGCTTCGACACCGGCCCCGTCAGCCGTTCGCACGATCGCCCCAAGATTCCCCGGCTTCTCCACGCCTTCGAGAATCACCACCAGCGGCGCAGCCGACAGCGCCAGGCCTTCGAGCGTACGATGCGGCCGCCGCGCCACGGCCAGCACCCCGCCCGTGCGGTCGCCGTAGCGAATCTTTTCAAACACCGGCCGCGTCACTTCCACAGCCCGCGCCCCGGCCGCCTGAATGGCGTTGATCAGCGCGCCGCCCGGCGCGGCGTCCCACAATTCTTGACAATAGTATATTTCCGAGACCGCCACGCCCGCTGCGGCCGCGCGCGAAATCTCCCGCGCGCCGTCGATCAGAATCTCCTCCCCGCCGCGCGACCGCCGCCGCAGCCGAAGCAGTTCCTTGATGCGCTCGTTCGAGGCACTGGTGATCATCGACGCAGATCCGCTAGAAGTTGTTCCATCGAATCGCTCGCACGAGGCGCCCGTAGCGTGCGAACCAGATCGCACCCAACGCAAGATTGCCAAGAAACACGATCACGACCCCCCACGGTATCCCGCTGATCCCGCGCACGCCCGTGATTGCCTGCATCACCGCCTCGAAACGCATTTGCGCGAGTATAAACACCGTCAGGAGTGTCCCGTTCAACACGCAATGGAGCGACAGATAGCAGCACTCATAGTTCAGCAGCTTCAGCAGCCATCTCCCGTCCCGCAAGGGCGCTTGCCACGCCACCGCCAGCGCCACGACAGCCCCAATGCCCCGATGCCAAAGCCAACCGACCAGTGGACACACACAACCGGGAACAATCGGAATCGCCAGCGCCTCCACCCAGTCGAATCGGCCCGGGGTCGCCGGCCTCCTGAACAGCACATCCATGCAGTACACCGCGAAGAACCAGGCATAGGCCCCGATGCCGATCGCCAGAAACGTCGAGATCAGTAGCCGCCCCGACGCGCGCATCCCGCCCCGCATGGGCATCGATCCGTAAGCCTTGGTCGGTGCCAGCAAGCATGACCCGATCGCTTTCAGCCAATTTGAGAAACTCGGCCGATCTTCCCATTCGGGCGTTCTTCGCGCCCGCCCCGGCAACAGGGAATCCGCGGCCGCGCGGCCGCATTCCGAGCACACCGTCTCGGCCTGTTCACCCATCAATAGGTAACCGCAGCCTTCACACACCTTGGGCAGATCGACCGCATGGTGGCGCGAGACCATGCCCTCATCTAGTTGCCTCACCCACCCGACCAGCCCCCAGAAGAGAAACGACACTCCCGCGAAGGCCAAAATGCCTTCTGCGTCGTCGCGATGGGGAGGGCGAACAATCTCGCGCAATGCCGAGTCGACCCCGGTCACCACGAAATAACCGACCGTCACGAGCAGCGACGCTAGCCAAACCATGGCGAGTGACGATTTCACGCCACGAAGGAGCGTTTGCCAGGGAGACCCGCTGCGATGCAAACCGGGAAATCGCAGCACCGCCAGGATCAGCGAGACCCCGATGAATCCCAGCGGCGCGCCGAACAACGCCGCGAGCGCATCCTCGCGCCGAAAGCCGAAAAGGTGAGCTTCCAACGAGCGAGAATAACTCCTCAATGGTTCCGCATAATCAAGAACAACCAGACTGGTCAGTACCAGACCCAAGAATCCCAAACCAATCAGAATCGAGTATGCCAGCGCGTGAACAGGAGAATCGAGGATCTGTGCTCCAAGGGTCCACGGACGAAACATGTGCGTCACCGGCAGCCAGAAACCGTGCCAGAACCTCAACCGCGGCGGCACTCCCGGGTCGGTTGGAGATTCAATGCGCGCTTGAATGGCTCGGTGACCGGCGGCCTGGGACTCCGCGCCACCCGGCGCACGCTCGTTCAACGGTTCACGAGCCGTCACGGCTTTCTCCGTCCGATGACTTCGATTCCGAGGCTCCGAGCCGCGGCGCGCAGCTCCGTGTCGAGCGTCGCCAATGGCAGCCCGCTTCGCATGGCCAGGTCCAGGTACACCGCGTCGTAACTTGTTAAGCGATGCTTCCGGCAAAGCGGGAGGAGATGATCAAACGCGCGCCGCGACCACTCCTGGTCGGTTTCGATGTCCAGCATGCGGATCAGATCCAAGAACGCCACTGCGTTCGATTCCATGATGCGCTTGCAACGCTCGGCAACGGCCAGCACATTGGTGACTTCGATATACCAGAGGCTGGGCACCAGGACGCATTCTACTTCGAGGCGATTCAACAGCGCCGACGATTCAGACGTGGATTCATCCTCAAAACACCAGGCCATCGCCACGGAACAGTCGACGATAAAGGCGGGTTTCAACGGCGACCCTCTTCCTTCAGGTCCTTCACGCGAAGTCCGCATAGGCGGTTGCCCTTTGACAGAGCGCGGATGGCGTCGATGGCCGCCTTTCGCTCGGATTGGGTTGCCTTGCGCCGAATCGGCACGAGCCGAGCGACCGGGGATCCGTGTCGCGTGATCGTGATTTCGTCGCCCCCAGCCACGCGTTCGAGCAGTTCGGAGAAATGCGTCTTGGCGTCAAAGGCGCCGATGGAGGATTCTTTCGATCGAGACATGGCCGACTCCAAGAGTAATCTAGTCTATAACTAGTCTAATCCCAGCCCCTCCCGAAGGCAAGCTCGACCGGCGTCGATTCACCCCTCCACGCGCGCCGGCCCGTGCTGCTCAAACTCCGCCGGGTCGCGCAGGCTTTTCAATGCGAACCGGTCCGTCGTCCGCGAATACAGATCGCCCCCCATCCGCGCGACGGCCCGTAGCTTCGCCGGGTCGCACACCAGGTCCCCCGCCGCCAGCACCGACTCATCCACATGAACCGCCACCACTTCGCCGAAGACCGCCTGCCCCGCACCGGGCTGATCGCCGCAGCTCACGATCTGCATCAGCCGACACTCGATGTTGACCGGGCTTTCCTTCACCAGCATGGCCCGAACCTTTCGCGCCGGCAGCGCCGTCAGCCCGCTCTTTTCAAACTCGCTCACGCCCTTCGCGAACTCCGTGCTGCACACATTCATCCGCTCGGCGATGGCCTCGGTCACCGTCGCGATGACAAACTCCTTCGTCGCGCGGATGTTCGCGAGCGTGTCCTTCGGCTGCCCGTGTCGATTGAGCGCCGGGCTGAACACCACGACCGGCGGATTCGCCGACATCATGTTGTAAAACGAAAACGGCGCGAGGTTCGGCCGGCCCTCGGCGTCGATCGTCGAGGCAAACGCGATCGGCCGTGGCTGAACAAACGACAGATACAGGCGATGCATCGCCCGCCAGGAATGCTCGGTGTTTGCAAGATCGATATACATGATTCCCTCGAAGGATCGTGCGAACCGAATCGCCGCCCGGGATGCAGTTCCGCATCATCCGCGTCCGCGACGTAATTCCTCGAATCATAATCCTGGCCCGAGGTCGGCGGCATGACATCGCGCAGAAAAAAAAACGCCCACGGGTATTACCCCGTGGGCGATCGTTAGGTTCGTTTGTTCTGCCGATCCCGGGACGACTTGTTTTGAGCCGGGCCGACTTCACTTACGCCCGAGGCTAGCTGCCGCACGGCGCGGCGTTCAACAACAGGTTGACAAAGGTGTCCACGTCCGCCGAATCGAGCGGCCCGCTGTTGGGCATCTCGACCTGGGCGCACGCGCTGGTGCCCATGTTCCCAATGTACATCTGCGTGAACAGGGCCACGTCCAAGCCGTCAATCGTGCCGCTGTTGTCCACGTCGCCGGGGCAAGTGCAGGCCGGCACCGACGGTACCAAAACGTCCGCGACCACACTCGCCGGATCGCCAGCCTTGTAGAGACCGATCGTCATGAGACCCAACTCCGGCGGGCTGTCGGCGTCGAACCGATAGTTGTACATCGTGCCCCATCGCAGGGCATTGGAGTTCGTCGCCGGCGACGCGACGGGCATATTCCATGCGACCGACGTACCCGGGTTGACCGTCGCCGGCCAGTCCGTGCCGTCGAAATTAATGCCGATGGTCGCGCCATCGCCGTTGTGATATTCCACATCACGGAAGCCGGTGTTCGTGACGACAACGTTCGCCGGGAGGGGAATCGAAATCGACGACGCACTGCGATCCGAGTTCATGTTGAATACGGCATACTCATAGTGCCACGGCCCGCTCCCGACGCCGCTCAAGTCGGTCACGCGATAGCCGATCGTGAAGCGCCCGTCATTGATCACGTCAACGTTGACGTACTCAACCCGCGGGTCATGCGTCTGCCATGCGTAGATGGCCGCCTGCTGGCGCACCGTCTGGCCGGCCAATGTGCTGAACCAGGTCATCGCATAGCTGCCGCCGCTGGCAAACTGACACCGGCGATACGAAGCGTTGTTGTATTTGTTTCCGGCGCCGGCGTCATCCTGGGAGACGTACATGCCTTCTGCGTAGTACGCGGCACCCGGGTTCAGGGCGGGATCAACGTCCGCGATCAACGTCCGGCAGCGGCCCAACGTTACGTTTCCGGCAGGGTTGCTCGTTGGATACGGCCATACCATGATCTGCCCGGTCGCTGCATTGATCTGCGACTTGGGGCCCATTCCAGTGCGATCACCGTTGCGCGATGCCGTGTACGGATCCGAGCAGCCGACGCCGAGGTTGTTGCAGCACCCGCCACAGAAGGGAGAACACGCACTGCATACCGTACCTTGCAGTGCGCAGAAGCCATGCTTGAGCCACGCCTGGCCGAGCATCTCAAAGCGGGTCGCACCGTTGACAACGCTGTATCGATAAATTCCCTGATTGATGACCGGGTGCCACGACGGATTCGCCGCGCCGAAGGTGTACCACCACAGGGGAGTCGTGCCAACATTGCAAGAGGTTGTTCCGAAGGAGTAGGCGGAGTAACCGCTGTTGGTCCCCCAGTTGACCGGTTGCGTGCCAGGGGAGTCTCCGTTGCCGCGGAGTTCGCCAACCGTCACATCCGGACCGGGCGCCCGCAAACCGGCGTCGCCGTCCGGCTCGCTCGGTTCCATCGCCTCGCGGCTCAAGCCTTGAATCGTCAAGTGACCGACAAATCGCCCGGCAAGCCCCGACTGGTTCAGGGTGTTGGTCGCGAACTGTTCCGAGACCACCAGCTCGCCACGGACGGTGATCGTTCCGAACGCGCCGTCAAAATTGACCGTGACGCTTTCTGGTGAAACGGAGAACACTTCGAGGTGCAGGCCTTGTGCATCGCTCACGTGGCCGTGCCGACCAGCGAAGCCGATGAGAAAATCACCGACGTCCACTGTCTGGCGATTGCCGTCGGTCGTGATGGTCCACTTGCCGGCACCCTCGGTCGCGAGTACGCCGTACAGCCCCGCGCTGGCGCCGTTCGCGCGAGCCAACTGGAAGTTTGAAGCGGCGGCATTCACATTGAACTGCATGCCCACCATGCCGTCTGCTCGCGCATCCGCCGGGAATGAAATCCCCATGGCGTTCATCGCGCCGGCATCCAGCTCCAGCAGGGCGGTGCCGCTCGTCAGGCCGTAGCGCGTTTCGTTTCCGCTTCCTTCAGCGCGAGCCCCGGCCGATGCAACCGTCAGCACCACTCCCAGGATCGCTAGTCGATTCTTCCAGCCTTGTCCAGTCATTTCGACATCCTTATAAAAAACGACCCCTGCCGCGTCGCGTCCGGCGAACCGACGTCGATTCCGCGCACGGTACAAGAACCGCTCTACGAGCTGATAATCAGGTTTGACTTCACCCGCTCCTCACACTGCCGCGCATGTCCGGTCGTTGCTTCGCCGATCAGCCTCCGCAGAAGCGCACAATCGACGAGCATTCAATCCGGCTGCGCGGCGCAACCACTGCCCCCATTATAACGTCTGAAAACTGACCTTAATCCCCGAAAAACAGTTACTTTCAACCGCATGGGCACAGATGCACAGGCCGTCCAAGCAGCCATAACCTCCGCTTTACTGATCAGTTACGCGATTCAAGGCCCGGCTCTGCAGCGGGCAGAGGCCCCCCTCTCGGATACACCGACGCCGAGCAATGAACGCCGCCATCCCGGCGGAGGCTTTCACCACAACGTATCAAGTCGATCTGCACGGCCACGCCCCACGCGCGCGATACCGCCGACGCCGCCTGCGAATCGAGTGATGCATACATGCCGCCGTACGCCGGCATGAGGTATCGTCGCGGAGCCTGAATGCCGTTCAAATAGCACAGGCTCTGCTCCGAGTCGGCAAGGCTGGGCACACGGACGACTTCCCAGCCCAAACGCTCCAATCCGCGCACAAGCTCTTGCCGCTGCGCGCGGCGCCGGATGAGCGAGCGGTAAAAAGCCGACGCATGATCCGCGCCGGGGTACGCGTCTTCCCCGTCATCGCTCGCCCGCAAACTATCGACAGCCGTAGTAAACAATTGAAAGTTTCCTACGGCCGATTCGCCCGGGGAATGACCAAACGCGCGAACCAGATCAAGCGGCCACTGCCCGGACTTGACTGCGAGACGCTCGAGGCAATCCGATGCAGCCCTTGCCGCGGCACGATCATCCGAGCGTTCCAACATCGCCAAGGACTGCTCGATCGCTCCTCTCGCCGCGGGTGGGAACGACGACATTTCCACCGAGCGACTCAACCGCTCCAGGCCGAGCCGGACAATCTCCCGTGCCGCCGCCAATTCATCATTTACCAGCGCAACGGGCCGGCCGTCCACGTTGCGCACGGCCACTTCGTAGTCGACGTGATACGACACGGCCGGCAGGACAACGACTTCGTCCACGCCGAACTCGATTCGCAACGCGTCCTCGACCTGCGCCGGCGTCAACCCGAGCGACACGTTGCGAAGTATCTCCGCTTCGCCCGCAAGCAGGACTCGCTTCTGACTTGCAGCATCCCACACCGCCAGCAGATTGCCGCCTTGAAACAATAACGGCGACTGCGCAAACGCCAGCCCCGTCTCGGCCACGCCCTCACACGCGAATGAATCACCGGCGACGAAAATCGACGCCTCTTCGCCGCGGCTCGCGTAGCGCGGCACCAGCGTGAACGGCGTTGCGGCCGAATCAGGCTGGCCCGGCAGGCGGACCGTCCCCGGTTTGCCGTTGTCCTGTGCCCATTGCGACAGGGGGAGGTCCTCAATTATTACCGACGTATCCTTCCCCCGCGGCGCCGTCCATCCTCGCAGCGTTTCGAGCAGCCCGCCGGCGTGCTTTCGCTCGACGCTGATCACGAATCGTGCATCGGGAAGCACCCCGAGCAACTGTTGAAACAGATCGAGGCACCCGCCGTCGCCGGGGCCTTCGTAGTAGCTCCCGGCCGATGCCTGAAGCCGGACCCAGCCGATCTCATGCTCGCCCGATTCCGTCACGACGCGATACCCCGGCTGCGTCGCGCGAAACGCAAAGCGCAGCGCGCGGGCCGCAGCGACGACGTCGTTTTCCGAGCGCCCCGCGGCAACCGCTTCATCCACCACGCGCACCAGCGGAGGAGCTTCGCCGGCGATGCGCGCTCCGGCGGATTCTCGTTCCGACGCGGAATCGGCTTCAAAGAAAGGAAACAAGTCCGTGGGAAGGCCGATGCGGCGCAGCAGCGACTCACGGTCCCGATACGAGACGGTGAGGTACTTCGGGTCGCGCGCCGCCAGCCAGAATTCCGCGCGCGCCAGCGTCGTCGGGAGCCCGTCCGCCGCGAGGCGCTTGGCGACGAGGTCCGCCACCTGTTTGCTCGCCGCTGTTTCTCCGTCACGCATCACGTCAAACGACCACCTGCCGCCGAGCGGCTCGGCGCCGCTCGCCGCCGGTGAATGCACCATCGCGCGAAATCCGCGCGCGCCGGGCCGCGCCTCGGGATACGACCGACGAAGCTCCAGCCGATCGCGATACCCCGGAACCGACTTGCTCGCGTCAATGACGTGCGCTTCGCGCGACGTGGCGGCCTGCTGGGCCACGGCGCGCGTCGAGACGCGAATCACCGCATACGCGCCGATCAGCGACATGACAATCGCAAACACTTGCAGAGGGCGACGAGTCATGCCCGCCTCCCGCGCCGCAGCAACGCGACGTACGCCGCCGCGACTCCGAGGACGAATCCGCCTGCCCACCACACCACCCGTGACCCCATGCTCGGGCGATCTTCCGAAACGCTTACCTCCTTCAGCGTCGCGCTCGGTCCAATCAACCGTTCGTCGGATGATCCTTCCGTTGAAGTGGACTCGTTTCCGGAAGCCGGCAGATTCGGCTGCGCAATCACCACTCGATACCGTTCTCGAAATGTTGTGCGGATGACCCGGTCCGCCACGCGACGCAGGAACGGTTCCGGAAGTTTCAGATCGCGCACGGTCGCCCGACCAAGCTCTTGCCTCCGCAGGTTTTCAAGAACCTCGTCCTCGATCGCCGTCGAAACCCTCGGCGCATCGGAACCCGCCGTCGCGCCAGACTGGCCTGATGCGATCGGGATCACCGCTCCGAGCGCGTAGCACATCGCCATGACGGTTACCGCAAGCCGGCGAGGTCTCATTCGAAGTAGATCCGTGCAAGCTTTCATATTGTGTGGCACAGGCTAATGGCCTGTGTCGGACCCGCTATCAGCCGGTCCCACACTTGTTGATCCTTGTGCATCATACGGACCTTTCTGCGGTTCTCGTTAGCATGGATTCGATCAAGCAACGCAGGAAGCACGGGTCGTTGTTGACTCCGCAGCACTGAAAATCCCTCGCGACGTTCAGGCAGCTCTCGGTGCTCCCTCATGGCCGCAGCTCGGAATGCCTGGCCGTACTCTCGCCGCGGTCGCGTGCAAGGTTCTGTCGCCAGGGTGGCATCTGTTCGCGCTGCACCTTTGCCCAAAGCCCGACTCTTGACTTTTCCGCGCGCTGTTCGGCGGCCACAAACTCCTGCATTCGCACATGATCGAATCGCCGATCCGCATACGCCAGGCCGCGGTCAATCAACATTCGATTCAGCAACTCGCCCTCGCCTTCGGAGCCTTCCGCCAGTACGGCCAGGTACGCCAGCAGGCGGCCGTAGCGATCGCGGTTGCTGCGATTGCGATCCAGCTCCACGCGAACGCGACGACCGACAACTTCCCGGCGAACAAAGTCCGCTGCCTCGCGACCGAAATGCGCGTCGATCTCGCCCGGCGCGTGCGCGATTTCCGGGCAATCGACGCCCCACAGGCGCACGCGCGTCATCGGTCGGCCACCGTCGGGCAGATCAAGGTCCAGCGTATCGCCGTCGGCGGCGTAAATCACTCGCGCGACGCGGCCATGATACTCCTGTTGTCGAGCAGCCCGTCGCCCCGGCCCCCGCGCGTGATCCAGCGCCGAAATCAGCACGACAACGCCCAGCACGCCCGCCACGCGCCATCGGGCTCGCCGCCGCCACTGTATGACCGGCTCGGGCATCACGGCTTCTGCAGGGTGCTTGCGCTGGTTTGACCGCCGCCGGCCGCGCGATCCAGTTCAAAGACCTCGTGAACCGCGCGAAGCGCGCGCTCGCCGTCTTCCTCGCGGATCACGCACGAAATCACGATCTCGCTCGTGGCGATGTTCTCGATGTTGACATTCGACTGATGCAGCGCCTCGAACATACGGCTGGCCACGCCCGTGTGCGTTCGCATACCGACGCCCACCACCGACACCTTCGCCAGTTTGTCGCGAATCTCGACGGCCAGACCCGGCATCTCCTGCCCCAGCTCCAGGCCCAGGTTGCGGCAGGCCTCGACGTCGCCCTTGTCGACCGTGAAGCTCAAGTCCGCTGTCGTGCCGCCCGCGTGGATTACCTGAATGATGTCGTCCACCATGACCTCGCGCTCGGCCACGCGCCGGAAGATTTCGCTGGCGATGCCCGGTCGGTTCGGCACGCGCACAAGTTCCACGCGGGCCAGGCCCTTCTTCAGCGCCGCCCCGCGCACAATCACCTGCTGCAAGTCGCTTGATACGTTCACGATGTCGGTCCCCTTCGCGTCGGTCAGGCTGCTGCGCACGCAAAGGCGCACGCCGTAGTTCTTGCCCAGCTCGATGCTGCGCGAGTGCATCACCTGCGCCCCGAGCGACGCCAGCTCCAGCATCTCGTCATAGAAAATGTAGTCCAGCTTTCGCGCCGCCGGCACGATCCGTGGATCGGCCGAGTAAATACCGTCTACATCGGTATAAATCTCGCACACGTCCGCCTGCAACGATGCCGCCAGCGCCACGGCCGTCGTGTCCGACCCGCCCCGGCCCAGCGTCGTCACGTTGAACTGCTCGTCCACCCCCTGGAAGCCCGCCACGATGACGATGCTGCCCTGGTTCAGCAGCGACAACAACTGCGGTCGCCCGGTGATCTCACGAATCCGTGCGCGCCCGTGCGAACGATCTGTCTTGATGCCGATCTGCGCACCGGTCATGCTGATCGCGTCGTGGCCGGCGTGATGGATCGCCATCGCCATCAGCGCGATCGACACCTGTTCACCGGTGGCGAGCAACTGATCCATCTCGCGGCGGCTGGGGCGGTCGGTTACTTCGTAGGCAAGGCTGACCAGTTCGTCGGTCGTCTGGTCCATCGCCGAGACAACAACCGCGACCTGATTCCCTGCGAGCTTGGCCTGGATGGCGCGGCGCGCCGCGCGGTGAAACTTCTCCGCATTGGCCAGGCTCGTCCCCCCGAACTTCTGCACCACAATGGACATAGTTTCCCTGCGCCGATTATGGCCCCGTGCAGCCCGCGTCTCAATGCCAGCGGAGCCGTCCGCTTCCGCGCCGGATGACCCCGATTCGATACACCGTCTCGCCGTGCGCCTTCAGAAACGCCGCGACGCTTCGCGCGAAGGCCGCGCGCACCACCAGCACGTACCCGATCCCCATGTTGAACACGCGGAACATCTCGCGCCGGTCGATCCCCGTCGACGCCAGCAGCCGGAAGATCGGGGGCACCGGCCAGCTCTTTCGATCAATCTCTACGTCGCAAGACCTGGGGATCACTCGCGGCAGATTCCCCTCCAAGCCGCCGCCGGTGATGTGCGCCATCGCGCCGACGACGCGCTTGCGCCGATATTTCTTCAGCAACGCCGTGATGGATTGCGCGTAGATGCGGGTCGGGCGCAGCAGTGCGTCCACGAGCGGCTCGCCGAGCTCAATCGGCAGTTTGCCACGCTTGGGCAGCCGCGACACCGCCTTTCGCGCGAGCGCGTAACCATTCGAATGAATGCCGCTCGACGCCAGGCCCAGCACAACGTCGCCAAGCTGGACGGTCGAACCGTCGATGATCCGCCGCCGCTCGACGACGCCGACGCAGAAGCCGGCGAGGTCGAAATGGTCCGGCTCGTAGAGATCGGGCAGCTCGGCTGTCTCGCCGCCGAGCAGGGCGCAGCCGGCTTGCAGGCATCCGTCCGAGATGCCGCCGACGATTTCGGCGACGCGGGCCGGCTCGAGTTTGTGACAGGCCACGTAGTCGAGGAAGAAGAGCGGCTCGGCGCCGCAGGTGAGCACGTCGTTGACGTTCATCGCGACGAGGTCGATGCCCAGCCCGGCGATGCGGTTGTGCTTCAACCCCAGCAGAAGCTTCGAGCCGACGCCGTCTGCCCCGGCGACAAGCACGGGTTGTTTGTAGTTTCGCCGGAGGATCGGCTCGGCGAAGTCCAGGAGCATCAGCCCGGCGAAGGCGTTGTGCCGCGAGAGCACGCGCGGGCCATACGTGCGGCGCAGGGCGCGACGGATGCGGTCGACCATCTCATCGTTGGCGGATATATCGACGCCTGCCGATTTGTAGGTCAGGGCTGATCTCTTCGGCCGCGAGGTCCGTCTCATGGCGTGCTGCGCAGGGTGAGAGGTCGTCCAATCGTCCGCCGGTCTCGATGCGTCATCCTATCCGCCGGAGAGGAATCGCGCAACCACGACAGCCCTTGAGCAGTTCAAGAATCACGGTTGCGGCATGCCGATGATCGCATTTGTTCAATCTACATGGCCGCCAAAGGCCGCGGCCATGCCACCCCTGCTCTCGATGCCACGCCGAATCTTAAACGGCTTGACCCGCGGCAGCCCAACCATTCAGCCTCCTGGATCCTGGTGCTGCAATGTTTCTCGAAAGTCTGCGCGCAAAAAAAACCGCCGGCCATTGCTGACCGGCGGCTTGGGTTTCAAGGCAGTGCTACCCGCTGAACGAGCCGGGCGACACGAGGATTCAGCGGCGGCGGCGAATCAGACCAATCGCACCGAGGCCGAGCAGAGCCAGCGTCGTCGGCTCCGGAGCAGCGACCCGCAGATTGTCGAGGGTCGGCCAGCGAATGGCGGGGGTCGTGCCACCAGCAATCGTGAAGCTCGCGATGGGCACGTTGCCCGGGCTGATGAAGCCGCGGAAGTCCGAGGCTGCACCAGAGGTAAACGTGACGTTCTGCCCGTTGGACAGGTTGATCGTGATATCACCAACGATCGGGTTGAAATTGATGTCCGATGCGTACATGTTGCCACCCAAGGCAATCACGGGCGCGCCCGTGAACGTCACTTGGATTGCATCTGCGGCATTGTCAGTCGAAATCAGACCCGTCCCGTTGTACAGGCCGCTGAGGCTGCCACCCGGAGTTGAGACCGTGTAGGAGTACCCGTTGACCGGGCCGAAGTTGAGCGATGCAACCGGTCCGGTAGGAACCGATGCGAAGTTCTCGAGGTAACTCGTCGCGAGGTTCACACCCAAAGCAGCCTCGAACGCAGCCTGGGTGTTGTAGATTTGAGCCGACGCGGACGCCGTCGTGATTGCAACGAGTGCAAACGCCACCAACGCTGACTTCTTAAACATTTTTGGTCTCCCTCCGTCGTGAAGATTTCAATGGCAGATGGGTTCGAACTTACCCTCTCCGACTGACTGCCAACTTTTTCTGAAGCAGAATTCCAGCGACCCTTGCCGCTGGATACGCCCCTTCAAGTACCAATGCTAAACGAAAGCGAGGGTCAATGTCAATGCTTCGCCGCATTAATTCTGAAAAACTTGTCGGCGAACTGGCAGCGTAACGGTTCGCATTCGCAGCGGTTGCTACACCCGCCCGAGCAACCGGCCACGGGACCAAACAGGAGGCCGTAACTCATTGAAATGCAGATAGTTACGCGAGACTGGCGGACTCGCATTAGTTCGTAACTGCTTGCATGTCAGCGAGATAAGCGCCCACATGAGCAGGCACATGATGGGTCCCTAAGCAAAGCATTTATCAGCGAAGGCACAGCCATTCAGACTAGGGAACGCCATATCGGACTTCATTTATCCCTTTGCACCATGGAACTAGACCCGCTCGGGCCGCAAAGGGGCGCAGATTACCCTGGCGCGAGGCGGCCGGTCCCACTGGCAGCGATTCAAGAACAGGATGATTCCACAAAAAAAGGCCCACTCGCGTGAGAAGGCCGTCCGCGGTTGACCTTGGATTAATCGCCAGCGCCAATCTAGGCGAAACCGCTGAAGCCGACATTTGTAGATAGGCTATGGCCGCTTTGCCGCTATTCCGGTCGATCCGGATTCACTGCCGCGGCGACCGCTCGACCCGCGTGATTTTCCGGCCATCTACTGAACTGGAGCCGAAGAGATTTGAACTCTCGACCTCTTGCATGCCATGCAAGCGCTCTCCCAACTGAGCTACGGCCCCGATTGAATTGTCTCGACCTGTCGCCTCGGCGACCGCTCTCCCAATTGGGCTGCGGCCTCCGGAAGCCCCTCATTTACGCCCGAATCGGCTCGATTGTCAAGCAGGTGTGGTTTCGCCTTCGAGATTCCTTTCACGTTCTAACACCCGCAGGATCGCACGCACTTCCGCGCCGGGGTCCAATGCCCCAATCACGCTTCCGCACACCGCGAGGCTGAATCGAGCTTCCTGCGGGCAGGTCGCAACCAACTTTGCTACCTTGGATGTACCGATGCCGCCGATCGCGACCAGCGGGAGCGCCGAAACGCCAGACGATGCGACGATTCGAAAAGCTCGGGCCAGGAGTTCCGGGCCGTTCACGGAGACATTCGGCTTTGTCGGCGAGGTGAACATCGGCCCCACGCCGAGGTAGTCCGCCCCGGCGTCCATCGCCGCGCGAATCTCCGCCTCGTCGTGAGCGGTCGCACCAATCAGCACCGTCGGCCCCGCGATGGTTCGGGCCGCCCGCAACGGCAGATCGTCCCGCCCGAGATGAACCCCGTCGGCCCCGCACAATCGCGCGATGTCCGGCCGGTCGTTGATTATCAATAGCGCGTCGCGCGTCCGCGTCATTTCACGTAATTCGCGCGCCCGCTCCAGCAGCACCGCATCGGGCATGCCTTTCTCACGAAGCTGAATCGCCCCCGCACCGGCCTCCAGCACGGCCGCCGCCACGTCGCGCCACGGCCGCCTACAAAGCGACTCCGTCAACAACACATGCAATCTTGCATCCGCAAGCTTCCGACGGCGCGGGACTGTCACGAGCAGCGATTGCTCCGCGGTATAGACGCGGTAGCGAATCGCCTCGACGCGCGTCGCAATGCTCGCCGTGCCGGGCGGATCGACCGCAGCCGCTGCAAGGCGCAGGGTCTTTCCGTATTCCTCGATGCATCGCAGCGACTCCGCCACGCGCTTGCATGCCGCCGCCGCGACCGCCTCGGCACCGTCGCGCACGCCCTCGCTGTCGGTGGAAATCGACGTGCCGACATCGCCGGGCGTATCGCGCGACGATAAGAGGCTCGCCATATCGACCGACTGCCCTACCGCTGCGAGATCATGCCGCAGTTGCTTGATCTCCGTCGACAGCCGAGCATCGTTCAGCACCATCCGCGCGTGCTCCTCCATGACGCGCAGGCCCTCGCGGGCGCGGTTGAAATTGGCATCCAGAATTCGCAGGATCGCGGCGTCCATTCAGGGAGATTGTAATCGCCCGGTCGCCCCTTCGTGCAGCGTTTCAAACACACCCTGCACGAGCAACTCGTCTCCGTTCTCGATTTTTGTCTCCACCGGGGGGAACAACTTCACCGCCCCGCCGCGCGGGCGATGCTCCACGACCCCCACGCCGCGCTGACTGATGATCTGCCCGACTGTCCGCCCGGCCAGTCCCCCGCCGGCGTCGATCTTCCACCGCTGCATCACCACGAGCTGATCGCCCACGGCGAAGCTGTTCACGATTTCCGCGCCGATGGCGGCCGTCGCGAAGGCCGGCGCCGACATGGCGGACTGCGACATGGCCATGGGAATGTTGAACCCCTCGCGGATCTTATCGGCCATGTTCTGATCGAACATGCGCAGGACGACGCGGATGCTCGGGTTGATCTTGCGGGCGTCGAGGGCAATCTCCAGATTCGCCAGATCATTGTCGGTGGCGAGGATGATGCTGCGGGCGTGGGCCACGTTCGCATCCGCCAGAAGCGACTCACGCCGGGCATCGCCGATCAGCACGGGCGCGCCTTCGCGCCGCGCCTCTTCCAGGAACTGACAGCCGGTGTTGCACTCGATGATCACGACCGACTCGTTGAGTTGATGCAGGAGCTTGTAGGTTCGGAAGCCGAGCTTGCCGAAGCCGACCAGCACGATGTGATCCTTGTAGGCCGCCGCCATGATCGCGCACCATCTCCTCTCCGACCGCCGCCGGTCGCCGACCAGCATCGATAAATCGACAATTCCCTCAATGATGACCGTCAGCCCCAGCACCGGCACGATGAAAAAGAGCGATTGCAGGAAGAGATGATCGGGAAACTCCTCCGGCGACTCGCCGAAGACCAGGGCCCACGTGAAATAACACGCGCGGATAAGACTATGCTGCCGGTCAGGCTCGAAGACCTTGAAGCTGATGCCGCCCAGGATGACGATCGCGACCATCAGCCCCAGCCGTACCCCCAGATGCCCGATCGTCGCCTTGAGAAAACACCACTCGCGCCAGATGCGGGCGCGCAGCCGATTGCCCCGCGTCGAGCGACGCTGAAACGGGCGTGCTGCGAGGAGTTCGTTCGTGTCCACGTAGCGACCTGTCACCCAAGGTCCGGCCGATGCAAGACGTTGCGCGGGGCCGCGCTCCGCCGGACGACGGCCAGACGCTACCATGGGCCTCGCGGCGTGGTCAATTCACAGGGGCGGCGCAGGCTTGACCTTGACTCTAAGGTCATGAATTGCTTAAGCTAGCGCGTTCTTGTCGGCGATTCGCCGACGATCGGCGCGATTGCACTCATTGCAGTCATTTGACCAACCCGCACAGCCGTCGGGGCAGGAGGGGAGCCCGGCGGCATTTTTCTGCGCGCGGGGAAGAGCGTCGAACAAAGGCATGTTCGTTTCTGTTTACGTCAGCCCCAACTCCACCAGTTTCGCCCGCGCGGCCTGGTATTGCTCGAAACCGGTCGATTCGCATTTCGGCCCCCGGCGTTGCTGCATGGTCCAGTCATGGAAGGCCGCCCGGCATACGGCGTCGATATGCTCGAAGCTTTCGGGTTCGGTTCGCCTCAAGAGTGCGCACGAACGGAGTTTTCGGGTTCGGTTCGCCCGGAGGGCGCACGCACGTTGCCGGCGGTTTCAGCCGCCGGGGAGAGGCTCACCAGATAGACATTTTCGTCCGGAGGACGAACGAGGATAGATTCGAGTCCAAGTCACATCGGGTTCCGAGCGGGCGTCCTTCGCCTTCGTCCGCCCATCCGGGCGGATCGAGAAGAGAGTCTACATCAAGCCGGCCACCAGGGGCTTGCTCGCTTCGCTCGCCGCGCCCCTCGCAACGTCCGTGCGCCCGGCGGGCGACGAGCCGTTTATCGATTCGGGATGTCCTTGCAGCGAAGCAGATTGATCTTCGTCTTTAATGACCGCCAAGCGCGATCGAAATCAGTGGCTGTCCCCGATTACCGTCCCCGATTACCTTCGATTACCTTTGCACTCGTGGCAACCGCCGACGTACAATGGGGGGCGATGAGCGTGCAGCGGTGGTTGGACAATGAAAACTACGCGGCTGGAAGGGCGACAGACTCGCG
>CAZQCF010000030.1:0-50255 GCA_964592235.1 uncultured Planctomycetaceae bacterium
GGAACTCAAAAAACGCAGACGGGCAGCTTAACTTAATGCCATTCAGCTGCGTCCCTTTTGTTTGTTCCGGCGTTTTTGACTTCTCCGGCTCGGCCCTGCTCCAGGCCGGCGTGCTGTACAGCCTCGGCTACAACGCCGACACCAACAGCCACGACCCGCCGCCCGCAAATGCCACCTGGCTCGGCAACGGCTTCATCGACATCACCATCGCCCCCGTCCCCGAACCGGCCACGCTCGCGCTGGTCTGCTTCACCATTCCATTCCTGATCCGCCGCCGCTGCCACCGCCGCATCATTCATACCGCCGCATGACTGCGGCGGCTCGGACTACGGCGACCCGGCATCGGCTGCATATTTGAGGCTTTTTCAATCGCCCTCGCCGGCCTGTCCAAGCCCGTTCGATCGCTATACGATGGCGCACCGGAAAGGAATCCGCATCTGCCATGTTTCGTCTTCGCACCTTCAACGTCGTCCCCGCACTGCCGCAGGCGCTCGCACGCCTCCAAGAGCTTGCTTACAACCTCTGGTGGAGCTGGAACAGCGAGGCCACCGAGCTGTTCCGCCGGCTTGATCCCGACCTCTGGAACGACACCGGCCAGAACCCCGTCGTCTTCCTGTCACACATCGCCCAGAAGCGACTCGATCACGCCGCGAATGACAAGGCCTACCTCGGCCACTACGGGCGCGTCATGACCGCCCTCGACGCGTACCTCGGCCGCGAGGGCTGGTTTGCCAAGACCTGGCCGGATTTGAAAGACACGACAATCGCCTATTTCTCGATGGAATTCGGCCTGCACGAATCGCTGCCGGTCTACTCCGGCGGCCTGGGCATCCTGGCCGGCGACCATCTCAAGAGCGCCAGCGATCTGGGCCTGCCGCTTGTCGGCGTCGGCCTGATGTATCGCCAGGGCTATTTCCAGCAGCGCATCACGCACGAAGGCTGGCAGCTCGAAGAATACCCCTCGCTCGATTTCTACCAGTTGCCCGCTTCGCTCGTTCGCGGCCAGGACGGCCAACCTGTTAAATTCAAACTCCCGATTGGCGAACACGAGGCGACGGTGCAAACGTGGCGCGTGCAGGTCGGCCGAGTGCGGCTGTTCCTGCTCGACACCGATCTGCCCGAGAACCCGCACGCCGTTCGGGACATCACGCACCGGCTCTATGGCGGCGACGACACGATGCGCATCCGCCAGGAGGTGCTCCTGGGCATCGGCGGCCTGCGCCTGCTCGACTTGCTCGGCATCCGGCCGGATGTCTGCCACATGAACGAGGGGCACGCGGCCTTCCTCACCATCGAGCGCCTTCGCCAGAAACGCGAATACCACAAGCTCGATCTGCCCGCGGCGCGCGAAGCCGTCACAGCGGGGCTGATCTTCACGACGCATACGCCCGTCCCCGCCGGCATCGACCGCTTTGATGACAAGTTGCTGACGCAGTACGTCCAACCCTATCTGCCGGCGGTCGGATTGAGCTTTGAAGAGTTCCTCGCGCTGGGTCGCATCGACGCGCAGAATCCGGACGAATTGTTCTCCATGGCCGTGCTGGCCCTGCGGCTGGCCGGATCGGCCAACGGCGTCTCGGCGCTGCACGGCTACGTCTCGCGCGACATGTGGCATACGGTCTGGCCCGGGGCTCCGCGCGACGAAGTGCCGATCACCTCGATCACCAACGGTATTCACACGCTGACGTGGATCGCGCCGGAGATTTCCGATCTGCTGACGCGCTACCTGGGGCCGGACTGGATCGAGAACCCGGTCGATCACGACATCTGGCGGATGGTGGCCGACATCCCTGACCTGGAGCTTTGGCGGGCGCACGAGCGCCGCCGTGTCGCGTTCGTGGCATTTGCCCGCAAGCGGCTCCGCGAGCAGCTCCGCCGAGGCGGCGCGCCGCCCACCGAGGTCAAGAGCGCCGACGAAGTGCTCGACCCCGAGGCCCTGACCATCGGCTTCGCGCGGCGCTTCGCGCCGTACAAGCGAGGCTCGCTCATCTTCCGCCAGCCCGAGCGGCTCGCAAAGATCCTCTCCGACGCCGACCGGCCCGTGCAGTTCGTCTTCGGCGGCAAGGCCCACCCGCGCGACGACAACGGCAAGGAGATCATCAAGCAGATCATCGCGCACCTGCGCAAGCCCGAATTCGCCCGGCGCGTCGTGTTCCTGGAGAATTATGACATCACCGTGGCACGGATGTTCGTCCAGGGTTGCGACGTCTGGCTCAACAACCCCATCAAGCCGCGCGAAGCCTCCGGCACCAGCGGCATGAAGGCCGCGGTCAACGGCAGCCTCAACTTCTCCACGCTCGACGGCTGGTGGCCCGAGGCCTACGACGGCGAGAACGGCTGGGCCATTGACGAGGGCAAAATCTACGACGATCCGAAGTTCCAGGATCAGATCGAGGGCGAGGCCATTTACGAGATTCTGGAGAAGGAGATCGTCCCGCTCTTCTTTGATCGCGGCGCCGACGGTCTGCCGCGCGGCTGGATCGCGCGCATGAAGAACTGCATGCGCACCATCTGCCCCATGTTCAATACCAACCGCATGCTGGAGGAGTATTCCAACATGCTGTACGCGCCGGCCGCACGGCGCTATCGCCAGCGCGCGGCCAACGACTTTGGCGGCGCGAAGTCCCTCGCGGAGTGGAAAGGGCGCCTCGCCGCGGCTTGGCCCAAGCTGCGCATCGAACAAGTCGATTCCAACGCCGCGCCGGAATTGCCCGTCGGTTCCAAGGT
Organism: uncultured Planctomycetaceae bacterium; assembly: GCA_964592235.1. Taxonomy (GTDB): domain Bacteria; phylum Planctomycetota; class Phycisphaerae; order UBA1845; family UTPLA1; genus PLA3. The sequence goes on from CAZQCF010000030.1 coordinate 2,728, forward strand.
GCAGGTTCGCGCCTGCGTTCACCTCGATTCCGTCAAACCCGATGACGTCGCAGTGGAGTTGTACTACGGCCACGTCGATTCACACGGGCAACTCGCCGAAGGAAACAACCAACCGATGAAACTGGTCGAGCCGGCCGAGAACGGTTCGGCCTGGTACCACGGCGAGATTCCCTGTCAGCGGAGCGGTCAGCACGGCTTCGCGGTGCGCGTCCTGCCGCGTAACCCGGAACTGGCCCACGCGCACGACACCGGGCTGATCCTCTGGGCCTGATTCTCCGGGTTGTTTCGTGGTGCAGATTGCCGGACCCGGCGGTTCACCTTGACAGAGCCGGCGGCCTAAACTACCGTACGGGGCTCTATTGCCACCTCGATCCGGACGGTAAGATCGGGTTGCACAAGGGGCTGTAGCTCAATTGGTCAGAGCGCCGGCCTGTCACGCCGGAGGTTGCGGGTTCGAGCCCCGTCAGCCTCGTTTGCCCCCAAGCGAAAAGGCCCTTTCCGCCCCCACGGAGAGGGCCTTTTTCATTGCGCTGAAACCCGCTCCGCCAGCTGACCGATGACCTTTTCATGGAACCGCCCCGCCTGGCCGAGAACCCGCCAGCCCGCTTCGGCAGCGCCGATGGTGTATTCATCATCGCCGAGGCCGGTGTGAATCACGACGGTTGTCTTGATAAGGCCCGCGACTTGATCGACGCGGCCCACGCGGCCGGAGCCGACGCCGTGAAGTTCCAGGCCTTCTCCGCCGCGCGGCTCGCCGCGGACGACGCCCCCAAGTGCGCCTATCAGGCAACCGCAACCGGCGAGTCGCAGGCACAGATGCTGGCCCGCCTGGAACTTTCGCCTTCGGACTTCGCCGCGCTGAAGCGCCACGCCGAGCAGCGCGGGATCGCGTATCTCTGTACGCCGTTCTCGATCCCTGATCTGGAGATGCTCGTCGCGCTCGGCGTGCCCGCACTCAAAATCGCGTCGCCCGATATTGTGAATGTACCCCTGCTCCGCGCAGCGGCTGCGAGCGGCCTGCCGCTTATTGTTTCCGCCGGCGCAGCCACGCTCGACGAAATTGACGCCGCCGTCGCGCTGCTGACTGCTGCCGGCGCGCGCGATCGATTGAACCTGTTGCACTGCGTGTCGGCGTATCCCACCCGGCCTGCTGATGCGCGACTCGGCTGCATTCGCACGCTCGGTGACCGATTCAACCTTCCCGTCGGGTTCAGCGATCACACCAACGACGCCGACTTCGGCGCGCTGGCCGTCGCCGCCGGCGCACGCATCCTTGAAAAACACCTTACCCTGGATCGCTCGGCGGAAGGCCCGGACCATTTCTTCTCGCTCGAACCGGGCGCGATGGCGCGTTACGTCAGCGGAGCGCGCCGGGCGATGGAAGCATTGGGGACGGGACGCGTCGCACCAACCGAATCCGAACTGGAAGTCCGCCGGCTGGCCCGCGGCAGCCTCGTGACGAATGGGCCTCTCCGTGCCGGTCAGGCCCTCGCGGCCGAACATCTCACCGTCCTTCGCCCGGCCGGTGGAATTCCGCCGGATGCGTTCGACTCGGTTATCGGGCGCGTGATGCGGGTCGATGTCCCCGCGCAAACCCGCATCGAATGGTCGATGCTGGCCTGACAGGCGGCATCGGAAATCTCCCAGTCAATTATCAACCCGGCGTGCCCGCTAACCGATAGCGGGGTGGGTACGTACCCTGATGGGGCCATCGACGGCATCAAACGTACGCTTATAGGGAAGGATTCGCACATGACTGCCGCCACCGTTGCACCGCCGGACATGACGAAGCTGGTCGCCAATGCCATCGCCAACGTCGGCGATATCGCCACGCTGCCGGAAGTCACCGTGCGCATCATCCAGATCGTTGAGAACCCCAAGTCCACCGCGCGCGACATGCACGACGTCATCAAGAACGACCCCGTCCTCGCCTCGCGCATTCTGAAAGTCGTCAACTCCGCCTTCTACGGCCTGCCCGGACAGATCGGCAGCTTCGAACGCGCCGTCGTCCTGCTGGGCCTCTCGGCCGTCAAGAACATCGCCATCGCCGCGTCGATGACCCACATGTTCAACGGCGGACAAACAGTCGAGGGCTTCAGCGGCAAGGCCGGCTGGGAGCACGCGGTCGCCGTTGCCGTCGGTTGCCGATTGCTATCAGCGGCGCAGGGCAAACCGAACGTCGAAGAGAGTTTCCTGGCGGGACTGCTGCACGACCTGGGCCTGCTTGTCGAACGGCAGCTCTTCGCCGCGAAATTGACGGAAGTCATTAACCGCAGCAAGACGCCGGGCGCCTCGTTCTGCCAGTTGGAAACCGAGATCATAGGCGCCGATCACCAGGCCTTCGGCATGGCCCTGGCCACCAAGTGGCGATTTCCCGCCCATCTTTGCACCGCGATCGGCTACCACCACAAACCGCTCGAACTGGCGCCCGCCAACCGCGAGCTGCCGGCCCTCGTGCGGATCGCCGACATCCTCGCCTGCAACGCGGGCATCGGATTCTGCGGCACGGCTAGCAACCAGCAGATCGAACCCGAGCTGCTTCAGATCACCGATCTCAACGAGTCGGATCTGGAAGAGGCGACCGCCAAGTTACCCGAACAGGTCGCCCTGACCCAATCACTCTTCGGCGAGTAACCTGGAGCCGGCCGACGACGATCCGGCGCGCCCGTTGAGCAAACAGGCGGCTGGTCGGCTATCATCACCTTGAACTTGGCCGGGCGACGGCGAGTCGCCGCCGGCCATGTGCGAGCCGCGTGTCCGCACCGATTAGGCGGGCCGCAACGTCGTACCTCACGCATGTCCGACGGCATCACCGCCCTTTCCGCGACGGCTGTCTCGATCGCGCTGATCCACACGCTCGCCGGACCCGATCATTATCTCCCGTTTGTCGCGATGGCCCGCGCCGGGCGATGGCCGCTGCGCAAGACGTTGCGGGTGACCGGCTTGTGCGGCATCGGCCACGTCGGCAGTTCCGTGGCACTGGGCCTCGCCGGCGTTGCCTTGGGAATCGGCGTCGAGCAACTCGAATGGTTTGAATCCGCCCGCGGCGACTTGGCGGCGTGGCTGCTCATCGCGTTCGGGCTGACGTACCTCGTCTGGGGCATCTGGCGCGCCCTTCGAAACCGCCCGCACACGCATCTTCACGCCCACGCAGACGGCACCGTCCATACACACCCACATACGCACGCGATCGACCACGTTCACTTCCACGACGGAGCGGCTGATTGTGCTGCGCCGTCGCAGGATCCGACTGTTCCGGACAAGCCGGCGAGATGGTCACCGATGGCCATGTTCATCGTCTTTGTGTTTGGTCCCTGTGAGCCGCTCATTCCGCTCATCATGTATCCAGCGGCCCGGCACGATCTGGGCGGGATGATTCTCGTGACTGCGCTTTTCGCAGTGGTCACGATCGGAACCATGCTCACGCTGGTCGCGGTCATGGTGACGGGAACATCGATCGTCAGATGGAGCGCGCTGGAGCGTTTCGGCCATGCCCTGGCCGGCGGCGTCATCACGGCGTGCGGTGTCGCGATTCTCGCGGGATTATGAACGAGGCCGGACCGGCTCGACAGGCCACGAGGACAGCCGGCGCTCCCGCGCCTTGCCCCCATTGAGCATTTTGTCGATAGATTCGTCGTACAGAACAACCAGATGATGCCGCGTGGCCGCGGGCAAATCGGGGGCATTGGACGATCCCGAAATGCACGATGATTCAGGATGCAGGCTGGCGTTCATTCCCGGTCTTGATTCACATCTTCGAGATACTTCTGGAATTCGCCCATTTTGTACGAAATGAAGCAGAATGCATGATGCAGCGCGAGCCATTCAACGTCTGTTTCGTCGCCTTCCGCCTCATGACGCAGTTCATTCAGCTTTGCCAGTAGCGGCTCGGCTCGCAGCGGTGTCATGGTGCCCTCCTGCTGGTTGGTGTTTCTCGGCACCCCGGGATGCCAAGACCCATAAGTAGAAGCTATCCCAAAATCATCGCACTCGCGAAGGCGGAAGCCCCAAGTCTGCGGAAAGTTCAGATTGAACTCCAGCACTCGAGATTATGACAGAGCAGTGCTGGCTACGAATTGACATGGGTTGGAGATTCTCACAGGCTGCATCGCTGCCGGGCCGATCACTTTCCAGCCCAGAATCGGCTGAAAGGGGAACTGGGGCATTCGGGATCAGGGACGAGTCGTTGCTTGATGAATTACTTGCCAGAGAGGCGCCGTGCGTGTGTGGAATTACGCGGCGTTTCCACTGTGGCCAGGCAGCGATTGGTACCTAAGTTATTGCAGTTCCATATCTTGCGCGTCGCTCTCCGCTTGGAAGCCCGATCAGACAAGTGGCTTTCCCCGCGGAAAAAAAATCCGCAGAAAAACTGAATCGAAGGCCCAAAAAGTATTGACAAAGGGCATCGGGTTATGGTACGCTCCGGACTAGTTGCCCGAAGAAGGGCAAGGGTAAGAAGCAGTTGAAACGACCGCACGTCCCACGTGCGACGAGGCCAACGAGTTCGGAGGAGAGGATCATGCGATTTACCAAGTTTGCTCTGGCAGTGGCGCTTCTGGTTGCCGCCCCGGCGTTCGGCGGTTTCTTCGAAGTGGAAGGCAACGATACTCCCGGCACCGCCCAGTTTATTCCGTTGCCGTGCAACGCGAGTGCTGACGTCGGTATTGCCGCACTCGCTGCGGGCGACGTGGACTATTACGCCGTCTTCGTTCCTGAAGGTTGCACCATGACGGCCATCACCACGCCGATCGGCAGCCTTCCCGGCAGCTTCAGCAGCCCGGACACGCTCTTGGCCGTGTTCACCGCTGGTGGCGCGTTGCTTTACGGCAACGATGATGCTGGCTCCGACGGTGTCGACGGCATTGGTGTCGGCCCGGCTCGCGGTTCGGCTGTTCGCTACCACGTCTCGCCCGGCAGTGGCTTGGGTGGTGTCTACTTGCTGGGTGTTACCGGTTTCCCCGACTTCGGCTATACTGGCGCACACGCAGAAGGCGGCCAGTACCTGCTCACGTTGAGTCTCGTTCCCGAGCCGAGCACGCTTGCTCTGCTGGGTCTGGGTGCGTTGAGCCTGATCCGCCGCCGCAAGTAATTCGGCGACTCGTTTGAACCTCAAAGGCGTCGCGAAGCCTGACTTCGCGACGCCTTTTTTTATGCGCACTTATTAACTGAATGCGCCAATTCACCGACGCGCGCCGCAAGGTTCAATCATGCAACCAAAGCAGCCCCCGCTGGTCACACCGTTGGAAAGTGCCGCTTCCTAGTCCAGAACGAACTCTTGGGACTGCACGAATACACTCGGCCAGTCGAGATGAGGCGGCCTAGTGCGTTTTTCATACAGCCGTAACGTGCCTCGTTCGACACTCCCGCGAAGGCGTGAGTCCCGAATGATTGGAGATACCGTGGATTCCTGCTTTCGCGGGAATGACAAGATTGTGTGACATGGGTACTGGGATGACGTTCCGTCAGCCCGAGCGCTTCACCATGGTTCGCCCAAGCATCACCGCGAGATACAGGCCACCCGCTAGGACAATTGTTGTCGCCCCCGCCGGCAGGCCCGGCGAATAGCTGATCGCCATTCCGGAAAGGTTCAGCCCGACGCACAACACGCTCGCCAGCACCATCATCTGCCACAGTCGGCCGGAGAAGAACCCCGCCACGGCGGCTGGCAACGTCAGCATGGCGATCACCATGATGATGCCGACGACTTTGAGAAGCACGACCACCGTCAGCGCCGTCAGGCACAGCAGCGTCAGGTAATAGAACTCCACTTTCACGCCGCGCAGCCGGGCAAACTCTTCATCGAAGCAAACGGCGAGGAACTTGTTATAGAAGACAACCGCCAGGCCCAGCACCAGCGCATCCAGCATCAACATCAGCCGCAAGTCTTCAGGCGAAACCAGCAGGATGTTGCCAAAGAGATAGCTCATCAGCTCTTCGTTGTAACCGGGCGTGCGCGAGATGAAGAGCACACCGACGGCCATGCCCACTGCCCAGATCGCGCCGATGACCGTGTCCTCACGCTGGCGGGCACGCTGGCTGACCCAGCCGATCAGCAGGGCTGAAACGATTGCCGCAACGACCGCGCCCAGAAGCGGGCTGCACCACGTCAGGCCGTGAACCACTTGCAGGTACTTCGCCGCGCCCATGCCGCCCAGAACGGAATGCGACACCGCACCGGCGATGTAACTGATCCGCCGCGTGACGACATACGTCCCGACGACGCCACAGGCGACGCCGGCCAGGACCCCCATGGCCAGCGCGCTCTGGAGAAACGGATTGCCAAGTGCCGCTCGGAAGAATTCCATGATCCAATCGCCCGTCGCTTCTAGCAATGGTCGTGACGGACCATGCATACGTCCGGCCCGTACAGATCCAGCAAGTCCTTCCCGCGAAGCTCGCTCGTTGCATGTACCGTCGCGCCGCGATTCACACAGATCACTTTGTTCACCAGTTTGGACACAAATGCTACGTCATGCGACACAAGGATCACCGTGTGCCGCGCACTCAAACGCCGCAACAGCTCGTAGAAGTCATCCTGCACACGCAGGTCCAGATTCGACGTCGGTTCATCCAGCAGAAGGAGTTCCGGCTCGCATGCCAGCGCCCGCGCGATCAGCACGCGCTGCCGTTGTCCACCCGACAGCGCCGCGAACGGCCGCCTCGCGAGATCAGCCAGCGCTACATCACTTAGAGACCGCAGCGCAACCGTGCGATCCGATCGGCTGAACCGAAATCCTCCGCCTCTGGTGCCGTGCCGCCCCATCAGCACCACATCGAGGACGTTGACGGGAAACTCCAGATCAAGCCGGGCATACTGCGGCATGTAACCGATTCGCGGGCGGGCCCTTTCCGGTGAGAGACCGAATACCTGCAAATCCCCCCGCGTGGGTCGCAGCAGCCCGAGGATCAACTTCAGCAGCGTAGTCTTTCCACCGCCATTCGGCCCGACAATGGATATGAAATCGCGATCACCAATCGTGAGATCGACGCCGTCCAGGACCGGGTCGCGATCGTAGGCGAACGAAAGGCCTCGCGCTTCAATGATTGCCCGCTCGCTCATCCGTCGACACCTTTTTCCCGCGCGCTCGCGGCGGTCGTGGTCGAATGCAACGCGAACCCCTCGGCAAGCCGCTCGGCCAGGGTCCACAGATCGCCCACGTAATCAACCGTCATCGGATCGAGCGGGACAACCGTCGCACCGATCGCATCGGCCAGTGCCTTGGCGCCGCCAACCGCGAATTGCGGCTGCACATACACGCGCGTGATTCCAAGCGATCTGGCCCGCCCCACCAGTTCCACCAGTCGCCGGGCCGAAGGTTCCTTGCCCTCCTCCTCGACCGCGACCTGCTCCAAGCCATATTCATCGGCGAAGTAGCCATAGGCGGGGTGAAAAACAAAGAACGCTCGCCCGGCAAAAGGCCGCAGCCGCTCATGAATGCGCGCGTTCAGCACGTCCAGGTCGCGCTCAAAACGGGCCAGCCCGGCGTCGTAACTCACCGTCCCGGCGGGATCAATTTCCACCAGTGCATCGCGAATCGTGCGAGCCTGCGTCTTGACCAGCCGCGGCGAGAGCCAGATATGCGGATCGCGCCCGGCAAGCGAATGGCCGGTGTCCATCGCGTGGGACGATGTGACCCCGTCATGCTGGTCGTGCATCGCGCAGCAGCCTGTCATTTGGCGAAACGCGACGCCCTGCGTCGTGTCGACTAAATGGATCGACGGCGCGATTTTGACGATGCGCTCACACACGGCCCGTTCAAACGGCAGGCCGACTTGGAAGTACGCGCGAGCCTCCGCCAATCGGCTGATCTGCCGCGGCGTCGGCTCATAGGTGTGATGCGACTGTCCGGGGCCGACCATCACTTCAACGCCGACGCGATCCCCCGCGATACGCTTTACAAAATCCGCCTGCGGCAAAATGCTCACGAACACTCGCAGCGGACTCGTCGAGTTCATCGCCTGGGCGGACGAGGCGGCTGTGGTACCCTGCCGGGAATCGCACGCGCCCAGGAGCAACAGCGCGCAGCCAATCCAAGCGCCGCGCCGGTGCAAGCGATTCGCGCAATCACCAATTTGACCGGGAAAAAACATCACGCCCGCCGCCCTGCACCCGTCTGCGCCGCACGTCGCGCGGGCAAGTCAGCCGCCCTGCGACGGCGTCAAGGGAGTATTACATTGTAATACGGCGGCGTCAATCACGGGTCCGGTCGCGCTCGAACGATCACCGGTCCGATAAACAGTTCAATGGCCCTCATCGGTTGCCCGGCAGAGGCCTTTCCTTGTCTGCGCGCGCTGAACCATCTCAATACTTGAATCCGACTTGAGCGTCGTAATGCAATTAGTGGCTGCGGGGCCAGAAAAGGCTGCGGAGACAACGATGCGATCAACCAAGATCGCGTAGCAGGCCGTCGATCGCTCCACCAAGCTTCTCTGCGGAGAGATACGTGCCGGACTGGATTTCGCGCCGAATCTCAACGATTCGACGAGCGTTGGCCTCCGGCAACTCCGCCAGGCGGCTTAAGATCGATGCAATCTCGGAGATTTCTACGCTGTCGTCGATGACGGCCGCGCTGTCGTCATCACCGCGTGAGCGAAACGACTGGTTGAAATAGTCCCGCAAAGTCGCGGGCGAGGCGGTGTTACCAATTGTCGAGACATCCAACATCTGACATACCTCCCGTCTTTCCCGCGAGTCGAGGTCTGTCACCTCGCCCTCCGCGGGCCGACCGAACCCGGCGATGGTGTTGGCCCAGCGTTACGACAAAGAGGCAAGAGTTGCGCGTTGGGCCACGGCGAACCAGGTCAATCCTTCACTTCCAGTATTATCGTCCGAGCCAGGGTCCGCTCTTCACAGAAACACGGGCAAAACACAAGATGTTGTTTGTCATAACGCGCTCTGATTGCGGACCTTAGCGCGGGTAATACTGCACAGTTATGGGGCTGGCGCTGGTAATAAAAGCCCTCCCAGCACAGCCCTGCGAGGTCGCCGCCCTGTGATTTACACAGAATTCACAGACGCGGATTATCGAAATCCACAAGATGTTGTGGCCGGCATAACTGCGTAATACCTGCTCCGCCAATGCTTTGCCGTCGCATCCACTGCAAACTCCGCGCAGAATCCGCGCGTCGAGTGCATTTGTCACCCGCTCCAATGAACACCCGGTTGCTCCGTAGCAAGGATTCCCGACACGCTATAATCGCCCACATGAGCCAACCAAATCCCCAGGAGCGCGCGGAGCAACTCGCCAGGAACTTCGCCGATCTCGAACCGCGATACACCTCATCCGAAGCACTCGCCGAGGCCGCTCGCTGCCTGTTCTGTTTCGACGCCCCCTGCACGCGGGCCTGCCCCACCCACATTGACGTACCCAAGTTCATTCGCCAGATCCTGCACAAGAACGAAATCGGCGCGGCCGAAACGATCCTCAACGCAAACATCTTCGGCGGCTCGTGCGCGCGGGCCTGCCCCACCGAGGTGCTGTGCGAAGGCGCCTGCGTCGACGGCACGATGTTGAAGGAACCTGTCAAAATCGGCCGCCTGCAACGATTTGCCTGCGACGCCGCCGATGAAAAGGGCATTGAGTTCTTCGACGCCGCTCCGGACAGCGGCCGGCGCGTCGCCATCGTCGGCGGCGGCCCGGCGGGGCTGACCTGCGCCCACGAACTTCGCAAGCACGGCCACGCGGTGACGGTCTTTGAGGCGCGCGAGAAGCCCGGCGGCATCAACACCTACGGCATCGCGCGATACAAGTATGACACCGCGTTCGCGCTCTCCGAGGTGAAGCGCGTCCTGGCCATCGGCGGTATCGACCTTCGTCTGAATAGTCCGTTAAAGGGGGCCGACGTAGCGCAGCTCCTCGCCGACCACGACGCCGTCTTCCTCGCGATCGGCCTGGGCCGAACCGCGCCACTGGGGATTCCAGGTGAAGACCTGCCCGGCGTCTGGGAGGCGCTGGATTTTGTCTTCCAGACGCACACGAAGCCGCTCGAACAATGCGAGGTCGGCCGGCGGGTCGTGGTCATCGGCGGCGGAAATACGGCCGTCGATGTCGCAACGGCCGCGGTTCGACTGGGGGCCGAACACGTCACGATCGCCTATCGACGGACGACCGCCGACATGCCGGCGTTCGCGTATGAGTACGAGCTGGCGAAGGCCGATGGGATCGCGTGGGAGTTCTCGGCCGCGCCGGTGCGAGTGGTGGGGCAGGGCGGAAAGGCGACATCCGTCGAGTTCGTCCGAACCCGCGCGGCAGGAAGCGCCGGCGGCGGTCGATCCGCGAAGCTGGAGACGATTCCCGGGTCGAACTTCACGCTGGAGTGCGACATGGTGGTGAAGGCGCTGGGGCAGGAGCCGCTGATCGGGCTGCTCCAGGCGATTCCCGGATTAAAGACGGACAAAGGTCGCGTCGTGATCGACGACGCGGGACGTACGAGCGTGCCGAAGCTCTTCGCCGGCGGCGATTGCACAAGCCGCGGGGCCGAGGTCGTCGATGCCGTGCAGGCGGGCAAAGTGGCTGCGGCAGGGATCGATGCGATGCTGACGGCTGCCAAGCCTTGATGGAACATGTTCGCGGTGCGGGTAAATCGGGCCAAACGGCGCGAGCAAAACGGGCTGAACGGCGCGAGCAAAACGGGCTGAACGGCGCGAGCAAAACGGGCTGAACGGTACGGGAGAATCTAAATCGGCCGCGCGGTTTCTTCGCCGATGCGATCTCCCGCCGTTGACCGGGCCGGGCAGGATGCGGCGGCAAGCAAGAAACCATCGAAGTTGACAGGGCGCGACGGCCGCTCTATAGTTCGACCGTTCCAGCCGAATGGGATGGACGGCCGCTTGGGTTGGTTGATTGCGACCCTAGGCGTTGCTGTCGATCCAATTCGTGGATCATGGCTGCGGGGTAGAGCAGTTGGTAGCTCGTCGGGCTCATAACCCGGAGGTCGCTGGTTCGAGTCCAGCCCCCGCTATGCCGGCCGTCCTCATAGCTTCGGCTGTCAGGACGGCCTCTTTTTGCGCTATTCGCCCGTCCGGCAGGACGGCCATCGGCCCAATCACGTCCGCGACGAACCGGTTCATTTGAGTCGGCGTCATCAGGCTTGCGAAATTCGCCTTGGCTTCGAGGAACGCCTGTCGGCAATCGGCCATGAGATCATCCATGTCGGCGACCGACTGCACGGCCAAGGCGTCCAGGGCCTGCCGCAGCCCATCCCTTTTTGCTTCCTCTTCCGAAAGCTGCCGGGCGATTGCTTTCTTGGCTCCCGCCTCAATGTCCGGATCGACCAGCAGCCGCGTGAACCCGGCGATGAGCTTGTCCGACTCCGCGATTCCACCCTTAAGACGGCTCGATTCGTTACGGTTCGCTTCAAGGGCTTCCTGCGACATCGCCATCACTTCGTCGAGCACGCCGTCCATGTCTTCGAAAACGGCGCTCATCGCTTCGTGCACGCGTGCCATTAGCCGATCTTCCCGAATCGACGCCCTGTTCCCGCATTCACCCGCCCGCTTCGCCATTCGCTGGCCGCAACTGTAGTAGTGGTATTCGCCCTTGGCGTTCTTGCTCTTGCGGCAGTAGTACACAGTGCCGCACTCGCCGCAGAACAGGTGCCGCGTGAACGGCCGCAGTTCGGACGCGCCGCGCGGCCGCTCGACCGAATTGGCGGCAAGCTGCGCCTGTACGCGCTCGAAGCTCGCGTCGTCGATGATCCGCAGCGATTCGTCGCGCGCGACGAGGTGCCTGTCCTCGTCTCGCCAGCGCGGAACGCGTTTTCCCGTTGAGCGGTTGAGCTTGTAGCAGCGCCGAAGGAAGCGGACTTCGCCTACGAGCATCCGATTCGTGAGGATGCCGCGTACCGTCGTGAATCCCCACGGCCCGCCGAGGCGGGTAGGGACGCCGCGGGCACGAACGCGGTTGGCGACTTCCTTGAGGCTGATCGACTCGGCGAGATACGACTCGAAAACGAACTTGACCGTCGCCGCTTCGTCGGGATGAATCGCAAGGCGCTTCTTGCCGTCCGGCGCTTCGACGATGCGATAGCCATAGGGCGCAGGACCGCCCGTCCAGCAGCCCTGCTTGTGTCGCTGCACCAGTCCATCGCGGGTGCGTTCAGCGAGCACTCGGCTGTAGTCAGCGGCGACGACGAGCTGCACGCCGCGGGCGAGGGCGTTCGTGCCCTCTGTTACGCTGATGACTTCGACGCCGTGCTGTTCGAGATCCTCGACCAGGACGTGCGTTTCAGCAGCGCGGCCGAGGCGGTCGAACTTGTACACATAAAGCCTGTCGATTCGGCCGGCTTCCGCTTCCTGCATCAGCTTGAGCAGTTCGGTGCGCCCGCCTGTCGTGCGGCCGGTTTTGGCCTCGTCGATGAAGTGCTTGAGCGGTTGACCTGCCGCACGTTCGCAGGATTCGATCTGCACGGCGATGCTGGTGCCGTCGTCCTGCGCATGGCTTGAATAACGAGCATACATCGCGTCGTACTTGCGATTTGCGCCGCTATCGTGACCGTTCCTCCCGTTGCGCGTCCGCTCTTGCATGACCGCGATCATCATGATCCTCGCTCGGATTCGGAGTCTCGATTCCTGTCCGCTTGCGGCGTTTCCGGTGAAGCTCCACCGCCCGCGCCGCGATGACGTTGACCAGCCACCGCCGGGCGGCGACTGAGTCGCGTATCAGTATACCTCCAGCGTCCAAGACAACACCACTTTGCGGCCTGGCAATCTCGTCATGCCGCTTTCCGGGGTTGCAAGTTTTTGATTTCACAGGACGCATGGCAACAATTCCGAGAACGAACGGGGAGGGCAGGCGAGGCGAGGGCAGGGGTCGATAGCACGTAGGCGATCGACACATCGCGGTCGTTCGTCAGTGCGAGGAGCCTCCGCCGCGCGGCGGGGTTGTCCAGACTGATCCGGGAATGTTCGAGGGCGCCAACGCATTCTTCAGCCGGTGGTAGGCAGCATTCACTTCCTTGAATCGCCCGTTCGCGAGTTCAACGAGGTGAGGGGCGAGGTTCTGGCCGATGAGCCGGTCCGGGTGGTACTTTCCGCACGCATCGCGGAAGGCCGATTGCACCTGTGTCATTGATGCGCCGGGACCAAGCCCGAGCGTGGCCAGGTCGGCAAGCGTCTGCGTGCCCAGGGCATGCGTATCCTCCCGTGGCCGGCTCGTGCGATCGGACTCCGCGCGATTCGACGCCATGTCTGCGGCCACGTCCCGCAAAAGCCCAAAGGCGTGACGACACAGGTCCTCCAGATGTTCCTTGACGTGAGCGGCCGCCGCCGGCGTAAACCTGATATCGGGAAAGGGACCGGCCGCGAGACTCACGGTGGTTCCATGGCCCTCGCTGCGGTAGGCGACTGCGGCGAGCGTCGGCACGTCGGACATGGCCACATCGCGCGAACACGGCAACGCCTTGATGCTGCGATCCCCGCGCTCGTAGACATCGGCCTCATCGTCGTCGCTTTCCACAAGCTCGAAGTTCAGCCGCTTGAGAAAGGTGTCGATCGCATCGCGGACCGTCTCGATCGGCAGGGCGACTTCGTCCATGCGCGATACCCTGATGTTGTTCGACGGCGCGTCGCAGCCCGACAGCCACTTGCGAACGAGTCCGGCGCCGACGCGGATTCCCCAATACACAGCTGGATGCATGATTCTTGACTCCCTGGTAGTGCCTCGTCCCATCAGTCCCGATCGCGGCCCGGCGGCTCCGGCTCGCGTCCGTCACGACACTTGGCGAGCTGCTCCATTCGTTCCTTCAGGATCGAGGGCTTCTCGTCAGGGTCGCGCGCTTCGCCCTGCTTCTCCTCCATCACCTCGCCGGGCGTCTTGTTGCCCCAGATTCCGCCGTCCGGTTGCTGGGCAATGTTGGACTCGGGATACAGGGCGGCGCGGATTTCTCTCCAACCGGTCCTCATCCAGGCCGAAAACGACCCCGCACCGATCTTGGGTTTCCGGTTTTCGCGTTGACGTGCCATGTGCGCCGCCGCCCTCCGTTACTGCCTGTTGCCGCGCCGCTCGCGGAACCGCTCCGCGAGGTCACGCTGTTCGATTGCCGCGTCGTTCATGTCCATGGCGCGCGTCCGCTCGTAGCCGACGGTGAGGTTGACGCTGAGAAGCAGGCCCATCGACGCCAGGATCAGGTAGCCGCCCAGCGGCTCGCTCAGCGGCATCGTGAAGACGCCGACCAGGAACACGAGCATGGGTTCGACGTACAGCTTGGCCCGGTGCTCGCCGAGCCATGGCATGAGTCTCAATATTCGCGGGTACCCGTTGTAGAGAGAATGCTCCCACACGCCGGTGCGGTGGCGCTCGATCAATCCGCCGATGCGGACAAAGAGGCACATGATGAGATACGCCAACAGGAAGCCGAGAAGCGGCGACACGTCGTGGCCTTCCCAGCACGCGCCGTAAAACAGCACGACGAGCATGACGGCCGCAGCCTGCATTCCGAGGTATCGCTCGCCGAAGGTGCGGCTTCGGTGCAAGAACACCTCGACGGAAACCGCAAGCACGCCGGCCGCGAACGCGACCCAACTCAGCACGGCCTTGGTATGCTCAATCGGTCCCGGCGGTCGATCGTTGTACATGGCGGAGACTCCAGATCCTGTTCAGTGCCAACTGCTTGACTGCGGCTTCGCGTAACAAGTTCAACGTGCGTGTCACTTCGTCTTCTGCTTGAATGTCACCGGCATCCACGTTCGGCCGGTCTCGGCGAATCGCCGGCCGCCCTGGTAGACGATGGCCTCGACTTCCCACTTCGGTGGACCGCCGGTCGCCAGCGACGTGAACGCCCCGGGCTGAAGCTCGAAGTCGATGACCTCCTGCATGCCCGCCGTCGTCTGCGTCGGGGCGCCAAGGCCGTTCATCATCAGCGGCCAATCGTCCTGCTGATAACTATTGTTCGAGTTGCACAGAATCTGACGGGCGCGGCCGACCAATTCGGAAGCATATTGATTGGTGCGGATGTCGGTCTGCTGGTGAAAGACTTGAAGCTGGAGATTGCCGAGCAGGCTATGCACCTCCGGCTCGGCCTTGTCGCCGCCGAACGCGGCGAGGTAGTTCGAGACCGACTGCGTGGCGTAGACGACGCAGGTCCGGGTGCTGCGGGCCGTAGTCTGGAATACCTGGTCGGCAGAGACGGCGAGCAGATGACTCTCATCGCAGACCAGGAAAACCGGCCTTGGATTGACTGACGTGTCGCGCCGGCTCTGTGCCCGCTGCAGGCAATACTTGAAGATGACTTGCAAATACTGGCCGAGCTCGTTTTGCACCATCACCGGCGCATCGACGATGATCAGCTTCCCGTCCTGCGCCATATCGGGCCGGACCGTGGACTCCGGGCTGGAAATCAGGTCGCGCATGACTCCGCGGTTGAGCACGTCGATCGTGGTCGAGTACGAGCTGAGCACGGTGCTTCTCGTTCGATCGCTCAGGCCGGCCCACTCGAACGTGAAGAACGATACGATCAGTTCGTAGTCCGCTCGCTCCTGGGCGCTCTTGACCTTGCCGTCCGCTTCCTCCAGGCAGGCATAGCAAAACGAACTCTTCTGCCAGGACTCCGACACGGCCTGCTCCACGCTGAGCGGAGCCGTCGTGACCAGGCGGTAGAGATCGGCGATCGTTACCTTACCTTTGGCCATGACCAGGAGCTGAATAGAATTGCGGCACAGCTGGCGGACCATCTTTCGCCAGAACGATTCATCCTCGCGGCCACCGTGCCCGGAATTGCGATCGGCCAGTTCGGTGACGGTCGTCAGCAGCGCGGTCAGGTTTTCGACGAAGCCTGCCCCGGCCTTCAGTTCCGCATCAATGAAATTGAACGTGTGCTTGTGGCCGGGGCCGAACAACATCAGGTCCGCTTCGCGCCCGGCTTCACGGATGTAGCGCTCATAGACGGCGCGATCGTCCGGCTTGCACGTCAAGAAGACGCCACCGAATCCCGCGCGCAAAAATGCCAGGCAAATGGCCGCCAGCGACCCCGTGCTCTTTCCGGAACCGGTGGACCCCCAGATTTGGCAGCCCTGACAGGCGGCCCCGATGGTCCACACCGACTTGCGCGAAAAGCGAAGCAGGGGCGCATCGAGGCTCCACCGCTTCTCCGGTGATTGCGTCCGTTTCGCCGGATCGCCGCGCAGGAGCCTGACCAGGCCGGAGCCGACTACCCACACCGGTGCGACTAACCCGGCAAGCGCCAACGAGACTCCGCCAATCATCAAGGCCGAAGCGCGGGTTGTTCGCCTACGGCGATTCGATTCGATGTCCGTGAAAGCGGGCTGATTCTGATGATCGACATGCGCCGCCCCGGCAGCGACAGCGGCTACCGATTCCCCGGATTTCGCCTCGCCCTCGACATACATCACGCTGCCGACGACCAAGGCCGCAAACGCGACGATGAGCGCCCGCGACAATCGAATGAGGAATCTGAACATCTCGGAATGTCTCGCAGGACGAATGTCCGCCCGGTTACACAGTCAGTCGGTGCATGTGCCAACGAGGAGGACAAGGAGGCGGCGGGGCTTACCAACGCGTAACGAACCGCGATGTATGCGAATGCAGAAACAAACACGTCGCGGCGCTCCAGCACAAGAGCGCCGCGACGCGCCAGCCATCAGCAGTCGGCGGAACCACCGCCGGACAGGATGGCAAGCAGAACGGTCAATGCGACTCTCAACGCTTTCATGGGAACGACTCCTTTCGGGCGAGGGCCGTTGCGGCCTCCGCCTGAAGCATGTCCTGCGCGAGCCCGCCGATACGCCTCGGCGGAACGCGCAGGAGTAACTCAGGATGCATCGCCGCCCACAGCGCCGACTAGGCACTGCGTTGACGGCGCGATTTGCGTCTTTGACTTCTCTTTGAGCGCCTTACACAAGTCGGACAATGTCTGGCCCTTGGTCCGCGCCCGGCGGGCCTTGGTCAGCAATTCGGCCAGACAGTCGATGAAACGCTCCAGCGTCAGGCCGGGACAGGCGACGGTCACCGCCCGCCCGGGCGCCAGCACGGCTGTCACCCGCGACGGTCCTTCGGGTTCGGATTCGCCGCCCTCGCGCCTGGACTGTTTGACCTTGGCCGCGACCTCGTCGCGCGAGAGACCGTGCTCTACCGCGTCGGCGGCCAGGCGATCCTGCGATTCGGCGTCGCCGAGGCGCGCGATCTCGACGGCGGTGCTGGCGGGGATCTCGCCGCGTTCGACCAGTTCCTGCACCCTCGGCGAGGACTCCAGCAGCGTGAGCAAGTTGCTGACCGATGACGGGCTGACGCCGAGTTCGACGGCGGCCTGCGACGGAGAAAGCCCCGTCTCGTTCATGTACCGCGAGAAAGCCCGGGCCCTGTCGAGGTCGAGCAGACTTTCACGGTGAATGTTCTCGACCAGCCGCGAAGCGAGCAGCGTCGCCCGGTCGCAGTCGCCCTTGATCACTCGCGCCGGAATCGTTTCCTTGCCCGCGATCTGCGATGCAAGGAATCGCCGCATTCCGACAAGAAGCTCATAGCCGTCGCCGTCGCCACGGACGATCACCGGATGCAGCACGCCTACCGTCTCGATCGACTTGGCCATGCCGAGCAGCGACTCGCGCGGCGGGACCTCGCGGTCGTTCTCGCCGAGCCGGATTCGATTCAATGGGATGTCAACCGTTTGCCGCACTACCATTTCATGCCTCCCGACTCATTAGACAAGCCGCGATAGGTGTCCTAGGTACATTCTCATTGTGCTTTCGGAGCAATGTCTTACATCGCAACTAGCCTGCCGCACGCGTAATTCTGATTGCCATCACGCCACGATTAAGGCAGATTGGAGGAAGAAAAGCCCTACTCCACGGCCACAATGTCGAAAACAGACCATGACGATGACATAAGACGAACAATTCAATCCCTGTTTCAGGGACTGCCCGCGGACTTCGATCAAGCCGCGTCCCGCGCTGCGGATATCGCCTATATCTTTCGCAGTGAAATGGCGACCCGTCTTGAACCCACTATTAATCAATACTTGCAACGGCTACACGATTGTCCACTTGAGGAACAAATCGAAAGAGTGGCTCGCCTCCAACACGCTCTGCGGTCACTCCGACTCGCAATCCGCTCGCCGACGTTTCATGTCCCCGCAAAGCTAGAGGTGGCTCCGAAGCGCAAAGGCTCACACGAAGCGATTTATCGACTGCAAACCCTTGTGCGGGGACGCTTACTTCGAGATTGGGCAGGCGACGAGCCGCCAACTGTAAACCTGATGCCTGACGTATCGACCAGAGTTAACGAAAGCAGAATTCATCGACATGGTGACGAAGACACGCGAAGTCGTTGACATGATGAACACTGTCGTCACGATCGCGCGCACCGGCGCGTCGGTCGATACGTCTCCCCTGTGAAGAGGTCAGCGATTGCATTCCACATCCGGATTCTCGCACGATAGCGACGCACGTATTGGGAAGCCTTAGAACACGGGCTCGGGGCCTCGCTATACTCCGGAGATCCAAGTTGCTGTAGACGCTGTAGGCACAACCTTTCCAACTCTGCAACTTCGGCGATTCTGGAAGGGTCTGAGTCCTTGGCTGCAACGTCGTCGGCCATCGATGGCTGGCGCGCGTCCCTAGAAGCCAGCACCTCGTGAATTACGAATCGCGCGAGAATCCCGTTGATGTAGTTGCGCGGACTTCCGAACCTTTCGTCGTAGTTCTCTAGGATTGGCGATTGCCCCAGGGCGGCAAACATCTTTCCGACGGCATCTTCTGCTATTGCCGAGTCACTTCCACCCATCCGCCACGCCAGTTGGACCGCACGTGAGGTTAGTTCGCTAATCGTTCGCAGCCCAACGCCGGGATCGGCCATAGCGCCGGGGCGAATCCGGGGATTCTGATACGCAGCAAGCACCCAATTCAGCGCCGGGTTGGTGCCTGCATCCTTGGACGTTTCGCCAGGACCGCGTGGCGCAACTATAGACCCGACAACGACCTGCGCCTCGTGCTGTCGCCTCCTATGGTTGTTTCCAGTGGGATTCCGATACATCGCCTTCTCCTTAGACGGAAGTGCCCGTCACAAGGAGAAGGCCCACGTAGTAAGGGGGATCATCCTACGTCAGGCGTAGGATCGTTCTGACTCATTCTGACCGATATGTCCTCCGATACGTCCCATGGAGGGCCAGCGAGATCACCGTAGCGATGAGAATAGTACTCCAATCCCGGTCCGATGTGCGCTCGTAAATAGTCTGCCAGCCGAGGGTCGCATGCTCCAAGCCTCTTCAATGCCAGATCTATCGCTCTGTTAACTCGATTCTGCAGCCGCTTATTCTCGTCTCCGAGTTGGGCACGATGGCGGCCGAGTCGTCTCGCGCCTTCAAGGTGTTGCAGCAGTGCGTCGCGCTCTTCTTTCGCTTCCACCGCGTCAGCCGGATCGCTGCTCTCCATTCGTTGGTTTAACTCCTCGATTCTATTCCTCAACCGCTCTTCGTCTGGCTTACTCATCATCCATTGAGGTTGTGTTCGGCTAACCACCAACGGCCGAGAGGGGCGACCGAGAAGCTCTACATGCCGAATCGACTCGCCCGGCCGGGCGAGAAGGTTAGCAATGAGACGAAACCCGACGCAATCCTCAACGAATCTCAGTTGCTCGGACCCAAAAGCAACTGCCCAGATGTTATTCTCAACACGACGGAAGACATAACGCACCTGACTGTTCCCATCATCTTCACCTGCCCGACTGCAGCCCTGGTCCACCTTGTGCCATTCGATGAGTCGTGGGTCCCCCTCACCAATAATGTCTGCAAGCAGAGTAGCAATACGCTCCATTGCCCTTTCAGCCTCACGTTCTTCCTCTTCACCACGAACTGCAACGAACACGATCGACCCGGGCCGATCTCCCATTGCCGACATCGCGCGATGGATAGGAACAGTGAGTCGGACGGTCACTTCAACGTGCTCATTGGTTGCGAACGTTATTTCGTTGCGCCAGATTGACCTCGGAGCATTGGTTGCGGCTTGATGGAGCTTGCCAATAAGCGTCCCAAAGCTCGCGTCGGACAACCAAGCGAAACCGCGAGCCCAGACATGATCGCCGGCGGGCGAGCACACTTCCTGACGACCGCACAGATGGTCGGGCACAAAATAGCGAGTCTCACTTTTTCCCCAGTTAATGCGAAACATCAACCCACACGCAACCATTAGGTCCACGATTCTGACACGATCCGGCGCTGCAAACCCAATCCTTTGCCAAACGGTCAAGGCTTTTTCATCTCCGTCGTGTTCTGGCAATAGCCGGGCGATCTCCTGCCACGACAGCACGCCCCGCGTACTCGTCTCCCGTCCTTCCCGAAGAAGACGATAGATTGGAAACCGGACCCAATCGGGATTGAACAACAACTCTGCCAGTTCATCGCCCTCGCGCAGAGGGATTCGTGCACCCGCATAATGAACGAGTCCTATACTGTCGGCTATGTCGCCGACAGACGTAATGTCACGTCCGGTCAAGGCGTATTCAGAGCATTTCTGCCGTATGGCATTCATGGGAATGTATGGAAGAGGTGTTCCATTCGAGGCGACGAACGCCTCCTGCTCAATCCACAAAAGTACACGGACCAATCGCCTCGGATACCTGTTATTCAATCCTGTCTGCAAAGGCATGACTTCCACCAGTCTTTGCTGAAGGACTCCGATACAATTCAAATGCTCTTCCAACCGCTTCGGCCCGTACCTAGCTTTTGCCGCGTCCGACCATCCCATTCCATCATGGATATCCAGCGATGTGTTCGCTGCGAGGCCGGCCGAAAGGCGCAGCTCATCGACATCCAGTAACTCCAAGCGTCGCTCGGAGAAGTCGCCGGTCTCTTTGTCGAACAAATCACATTTTGTAACCACAATGAACACGGGACTGTTCGACGAACCCTCGTGCGCGATGAATCGCAGCCAGTAATCCAGGCGATTCTCCTCCCTTGTTCGCGTGGCATCACAGACAATTATGTACACACTTCTGCTGCCTGTCAGGAACAGTCGGTGACCGCGCAACAATTCCGGCTGACCGCCAAAATCGAACACTCTTACCGTTACAGTTTCATCGAGGCGGCCGATTGCCATACGCTGTGTCCACAGTGTATTGTCAAAATCGCGCGTCTCGTCTTCGTTGGCATCATAATACTCAGCCTGTCGCTCAAACAACCGGCGACGAACATGCGTCTTGCCAACACCACCTTGACCCAAAAGATGGACAGTGGCCCAGTTGAATGTATAGCGGAGATGTGACCGACAAGCGGCATAAGCATGCCAATTGGCGATGTCGGCGGACTCTGTAAGCATCTCCGATACGTCGGCAAGAGAATCGTTGGCCAGTGGATTATGCCTGATATAGAGTCTGCGTAGCGATTGGTTCCATGGAAGCCGAGTTACGGCGCCCAATAGAGCTTCAAACCCGAGATATGTGATTCCGCACCGTGCCACATCGAGTGCGTACAGGGAGGGTAAACGATCAGCGAAGCGCGCGAAAGCGAATGCACCGTCGTCCTGTATAGGATTGTTCGACACGCGTAGCGTTTCCAAGCGTGTAAGACGCGAGTAACCTCCCAGCCAGTCGTTGAGAGACTCGGCCGATATTGCGTTATCATCGAGATCGAGCGTTTTCACGCCGTATAGGATTCGGCTTGTGTGTGCTAGAGCACGCAAACCATCGTCACCCAGTGAGCATCGTTCCAAGAGGAGTAACTCGATGGAAGTAATGCGCGCGAATAGTCGCGATAGGCAAGTGATTCCAGTCGCACCAAGGGGTTGCCCACACGCTTTCAGGCCCTTAATGAATCCGATGTCTCGCTCGCAGACGGCTTGTGCAAACCAAGCAACGGTACTAATGCCAAGAATGCAACCTAAGCGATCTCGTGAAATGTCAAGTATTCGTGCCTCGGTGGCTTGCGCCTCATCGAGGGCATTCATTAGTGCTGTCTTTTCGCTAGCACTCACGGTGTTACCTCACGCGTAGCGATATCCGCTGAAGTAGCAAAGTCAAGTCGGACCAATCGCTCAAGGAAGCTGCAAGCCGATGTATGCTACGAACTGTGGCATTGCGTATTGCGTTAACCGTTTTGTAATCATTGTCCTTTAGTCTCGACTGTGGTAGACAAAGGACGTTATCCACCTCGAGTTAACGGGCAGGGGGCGCGTTAACGGTTCGGCAACCCTTCACGGCACGGAGATCGCTTGAGTGACCACAACATCATTCCACATCCCGGCCGGGCGCTGACGGCATCGCCCGACGCCGCCGAGCCGCCGGCGATCGTCGCCCAGGCCAGCGCCAACGCCCGGTTCGCCTACGCCGAGTTCTTCGGCGACAAGATCGGCAACGATTATACCCGCAAGGCATACCGGTTCGCGGTGCACCGGTTCCTGCTATGGTGCGAGGATCAGGGCTTCGAGCTGGCGCGCATCCCGCCGGGCAGCGTCGGCCACTACATCCGCACGCTGACGACGACAGAGGGCAAGCCGGCCTCGAAGCCGACCTGCAAGCTGCACCTGGCCGCCATCCGCAAGTTCTTCGACGTAATGGTCCAGCGGCACGCCATCGTACTGAACCCGGCGGCGGCGGTGCGCGGACCGAGAGTCAGCAACGTCACCGGCAAGACGCCGGCGACCGATCCCGCCAGCGCCGGACTGCTGCTGCGGTCAATCGACGTGAGCAACGTCGTCGGATTACGCGACCGGGCGGTCATCGCCATCATGATGTACACCGCCGCCCGCGTCGGCGCCGTCGCCAAGCTGCGCCGCCGCGATTTTTACACCGACGGCCGCCAGTGGTACCTGCGCTTCGACGAGAAAGGCGGCCGCCAGCGCGACATCCCCTGCCGGCACGATCTTCAGGGCTACATCCAGGACTACATCGACGCCATCGCCGATTCACTCGATGCCGACGAACCCCTCTTCCGCTCGGTTCGCGGGCGCACGCGGCAACTCGCCGCCTGGGCGTGCCAGTCCAAGGACATCCATCGCATGGTCAAGCGTCGGCTGAAAGCCACCGGCCTGCCGACGATCCTCACCTGCCATTCCTTCCGCGCCACCACGGCCACGGACCTGTTGGAACAGGGCGTGCCCATCGAGGACGTGCAGGAGCTGCTCGGCCACGCCGACCCGCGCACGACGCGGCTCTATGATCGCCGCGACCGCAAGGTGACGCGGAACATCGTGGAGCGGATTTCAATCAAGGCGGAGGGTGGTTCCAATTCGACGCAGTCGTAATGGGACTTGTCAACCTCGCCCGGCGGCGCTATCAATGCGTGCCTCATCTCTCATCTACTACTACAACTTCAAGAGGACGCCGCATGACCCAGCCCAGCCCGCTTCACGTCGCCAACACCGCCCAGCAGATGGCCCGCATGGCTCCGAAGAACGACGCCGTCGTCTTCAACCGTGTGGCGATGGTGTGCATGGGGGTGATGGCGGCGGCGGCGGTTGTGCAGATGCTCCAGCCGCTGTTGCGGGAAATCAACCGCAAGCACGATCCAAATGGCGCCGGCCGCGGCCGGTAGTTCCACCCTTCCGTTGATTATCGTCCGCTTTGTTTGATCGTTTCGCGGGCCGACGCGCCGTGGCCTCCGGCCCGTTGAGAGGATTCTGAATCCTTTGGCGTCTTTCCCGGGCCATCTTCGCTTCTACCTGTTGACGGCCTGACTCCGTCGAAGGGAGGCCCCGATGAATGCTGAATCCACGGAATCCTGGTGGAGCTGGGTACTGTTGATGGTCCAAGTAATGGAGATCATTGCGGTTACGCTGCCGGCAATAGGACTCCTGTTGGCCGCACTCTTGTTCGCATGCCCACGGCTTTGCCATGTTCGCATCGCGTTCTCAGTCTCTCCCGGCAGGGTCGGAAGCCGAGCCGCGACGGCATCCGCCGAACCGCAAGCCGGACCGCGCGGGGCCGCAACGACCTATCAGGAAAGCATCCCTCAACCAGTATGATTCTGATGATGACTCGAGCGAACCACGATCCCGACCCGGCAAAACCGGACGCCGTCGACGTGCCTGTGTTGCTGGAGGCAGCCACACGCGGCGAGCCGAACGCCGCCGAGCGACTGTTCTCGCTCATCTACGACCAGCTCCATGCACTGGCCCGGAAGCACATGCTGGCCGAGCGCCCGGACCACACGCTTCAGGCGACAGCCCTCGTCCACGAAGCCTACCTGCGCCTCGTCAAGCTGGATGAGATTGCATGGCAGGGAAAGGCACACTTCTTCATTGCCGCCGCCGACGCCATGCGGCGAATCCTCGTCGATCACGCGCGAACGAGCGGCGCGGTGAAGCGAGGCGCGAACTGGAAGGCCGTCTCGTTGAATCTAAACGAACTCGCATCCTGCGAGCGAATGGGTGAACTGCTGGCCATCGATGAGGCGCTGGAACTCTTGAACGCACACGACGCGACGGCCGCTCAGGTTGTGCGGCTACGGTTTTTTGCCGGCCTGAGCATCGACGAAACCGCCCGCTCTCTCGGGCTTTCTCCTCGCACCGTGGACCGGGAGTGGAGATACGCAAAGACATGGCTTCGGGCGCGTCTCGAGCAGGAGCGAAGCTCGCCGTAGGAACCGCACAGGAGGCGGCACTTGGCTGCGAAGAATCCCAACAGCGCAAAAGCCCTCTTCCTGAAGGCGATGGAGATTCCTGAGACTGAACGCGGCGCTTTCCTCGATCGTGAATGTGCCGGCGACGACGCGCTCCGCAGCGAAGTCGAGACATTGTTGGCGACGAACAATGAGCAGTCCCTGTTAGTGACCACGACTCGCCTCGACGGTCAGGATTTCGCCCGCTCATCGACGATGGGCACCGACATGACTGCCGACGAAGCCGATCGCCTCGTCGGCACACGGATCGGCCCGTACAAGCTGCTTGAACTCATCGGCGAAGGCGGCTTCGGGGCGGTTTATGTCGCCGAGCAGGAAAAACCCGTCCGCCGCCGCGTCGCCCTGAAGGTCATCAAGCTTGGCATGGACACGCGACAGGTCATTGCCCGATTCGAGGCCGAGCGGCAGGCCTTGGCGATGATGGACCATCCGAACATCGCCCGCGTGCTCGATGCCGGCGCAACGGAGACCGGCCGGCCGTGGTTCGCGATGGAACTGGTCCGCGGTGTACCGATCACGGAGTACTGCGACAGTGCCAACCTGACCGCCGCCGAGCGGTTGGCGCTGTTCATCGCCGTGTGCCACGCCGTGCAGCACGCGCACCAGAAGGGCGTCATCCACCGCGACATCAAGCCGTCGAACGTGATGGTCACGCTTCATGATGGGACACCCGTGGCAAAGGTAATCGACTTCGGCATTGCCAAGGCCGTCGGAGCTCAACTGACCGACAAGACGGTCTACACACTGCACCGCCAGATGATCGGCACGCCGGCCTACATGGCGCCGGAGCAGGCCGAGATGAGCGGACTGGACGTGGATACGCGGGCCGACGTGTATTCGCTGGGTGTGTTGCTGTACGAACTGCTGACCGGGGCGCCGCCGTTTACGTCCGACGAATTGCACAAGGCCGGCTGGGCGGAGATGCAGCGAATCATTCGCGAGGTCGAGCCGGTCAAGCCCAGCACGCGAGTCAACACGCTGGGCGAGACGCTGCCGAGTGTGGCGGCGCGGCGACGCGTCGAGCCGAGACGGCTCAGCCTGCTCCTGCGCGGCGACCTCGACTGGATTGCGATGAAGTGCCTGGAAAAGGAGCGCACGCGACGTTACCCGACGGCCAACGACCTCGCGGCCGACGTGCAGCGGCACCTGAGCGGCGAACCCGTCGTCGCCGCACCGCCGAGCGTGGGTTATCGCATTCAGAAGTTCGTTCGCAAGCACCGCGGGCAGGTAGTCGCGGCATCGCTAGTCGCCGCGACTCTGATTCTCGGAACAATCGCGACGACGTGGCAGTGGAAGCAGGCGGAATCTGAACGGCGCATTGCTCAAGCATCGCTGGAACGCGAAAGCCGTGAGCGTCGCAGGGCCGACGACGCGAACCAGTTCCTGCTGGAACAGAACCGATTGGCGAGAGAGGGGTTCGGCAAACTGTATCGCGAGGCGAGGAGCATATGGGATGAATTCGGCGAAACCGATTCGCCTATGAAACCGGCGTCGATGCTTCAGGGGCTAAGCGAGACATTCCAGTCTGGAATGAAAGCCAAGATCAACATCCGAACGGGAGAGTTTGAATACAAAGACTACGACATCGCAACGAGCCAGGGTGCAAACCATCAAGCCCTCCTGCTGGAGAGCATTATCGGTGCGGGGGTCGAGGGTATCAGGAAAACCGGGGTCTTGCTCAAGTCCTTGCGATTCGAGCGCGACGATGCCGTGAAGTCCCGCCAGGCGGCCGAACTCTACGCCTACGCATCCGACCTGGCTTCAGTTCAAGCCTTCATGCTTGCCGCAAATCCCGAAGGAACCCGAAGCAGGCTCCAGGCGGTGCCCGAGCATCTTCGCGGCTGGGAATGGAATTACCTCAACGCCCTGGCGGATCCAAGCATTCTCACTTTACGAAACGTCTGGCGGGCCGTCCTGACTCCGGATGGATCGCGCGTCGTGGCGGTGTATCGAAGGTGGCCCAACGAAGAAGGCGATGACATCATCATCCACGACGCTCGAACCGGCCATCACATCGGCGCGCGCAGATTCGACGTGGCGGCCCCGATGCTCCCCGCGATCAGCCCCGACGGCCGCTACGTGTTGATGAACATCAAACGCGAAGTCGAAAATCCGCGATTCGAGGCTGTCGATGCTCCGTCAGAGGATGGCTCGGACGCGCCCGCTCATAATAAAGGCAAGGAGATCGCTGCCGTCTTCGACGTAAACACCGGAGCGCTCGTTTCCAGGCTGGGCGAATCCATCACGGCGTGGGAATCAACTGGCCTGTATCCCGCCTTCAGCCATGATGGGAAACGAGTCATTACCTACTCGGGCGAGACGGACGGCCCTATCGTTTGGGACGTTGCCACCGGTACAAGGCTGGCAGCAATAAGGAACCAGGAGCCGCTCGCCATGGACTCCGATGGAAGCCGGATTATTACGTGCGGGAATGCTGAAACATCGGCGAACCAGAACACGACCACAGCCGCCGAAGAGGCGGAACCCGATGCGCGAGGTGACGGTGGCAGCCAAGCGTTGCACAGCGCGTACTTGTGGGAGGTTGCTTCCGGCGATCAGGTCTTAACACTCCGAGGCCACACCGCCAAGCTCTATACGGCCGAGTTCAGCGACGACGGGAAGAGAATCCTCACCACATCATGGGACAACACCGCCCGCGTCTGGGATGCCGAGACGGGAAGGCAATTGAGCGTGATGCGTGAAGACACGTCCGATTGGGACTGGGCGATTCTCAGTCCGGATGGTGCAAGCGTTCTGTTCGACGCGTCTAACTCGAGTCTGAAGTTGCTTGATGCGGTGTCGGGACGCGAAATTCGCAGATTCGACACCGAGAATTCACAGGCCGCGGCCTTCAGCCCCGACGGAGTACGACTCGCCGTGGGACTGGACGACGGGTCAGTA
This sequence comes from uncultured Planctomycetaceae bacterium, assembly GCA_964592235.1. Taxonomy (GTDB): domain Bacteria; phylum Planctomycetota; class Phycisphaerae; order UBA1845; family UTPLA1; genus PLA3. The sequence goes on from CAZQCF010000030.1 coordinate 30,190, forward strand.
CAGGTGTGGAACGCCTTGGGCGACAAACAGCCTTATTTAATTCGCGGCCCGCTCGGGTCAATCGGCGCCATCACCTTCAGCCAGGATGGGCGCCTTATTCTTGCACGGGACCAGGTGCATCCTGGCGACGCGGTTCTCTACGATGCATCGCCTCGCGGCGATTTGATCGAATGCGCCATCGAAGACTGGTGGTCGGCGTGCGCGACCACAATCAGTCCTGACGGCACACGGCTTGCCGTTGGCCTTAATGATTCGACCGTGTCTGTTCGATCCGCGTTCACGAACCGAGAACTCGTGCGCCTGAAAGGCCACGAGCAGGGAATCACATCCCTGGCCTTCGCTCACGATGGGCGGCGCATCGTTACCGGTTCGCACGACAAAACGGCGCGCATTTGGGATGGGGAAACCGGCCGCGAGTTGTTAGCGCTGCGCGGACACGAGAGCTTGGTCAAGGTTGCAGGATTCCACCCCGACGGAGCGCGCGTGCTCACGTCCTCGCCTGACGGCACCGCGCGACTCTGGGACGCAATCGCAGGGCGGCAAGTCGCCCAGTTCCCATGCAATGCTGAAACACTGGCACTTGACGGCGCCAATCCTGACTGGAAATGGGTCCACGTAAGCGGCGGCGAAACCGTCGCCTTCAGTCCCGACGGAAGTCGTATCGCCGTGCCGAACGGCAGGAAGGTCACATCATACGATACTGCCAAGTTGGCCGCGCTCACTACTATGGAAACCGACATCGGGCAATTCGTTTCGATCTTATGGAGCCCGGACGGACGGCGCATGACGACGGCGCTTTACGGCGATTTGGCGATCAAGACTTGGGACGCCGAGTCGGGACAACTGTTGTGGTCTCTTGGCGAGCACGAAGACGTTGAATGTCATGTACACCAGATGGGCAGTCTGATGCGATTGAATGCCTTTGCATTCAGCCCGGACGGCCTTCAGCTCGCGGTCGCCAATGTCGGCCTGTTCGATGCGACGACCGGCGACCGTGCGATTCCCATTATCCCCAGTGGTTTCGCGATGAACACAATCGGCTTTAGCCCGGACGGCATGAGGCTCGTGGCCGGATGCGACGATGGCATGCTGCGAATCTGGCACGCCAAGACCGGCCACGAGCTGGCCATGTTTAGCGGGGTTGATGGCACTGGTGACGACTGGGGCTTTGGGGTGATCTCCGCGGCGTTCAGTCCTGATGGCACGCGGATCGTCACTACTGCGGGTGGAACGGCACGGCTGTGGGACGGCGTACCTTGGCGGGAACGGCTTCGCCAACTCCAACAATCATCGCGTTAAGTCGCGTTACAACAGGCTCCTGAGATAGTCCCGCGGGTCGGAGCGGTGATAGATCGCCGCATCGAGAAACACGGCCGGCGTTGCTCGCAGCGCGGCGAACTCTGGATCGGTTTCGAGTGCCCGCACGGTCCGCACGACTTCACGCAGGAACCCTTTCGCGTCGCCGGGCCGGCCTACGGCCACGGCCCGGAACACCCACGGCGTATCGCGCAGGTGCGCGAACTCTCCGATCTTCTGCAGCGAGCCGATGTTGCCCATGACGCGGCGCAGGAATGCCTTCGGGTTCGACGGCCAGCCCATCACCGCCTGCCGGAAAACAGCCGGCGCCTCGCGCAGCGAGATGAACTCATCGTCCTGTTCAAGCTCGCGCACGGTTTGCATGGCCGCACGGAGAAACGCTCTCGGGTCGGTGGGGCGCATGGCCGATGCCTGGCGGAACATCCACGGCGTGTCGCGCAAGGAAGCGAACTCCTCGTTCCGCTCCAGCGCGTCCACGTTGCGGATGACGCCGCGCAGATAGTCCGCGGGATTCATGACGTGATGCAGCGCGGCTTCCCGAAGAATCCAGGGCGTGTCCCGCAACGGCTCGAATTCTTCGCTCTCAATCAGCGCCGTCATGTCGCCGTTGAGCACCGTCGCCGACACGACCTTTTCCAGGCTTGTCCTGAACAGCCGGGCGTTGGACCGCAACTCGTCGGCAAGCAGAGCAAACAGATGCGGGCGAAGCCGGTCCGGCACTGGAATCTCGCAACGGCGGCACATCTCCACGGTGCGGGCGATCGCCTTGCGCGTAGCTCTTGACAATGGTGTTTGATCTTCTGCTCCCGCAAATTGGAAGCCATGCATCTGTGGCAGTTTCGATTTCCCAGTCAGCCGCCTGCCCCGCAGCTTCTGCACTCGGCGCACTTCAGCCAAGTAGGCCGCCGCTTGTTGTTGAGCTGATGGTGGCACGCCCTTATCGCCGTCGCCACCTAACATGTTGTGTCAACCTGTGATTGCGTCATGGCTGCATTAGCTGGTTATGCATGAAGCGCCGCCGACAGCAACGGCGTTGCTCCTGCTATTGTGCATAGAAGCGCTTAACAAGAGGTAAAGAGCCCATCTCGTGAGCACATTTGGCCCTAAGCGCCCACTGCCAAGACTGACTGATGCACATCGCCGCCATTGCCAACGTGAATGCCACGCACTTTCGATCATCGAGGACTCGCACAGCAGCCAACCAGGAAAGGGCATCCGATGTCGACATCTGTGTGCTGCTTGGAGGGAATAAAGACACAGCCACGCAAGTGTGCGTGGCTGTGGCGACATAAGTCGAAGAGAAGAAGCTTCAGCGAGCTCTGAGCGACTCCTCGGAGGATAGCCTACTTGTCATAGTCAATTGTACAGGTAGAGCCCTTCCCCTGAATCGTATAGCAAATCCATCCATCCTCGCGATAAACGTGGTATTGACCTGATCCGCTTACGCCGTTAATTGAACTGCCCTTGAACTTTCCTGTTACGCCTTTCTTTGTGCCCAGAATGGTCGTGCTTAATGCCAGGGCATCGATAGTCGGTGACATCGCCATGCCTATGACTGCGACCGCAGCCAATATTGTCAGCTTGTACCGTTGCAATAGATCTGTATTCATAAATCCTCCTCTACTCCAGATGTTGTATCTTCGGACGCACCCGCCGCTCGATTCGCCCGCTCTGGAGGAACCGGAGAATCCTTGCGGCAGGTACGCTACTAGCCAGAATACATCAATACTGTGACACATTTGTGACAGTCGTATGAACATTAGATGACGCTTCATGCGCGAAGGATCTCGACGATTTCCGTAACGCACTGAACGTACACTAGAATTCAACTGTCAATCGCGTCGATGACCGTGTCGCCGTCGGCGGCGGTCATGCTCTCGCGATCGTCGGCTTCGCGCACCCAGGCGACCTTGTGGCGGGTGATGCCCTCGAACAGGCGGACGGCGGGGCGGACTTCGGCGTTGAGGTTGCGGCCCTTCAAGCGGATCTTCTGACCGAGCACGTGCAGCGTGATGCCTTCCGACGGATCGTACTCGGCGCGCTCAACGTAGCCGTAGCCGATGGCGGTGATGCTTCCGTCTTTCTTTCGCAATTCCAGCATGATGGCGCGATCTCGAAGGCCGCGCAGGTGCCCGAACGCGCCGAGGTCGTCGGCGTTTTCGTTATCGCTCATGGGAGCGCTTTCGGACGCGGCGCGTGCCTCCGCGAGGCTCTCAACCGTGCGACCGGTGTAACGCTTCAGGATGCTCTCGGACATGACTTACACCCGCTCCCGTTCCGCCTCGGCAACGCGCGCTGTCTCCGGCTCACGCTGGCGCAGGCTTTCCAGCCGTTGCAGCGTCGTCACGCGGTGGCGCAACTTCGATGGAATCGCGTTTCTCTCATTCATGCTGCGGCCGGCGACGAATTCCGTCGCCGACAGGCGCTCGTCGGAACGGTTGACGGCTTCGAGCAGCGCGTCCTTGTCGTCGGTATAGACGGTGACGCCGTCCCTGCCCCGGCTGGCCGAGACGTAGAACTGTTCGCGGCTGGACGCCGGGAACGACTGCGACGATTGGCCGACGAAAACCCGATCGACGGTGCGTCCCTGTGATGCGTGTGAAGTTATGCAATATCCATGCGCCAGGTGCCCGTAATCGCGCGCGATTTTCCAGTTGTTGGTGAGCACGATGTTGCCTTCGGCGTCGAACTTTTTCACCGTGAAAATCGCCCCGTTATTGAGCCGATGCCTGCCATCCAGCGTCTTGCCGTTGCGGGTGATCCGAACACTATCGCCGGGCGCGAGCGGCAGGATGCTCGGGCGATAGACCTGGTACTTGGCCGCTTCGCTGGTGGGCGCCGGTCCGTCGCCGAGAACAATCCGCTCGCCTTTCCTGATGCCCTTGGCGTTCTGGTGGAACACCAGCACGTCGCCGGCGTTGAGATTGACCGGGTCGGCCCGCTCGGCCTCGGTGAGGTTGGCGGCTTCGAGCGCAATGAACCGGCGCTCACCGTCGCCGAGCCTGCCCAGTTGCTTGAGCCGGCCGCGGATTTCGTCGGTGCACCATTCTCCTTCGAGATGGGTCGGACTCACGACCAGCGCCGTCTTGCCCTGTTCGACCGTCGCGACGTAATCCTCCGCCAGCGCCTTGTAACGCTCCGTTTCGCCGACTTCCCTGATCCAGCCGAGCCGGTCCAGTTGCGCGAAGCCCTCGTCCGTGCGGCCTTCGCTGAGCGCCTTCACCGCTTCCTTGTACGCACCCTTTTGGCGCTTGATGTCGCGGATTTCGGCGGGGACGAGTCCGGCCTCGTCTTCCAGCAGCCGCAGCGCCGCCCCGCGCTCGACGCTTCCATGCTGCCGCGTATCTCCTGACAGGATTAGGCGGGCGTCGAGTTGTTTCGCCAGATCAAATACTTGCGCCATCTGCCGTGTGCCCAGCAGTCCCGCCTCGTCGATCCAAATGACGTTGCCCCTCGCCTCCCGCTGCAAATCCTGATCGACCAGCAGCCGCGCCACGGTGTCGGCATCGGCGAAGCCCTCGCTTCGCAGCACGCCGCGGCTGGCATCCGCCGACGGCGCGAAGGTGAACACGCGCCGGCCCGCCGCTTTGATCGCTTCCACAGCCTCCTGCATCATCGTAGTTTTGCCGGTTCCGGCCGCGCCGCGCACGATGATGACCCGGTCCGGCGATTCGAGGACATGCCGCACGGCCCGTCGTTGTTCGTCGCTCAGCTTCTCGCGTTTGAACGCATGTTCACCAGCGACGAGACTCCTGCAGGTTCCCCTGCCCTCGCGCGCGAAGCCGATCATGCCGCGCTCTTCGTCGAGCACGGTTTTCGTCGTCGCCAGGCTCCGGCCGTCGCGTTTGGCTATCACTAACCCCTGCCCCTTGAGCTTCTTCTCGACCGACGCCAGGGTTGCCGCGCCAACGGAACGCTTCAGCGCTTCCGTGACCAGCTTGCGTTCGGTCACGACCGAGCTTCGCTCGAAGCAGTGCTCGACCGCCCGGTGCGCCGCCTCCGTGGCGATCCGGTCGTCTTCGGCTATGGCGTCGCCGCCGATGCGGTCGCGGACGTTCCGCAGGGCGTCCCACTCGTCCTGGTCGAGACGCGACTTCCAGTTATCCTGCAACTGGGTAAGCGTCATGTCCTTCTGCTTCTTCTCACGGGTCTTCGCGCCCAGGTCGCCCTTGGCTTCGGCGTCGGTAATGCCGCGTTTCTTCGCTTCCTTTTCAATCAGCGCCGTCCGCCGCGAGAACTTGTCGAGCGCCGACATGGGCAGCCCTGAAAGCTCCCAGCCCTTCTTGGTGCGTTCAACACCCAGGCCCAGCTCTTCCAGCCGTCTCGCCAGCCGCGAATGGAACACCGCCTCGAAGAACGGCGCGTCGCGCTTTAGGTCGGCGAACTGCCCCGCTTTCCAGCGTTGCTCCGCATCGTCCCAGGTGGCGTTGAATACGAAACAATGTGCGTGCAGGTGGGGGTCCGGCACGCCCTCGACCGGCCGCGCCGTCGTGTGCACGAATTCGCCCCACACCATGTTGCCGGTCGTGCGGTCTTCGTTGCGCCCGCCGCTGCGGACGCGCGTCTTCATCTCCGCTTCGATGTCCTGCATCGTCGCCTCGACCGACTCGCGGAAGGCATCGAGAATGCGTTCATCCTGCGTCAGGCCGTAGAGCACCGAGACCGATTTAGGGCAGTGGAAATTAAAGTCGTAGCCGACGCGGCGCTCGCTTCGCCTCCGCGCCGTCAGCGCGTCACCACTGCTCGGGTCGCGGCTGTCGCATAGCGCGTCCCAGTCTTCCTTGCGCACCTCGCCTTCGAGGCCGAGGCGCTTCGCGCCCTCGCCTTTCCACACGCCGGCGAGCTCCTGGCCTTCGGTGTAGTAGTCGGCCGTCGAGTAGTAGCTCTTCGCGCCGGCGGCGTTGCTGTTCAGTGTGATGCGTAGCATGAGTCAATCGTCGGTGAGGATCATTGAGGACAAACGTACATACACAATTGTCCTCACGGTCTGCAAGTACCCCGATGGAACTTTGTTCAACTTGTTTCACGATGACACGCCGACGGCACGATCCGTCTCGCACCGCAACTGGCGATTGCGTTGTCGCCGTGCCCGCGCGGCGATGCGGTTAGCCCACACTTCGCGCATCCGCGTCGCATGGCACGTTGGCGCCGGTGCAGCCGGCCCGCCGTGAACGGATTGCTTCGGCGTCTTGCGGTCCCCTCTTCGCATCTTCGTGCCGTCCCGCCACACGCGGCCTTGCTGATGGGCACTTACAGCCGCCGCCGGGCCGGTCAAGCAGAAAATCGTTTCCCCCTGCGGGGACCCACCATTTTCCGCTGTGACCGGTGCGCTGGCGCTTGGCTTCGCCCCCGGACTGTCGCGGCTGGTCTTGCAGTGCCATCAGGCCGCGATGGTCGCGGCCGGACACTTTGAAAAGAGGAGACCAATCATGTCAGACGCCAAGAACAATCCGAAGACCACGTCGAAATCGCCGACGCACGTCGCCTACCAGGTGCGCGACCGCGAAGGCGGCAAGGCCGTGTGGACCCGCATCGGGGCCGCATGGGCGCACGCCGACGGCAACGGCTTCAACATCCAGATCGAGGCCGTGCCGCTCGACGGACGCATCACCCTTCGCGTCATCACCGACAACAAGGAGTAATTGTTCCACCGGGGCGGGTTCTTGCAGCCCGCCCCCTTTTTTGAATGGAGTTTTCCCATGACACACTACACCGTCGCCATCATCATCCCCGCCTGCGTCAACAACATCGCCGCCTACATCGGCCAACAGATGGAGCCCTACGACGAGAACCGCCAGGTCGAGCCGTACGTCTGCTACACCCTGGAAAAGGCCGCTGAGGAGATCAAGGCCACTGCTCACCGGCTTCAGCTCATCATCGAACGTCGTGAAGCAGGCTACGACATCGACAAATGCCGGCAGAATCTCGACGAACTCCGGCGCACGACGCCGGAGCAGCGATACCAGGAACGGCTACGCCTGTGCGAGACGCTCAATGACCGCGGCGAACCGGTCTCGACGTACAACCCGGACAGCAAATGGGACTGGTACGTCGTCGGCGGCCGCTGGGACGGCTGGTTCAACGGCCTTGAGACGAGCAACGAGCGCATCGAGGACAACATCGCCAATACGCACGACGTGATCGCCCGCAACAAGATTCCCCATGCCATCATCACTCCGGACGGCCAGTGGCACGAACGCGGCAGCATGGGCTGGTGGGCCATCCTCTTGACCGAGAACGAGAGCTGGGACGAACACGCCCAAGCCATCTTCGCGCGACATCCCGATTGCCGCGTCGTCCTCCTTGACGCGCATATCTAGGAGGCGGCCATGCACCTTTCGGCAATCAATCCGTTTCTGGCGAAACGCCTCACGCAAACCAGCGTTGCGGCTCTGCGACCGGCACGCCGGCGCGTCGAGTACGCGAAGCTCCCGCTCGCGCCGATCAATGCCAGCCCCGTCCCTCACCTGACGAGCCTGTATCACTTCAGCCGGGCCGGCGAGTATGGCGACCGTGGCTATCCCGGCAACTGCGGCGGCATGCTGATCCGCGACCTGCTTCGGTTCTTCCAGCCGACGACCGTCCTGGACCCGATGACAGGCAGCGGCACCTGCCGCGACGTGTGCATTGAGCTTGGCATCCATTGCTGGTCGAGCGACCTGCACCAAGGCGAGGATGCCTGTGATCCGCGCTCGTTCCCCCGTGTGCGATTCCAGTTCTGCTGGCTCCATCCGCCGTACTGGCGGCAGAAACTCTACACGAACGACCCGCGCGATCTGTCGTGGACGCCGACGCTGGACGCCTTCCTCAATCGCTACCGGCAGTTGATCGTCAACTGCGCCGGGGCACTGGCACCAGGCGGCCGGTTGGCAATCCTCATGGGCGACTACTGCGACCGCCAGGACGGGTTCATGCCCCTCGTCTATCACACGAAACGGCTTGCCTTCGAGGCAGGCTTGAGGCAGTGTTGCACCGACATCATCCGTTTCAGCCACGGGGCATCGAGCAGCCGCAAGGTGTACCGGTCATCGTTCATCCCCGGCCTGCATGACGTGTGCATGGTGTTTCAGAAAGGAGGCGATCAATGACCAATACCAACGAATCTCAATTGCAACGGGCATACCCTCCTAGCACGCGTGAGCGCATTGAACGACTCCGCCCATCGGAGAAACTGATCTTTGAGCACGTCCTTAACGCAATGCAGGACGCCGAGGAAATCTGGGGAGCGGTAGGCCAAGGATACCTCGACTTGATGCAGGCCATCATCGACGAAGCCGCTTGTCGCCAGCAGACCTATGCCGAGAGGCTCGCCGACGAAGCTGACGAGACATGACCGAGCAACCCTTCCGGCTGCAATCGTCGCGCCAGGCGTGACCGCGCCAGTCACGCCCATTGCCGTTGAAGGCCAAGGAACCCTCTGGCTCAGGGACCATACCGGCTGGCGGGTGCGGCGGATCGCCCGCGGCCGGTCGCGCCGGGTCCCAGCTACCGTGAGAACCCGACGGCGACGGCCTTATACGGCAGGCGACACTCTCCAGAGATTTCGGTTTACACGCAACGTGAAATGCGGCAGGTTCGTGGTCCCGAACAACCACGAATGAACCGAAACGATGAAGCCCGATCAACAGGCCGATACCGTGGCGCAGGCAGAACGCCAACTTTTCTTCGACTGGACACAAGCAGAGAATCGCCCGGCGAATCAGCCGGTTGCGCCGCGAGCTGGCCATTCGAGCGAGATAAGTCACGCGACTGAATCGGCCGTTGCCCCCTGCCCTTCGACTCCCACCGGGCCGCACGATAGCCAGCAGCCGCCGTCGCAAGCCGAAACATCCTCGCGCGAGGCGGAACAGCTCGAAGGCTTTGGCTATCCACCGAATCACCCGTGGCGATACATCCGCGCGGGCGACGACGCGCCGCCCGTGCCGTTCGATGACATCCCGCCGGCCGAGGATTACGACGGCTCTGTGGAACGGGACCTGCCCAAGCCCGCTGCGAAGCGCATCGTCAAGGCGCGGCAGATTCTGGAAGCCGAGCGCCGCGACCTGGAGCAAGCGCGTCTCCACTACGAGGACGTGATCGCCTGCGGTGCCGAGGCCCTCAGCCGCTACGACCGTGAGATCGCCTACGGCGGTAACGACGAGCTGGCCCGCGCCGGCACGTTGGCCCTGCTCTACAACCAGATCGCCTGGCGTAAGGGCCGCATCGCGTACCTGGAGCAACTTCAATCGAGGCCCCTCGCCCGTACTCGATAAGGCAACCGACCGGCTCGAAACGACACGCTCAATCGCCCGAATGCACCCAGTGTGGCAGTGGAATCCAGTCAGCCATCCGACTGATTTTCACCGTAAAAACGCCCCAGTCAGTTACGTGACTTGTTGCAATAAACGAGATGAGTAATGACGCATGAATTTCTGGCAGACGTCTCCCCTATCACTGCTCGTGATAGGACTTTCACCGTGAAATCGTGATTACGACGAATCGTGAAGTCGTGTTTACGGTTCATCGTGCAGCCGCCATTCCGGCTCGCCGCAAAGTCGTAATATCGTAAAGTCGTATCGCCGCAGGGTCGTATTTGCGTATCTTCGTATTGTCGTGTCATCGTATTCGCGTATCGTCGTGTCTTCACATTGTCGCATCATCGTGTTGCCGTATTGCCACCTCATCGTGTCGTCGTATTGTCGCATTGTCGCAACGCCGCATCGCCGTACCGGCGTGTCGTCGTAAATACGATTCCACGATTCTGCGCCTGATAGACCGTGCCATTTTGCGACGTGATGCCACGAGGGCGATTCAGCCCACGATTCTAATTGACATGCCCGCCGTTTCGTCGTATCGACGATGCACCAATCGTAAAATCGTATTCACGACGGATAGCGTGCCGAAGGTCATTGCGATACTGAATCAGAAGGGCGGCGTGGGCAAGACGACGCTGGCCGTTCACCTGGCTACCGCGTTGTCGCGCCAGAAGAAAACCGTCCTGCTGCTGGACGCCGATCCGCAGGGCAGCGCGCTGGACTGGGCCGCGGCGCGGCACGGCGAGCCGCTGTTTCCCGTCGTCGGCCTGCCCAAGTCGTCGATTCACAAGGAGCTTCCGGCGCTGGCGAGCAACTATCAAACCGTCATCATCGACGGCCCGCCGCGCGTCTATGACGTGGCCCGCTCGGCGATCATGGCAAGCGACCTGGTGCTCGTGCCGGTCCAGCCGTCGCCCTACGACGTGTGGGCCGCAAAGGAGATCATGGACCTGCTGAACGAGGCCGCCGTGTACAAGCCGGCCCTCAAAAAGGCGTTCCTTATCAACCGCAAAATCGTAAACACGGCGATCGGCCGCGACGTGGCCGACGCCCTGTCGGAGTACCCGATTCCGGTCTTGGATACCGCGATCTGTCAACGGGTTGCCTTCGCCGAGAGCGCGACCCAGGGCCTTACCGTGTACGAGCTCGACCCGGACATGCTGGCCAGCAAGGAGATCGACGGCGTTGCCGACGAATTGCAGAGGATGCTGGCATGAAGAAGGTCACGTTCGGCGGCAAACGTCCCACGAATACGAATACTGCGGCGGCCAGCATCGACAACTGGGTGCTCACCCAGACGGCCGATGGAACGCGCGAGCAAACGAAACGGTTCACCATCGATGTGCCAGTCAGCCTGCACAAGCGCGTCAAGAGCCAGTGCGCCATGCAGAATCTCGTGATGGCCGATGTGATCCGCGAACTGTTAGAACAGCGGTTCCCCGCGCCGGTCGAAACGAGCGTTGCGAACGGGGAGGGGCGTCGTGAACACGACGAATCGTAAACACGATTCCGCTGAGACCGCACGCGGCCCCAGCAACAATTTCGCACGGACCTGACATGATCCGCCGTCGCCCGTCAAGTGACGACCACCAGCCGGATCTATTTGCCGCCAATTTCGCCGACATTCCCGTGCGCGATCAACGGGATACGATGGAGCGGCCGTTCTTCAGCCTGGCCAAGAAGCCGCGGCTGACCGCCATTCAGTACCAGGTTGGCAACGTGTGGGTCGAGGTCAGTCCCAATCCGCAATTCGGCATGGCGACGATCTGGGATGCCGACATCCTGATCTGGGCTTCGACGCAGATTACCGAGGCGCTGGACCGCGGCCAGTCGCCGTCGCGGACGATTCGATTCCACCCGTACAACCTGTTGTGCTCGATCCGCCGCACGACCGGCGGCGCGGATTATGCGCGCCTCCGCGCCGCCCTGGAACGCCTGACCCATACCGCTGTCCGCACCAACATCCGCACCGAGGGCAAGAAGAAGTTTGCGTCCTTTCATTGGCTTGAGAGCTGGACCGAGACAACCGACGAACAGTCCGGCGAGCCGACCGGCATGACCATCACGCTACCCGACTGGCTTTACGACGGCATCGTCGAGCGGGGAGGGGTGCTCACCATCCACGAGGATTACTTCCTACTGACAGGCGGCATTGAGCGCTGGCTCTATCGCGTAGCCCGCAAGCACGCCGGCAAGCAGCAGACCGGCTGGAGCTTCACTATGCGCCAGCTCTACGAAAAGTCCGGCTCGGCGGCGCGGTTCAGCGATTTTGCCATCGACATCCGCCGCGTAGTCAAGGCCAACCAGTTGCCGGAATACGACGTGTCGATGGACCGCAACGCCGACGGGGACGAGATCGTGCGATTCATCCATCGGTCGCGCCTGTCGGTCGGCGATCCGCACTTTGAAGCGCCGCGGTTTCCCGGACGGCGCCAGACTCTCGACGGCATCAACGCGCCCGCGAGAAGTTTCAATAGCTTGCCGGAAGGCGACACGGGCGATTAGGCGTAGACCTCACGGCCATGAGGGCAGGGGACGGCTAAAACGTATTTCTTCGGCCGGACAAATCGCATCCGTCGCGTGACTATCGTGCGATTGGGCGCACGACCATCGGGCTAATAGGCGCAACCCGGCACGTGCGATTGGGCGCAGACAATCGGGCGATCAGGCGCACGACTGGCTCGATTATTCCGATGAATCAACACATTCGGTACAGCGTAACTGTTTAACTACCATTGTAAGTATTAACGCTCTTAACGCCGCAGCCCTGTGGATAACTTCACAAGGGTCCGAGACGTGACGAGAAGGCAACACCGAACAGGTAGGGTGTTGCGCAAACGACACAGAGAGCCGTGTCTTCGAGTTCGCGGAGAGGCAGTTTGGCATTCAGGGGAAGATTCGACCCTGTCGAAACGACATCTGATCGCAATAGGAAGCCCGTACAGCATAGGAAGGCCGGCAGGACAGCAGTGATACCTCCGGTCACAGATCGGCGCGTCTCTGACGCTCTCTCGCAGAATCAAGTCATTTGACCCGGATAGTTGAGGGTGAGCTGCATCTCGATCAACCCCATGCTGGCGAATGCGGCCGATTGGGCCAGAGTCATTCGACCATGAAGGCTACTTTCTCTGCGTTGCTGGTGTCAGTCAGCCGCCCGCGAATCGGGAGGCCGCCGACAGTCGGCGCGACCTGGCGGACGATGTCCCGCATCGCGTCCAGAACAGCAGGACGATCCCACGCCTCATCCAGCAGCGGAAAGCTCATGACGGTGCCGCGTTTCGATTTCGACAGAATCACCTGGCCCTCGCCGCCGGGAAGCACCATGCCGGTCGCCAGCAACTCCTGCCCTAGCGCACGCGCTTGCTGCACGTCGATTCCCTCATAGCGCACCTCCATCGTCGCCTTCCCGTCCGATACGACCTCACAGGTGCTGGGCATCGACATCGCTGCATCGGCGACACGATCGAGCGCAATGATCAGTCCGAAGAACGCACCGACGGAGATCGCCGCCCACAACACGGTCACGCCGACAACACCCAACCGGTCGAGCTTGCCTCCTGACGCCAAATGTGTCTGGACGGGATTGCCTTGCAGCCGGTGAGCCAGGTAGCCCATCGCGCAAGCCAAGGCGATCGTCAGCATGCCGCTGATGCGCATGTCGTATTCAAAACCGAGCGTGAGCGCAGCCGTGATGCCGGCCGCCAGCAGCAGGACGAGGGTGAACGCGCAGAGCGCGAAGACCAGTCGCCCACGCCTCGCGTCACCCAACCGTCTAAAGTTCCGGGCGATCAGGTGCGCGCCTGCCAGCGGCGAACCGAGCATTGAGGCGATCGCGACGCCGGTCGGCGTGCACAGGCGATAGGCGGGTCCGGTTGCAGCGACAGAGCGGCCGACCGCCGCATTTGCAGTTATTCCATCCATGACGACCTCAACTTCCTGGGCAAGAGCGCCGCCGCCGCCATGCAATCGGCCCGGCGAGCAGCAGCAGCGACAAGGTGGACGGCTCCGGCACCGGCGCGAAGGCGACGCCGAGGAACGCCGTGCCGTTTGGCGGATTGGTTGTGACCGCCGTCGCCAGGTGCGAGAAGACGGCATCGGGGCCGGTGTCGGTGATGGCGACCAGGTCATTGGTCTGCAAGGAACTGAACGGTCCCTCGGTTGTCGTGGCGAACAGCGACGCGAAGCCCGTGCCCTCGTCGTACGAGCCGGCCAGCCCGTAGCATCCGCGGTTGTTGCCCAGCGACAGCGTGTAATCGAGCGTCCAGGTGGCGCCGTTCTTCTCCCAGCGCTGCAATCCGCCGCCGTCCGACACTCGGCGCGTGTCGCAGACGTAGAGCAGGTCGGGCGCTGCCAGGAAGAAATCCGTCGGGCTGGGCACCGTCGTGCCGCCCGTGCCGACAAGGTTGGTCACGGTCTGTCCGCCGGTTGTCGGCAGGCCGTTGCCGACGCGATTGATCCCACGATGCGGGGCCTCCTGCGACGATACGTACAATTGCCCGTCGAATATCTTCGTAGACAAGGCGTTGGCGGGACTCACCGCCACTCGGATTGAACTCGTCGCGCCGAGCGTCGCATACTTGACGCCGTTCGTCGGGTTCGCGCCCCCGGAGCCGGTGCCGCTGAGCCAGAAGCGCGTGCCGTCGTCCGAGGCGACGCTGGTGATTTGCGAGCCGTTGAAGGCGTCGGTCAGGGCGGTGGTGGTGTCGATCACGCCGGCGGCGTCGATGCGGCCGATCACCGTGTCCGTGCCGGCGGTCACCGTACCCACGGCCGCATCGTGTCCGCCGAGCGTCAGGTAACGCCCGTCGGTCGAACGCGAGAGAATCGCTTCCCGCCCGGACAGCGTGAGCCGCCGGTGCGCGCCGTTGACGGTCGTCGGCAACGGCAGGGTCTGCACCAGTGTGCCGGTCGGCGTGTACTCGCGAAGGGACGCGGCAGCCGCCAGCGTGTTCGCGCCGTAGGAACTGTGATGCACGATGACGATATTGCCCGGCGTGAACGGATCGGCCTTCGCCGAGGTTGCCATCGCCGCGAAGGCGACCATCATCAACATCAACACAGGCAATCGCTTCATATCGCCGCTCCTGTTCAGGGCATGGCCAAGCATTGACTCGGAATCACTGGAGGGATGCCGAGGCCGGTAGGCAGGCAGACAATCCGATCCCTTCAGGATAGGCGAAGAGTCGTTGGCGAATGGACAGCGCTTTCACTGTCAGCGTTTTCGCCGACAGCCGCAGCGCGGGCAGGGGTCGTTAACCATGATCTCCCAGGCAAGCTGAAACACGCGGCTCGTCACTTCGGCGCGGTTGGCGGCGTCAAGCCCCAGGCAGCGCAGCGCGCGTTCGCGGTAGGTGCGGACGGTGCCGTAGGAGATGCCGAGTTTCGGCCCGATCTGCTTGTCGCACAGGCCGCGCATGATCAGCGCCACGACGTTCGCCTGCTTCTCCGACAGGCCGATCCGCTCCACGACCCGTTGCCACGCGGCGGCATCGAGCACCGGCGGGAGGATCGACAGCGATCGGGCCGCTTGTCTTGGCGGCGGTTTGAGGATTGGACGTTCGCGGCGGGCCATGCCGTCACCCCGAAAAACAAAGAGGGCGTCGTACCAAGGCCGCTCACGGAACCCCCGCCAGGGGGCGCAAAGAACGTACCAAGGCCGACGCCCCTTTCGGGGCGCGGCTCAAGGCACTGCCTCTTTGCACGAATTCTGGCGGTTTTCCGTGAAGCAGCGTCTTGACGCTCACGCGTCAATTCAGATTGTCGCCAGCCCGCAAACCGGGTCCGGCACCTGGATTATACGCGGTTCCGAGGCCCGATGTACGGCCGGGTTCTCGCTCGACGTGGCCCCGTCCGCTGGGGACAATGGGCGGGATACAACCCGCGAGAATTGACAGCGCGGCCGGCGAGTGTTACGGCCTTGAGGACTGCCAAAAGGAAACGCGGCAGCGTGCGTGGCCACCCACCTGAAAAGGAATCAGAGGACGAGCCCAAATAGTTATTTGGAGGTGATGCCAGATGATGGAACGCGACGACGATCTCTTACTGATACTCTTCGCACTCCTCGCATCGGATGCCGACGACGAGTTCGCCAGCGAGTTAGTAAATCGGGCGATACGCCGATGGAGCCAACGCAAAGAGCGTCATTGGTCGCCCGAGTTAGAGGAACTGGTCATGATGTGGCCGCGCGGTCGCTCGCGCAGCCGCCAACGTCGTATGGAGGAAGCACGGGAAGTCGCACAGTCTGTCGTGGACGGCTTTCGCTCGGGTTTCGCGGAGAGTATTCGTGGAACGTTGAACGGACTCGACGAGAGGCTTGCAGAGCTAAAAGCGAACGCTGACAGGGCGAGGGAGTTTGCTCGTGCGACCGACGCACGATTGACTGAGCGAGCATCGGAACTTCACACCTTCTTTTGGGCGGTCAGTTCGGGCGTGGACGTGGCTGAAACCGAACTCGTCCGCTTCATCCCGTCGCGAATGTTCGTGGATGATCCGCTGCCACATCATGATTCCCTTTTACGGCTGGCGAGAGCGCTTCACAGGTTTGCCGAAACCCTCGACCTCGCGCCGGCTGAGGAACTACCTGAGGAATCCGGCT
Organism: uncultured Planctomycetaceae bacterium; assembly: GCA_964592235.1. Taxonomy (GTDB): domain Bacteria; phylum Planctomycetota; class Phycisphaerae; order UBA1845; family UTPLA1; genus PLA3. Next base: position 46,396 of record CAZQCF010000030.1, read on the forward strand.
CATGGTGGAAGAAACTGTTCTTTCGGACGAAGGAGGTCGCGACCCATCCGGAGGTTCTCGCGGCCCTTGAGGCGGGGAAACGCGCCCTGCAAGGCGCCTGCGATAAACCGCAGGCGGAAGTGAACAAAAACCAAGCCGAGGCCGCTGCGGCCCTCATCCAGTCGCTCGACGCCACAGCTTGCGCGTGCGTGCAGCTTGGGTCGTTGCTGCTTATCAAGACGAAGGACTCCAACTCGAATACGGCCCTCATCTGCCGGACCCTCAGTCCCGAGGAATTGAAGCGGCTGGAGGAGCGGCAAACCGTGCTATCTGATCCGTCTCGCATTCTCGAGTGGCTTGAGTCAGGGGGCGCGCTACCGGGGAAGCGCGCGCGAAAGCGCAAGAGCACGCGATAGAATCAGGCTCTACACGGCGTTTCCGCCTCGACTTCCGACACACCGCAGGTATACGTGAGTCGCGTCATTTTGGGGGTACCAGTTTGTTAGTCTCGGATTTCGGTTGATTCCGGAGCGACGATGTGGCATGTCATGTCGCTTCATATCCAATTCACGTCATCATGCCCTTCCGACTGTTTCGTCACCGCACTGAAGACATCGCAATTACGGTCCTGAACCGGCTTCCAACGCCGGCGGGCAGGGCCATGCGCGTGCGTGCGTCCGGACGCACGGGCAGACATGAATCTACGATTCACGCGGCGCATTGACGATGCCCCGACGGCCGCGCTCGCATTATCAAACACCATTGTTGTTCTCGCTCGACGAGGGCGACACGGCGGTTGCGCTCGAAGAGCCACCGCCGCAACAGGAAGGAGAGCACGATGCCCTACAAGACGATCATTCTCGAACTGCTGCAAGCGAACCCGAAACTGCACGAGACGTTACGCCGCGGCCGGATGCTGCTGTCGGCGACGGAGTCGCTGGCGGCGGCGCTGAAGAGGCGGCACGAGGCGCTGAAGGAACAGCTTTCCGCGACAAAGACTGGCATCAACCCGAGCCAGACATCAAGCGCGGCGATGGAGATCGCGGTTTCGGAGATGGAGAATCGTTTGCAGGCCGCGTTGCCGCCGGACGGGCAGGGGGAACTGTCGCTGGACGACGCGATGGCGTTCGTCCGAAGTCTCACGTCGAACGCCTGAAATGGTCGCGCGGCCCGACGCTGTGGGATCAGCCGTCCGAAGCGCCGGCCAAAGACGTAGCGGAGCGTTCGGGCAACGGCAAGCAATCCAGGCGGCAAGTCAGTCATTCGACTGAATCCAGCGAACAGCAGCAATCCGATCAGTCCACTAGTCGCGCTGCTAAGACACTGGCACCCGTCGTCCCATTTGCCAGCGGCGAGAAGGAGAAGGCCCGCGACATTCTCGCCGCCATCCGCACACTGAAACAGGTCGAACAGGAGAGGCGACCGGCAACCCGTGAGGAAATGCAAGTCCTTGCTCGGTTCTCCGGCTTCGGCCCCGTGGCCCTGTCGATCTTCCCCGATCCGGTGACGGGGCGCTACAAGGACGCCGGCTGGCAGGTGCTGGGCGAGGAACTGCAATCACTGCTGTCGCCCGCGGAATACGACAGCGCTAAACGCACTACCTTCAACGCCTTCTACACGTCGCCGACCGTCATCGGCGCCATCCACGATGCCATCGGGCGATTAGGCGTTGCCGACGACGCCCTGATCCTGGAGCCCGGCTGCGGCAGCGGCAACTTCATGAGCCAGGGCGGCGGACTCCACCGTTTCATCGGCGTCGAACTGGATTCCATATCCGGCCGGATCGCCCGGGCGCTGCATCCCGAACACGACATCCGCATCGAGAACTTCCGCGACACGAAGCTGCCGGCGGGCCGCATCGGCGCCGTGGTCGGCAACGTGCCGTTTGCCGACATCAAGCTCGACTACGACGGCAAGCGGCTGTCGCTGCACGATTGTTTCCTGGCCAAGTCGGTCGATGCCCTGAAGCCCGGCGGAGTCATGGCGATGGTCACGTCGCATTTCACGCTGGACAAGCAGAATGCCGCCGTCCGCGAATACCTCGCCTCCAGGGCCGACTTCGTCGGGGCGATCCGCCTGCCGTCCGACGCCTTCAAGCGCGAAGGCACCGCCGTCGTCACCGACATCCTCTTCCTTCGCAAGCGCGCTCCCGACGAGCCGGTGCATCACGCCGACCCCGACTGGCTCGGTGTTGCCCCGCTGGAGATTGAAGGCATCCAGGTTCCGATCAACCGCTACTTCCTCAACCACCCCGAAATGGTGCTCGGCGAGTGGAGCCGCAAGGACACGCTCTACGGCGGGGAAGGGTACAGCGTTCGCGGCAATGGCGACCTAGCCGCCAAACTCAAAGGCGCCATTCAACGATTACCGGAGTTTTCGCCGGTGCAGGCGGGGCTGGGGGCGGAAGAACACGCCCCGGCGTTCACGCCGCCGCCGCAAGAAAAGCACGTCGGGGAGGGCAGTTTCTTTGTAACGGACAACCAGGTCATCAACCAGCTCGTGAACGGGCAGGCGGTGCCGGTCGGGTACGGCGGCACGGCACTCAAAGCCAACGGCACGCTGACCGGCAAGCGGCTGGCCGCCCTGATCGCCCTGCGCGACGCTGCCCGGCGCGTATTGCAATCGCAGAACGAGGGCTGGCCCGTCGAGCATCGCGAGGAAGCGCGGCGCGAACTCAATCGCGTTTATGACCGGTTCGCCCGAACCTACGGCCCGATCAATAAGACGACTTTCAGCGAGACCCGTGACGGCAGCGTCATCCGCCGCCGGCCGAACCTGGTCAAGTTCATCGAAGACCCGGACGCCATGCTGGTGATGTCGCTGGAGGACTACGACGAAATCACCGGCAAGGCGGCCAAAGCCGCCATCATGACCAAGGACGTGGTCGGCCGGACGCCGCCGGTGACGAAGGTCGCCAGCGCCGAGGAGGGCTTGCTCGTTTCGCTCAACCAGCGGGGCAGGGTGGACCTGCCGTTCATCGCCGAGTTGTACGGCAAGCCGGAGCAGCAGGTCGTCGCTGAACTGGGTGATTTGATCTACCACGACCCAGAATCTAAGCAGTGGCGGACGGCCGACGAGTATCTCTCCGGCAATGTCCGCCACAAGCTGGCCCTTGCCGAGAAGGCCGGGCCGACATACGCCCGCAACGCCGAGGCGTTACGCCGCGTGCAGCCCGAAGACGTGTTGCCCGGCGACATCGACGCCAATCTCGGCGCGCCGTGGATACCGGCATTCGACATTCAAGCGTTCGCGGCAGAGTTGTTCCATGTTCCGCCGGAAGCCGTGCCCGTTGCGCACCTTGAGAAGGACGCGGTGTGGAGCCTGGAGGCCGGCCACGCCGCCAAACAGTCCGTCGCCGCCACGTCCGACTACGGCACCGCCCGCGCCAACGGTACGTGGCTCTTGGAACTTGCGCTCAACATGAAGTCGCCGGTCATCTACGACGTGATCGACCACGGCGACAACGAAGAGCGCGTCGTCAACCAAGAAGATACGATGGCCGCCCGCGAGAAGCAGAAGCTGATCAAGGAGCGCTTCCGCGCCTGGGCGTTCACGGACCCCGAACGCACCGAACGGCTGGTCCGCATCTACAACGACACGTACAACAACCTGCGTCCGCGGATCTTCGACGGCTCGCACCTCGACTTCCCTGGCATGAACCGGACGATCAATCTCCGGCCGCATCAGACGGCGGCCGTGTGGCGCGGCATGAGCTCCGGCAACACGCTGCTGGCCCACGCCGTCGGCGCCGGCAAGACGTACACGATGGCCGCGACCGGCATGAAGATGAAGCAGGCCGGGCTCATCAAGAAGCCGATGTACGTCGTGCCCAATCACCTGCTGGAGCAGTTCGCCCGCGAGTTCATGCAGCTCTACCCCAA
>CAZQCF010000031.1:0-49487 GCA_964592235.1 uncultured Planctomycetaceae bacterium
GAGTACTGGGTGGCCTCGATCGTGTCGTGGAACGTGGCCCGCTCGATCATGGCGATTTCGATATAGTACGGGTGCCGTTGGAAGAACTCGAAATTGGCTCGCACGCCCCGGCGAATCTGGTCAATGGCGGTGCGCCCCGTGGCGATCCTCTTCAGGATGTACTCGTGTAACTCCCGCCAGACCATCTGCGACACGGCGAGGAACAGCCCCTTCTTGTCGTCAAAGTAGCGGTAAACAGTTCCCTTGCCCACTTTGGCTTGGTCGGCGACGACTTGCACGTCGGTTTCGGCGTAGCCGTGCTTCGCAAAGAGCTTGGCCGCTTCGTGCAGGATCGTCTCCCGCTTGCTATGGCGGGATGGCTTGGTTGGTGCGGTTGGCATGTCGGCGGCGTTCGTTTTCATGCCCGGATCGTAACGGATGGGTGGCCGCGTTGCGATGTAATCGTTCCTGCCTTCAGGCTGGCGGCACTCTCCGTGTGCCTCGGGAAAAACCGTAGCCGTTCACGGGTCTTCTCCTGTCGGTCATGTAGCTCGTTCAGCTCACCAGGCTCCCGCTTCCGCGCTAGGGACCGATGGCGCGGACTGTCGTAAGCCGTAAGACGTTCTGGAACAACTGAGTTATGGATTCACCTCGTGAACGGCTAAGAAGTACCGAAGTCCCTTGTTGGCTCCTGATCCCTTGACGCAGCGGCAGTTGCAACATAGACTCCGCGCGGACGGACGAGTCCGTTCCGGACGCTGCTGGCATCGTGAAAACGCCCGCCGACAGTATTGGGCAACGGTCAGCCAGAGGTGACAAGAGAGGAGTCAAGCCCCAATGTATTCCCCGAGTATCTTCATCAAGCCAGTATTTCTCTTCCGATTGTTGATCCAAGTGCTCATGGAAGAAGTCGTGCACTTCGCGTCTTCCGGATTGAACGGCACCTCAGGACGAGTGCATCGAACTCTCGGAAGACGATCTTTCTGCAGCCGTCTGCAGCGCCGCACGCAAGGAGAGAGACTCGGTCCGGCCACCGCTGAAGTTCAGCAATAGTCGTTGATCGCTGCCCTGACAGAGCATTTAGAGATTTCACAAGTGTCGTTAGTCCGTGCAAGATCACCAACCCGTCGAGACATTTCGTGTTGAACGGACGGGTCCGTTTCTTTTGCTGACTTTCTTGGAGCGCGATCTGCAATGATTGTCGCAGAAAGAATGGATCGGGACCCTCCGAAAGAGGCCTCGGAACGGCCCTCAACTCGGAGTTTGAATTCATGCAGGCGGCCGCCGAGATCGCCCGCCGCATCGCCGACTCGCAACGACTCTCAACTCGGAGTTTGAATTCATGAGCCATGAACATCTCAAGAACCATGTCCGTTCGAGACCATGCGTGTGGTCGGCGTTGTGTGTGTTGACATCTGTGCCGGTGGTTCTCGCTATGAACTGCCCGTTCTCGCCCATTCAGGAAGCTTCCACAGTAGCCCTGCAACTCGTGGCCGACGGCTTTGTCTCACCCTTGGGCATGGCTGTCCCGCCTGATGGGAGCGGCCGCAAGTTCATCGTGGATCAAGTAGGGTTGGTGCGGATTATCGAAGCCGACGACAAACTCCTGCCCGAACCCTTCCTCGACCTTCGCGATCGAATGGTACAGATTGGCATCGATCTTGGCGGCGGCCTGGTCTTCGACGAACGCGGGTTTCTGGGATTGGCTTTTCACCCCGACTACGCACAAAACGGCCGGTTCTTCGTCTTTTATACTGCTCCGAAGGGGGAGGACATCGCTGAAGAATTCGACTCGGAAACCCATGTGTCGGAGTTCGCCGTGATGCCGGGTGATCCGAACCGCGCGGATCCGGCCAGCGAGCGGATTCTACTGCGCCTCGGGAAACCGCAATTCAATCACAATGGCGGCCAGCTTGCTTTCGGGCCGGACGGGATGTTGTACATCTCCATCGGCGACGGCGGTAATGCCAACGACATGGGTGATGGACACAACCCCGAAACCGGCAACGGGCAGGACAAGTCCACCCTGCTCGGAAAGCTGCTACGCATCGACGTAAACAGCGGCGACCCTTTCGCCATTCCGCCGGACAATCCGTTCGCCGGGGACACCGGCGCCCGCCCAGAGATTTTCGCCTTCGGTTTCCGCAATCCTTGGCGGTTCTCATTTGAGGCCCGTGGCGCGCAGCGACTCTTCGTTGCCGATGTGGGACAGGACTTATTTGAGGAAGTGAACATTGTCGAGGCGGGGGGCAACTACGGCTGGCGGATCCGAGAGGGCGCTGCCTGCTTCGATCCCGACACCCCAGCCGTGCCCCCGGCAGACTGCCCTAACCTCGGCGCGGACGGCGAACCGCTGATCCCGCCGATCCTCGAGTACTCGCACGAAGATTCGCAGGGCGCTCCGCATGGTCTTTCGGTCATCGGCGGCTTCGTCTATTCCGGCGATGCGTTTCCCGGGCTAATCGGCGATTATGTTTTCGGCGACTGGAGCACCTCCTTTGCTGAGGCAAACGGCTCCCTCTTCGCCGCCCGCGAAACCAACGGCGTCTGGCAGATGCGGGAACTGATCGTTGCTGACAGCGACAACGGCCGGCTCAATCGCTTCCTGCTCGGCCTCGGCCAGGACGAGGAAGGAGAGATCTACACGCTGACCACGGCCAACGTCGGCCCATTCGCCGAAACCGGCCAAGTCCATCGGATTGTGCAAGCGCCGTGAAATGCCAGACGCCCTTGGCTTTGGACTCCCTCTCCGTCGCCGAGGACTGTATCGGGGCAAGCAATGGAGCGACTTCGTTTCACGCTCGGCATTGCGATTCCCGAAAAGACCGCCAGACCGTGTGGAAGCGACGAACGGCGATGTCAGAGTCATAAAAGGAGATTCGATGTCAGAAAGAACTTTGATCCTTGTGGCGGTGTTGACGCTCGCTTGCGGCTGCCAGTCAGACGTCAACGTCCCGGCACCGCCCACTGGGAAGAATGTGTCATTCTCTACCGATATCCTCCCGATCCTCAACGATCAATGCGTCAGTTGTCATCAGCCCGGCGCCTTCGCAAACACCTTTGGCGGAATCGCAATGGACCTGACGGCGGCCAACGCGTTCGCCTCGATCGTCAATCAGCCAAGCTCCCAGGATCAAGCGTTCACGCTCGTGGTGCCCGGCGATTCCGCGGGCAGCCTGTTCTTCCAAAAAGTCAGCTCAAATAATCCCCCGATCGGATCTAGGATGCCGCTTATCGGCGACCCGCTCAGTCCCGAGGAACTCGGCCTCCTCCGCGACTGGATTGACCAAGGGGCAATCGACAATTAAGGCACTCCGGCCGCGCTACGCGCGAGCTGTGGTCCATACCGGTCCCAGCTCGGGATCTCGGGGCGTCGATGAAGAACCGCTTGACGGGCCGCGATTAAGGGGGCTGAGATTCGATTGCGGAGTGGTTTCAAGGCGTTGCGCAATCGTAGTCAGCGCGCCGCTGCTCTTGCGTAGCGCGGGCCGAGCGCTCCGTACATCTGAGTTAATGTTTTCGCCAGCAACCCGCTTATCAGGCCGCGCAGATCGCTCCATCTCGGCTCGACGGAGTCCCGCCTGTTGACCGAGCTTGGATTGGATCGTCTCTGCGTGCTATCCGTTAAGCGCCATCCCGCTTCCTAAAGGCCGTGCTGCTTTGGTTCGAAGTCATTTGACGGACTCGTCCGTCCGGCCTATCCTTAGTCGCGCTTGTTGCGGCGTGGCTACCGGCAGGCCGAGCAGACGGCCATGATCGCGCGTATCCGAAGTCTGGTGGACGATAGGTGCGGAACGGCTTTGGCGAGCAGTTGCGATCGAAGTAGCGACGCCTCGAAGAACGCGATAGCGCGAAATCTCGCGTTCGCGCCTTTCGAATGCCCGTGGTGCAAACGCCGAAGCACCGGTACCGTGGTGGAGTGCTTATGGCATGACACGCATTTTTGGCAAATACGACTTTGCTCCGAGTGCGGCCGACATTTGGTTGCGGTTACGAAAATCGATGGCGGAAAGCCCGTTCACACGCACTGCGCGACGCTCAGGCTGAGCGCTTCCGGGCCGCCGTTTAACGACGAATGAGAACAGGACCAGCGATTGAACGGGGGCTTTGTCTGACGAGGCTACCCTAGTGCGTCGGAAAAGGGTCCAAGGAGCAGCGAGCGTGACGAGAATCTTCGTTCGATGGGGTCGCAGAATGGCGGTTCTGGCGTGCGGGGCGATGGCGCTCCAAATGCAGGGTTGTTTGATTGACACGAATGTCCTGATTGCAGATCTGGCCCAAGCCACGCTGACGGTTTTGTTGGATGCCCTCGTGGGCGCGCTGTCGCAGGCAATTTGAACGCCGCAAGGGATCTTCGAATCACGTCTTGCCGACTGCGGAAGCCCCGCGCTTTCCGGCGAGGCAGAGTGAGAGCGCCTGTTCAAGCCAGTCGATGAGCGTGCCATCAACATCCGATACCTTCTCAAGCAGAATCTCGCAATGGAATCGATTCGCGGAAACCTGCTCGGTCTTCCGAACGCGCTTCGACTTGAGTGGTGATTGTAAACGAATATTCAGTAACACCGCCCCCCTGCGCGGATGGAGCCCGGCGTAGGCCGTGCCTCCCTTTCCGGCGACTACGTGAACAGAGTGCTGCTTCGGGTCTTCAACCGCGAGTTTCCGTCCGACGCGCGCCTGGAGCTGAGAAATCGCCGCAGCGTAAATTTCGCCGGCGCCCTTGATTTCAAACATCTCGACGCACGGGTCAGGTTTCTTCGTCATGACGTTCCTCCATATCGAATCGGCCCACCGCAGTATGAGCAGAGAAGCCCATCAAGTCCACCTTGAGATTCCCACGCCTTTGAGGCGTCCTATTAAGCGATTAGGACAGATAGTAACTGCCCCGGCACGCCGTTCGTGTCCGCGCCGGCGACGTTCCGTTTTCACGGTGAAAGCTCGCCCCCACCATGCTGCGGCCATGAAATGCAACCAGAAGACTGCACGGATTGACCGCAGAATCAGCGTTCTTTCACTGTCAGAGGCATGTCGATGGCGGGCGTAGCGAGCCCCCGCTATAAGGACCTGGAGAAGACGTCCCTAACTCGCGCGTTCTGCGCGAGTTGTGTTGCTACTTTTACCTATTACGCAGGATTTTTGGTTTTGAGGTCTCTGGTTGGGAACAGCGTACAAGTCCAAACATCGGGCCTGACCCAATCGGGCCAATGACAAGGGCCGAGTGCAAGAGTTGGCCCTACACAGGCGGCGCGGCCCAGGGTTACGTCCATTGCTTCTGCAAAGGTGACCCATGAGTGGGAACACTCGCTTGACTCCCTTGAAGATCCGAAAGCTAAGAACGCTCTTGAAGCGTCTGGGATGGCAGTATCTTGTTCGCCATACTCATGTCGGCAAAGAATCGGTGCCTGTGGTTTGGTATGAGGCGCACGCAGGTGAAGGGTGCGTCTTCCAGATCAATATCGGCCGAGCAATCTGGGGATGCGTAATTGCAATGCGATATAGAATCTGCACAGGATGGCACGTGATTGACCTCAAGAATGCGAGGCGAAACCCCAGCAACCTCGGAACTGAATTGACTACATGGTTCCATGCAAAGTGGTTTACGACTCCAACGGGTCGCAGACAATTCAGAAGCCTTCATCCGGAGTGCTCGGGCTATTCATACTCAAGACTGCGGTTGGAAGGGATGCCCCATAACTCAGAATGAGCGGCTTCTGAAGCGTAGGTCGATCATTGTCTGAAAGGCAGAGGAGGACAGGGAACAAAGGGACAGGCTGAGGTTGTAACATTTGTGGCGACGCCTTGTAGGCGAAGGAAGCCGCGGAGTCATGGGAGCCGATTGAAGGATGTTTCATAGCGCCTTGCTCGCCTTCCTGATCGCAATTCCACCAATTATTGGTGCGCCGCAACCGGCGCGGGCCTGCTGCATCCCGATTCAAGGCTGCGAGTTTCTGACGAAGCAGTGCTGTCTGGCGCGCGGCGGCACGTGGCAGGCCGAGGGCACGACGTGCCCCGGCGGAACGAACCCCGTCGATTGCACGGACCCCAATCCCGAGTCAGGCGGCGGCGATCCGGGCAAGGGCGATGACGAGTCGCCGATACCGATTCCCGTCGATCCGCCGCAGACCATCGTCGAGCGCGGCGGGGACATCGACCTGCCCGGCGAGGTTTATCTCGACCGCGAGTATGTGTACGGGCCGGACTACGTCGACGAGTTCATCGCGCAATTCGACCGCGACGGCCACGCCATCTTCATGTTGCAGGACGGCAACTACAACGTCGTCGTCCTCGTCAGCGGGCCGGGGCATCCGGGCGGGGACGATGGCCAGGGCAATCCCCAGCCGCTGCCGACCGGCACGGTGCTGGAGCAGTACACGTATGAACCCTACGGCGCGCTCGTCGCGGCGGAGATGTATTACGCCCACGCGATGAATCGGGCCGGCCACCAGGGCCTGTTCTTCGAACGCTTTGATGGCTCCTACGACGACTACACGCTGTTCCGCGTCGCGCAGGGCACGGCCTTCATCACCGGCGCGAAGGGCCTCTACTACAACCGCAATCGCTACTACTCCCCCACCCTCGGTCGCTTCACCACGCGCGATCCGAATGAGACGGCGCTGCCGATCATCACGGCGATGGCGATGAATGCGCAGTCGCTATCGATCATCTCAGGTGGATTCGACGGTCTGACTCTCTACGGCAATGGAATGAATCTGTTTCAGTACGTTGGCGACAACCCTGTTAACAGATTGGATCCAACCGGAATGTGGAGTCTCCTGGAAATGACGGTGACCGCGGGGAAATATGCGGGTACCGCCGCAGTAGTCGCAGGGCAAGCAAGCCGCGTGCTCGGGGCGGCATACGCCGTCGTGGGCGCACTTCAATATCTGGATGGTGTAACGCTCCTTGCATCGATGTCGATGCTCAACAGTTGGAGTAATCAGTGGACTCAGTATGCCCATAACGCCATCGCACAGGGCAATAAAGACATGATCACCGGCGCGCTGCTCATGAGCGGCGGCTGGGCTATGAAAGTGGCTGGGAGAGCGCTGACGCAGGCGGCAGCCTTGCTGTCGCTGGGGAGCGGTGCGGCCATATCGCGACCTCTCACAGCAAGCGATCTCGGTATCCAGGGCGTTGTAACCGAATTGCAAGGAACGGTATCTATCGCAAACAGCGTTGCAACGGTTAGAATAGACATGATCAAGGCAAAAGTACAGAATCCCCTGGCGATCGTCAATAATCTCATAAACCTTGCCAAAGCCAACAATGCGACAATTCTGCGGATCGAGGGTACATTGGCTAATCCAACACTCCTTGAGTTCATTCGGAGGCATTATGGCGCCATCACGGTGGGAGCGAACGAAATTATAGAGATCCTCGTAGGAGGTTAAATGCCAATGAACATGATCGAATCCCGCGTCCACCGCATCTTGAGGCGAATGGAACGGTACCGCGCGGCTCGTCCGGAAGACGCGGATCGACTCGGGCTTTCGGCAATTCTAGAGCCTGAAGAGCGGTTGATCGGCATGTATCTGAACCCACCGGGAACGATAACGGACGAGGTTGCAGTAACAACGCTGCGTGTCTTTCTCCATCGGCCGAGTTTAGAGCCACAACACTTCAAGTATCGCGACATTCAGGACTGCTCCTGGGGTGAGGAAGGGAAGGCTTCGCGATCCGTCACGGTCACGCTTAAGGACGGTTGCATGATTGTGGTTGACGTCGCCGGCGGCGAGGGGAAACTTCGCGATAGCCTCGAGTTTCTGCGATTCCTCGACAGGGCTGCTGAAGACATCCGGCTGGGGAGGACAATCAACGCGATAAGGGGTGAGTAGCGCGCGGGCGCGCGGGCCCACCAGAGCGAGTCCAAAATGTCGGAGGGCTTCCTTAGCGGCATCCGAGTATTATTTTGATAGGTGAACGGGCGGTGTGAGGGTTGCGAACAAAATGTCTCGGGTTATGAGGCGCCGGCCCCCGAAAAGTGTCTCTGTTTGCAAGTTGCGAGTTGTTTGAAGAGCGTTGGGTTCCCTCTAGTTGACCGGCCGGTTGCGAAACTGGCCGATGCAGGCGACCGGCTGTTGGGCCGGTCGGGATTTTGAACGGTACGTGTGCGAGCAATGCGGCCCGCTCGTTCGGCGCTACATCCCGTTCGCGCGCGTGCCGGCCAGCTGTTCGAGCAGCAGACCGATGGCCTGCTCGACGCTGGCGGGGGTTGCGTGGCCGGGGATTTCCAGCGGCTTGAGCAGCGCGAAGCCGATGCCAGAGTGAATGAGCTGCCAGGCGAGGCCGCTGGCGGACACGTCGCTGCGAACCAGTCCGGCGCGCTGGGCGCGGCGGAGGATGTTTGACAGGAACGTGGCATACTGGCCGTAGTGCCGACGCAGGGCCGCCTGGATGACCGGCTCGTTGAACTCGACCTGGGCCGCGAAGAGCACACGATAGAACTGGCGCGTGCGCGGGTCGGTGGTGGCCGGGTTCAGCCGCAGCAGCACGCGCAGTTGATCGATGGGCGATTTCAGCGGGGCGATCGCACGCCGCCACGAGCGGATGACCTCGCGCCCGATGCGGTCGATCAGCGCGACGAACAGATCGTGCTTGCTCTTAAAGTGCTTGTAGAGCACCGGCTCGCTGACGTTGGCGGCGCGGGCGAGGCGCGCGGTCGTCGTGCCCTGATAGCCGAACTCGGCGAAACAGGCGATGGCCGATTCGAGCAGTTGATCGCGGCGGTGAACGGCCTTCATTCGGCGGGACATGAGAGCCGATTCTACTCGCGGGTGGCGGGTCGCCGCGAGCGAGTGGATTGAGCGGCGGGCTTGACGCTGCGGGGCGCGCCGGCGTCGGAAGATTTGGCAGCGGTCCGAGGGGGATCCAACTGTTTTTCGGCGGCGGGCCGCGAGGATGACGGCGTTCGCTCCGCGCCGGGAGCCGGTTCGCCGCGGCGGAAGCCCTCGGGCGGCTTGCCGACGAGCACTTCGGGTCGGCCGAGCAGGACGGGCGCAAGATAGCGGCGTACGAAATCGCGCTTGGTCGCGTCGGTGTGACCGCCCTCGTAGCCGGCTTCGGCGAAGTCGTATCGCCACGCGATGTTGCGCAGCTTCTGGTATTCGCGTTCGGTCTGGGGCGATGCGTTGTCGGGATAGCGGAAGCCGATCATGCCGGCGATTCCTTCGTCTCCCGAGGCGCGATCGACCGTTCCGATGCGCGAGACGAGTTTGTCGAGTATGGGGTCGCGCGTGGAGTGCACGACGTACAGCCCGCCGTTGATTCGGCGCAGGGCGCGCGTGAGGTCGTAACTGCTGGACATGCTGCACCCGAGATACACGACATTTTCGACACGAATGTCGTCGGAGAGATACTCCAGCGCGAACGTGGCAATGCCCGTTCCGGCGGACAGCGCAATGAGGTTGATCTGCTGGTGGGGATAGAGTCGGCGGTAGCGTCGAATCTCGTAGGCCAGCTCCGCGCCCTTGGATTTGTTGCGCGTGAGATTGATCTGATCGCCGGCGTGCGTGAGGCCCTGCCAAGTGAAGACGCCGACGTAGCCTTCGTAACCGGCTTCGGCCAGCCCTTGCGGCACGTCCCATGAGCCGACGTTGCCGACCGGCCCGGCGCCGCCGATGTAGTAGGTGATTCCCTTTTCCTTGTCGCCGGTGGTGCCCGCCTGCGCGATGATGTTCACGACGGGCGCGACGGGGTTGCATGCAGACAGGAAGACCAGCGCGATCGTCGCGAGGCATGCACGAATCTGGCAGGTCATGGAATGAAACCGTCGAATCAAACGGGGCCGTCCTCTCGTGCCGGGGAATCACCACGCGTCGCGGCGAGGAGTGCGACGGCGAGCCGGATTATAGGCGCGTCGGCGAGGCTGTCGAATTCATCAGCAGGGAAAACACCGGGCGCGTCAGCTCGCCGCGGCCGGTTCAAACAACACGAGGCTGCTCGTGAAACCGTGGATGAACGTGCGATGGCCGACGGGGCCGATCTCGCCGGCGGCGAAGAACCCGGCGACTTTGCACGAGGGGGCGAGGTGATTGACGACGCCGATATCATGATGCGGCTTGCCGAACAGGTGCGTGCCGCGGCCGTTGCAGGAGAAGAGCAGTCCGCCACTGGGCGGAGCGCCCATGCGCCCGAGGGCGTCGGCCAGAAGTCGATTCATGTCTTCTTCGGCGGTTTTGGAATCGCGCACGTGGAACTGGATCGTCTGGCCCGGCCGCATGAGTGAGTTGACGGCCAGCGCCGAATCGTCGACGACGCCCATGACGTTGCGAATCAGAAAATCGCCGCGGCTGAACTTGCCGAGTCTCTCATCCACGACGCGGCCGACGTGCAGGCCTTTTTGCATCAACTCCTGATCCTGCGCCGGCGCGTCGGTGAAGACGCCGCGCAGGACATCCAGGGCCGGGCGGCCGCGCAGCTCATAGATCACATTCTCCTCGGCGCGGGTCACGACAAAGGACTCGCCGATCGGCCGGCAACCCTGCGACACGACGCTGTGGACGCGAATCGGACCGGAGAGCGACAAGCCGACCAGACCCTGACGTAGCGGCTGCTCGTTAAGAAAGAGGCGATTCTGCCCGGGTTCATTGGCGCCGCTGGCCATGCCGCCGACCACGGCCGAACCGGGATAGACCTGATCCAGCGCGGCGAGGCAGGCTTCGACGTTGATGGAGAACGGCTCGGGCAGGATCACGAACGAGGGCTTGTCTTCGGGGCGGACGCCGAGTCGCTCGATCCAGTCGTCAGCGGTCTCAAACGCAGTGACGTCGTCCTGATCCAAGACAAATGGAAGAATTCGGACGCCGGGCAGCCGCGCGGTCCACAGCACCATCGCCGGGGCGCGCTCGATCTCGCGGTCCGGACCGATGATGCCGTCGCCCGTGCAGCCGATGAGATTTCGCGCGCCGAGCCTGCGCGACAGCTCGGCCAGCACATCATCGAACTCCGGCCCGTAATGGTGCGTGGCGAAGACGACCGCGAGATCGCACTGCGCGCCGTTTGTCGCGCGCGCCAGCTCGTCGACTGCTTGGCTCGCGTCGGACAAAGTGCTGATTGCGGATTGAAACTCCATGGATTGCCCTGTGCTGAAGACCCCGACTGATTATACGCGGTCGGGTCGCTTTGATTCGGACTCGCCGACTGATCGCGAAGCAGTTTTGCATCGAGCGGGCCGACACCGGTATGCCGGTCTGCAATTCAGCGTTCCGAAAGTCTGCAATGGCCGTCTGTCGGCCCCGCGCACGCGGCTTCATTTCGCCGTCACGGGCTCGCTGGTAAGGGCCGGCCGATCCTCGGATTCGAGCGAGTTGTCTATGCCAGAATGACAGTACTCACCGGTCGATCTACCCGAAGACTGCCAAAAAGGTAACTTGGAATTGAGTACCCTTGGATCTCACGGGCCGCGAGCCGCAACATAACCATAAGTCGCAGCATCACTTATGGGCGTCCTTGGTGATTCCAATACGGATTGGCGTCCGCGGTACGGCTGTTGCAGACCTGCAAAGCGGGTAATGGTACGCCCTGACCGCGAAAAGTCTGATAATGCCGCGGATCGCTGCCGCGGTGGAATAGGCGGTAGGCCTGGTACGGCATGTATACGGATGCTGGTTCAATCCAATCGACCATTGACCGCATGCGGCTGATGATCGCCGCCGGGCCGCAATGCCGTTGGGCGCCGCGGCTGGCGGAGGTACTTGCTCCGTGGCAGGTGGACGTGCAATGGTCGCGTTCGGACCATGAAGCACTCGAAGTACTTTCGCGCGACCGCGTTCACATCAGCGTCGTGGATCACGATCTGCCGGCGACGACCGGCCTGGAACTTGTGCGGCGGCTTCGGAACATGGGCTTCACGGTTCCTTGCGTGCTGGTCTGCGAAGGTGCGACGCAGCGGCTGCTAAGCGATGCCATCGCCCTGGATGTATTCAGCGTCGTGCGTGCCAATGAGGAACGAGAAGTGATCGCGCCGTACGTGGTTCGCCTCGCGCAACAGAAATATCGCGTCAACTGGACGCTTCCGGTGAATTGAAAATACCAGTCATTGAGGCATGGCGGCGCGGCGCGGAACTGGATTCGCCGGGCCGCACTGAAAACAGGAAAAAAGGAGCAACGTAAGATGTCGGTAACGAAGACAAAGATTCGTCCCCTGGGTGACAAGGTGCTGCTCAAGCGGATTGAGGCCGAGGCCATGACGGCCGGCGGCATCGTGCTTCCGGACACGGCGAAGGAGAAGCCTCGCCGGGGCCGCGTGCAGGCGGTGGGCGATGGGAAGTTGCTGGACACCGGCGAGCGCGCGAAGCTGACGGTGAAGAAGGGCGATGAGGTTCTGTTCACGAGCTACGCCGGCACGGAGATCAAGGTGGACGGCGAGGAGTTTGTGATCATGGATGAGTCGGAGATTCTGGCGATCCTTGAGTAACGGGATTCGGACCGCTCACGGATTCCTGCTCCCACAACAGAAAGCAAACCTGATGCGAGCCAAGCTCTTTGAAACGGCCCTGGACGAAGCGATCAAGTTCGGCCCTGCGGCGCGATTGGTGCTGACGTTCCCGGGAAATGCCGACGCGATGCACCTGCACCCGTTGGCGTACAACAAAGTGGAGGATGCCGGGTTTCGCATCGAGATTCGCGTCTCCAAGTATGACGACGCCGAGGTGGTGGACGACGTGATCTTTGTCGACGCCGAAGCGATCGAAACGGTCGAGCTGCAGGTGAAGCAAAAAGGCGGCATCTGGCAGGACGAGCCGTTTCAGGACATCGGCGACGAGGAAGGGAACTGATGCCCGCGTCGCCGGCGCCGGCCCAGACGAGATGAACTGCGAATTGCGGCTTGCTGAAGAAGCGATGCGAACAATCATCTCACGGGTGGTGCTTGCCCCGGGCGTTTTTCGCCATTCGCTCCTAATCACTCGCCCTTCGCCGAGGACGAACACGACGTACTTGAACTGAACAACCAACAGACAACCACGAAAAACATACACCGGGAGGAACCCACACATGGCAGCCAAGAAAATCGCATTCGACATGGAGGCCCGCGAGGCCATTCGCAGCGGTGTCACACAACTGGCCCGCGCGGTCAAGGTCACGCTCGGCCCCTGCGGCCGGAATGTCGTGCTGGAGAAGAGCTTCGGCACGCCGACCGTCACGAAAGACGGCGTCACCGTCGCGAAGGAAATCGAACTGGACGACCCGTATGAGAACATGGGCGCCCAGATGGTGAAGGAAGTCGCCAGCAAGACCTCGACCGACGCCGGCGACGGCACGACGACCGCCACCGTGTACGTCGAGTCCATTTTCAACGAGGGGTTGAAGAACATCGCCGCCGGCGCGAACGCGATGGAGCTGAAGCGCGGCATCGACCTAGGCGTCGCCGCAATCGTCGAGGAATACGCCCGCATGAGCCGCCCGGCCAAGGAAACCAAGCAGATCGCGCAGGTCGGCACCTGCGCCGCCAACCAGGACGCCGAGATCGGCAAGAAGATCGCCGAGGCAATGGACAAGGTCGGCAAGGACGGCGTCATCACCGTCGAAGAGGGCCAGTCGATCGAGACCGTCGTCGAGCTGGTCGAGGGCATGCAGTTCGACAAGGGTTACCTCTCGCCGCACTTCGTGACTGATCCGGCCGAGATGGAGTGCAAGCTTGACAAGCCGTACATCCTGATCTGCGAGAAGAAGATTTCGAGCATCAAGGACCTCATCCCGCTGCTGGAGAAGGTGGCCCGCGCCGGTCGGCCGCTGCTGATCATCTCCGAAGATGTCGAGGGCGAGGCGCTGGCGACGCTGGTGGTGAACAAGCTGCGCGGGATCCTGCAGTGCGCCGCGGTGAAGGCGCCGGGCTTCGGCGATCGCCGCAAGGCCATGCTGGAAGACATCGCGGTGATGACGGGCGGCCGCGCCGTGTTTGAAGATCTCGGCATCACGCTCGAGTCGCTCGAGTTGAAGGACCTGGGTCAGGCCAAGCGCGTCGTGATCGACAAGGACAACACGACGATCATCGAGGGCGGCGGCAGCTCGGCCGATATCAAGGGACGCATCGAACAGATCAAGAACGAAGCGAGCAAGACGACGAGCGACTACGACCGCGAAAAGCTCGAGGAGCGGCTGGCGAAGCTGGCCGGCGGCGTGGCGCAGATCAAAGTCGGCGCGGCGACGGAAGTGGAAATGAAGGAGAAGAAGGCCCGCGTCGAGGACGCGCTGCACGCCTGCCGTGCGGCGGTGGAAGAGGGCATTCTCCCCGGCGGCGGCGTGGCTCCGTTGCGAGCGCTGGCGGCGGTGCTGGACAAGGAAGAGAAGCGACTCAAGGGCGATCAGAAGACGGGAGTCGATATCGTGCGCCGCGCCCTGTGGGCCCCCATCAAGGCCATCGCCGAGAACGCCGGCGTCGACGGCTCGATCGTCGCGCAGAAGGTGTTCGAGGCCAAGGACGCGAACTTCGGCTACAACGCCCTGACCGGTGAGTACGGCAACATGCTCGACATGGGCGTGATCGTCCCGGCCAAGGTGGAGCGCGTCGCGCTGCAGAACGCCGCGAGCGTCGCCTCGCTGCTGCTGACGACCGACGCGGTGGTCAGCGAGATCAAGGAGAAGGACGCGAAGAAGCCGGGCCCGGGCGGCATGGGGATGTAAGAAGACGAATTGAGAATTAAGAAGAGCGAATAGCGAAAGGCCCCGGAGCGGATGATGGATCCCTCCGGGGCTTTTTCGTGCAGTGGTTTGGTGTACTTAGTGCAATATTACCAGCGCCGCTAAATTCACCGCGAGGATTCGAAATATCGCAATCCGTCGGCTTTTGGCGAGCGGCGCAACGCATCACACCGCGAGCGCCGCCACGCGCGAAAGGTATTGCCCCGCGAGTTCGCCGAGGAAGACCAGCACCATCGAGAGATAGAACAGCGCCGTGGCTGATTGCGTCGCGCGATGTTTCACGCAGTCCCACGCCATCCACGCGAACACCGCCACGCCGACGACCCCCAGCCCGCCGCGAACACAGATCATCAGCCAAAACCAGATCACGTCGCCCGACGGGCGCTGCGAGCCGGTCACCACCGGCGCGAGCATCGCCGCGACCCAGATCGAACGCGCCCCCACCGCCGCCAGGTGCAGCCGCGCCAGCAGCCGCAGCGGCGCGATCGGCATGTCCGTATCCGTCAGATACCGATGGCCCAGCAGCATCGCGCTGGTCACCGTCCCGAGCAGCAGCGCGCCCAGCACCGTCGACGCCACGAGCGCCCACGCCGGCGCGGCGTGCGTCGAAAGCAGCAATACGTCTCGATGCAGCGCCAGCGCCACGGCCGCGCTCATCGCGCCTGCGCCCCCCGCTGCCGCGGCCCAGCGCTGCGACACGGCGATCCGTTCGCCCTGTGCCGCGTTCAGGAACAACCATGCGACGCTCGCGACGGCCGCCATCGCCAGCCCCCCCACCGCCGTGAGTTGCATCGCGTCGCCGCGCGGCCAACCGGCCTCGCGCAGCAACAACGCCCCGGCGAGAAAGACCATCGCCAGACACACGGCCGCCATCAGACGAACATACTTCCAGCCCGACAGGCCCAGTGCCGAAACGGAGACGATGAGAAAGCAACCCGCCGCGAATTGTGCAAGGAACGCCGGCAACATGTCCGCCAGCTTAGCGGGCGGCGCGCGATCCGCCCAGTGGCGGTTGACGGCCGATGCCCAGCCACTGTGATTCGCTCGAACGCAACCCGCTTCGCACCATGCGATCAAAGCACCCGTGCGGGTTCACCGGCTCTTCCTGCGCCGGCTCTGAATGATTCGAGTTCTACTTGTGCAATTAGCCGGACGGGCGGCCGGCGATTCAGGCCTGTTTCGCCTTTGCCAGCGCGAGCCGCGCCTTGCTCGCGTATTCCGAGTCCGGCGCGAGATCGTGGACGATCTGCCAGCTCGCCGTTGCGCGATCGATCAGGCCCATGTTTTGGAGCGCCAGCGCAAGGTTCGCCTGGAAGTCCACGTTCTGCGGCTTCGCGGCCACCGCCTTCTCGAAATGCTCGACGGCAATCTCGAACTGATGCCGCTGCGCAAAGAGCAGCCCAAGCTGGTAATGCAGGTCGAGGTATTCGGGATGCACGTCCATCGCGCGCCGCAGCACGTCGATCGCCTCGTCGGTGCGATCCAGGTCCGCGAGCGTCAGCCCGAGCTTAACCAGCGCCTTCATGTACGACGGGTTGATCGCGGTCGCCTCGCGGAACTGCTCGACCGCGTCTTCCAACTGCCCGCGATTCTTGTACAGCAACCCCAACCGGTAATGCATGTCCGCGTGATTCGGGCTGACTTTGATCGCCTCGCGCAGCCGCCCGATCTGCTCGGAGACGAGATCGCTCGCACCGTCGGCCGAGGCATCCGGCTCGGTCGGTGCATCGATCCGGCCGAAACAGCGATTGGCCTCCCGCCCCACCGCCGCCTTCAGGTGCATGCGCGCCACCTCGGAGAAAAGGAGCGTGCTGTTCGGCTCGATGTTTCGCGCCATCTCAAGCGAGCTCATGGCTTCCTCCGTTCGGCCGAGCGCGTGCTGCGCCATGCCGATTCCGACGTACGCACCCAGCAGGCGGTCATTGATCTCAATGCCTTGCGTGAACCACTTGGCGGCTTCTTCGAATCGCCCGGCGCGGAGGTGCTGGGTGCCGAGCTTCACATTCGCCTCCAGGTATTCCGGCGAGAGCCGAGCCGCCTGTTCGTACTGCGCCGTCGCCGCCGAGTCGTTGCCGATTCGGGCATACAGGTCACCCAGCCGCAGCCGCGTCTCCGCTTGCTCCGGTTCCAGCTCCAGCGTCTTGTGCAGATGCTCGATGGCCTCGCGGAACAGTCCGGCTTCTTCGTATGCCTTCGCCGCGTCGTTGTGGGCCGTCCAGTTCTCGGGCGCGAGCGCCAGGGCGTGCTCGTATCGCGCGATGGCGCCGTTCGCATCGCCCGACTTGTGCAGCAGGTTTGCAAGTGTCAGGTGCACGTCAGTCTGTTCGGGGTCCAGCTCCGCCAGCTTTGCGTATTGCTCGATGGCGTCGCCGAGTCGCCTCTGCGAGATCGCGATGGCCGCCAGACGTTCGTACGCATTGCGCAGCGTCGGGCAGATGGAAATCGAATCGCGGTAATAAGACGTCGCCTCGTCGCGGCTGCCCAGTCGCTCATAACAGTATCCCAAGCAGAACAGCACGGCCGGATTGACCGGCTCGGATCGCTGGGCGGCGCGCAGGTGCTCCATCGCCGGTTCGATCTGGTTCAACTCATCCAGGGCGCAGGCCAGGCCCAGCCGCGCGGCGACGTGCGCCGAGTCGCGCGCAATGATCTGTTCAAAGACTTTTTGCGCCGCCGACGGTTGATCCTCGCGCAAGTAGCGCCCGCCCAGGCGGATGCCCAGTCGCGGATCGGTCGGATCGGTGCGCCAGGCCGCCTCCAGTGCGCTCATCGTGCCCTCGGCTTCGTCGCCGCCGAGGATCGCGCCGAACGCACCATGCAGATGGGCGATCAGGCCCCTTCCCAGTGCTTCGAGAATATGAGACATCGGTCTTCCCCCTGTCAATCCGCTCCCACGAGCGCCAGCGCCTCCCGCGCCGCGCCGAAGTTCGCATTCAGTTCCAGTGCGCGTTCGAATCGCTCGCGCGCTTCCACGCGCTGCCCGCGCCGGCGATACAGTTCGCCCATCAGGTAATGCACATCGGGATAGTCGCCGCCGCTGGCGATGGCCGCCTGAAGCCGCTCGATCGCCGCCACGGAGCGATTCGTCTGCGCATACAGCCGACCCAGTTGGATCAGGGCCTGAACGTAGCGCGGGTTGATCGTCGTCGCGCGCTGCGCCGAAGTGATCGCCTCGTCGGTGCGGCCCAGCCGCGCGTAGATGCGAGAGCAGTGATAGTGAAGGTCGGCGTACTCCGGATGCCGGGCCAGCGCCCGTTCAAGCGTCGCGGCCAGCATGCCGAACACCGAGCCGTCCACGTCCGAGGCCGGCAGCGATAGAAACGCCTCAACGAATTCAGGATCACCCGCTGCCACGTCGCCCAGCGCATCCAGGCCGTTGTCGTCCAGCTCCTGGCGCGACAGCGTCGCCGGTTCCACCGCCACGCGCGCCGCCTGCGAGGCCAACGTCAGCAACCAGCCGACGTACGCATCGCGCGGTCGCAGCTTCTGCGCCGCGGACAGCTCGCGCAGGCTTGCAACGGTGTCGCCGGTGGTCGCCAGCACGAGTCCCCATTGCAATCGAATCGCCGCATCAGTTGGGGCGATACCCGCCGCCGCGCGCAACGCCGTTTCGGCCTCCGCAGGACGATCGGATGCCGCAAGAATGACACCCAGTTGATAGGGCAGGTCCGCTCGGCGCGGCTGGGCGCGCATGGCCTCGGTCAGCGTCTCGACCGCGCGATCCACCTGACCGTCCCTGAAAAACGCGTGCGCCAACCGAATCGGCAGCGTCCGCTCGCGCGAACCGGCGTCGATGCCGCGCTCCATCTCGGCCGCCGCGAGATCGAATCGGCCGCATCCCGCGTGGCAGGCCGCGAGGTATTCGGCGAGCCCCTTGGCATCCGGATTGATGCGCCGCGCCGCCAGAAAATGGCGGGAGGCCGTTGCGTGATCCTGCGCGCGCAGCGCGGCGATGCCGACGTGAATGTGCGATTGCGCGAGGTAGAATTTCGCCAAGGTGGCCGGCAGCCCGCGCTCGTTCTCAAGCGGGGCCAGTTGCTCGATCGCCGCGGCGTAGTCGGCGCGCTCGTAAGCCGCGAGGCCCGACTGGTATCGCGCCGCCGCCGTGCGATTCGTTGCATCGCCATGACGTCGATTCATTGCTGAACTCCCTTCGTCCGAGAACCCGGCCTCCGTGCCCTTGCCGGCAATCATCTCCCTATCGTCCGCCGCCCGCCGCGGCATGACCTACGCCGGCCCATTCCCCGGTCCGCTTCGGAGAACCCTAAGTTCCTGCCGCAGCCGGGCCTGCAAACGGCCATCATGCTTGCCCGCCACACGCCACGACCGATACACTATCGACCGCGTTGCGAGCCAATCCGGCCCGCAATTGACCGCGATTTCCTGCACCCCGGAGGCCACGGATGGCCGGCTCCGCTACGCTCAATCGACCCCGTTCCAAAGCCAAAGACCAACTTCAATTGCCGTTCGGCCAGGACGAATCAGCCGTAACGCCTGCGGAGTCCCCCATGCCCGCCAAGTCCAGCACCAAGTCAAGCGAACGTCCGGCCAAATCCGCGAAGCCCTCGAAGGCCGCTCCTCCACGCGAGGAATCGGGCACGGGAAAGCGCCGCGCCGCGAAGTCCGGCTTCGCCACGGCCGAGTCGATGTCGAAATCGCAGCGGGAGATTTCTGTTTCGGAGTTCTTCGCGAAAAACCGTCACCTGCTCGGCTTTGACAACAAGCGCAAGGCGTTGCTGACGACGGTGAAGGAAGCGGTGGACAACAGCCTTGACGCCTGCGAAGAGGCGGGGATCCTCCCCGACATTCACGTTCGTATTTCGCAGACCGACGCCGAGCGCTATGCCGTGACCGTGCGCGACAACGGGCCGGGCATCGTGAAGCAGCAGATCCCCAACGTGTTCGGTAAGCTGCTGTACGGCTCGAAATTTCACCGCTTGAAAATGTCGCGCGGGCAGCAGGGCATCGGCATCTCGGCCGCGGGCATGTACGGCCTGCTCACGACCGGCAAGAGCGTGCGCATCACGTCGCGCACGGGCAAGCGGGCCGATGCGCACTATTACGAGCTGCAGATCAACACGAAAACCAACGACCCGCAGATCGTCAAAGATAAGACGGTCTCGGTGGAGTGGGAACACGGCACCGAAGTCACGATTGAACTGGTCGCGACGTATCAGAAGGGCCGGGCGTCCGTCGACGAATACCTCGAGTTGACGGCTATCGCCAACCCCCATGCGCGATTTGAGTTCGTCGATCCCGAGGGCGCGGTCGTGGAACTGCCACGCGGGACGGATATCGCCCCCGCACCGGCCGTGGAGATCAAGCCGCATCCGTACGGCATCGAGCTGGGCGTACTGATCAAGATGCTGAAAGACACGCGTGCCAAGACGATGTCGCAGTTCCTGTCGCACGAGTTCTCGCGCGTCAGCAGCGGCACGGCGTCGACCATCTGCGAGAAGGCGGGCGTCGGCGCGCGGTCCAATCCGCACCGCATCGGCACGCACGAGGCCGAAACACTCTACAAGGCCATGCAGGAGACGCAGATCCGCGCCCCGGCGACCAACTGCCTGTCGCCCATCGGCGAGAAGCAGGTGCTGGCCGGGCTGCTCAAGGGCGTCAAAGCCGAGTTCTTCACGGCGACGACGCGCCCGCCGGCCGTGTATCGCGGCAATCCATTTCAGATCGAAGTGGGACTCGCGTACGGCGGCGAACTGGGACCCGACCCATCGTCGGAAGACGAACAGGCGAAGCAGGCCAGCGAGGCGATCGTGCGCCGCGGCAAGGTCGTGACCGAATCGAAGGCGCCATCGACCGCGAAGCTACTGCGCTTCGCTAATCGCGTGCCGCTGCTGTTCCAGCCCGGCGGGTGCTGTATTACGAAGGCGGTGACAGAAACAGACTGGCGTCGCTATGGATTGTCGCAGCCGGGCGGCGGGCTGCCGCAGGGGCCGCTGGCCATTTTCGTCCACATGGCGTCGGTCTGGGTGCCGTTCACGAGCGAGGGCAAGGAAGCCGTCGCGGACTACGACGAGATTCGCAAGGAGATCAAGCTGGCGGTGCAGGACTGTGGGCGCAAATTGCAGGCCTATCTCAATCGCCGCAAGAAGCAGAAATACGAGTCCGACCGGCGGAGCATCTTCCAGCGATACATCGGCGAGTTGGTCAACTCCGTTGCCGCGATCAAGCGGATCAACAAACAGGAGCTGACCGATCAACTGCTCGCCATCGCCACGAAGGTCACAGCGCGGGCGGACGAAGAGGTCGCGTTGATCGGCGGCGATGACGCGGGCCCCGCGCGCGGCAGGAAGGCATCGGGCAAGGCCGGCAAGAACGCGAAAGGCGGTGGCAAGCCAGCCGGTACCGAGGCCGCGTCGTCCGAGTATGGAGATAATACAATTGTCGTAGACCGCGCCGGTGAGGCGCCCGGCCCGCTGTTCAAGTAATCCAGCTC
The DNA here is from genome assembly GCA_964592235.1 of uncultured Planctomycetaceae bacterium. Lineage (GTDB taxonomy): Bacteria > Planctomycetota > Phycisphaerae > UBA1845 > UTPLA1 > PLA3. Next base: position 21,068 of record CAZQCF010000031.1, read on the forward strand.
ACTTCCAAAACTGCCACCATTTGCGATGCGGCGCGGCCGTTGTCCGCACCGTCGCGTTGGGGAGCTTCAAGCGACGCTCCATCCACTTGCTTCGCGCGAAATGCTGCGGATGTTCGCGATAGCGCTGCCGAGATGCATCGCTGAAGAACGCATCGGCTCGCGGCATTTCGTTGTCGGCGTCGTAGAACTTCAGCGCTTCGTCAAGGCACTGGGCAGCCTCCCACGCCATCGCTCGCGCGGTCGCCTTGTCGGCCGCCTTCTCCGAAGCTTCCAGGATCGACCGAAAAAGCGTCAGCCAGCCGAGCAGATCAATCGCCGAGGATCGTTCGCCCGTCGAATTGATGGTGTTGCTCGCGGCGCTCTCGCGCGTCGGCGGTGGAACCACCAGAAACTCAAGCGTCTTAATCGTGCCGCAGGCATGACAGCGGGCGGGCAACTCGTAGGCCCCCGCGCGCTGGCCTCGGCGAGTCAGATCGCCCTGCGTGACGACCGGCCCCCGGCCGCAGCCATCGCACGGCGACACCTGCAAATACAGGTACGCCTCGGCGACGCTGTGAACGCGAACCGGTAACGCTCCGTGTCCGGCCATACCGTCCATTCTATTCGGGGGGCGATGGTCTGTCGTCGTGCGCGAAGCTCGATTTCCCGCGCAATCGGCACGTTGAATTCCAATGTGAGTATGCGAGCGGACTAATTCAACGGGCCAAGGCCGTGATTGATGATAATCGTGTTGACCCCGACGTGATCGATCTTGATGTTGTTGCCGCCGAAATCAATCTTGACGGGCACCATTGCGTTACTCGCGAATCGAAGCGTATACGTCCCCGGACTGGTCACGGCGAACGAATAACCCCCGGCGACGTTCGTCGCTTTGACGACATCGTCCAGCTGGACGGTTGAATTAGCGACGCCCTCGCCGTGGTCGTATTGCGCGTTCTTGTTCGCGTCGTTATAGACAACCCCCAATACGAATACCGCGTCGTCCAACGACGTGGCGTATTCCTGCGCCTGCATCAGCGAGTCGTACGTGATTCCCTCGCGCGTGAAATCGCCACGCACGATCGCCAGCCCGATTTCGCGGAAGTTTCGATTCAACATCGTCACACGATGCCCGCGCCCCTCAATCCCCGTGTCAACGAACAGATCCTGATGCTGCTGCTCCACACCGCCTACTGTGTCGAGATTGCCGGTCGTCCCGCGCCAGGCGAGATTCTCCCCGGCCGTTGTGAAGACGTACCCCGCTGCATTGATTCGATCAAACGGCGTCTTGCCGCTTAGGTTGTTATGCCCGAAATAGTCGTTCGCCAACATGTCCTGCGCGTGCAGCCGAGCGGCCGTACTCAAAGCGGCATTCAGGGCGACCGCCGGCTTGGGAGTCGTGCTCAACTGGCCGGGGACTCCCTCGTCGATCGCGATGCCGAATCGCGCCGCCTCCGGGCCGGGTCGAAGCCGTGCGCGATTGATTCGCTCCAGGGTGAGTTGCTCAAGGAGCGAGGCCGCGACCGAAGGCGTCGAACCGGGCGGCGGTGTTTCGCTGCTGACGAGACCGCCGTTCTGCGCCGGATTGTTCCCGCCGGGCAGGTTACCACTCATCGTATCGCAGCCGACCAGCAAGGCCGCCAGCGCTGGCAAGACGTTTCGATACAGTGCACTGAATCGAAGGCTCGGCATGACGAAGGGTAACCCTTGCAAAAAACGATGCCCGCGGACGATGGAATCTCGCCCCGGGATGCTCCTCGTTTCGGCAAGTATAGCATGTTTGCGAATGACCGGCCCGCCCCGCCCGGTACGACCGATTGCCATTGAAATCCCACGCTACATGTTGCATCATATCTGGACGTTCGCTACCCACCGTGGGGCCGATTGGGGGGATTGCCTGGGGGGCTGGTTTCGCCGCGCAGCGGAGACGCCCTGCCATGAATTCGTTCAGCCAAAAACGAAGTGCCGTAGAACGACCTCTCGCGGCGGTCAGATCGACACGCCGATGCCGATCGCAACCATCCCGGTTTCTCCGCGCTGCCGCCTGCGCGATCCTCGCCGGTATCTTGGGGTTGCAAACCACTCTGGCGGTTCAACCTGAACCAGCGCCCTCCTCGCCGGTCGGCGAGCAGGAAACAATCGTTATCAAGGGTCAGACGTTCAAAGTCTATCCTGCGGAGCAGCTTCGCGCGCGGGGGATCGCCGTCAAGGACGTACCCCGCGACCAGAATGCGGCGTATGTCTATATCGATGCGATCAACGCGATGGTTCCGATGCCGCAGGACGATGCGTTTGGCAAAGCCTGGAACAACGCACAAAGGGGTAAGTGGCCCGAAGGCCCGACTGGCGAGCGCCTTTCACAATGGTTCGAGCAGAATAAGGCGGCACTGGACTTGGCGCGATCAGCCGCGCAGATGCCCGTCTATTCCATGCCACCCTTTGGAGAAGCGAATGCAATGCTTTTTGCAACGCTTCTGCCGCAACTGTCCGACTATCGGCTGATCGCGAAAATGCTCTGTGCCGACGCAGAGCGGAAACTGAATGCCGGCGATGGCGACGGCGCGGTGGATGATCTTGCGAGCGTTCAGAGGATGAGCGCCCAGTTCGCCGATGGCTTTACGCTCATCGAGGGACTGGTCGGCATCGCCGTGCGTGAGCTCTCCAACAGCCGCATTCGCGGGGCCGCCGAAGCGGGTCGATTCACGCCGGAGCAACTGGCACGCCTCAACGCCGAGATGCAGGCCGTCGCCGAACGATTTGTCACGTCGGACGACCTGCTGGTTCGCGAGCGCGCCGTGAGCGAGTCGATGGTAGACGACCTGATGCGACAGGCTGGCCCTCTGGCGCTCTTCAGCGACGGCGCAGTCTACGCCCCGACTTCCGATTCCTCGAAGGAGACAGGCTTTAGTCGACTTGCCCTCGCGCTCAAAAAGGTCCATTTCCCGGATCGCGCCGTCCGACGGCACTTGCGCGGGTTTTACGACAACATTCTCGAACAAAGCCGCGCGACCGCAGGCGGCGGTATCCCCACCGTCAACGAGGAGCAGGCTCTGGCGCAGATCCCCGCTTGGAACGTGCCTGCGCGGGTGATGCTGCCATCGTTGACGCGCGTCTATGAAATATCCCTACGCCACCAGAGCAATGCGCTGCGCACGCGGGCCGCCCTCGCCGCGCAGGCGTACAAGCTCGAACACGGACAGCTCCCGCCGACTCTTGCAACGCTCGTGCCGGCCCAACTCCCGGCCGTACCGATCGACCCCATGACCGGCGCGGAGTTGGAATACGCGCTCACGCCGGATGGCACGGGCTACGCGGGGCTCGAGCCGGTAAACAGCAAGAACGAGGAACAGATCCGCGCCAAGCGCAGGATGCCGGTCATCATCAACCGCCGCGCGAGCGACTGGCGAAAGTACGTCGACGCGTTCACTGCCGCGCACGCGCTCGACGAGGGCCAGCGCAACGCCGCAGAAGGTGTGCTTCGCTCGCTGGAATCGCAGGCCGTGTCCTTCGAAGCCGCGCGGGGCGAGTCGATCCAGCGATTGCGCGCTGCGGGTGACGATGCCGCCTTGGCGAAGGAACTCAAGCCGCTCGACGACCTGTTCACTGAACTCAAGAAACGCCTCGACGCGATTCCGACGGCTAAGCAGCGCGCCGCCGCAAAGGAGCACCGCCAATGACGACGCGACGACTTCATGCTCGCAGCGGGATCGGGTGGACTTCGATCGCTTGCGCGATCGGCTCTTTGTTGATGCACGTCACCGGCGCACCAGTCGCCTCGGCCGATCCGCTGCTGGATACCATCGCGGATGACGTCGCCTTCGCGGTGCAATTGGAGCGGCTGGATCGCGTCTTTCCGCCGGAACAGCTCGAGGGCATTCTGAAGGGCATCGTGGAATCGCCGGCTGCGGCGAAAACAATCGAGGCCGCCGTTCGCAAGTTCCCCGGTCGCATCGTACTCGCGATGACCCCGCAAACCGAAAAACAGAAAGAGGAAATCGCAGACGTCGCATTCGAAATCAACGGCGACGCCGGCGCGTTCGATGAATGGGTGGAGAAGTCGCTGATCCCCGCGATCGAAGCCATTGGGAACGACCCGGGCCGAGGCAAACTGGAGACGTCGGCCACGATTCGCCGCATCAATGACACCCGTCGAGACAAGACCGTCTTCGCCTACGCCGTGCGCGATCGCGTCGCGTTCGGCAGCACGCGGCCGCAGCGCGTGCAACAGTGGCTGCGCGGCGAGTTCCCGGCAAAGAAGTGGGTACAGCTTCCCGGCTCGCGCCGCACCGTCGCAAAGCTGGAGAAGGAGTTCACCGCGCGGGTCCTCTTCAATCCGAACTGGCTGCGCGAACAATTCGACAAGCCCAGTCCCAATTCCGGCGAGGCGGTGCTGCACACCATCCTCAACCCGGACGATCTGCAATCCGCCGTGATGGAACTGCACTGGACGCGCAGCTCCATTTCGGCGCAGATCACGCTCGCACTGGCCGAGCGATGCGAAGGAATCGCCCGCGTGCTTCAGCAACCCGTCACATCGTCCGCGGGGATCGGCACGTTTCCCGACGACTTCGTCGCGGTCGGGCGCATCGCGATCCCCAGCTTCACCGCGCTGGCCGAGGGCATCTACGCGATCACCGACCGCTTCGACCCGACGATCGGCGAGGAGTATCGAGAGGACCTCGCGACCTTTCAGACCGACACCGGTGTTGATTGGAAGAACGACATCGCGGCGAACATCGCCGGCGAGATCGCATTCGGTGTGCGCGTCGATTTCACGCAGATGCCGCCGATCGGCTGGGCCGTCGTCTGCCCGCTCGTCGACGAGGCAAAGTTCAACGCCGCGCTCGACCGGCTCGCAGCGCACTTTGAATTACCGCTCAAAGCAACTCGGCGCGACAACCTGGACCTGCGCGAGTCCACGTCGCCAGCGTTTGCGATGACGACGGCCGCGAACCGATGGATCATCGGCGACAGCCCGCGAATCGTGGCGCAATTGGCCGCGGCCCGCAGCGAGGAACGTCCCGCATCGAAGAACCTCCAGCGGCTCTACAAGGCGCTCGGTGAAGCGAACCAGATGGCGTTCATGGTAGACCTCGGCGTGCTGCGGCAGAAAGCGCCGATGGCTCTGATGGCGTTGCCGCCGGCCCTCATGCGACTGCTCGCCGGTGGAGCGGTCGGCGTGGCGGTGACGAATCAAGACAATCTGGCCAGGGTCCACCTGCGATGGGACCTGCCCGGCGGCCCGGACCGGCCGCAACGCGAGCGCGGGGCCGAGGATGCCGGCGATGTCACGCTGGCCGATGGCGGCGAGCAACCCCTCGAAGGCGGCGAGGCGGCGGCGACGTTGCTCTCCGCGCTGGTGAGTTCTGGAAAAGCCGCGCGGTTTGAGGCCCAGCGCGCCATGAGCATGAACAACATGCGCGGAATCGGCATGGCGTTCTCCATTCATGCCCAGGCCAATAAGAACGCGTTTCCGCCGGACCTCGCCACGTTGCTGCGCGACAACAACGTCACGCTGGAACAATTCAGGAATCCGTATACAGGAGAAATCCCTGAATCGCCGTCAGCCGTGGACAAGGAGTCCTACCTTCTCTATCGCCCCGGATTGTCTACGAACAGCGACCCGCGCGAAGTCATCCTCGCCGAGCGCGAGCCCCAGAAGAACGGCGCCAACTTTCTCTTTGTCGACGGCCACGTCGAATTCATCGCCGAGCCGAGAGCCTCGGAGTTGATCGGCCTCATGCTGCAAGGTGCGCCGGAAGTTCGCCCCTGATCGTGCTTACGCCGAAGATGCTTGCCGCACTCGCGATAGGGCTCCATTGCGTTTCGGTGCGTTGGCGCTTTCGCGTTTTGACGTTTTGGCGCTTTCCCCCCACGCCCGATAAGCGCCCCGACTGTTTGACGACCCGCCCGCTGCCGCCTTAGACTCTAATGGACTGCAAGCCGGGGGATACGATTGAATCTGCCACGAACAGGAACCGCCGCCATGCGCCCGCTTAGCCTTCCAATCGCTCTCTCCGCCGCATTGTTCGCTGTCGCGCTCGCCGGCTGTGAGAACAAGCCCGAGCCGCGTCGCCCGGCCCACACCGCCGTCGCCGGCCTCATGCCTGCCGGCCAACCCGCCTACGACGAGGGATACGTCATCGACCAGTCCCAGATCAAAACCGCGCCGGCGCGGAAGGTCTCTTACGAACCGTTCGAGTCCTTCCGCAAGAAGTCCGAAGCGACCGCATCCAAGCCGGAAAAACCGGCGGATGCTTCCGATGCCGACGCGGACATCACGCCGGCCAAGGCCAGGCCCACCACTGCGCGGCCCACTTCATCGGGCGCTCGTCCCGCCGCGCCGCCGCAATTGCCTCCGGGCGCGGGTGGCGGATTCTGGCAGCGTGTCGGAATGAAGACACTTGCCGGAGCCATGGGAGGCCCGCCGCCGGCCGGCGCGACCCCGCCTCCGGCCGCCACCGAAGAATCCGCGAGCGACGAAGATTCGACGGACGATGATTCCGAAGAGGATTCAGATGACGGAGAGGCTTCGGATGACGAAGAGTCGGACGAATCCGATGAATCGAATGATAAAGCGGATGATGAACCGGATGATGACGGCGGCGACTAGCCCTTCGCAATCGGTCGTTCCAGCCCCACCAGATCATCGTACGTTTCGCGCCGGCGAATCACGCGCCACGAATCGCCTTCCACCAGCACCTCCGGCGGACGGCCGCGCGAGTTGTAATTGCTCGCCATCACCATGCCGTATGCCCCGGCCGTGAAGACCGCCAGCAGGTCGCCGCGTTCCATCGGCGGCAGGCGGCGTTCCTTCGCGAGAAAATCCCCGCTTTCGCAAATCGGGCCAACGACATCGTACAACACCAGCCCATCCCCCTTCGCCGATTCGCCGCGCGGCTCGGGTACAAAGCCCGCCGCGGGCGCGACCGGCCACATGAAGTGATACGCCTCGTACAGCGCGGGACGAATTAACTCCGTCATGCCCGCGTCGATGATGAGAAATTCCCGATCACCGCCGCGTTTGCGATACAGCACGCGCGACAGAAGAATCCCCGCGTTGCCGGAGATCGACCGCCCCGGCTCAACCACCACCTGCAACCCGCCGCGCGCGACGTACGGTTCGACCAGCGGCACAATGGCCTTCGCATAGGCCTGTGCATCGGGCGCTTCGTTCCCGCGATAGTGCGCGCCGAACCCGCCGCCGATGTCCAGCATGTCCACCGTGAACCCCGCCGCGCGAAGTTCATCGATCAGCCGCGTCGCCTTCGTCACGGCCGAAACGTACGACGACACGTCGTTCACGGGCGAGCCGATGTGAAGATGGATACCGGACAGGCGCACAGACCCCTCGCGCCCGAACGACTCGAACACGCGCCGGGCGCGCTCCAGATCGACGCCGAATTTCGTCTCCTTCTTGCCCGTGCTGGTGTAGCGGTGCGTCTTCGGGTCCACGTCGGGATTGACGCGCAGCGCCGCGCGAACCGGCCGGCCCATCTCCGCGCTGATCGCGGCGAGATTCTCCAGTTCGGCCTCGCTCTCGATGTTGAACCAGCCGATGCCGGCCTCGATGCCCGCACGAATCTCGCCATCCGTCTTACCAACGCCGGCGAACACGATCTTCGCAGGATTCCCCCCGGCCTCCAGCGCTCGCGCCAGCTCCCCGCCCGACACCACGTCGAACCCCGCACCCAGCTCGCGCAACAGCCGGCAAATGTGCAGGTTGGCGCAGCTCTTGATCGAGTAACAGATGATCGGCCGCAACGGCGCGAACCCCTCCGTCAGTCGACGATAGTGATCGCGCAGCGTGGCGGCGGAATAAATGAACGCCGGCGTCCCGACGGCCTCGGCAATCGGCGCAACGGGCGTCCGCTCGCACCAGAGCGCCCCATCTCGATATTGAAAATGATCCACGGTTGGTCTCGATGGCTGCTTCAGATCGTCAGGGATGCGATCCGCGCTCGCTCGCCGGAGCGCTGGTGGCGTGTGTTGCTTCGCCTGGCGCCGATTCCCTTTGCTTGATAATCCGCCCGCTCATGACGCCGCCGTAGTTCGCGCCGCACCAGGTTCCGGCGTAGAAACCGTTGTCGATCAACACGCGCGCCGAGTACGTCCCCAGGCCCGGCAGGGGCGACTTGTCGAGCGTGATGACGGCCGTATCGCCCGCCCACTTCACCTGCACCGGCACGGGAATGGTCACGTCCTTGTCGGCGTATTGCACGCGCGCCGAGATGACCCAGTTGTCCCCCACCGACTTGCTGACATCGTCAATCGTATATTTGTCCTCGCGCGCTTCGCTTAACTCCCCTGTCTTCACCGCGCCCGGCTCGCCCGCGGCGCCCTCCCGCCGCGTCATCTGCCACGAACCCGCCAGGACGCTGTGCTCCAGGGCCGCCTTGAACGCCTCCTCGCGCGGTGCCAGACGCGACCCGCGCCCGCGGCCACTCCGCGCCACGGCCGGCTTCGACGTCGCTTCACTCTTCGGCGGTGGTTCATCGGGGAACCACATGCCGCCCAGCGCCACGACCGCCGCCAACAGCACCGTCACGTATTCGTAACGAATTCGTCCCATGGCCATGCCCTCTGCTAGTGCGCGATTCCGCGATGTTCCGCGTTAACCCGCGCTACGCCATTGTCGCTTCGACTGCCGCGGGCCGCAACGCGAGCCAATCTCGTAGCCAAACGAGTCGCCATCGTCAGGTTCACGTTTGCAACGGCTCATTTGCCGCGCGCCCGCGCCGATTTTCTCAATCGTAATTCGATTGACTCGCCGCAGAGCCGTGTCACACTTACCTTTGGGTGGGCTTCATCACGAGCGTCGCGACCCTCACCCTGTCATCTGCGAGGCCTCATGCCCCTCGCGCGCGACGCTCGACATTTTTTTCCGGGGGTTCTCGCCCCCCATGTCGTCGTGCCTTTTCACTTCTGATCGTTCTCATCGCGTCGCCGGTTCGGGCCGCGGCTGCCGGTTTCAGCCGTCGGCATCCCCCGCGCGCAACCTGGGAGCCAAGCCATGCACACACGAAAACTGCTTCTGTACATTGCCCTTGCCACCGCCGCGCTGCTCGTCACGGCCGGCAGCGCGCGAGCCTTGGAGGTAGGAATCAATCTCGATGTTCATCAGGACCTCAACCTTCCCACGACGCAGCTCCCCAACGATTTCCACCTCGTCGGGCGCATCGAGTCGGGCCCACCCGGCGGAAACTGGGGCCAGCCGCCCGTTCTGATCGACCATGTTGATGACCTCTTCCTCGGCGGCACGTTCACCTGCCAGATCACGCCCGATCTGACCGACCCCGGCCAGAACTGGTACAACATCGTCGCACACTGGCAGCGCACGACGCCGATCCCCTTCTGCGCCGTCTTCCACCTGGGCCTGCTCTTCGACGTGAATTGCCACAACGTCATCATCGACGTTCGCGGCTACTGGACACGCAACGGGCAGCCGATCCCTGGCGGCTTTAACTTCGGCTTTTGGCCGACCCTGGGCTTCAACGTCGATCTCGCCACCGGGCCGATGCCCTCCAACGGCCAGTTCATTCGCATCCAGAACGGCAACGCCAACGGAGCCGTCGAACCCGGCGAAATTGAGACGCTTGTTGTCGGCATGGACGTCTTCCCGGTCGCCAACCGCGAAGAACTTGAGCTGCTCCTCGGGCCGACCCCCTTCCGCGAGCTGCGCCTCGGCGGCCTGCAGGACACGCTCCCGTGGATTCCCGTCTATCAGGGGCCAAACCCGATCAGCGAATCCAACTACGTCTGGATGATCGACAGTTTCTTTGATGTGTTCTTTGAAGGCACCGGGTTCATTCATCCGCAATTGCCCATTGAAGTGCAACCCGGCGGCTTCCTCCTCGCCCGTGAACGGATTCGATTCACGAACAACTTCGGGCAGACCGAGTATCGCTGGGTCTGGGAGTTTCATGAAGCCCACGAGGCCGATCTCGGCGACGCACCGGATTCCAGCAATACTTTTCTCGTGCCGATGACGGCGTATCCCTCCGGTGGACCTCCAGGGACGCTCGCGAACTTCCCCACGGTCTTCATGATGGGTTCGCCGCCGTACGGTCCGATTCACTGGAACCCCCGCGGCATCGCCTTCCTCGGTCCGAGTGTCACGTTTGAAAATGAGGCGGACATCGGACCCGATCAGGATTTCGTGAACAACATTCTGCCGTTGCAGGATGTGCCAAACCTCGACGGCGCCGACGACAGCGTGGCGGTTCCACTGGCCTTGCCGCAGTGCACGCCGACGAACTTCACCTATCGCGTCAACCTCGTGACACCGCCGCTCTTTCCTTTCTACGTCAACGTCTGGTTCGACTGGAATCGCGACGGGGACTGGGACGACACCATGACCTGTCCCGACGGAACCGCCGCCCCCGAGTGGGCCGTTCAGAATCAGATACTGCCGGCGCTGCCGGTCGGCCTGAACAACCTCACGACGCCGACCTTCATCCCGTGGCACCCCGGCGATGGTGAAAGCCTTCCCATCTGGATGCGCATCACCCTCTCCGAACGGCAGTGGACCAACCAACCCGGCAGCTTCGGCTACGGTGGCGCCGGCCCGGCTGGCGGGTACACGTACGGTGAGACGGAAGACTATTATTTTGCACCGAGTATTGAGCTGTCGGACTTTGGCGATGCGCCCGATCCGCCTTATCCCACCCTGCTCGCCAGCAGCGGCGCCCAGCACGGGCTGGGGCAGTTGTTCCTTGGCGCGCTGATTGATGGTGAGGGCAACGGACAGCCCAATGCGAACGCCACCGGCGACGACAACGCCGGCCTCGCGGACGAGGAAGGCGTCGTTTTCAACACGCCGCTGATTCCCGGCCAGAACGCCACCATCACGGTCACACTGGGCGGCGTAGTGATCGGAGCGAATCTTAGCGCGTGGGTCGACTTCAACGGCGATGGAAGCTGGGCGACGCTGGGGGATCAGATCTTCGTAGCCCAAGCGCTCAATCCTGGTGCCAACGTGCTGACGTTCCCGGTGCCCACAACCGCGACACCCGGCGTCGCGACGTTCGCGCGATTCCGCCTGCATACCAACCCCGGCGGTGTGCCGTTTACCGGCTCCATCCCTTACGGCGAAGTCGAAGATTACGCCGTGACGATCACCGAACCCAAGTGGTCGCAGAAACCGAATCCGCCTGGAGCCGGCTTCGATGCGCCCTCGGACATCTGGTGGACACCGATCGGGCAGCCCTCCAAATGGAGCCAGTTCCCCGATACGACGAAAGTCGCCCGACACGCACACGACTACGCCACGGGTCGACTAACGCTTGCCAATGACTGGATCTGCGAAGGTGGATTGGTGACCGACCTGCACTGGTGGGGCACGATCGAACCAAGCGCCGGCGCCTTGGCGGGGTTCAGGTTGAGCATCCACAACAACAATTCCGCAGGGCCCTGCTTGCCGATCGACCCGCCTGCCTGGTCCGCAAACGTGCCGATCGGGCAGATTACCGTGACCGAGACCGGCACGGTGAACAGCGGGAATGAACCGATCTACCTGTACTCGTATGTATTGCCGACCCCATTCGCACAGGTCGCGGGTAACAGGTATTGGCTGGATATTTCCGCGAACTCGGTGAATCCGGCCACGCCCATCATGTGGAAGTGGCAGGAGTCGTCGCCCGCGCCGGTGCAGTGCTCGCCGGCGTCGAAGCAGGAACCCACCCCTGGCGTCTGGCAGCCTTTTGCCATCGCCGGCATTGAACTGGCGTTCGTGATTACATCGGATGTCGGAATCCATCCAATCAACGCAGTCGTCGCGGATGATTTTGTCTCCGATGGCCGACCGATCACTGGTCTGCGCTGGTGGGGCAGCTATTTGGATGATCGCTATGCGCCGCCGATCGGGACGGATCCCGTGCATGTCCTCGACGGTTGGTTCATCAGCTTCCACTGGGCCGACGACGGCAGCGCCGCGCCGACCTGTCCGCCGGACTTCGCGACCGACCCGGCGCCGACGGTGCTGGCGGTCTACTTCGCGCCCGCAAGCGCGGTGACGATCCTCACCGACGGTACAACGGACTGCAACAATCACCCGATCTACAGCTACAGCGTTGATTTGACGCGATGCTGCCTGATCTGCAAAGAGGCCGATCCGCGTGACGGAAGCATTCCCGGCACAAGCGGCCAATTCAACGAGGTCGCGCGGCTGCGATACTGGCTGGATATCCAGGCCGTGACGGGGGCAACGTGGGTGTCGGCCGCCGGAGATGAGTGCGTTGTGGTGTACACAGGGCACCTGCCGCCGGAAAGCGGAGATCATTTCTGGGGTTGGCACACCAGCCCCGCCGATTCGCCGAATCTCTGTGGTGCGCTCGATCAGGCCTGCACGGGCGTGCTGGATCACCAGAACTGGCTGCCGGCCGCGTGCTGGCAGTATCGCAACTGGGTGAAGCAGCCGTGGCTGTGCATGCCGCCTCCGACGAGCCCCGTCCACATGGCGTTTGAGCTGTACACGAATCAGTCAGCAACGCTGCTGATGCCGTGGATCAGGTCGCAACCGGTTGGCGGCTCGTTCTGTGAAGGCAGCACGGTCGTACTAGCGGTAGACGCGTGCGGTTCACCGCCGCTGCACTACCAATGGACGCACGACGGAAACAATGTCGGCGGAGACAGTTCGACGCTTTCGCTTGATCCCATTGCGCTGACCGACGCCGGGACCTATCAGGTCACCGTGAGCAACGCTGCCGGATCGCTCGCCAGCGACTCGGTGGATATCACCGTCTGGGATCGTGGATCGGGCGATGCCGACGGGAACGGTGTCGTGAATGGGCTGGACATTCGGCTGTTCATCAGCGCCGTTCTCGGCGTGGCTGATCCCTATGTCGAGTGCGCATGCGACATGGACGGCAGCGGCGATGTCACGACGGACGACGTCTCGGCCTTCGTGACCGAGCTGTTGAACGGCTAAATAGGACCACGGAAAGGATCGTATGACGTCCATGAATAATAAGGTGTGGGACCCGCTATGAGCGGGTCCGACACAGGCCATTAGCCTGTGCCACACACATTGAAGGCTTGTTCGGTTCTACTTAGCCAGCGTGATTGAAGTGAGGGGGCGGCGGTGCGTTGCCCCCGCAGGAAGCACCGGAAGCCGGCGGATAGGGGATCCGTCGGCTTCGGATTTTGGGGTCCGGGGATCGCCCGGATTGCTCATGGAAAGGCACCGAACCAGCATCCTTGCCAATCGCACCACATTGACCCAGAATCCGGATCGCGGCAGACCATTCGACGCCGCGGAGAGGTCCGATGCCGCACAAGTTCTTTCCTGTACTTTGTGCCACGCTGTTCACGGTGGTTGCGATGGGGCCCGCGTCGCTTTCCGCCCAGACCCTCGATCCCGACGGCGAAGGCCTCTACCAGGAGCGCCTCGAATACGACCCGGCCACCGGCAAGTGGATCGCCATCGCCCCGCCGATTCCCGGCACCGAGGACGGCGATCTCGCGCTCGCCCGGTTTCTGCTCGCGCGCAACAAGTACGCGAAGGCGCGAAAAGCCTTCGCCGCATGGATGAAGGCCTACCCCGAATCGCCCAAGTGGCCCGAGGCGCTGCTTTACGCCGCCGAGGCCGAAATCTCCGCGGAGGATGAGAAGCCCAAAGGGGGCGATCTCATCAAGGCTTACGAATGGCTCAAGGAAATCGTCGAAGGCTGGCCCGGTACGGAGTCAGCCGATCGCGCCCTGCGCAAGCACCTCATCGTCGCCGAGATGCTGCTCTTCAAAGATCGCAAGCAGAAGATTTGGAAGGGCACGTTGCACCTCTCGGCGCGCGAGGAAGCGTTGCAGATGCTCGATCGCGTCATCGACGACTACGCCCGCGAAACGCCGATCGCCGAACAGGCCCTTCGGCTCAAGGCCGACTATCACTACCAGGCCGGCGAGTTTGAAGAGGCCGAAGAGGCCTACGCTCGGCTGCTGCGCGACTTCGCGCGCGGGCGCTATGCGAAGATTTCGTTGCTGCGATGCGGCGAATCGGCCTATGCCCGCTTCCCCGGCGTGGAGTTTGACGACGCCGACTTGCTCGAAGCGGAGATCTACCTGCAGGACTTTCGCACGAAGTATCCCAAAGACGCCGAGGAGAGCATCGTGCCCCAGGCCCTCGCACGCATACGCGACAGTCGCGCCGAAAAGGACTATCGCGTCGCGCAATGGTACGAGCGCATTCGCCAGATCAACGCCGCAGCCTATTACTATCGCAGCGTCGACCGCAACTACCCCGACACGACGTGGGGCGCCCAGGCTCACGCGCGACTGATCGCCATCGGGGCCATCGAGCCGGACGTTGAGCGACCCGCCCCCGCGACCGAACCGGCCGTGGAAACGCCGCTCGAATCGTCCGCCAACGCCGCGCCGGAGAATTCCACCGCCATCGCGCCGTCTTCGATTGACAATTAGGCCGCGTCGGTCGGTATAACAATCAGCCGGCGGGCTCGTTACGGCGGATCGTTGACGTGCCCGCCGCTGACACACCAAGCAACTCCGCCCACAGCCTGTCCGTTGCTTCGAGATCAATCTGCGGCCGCACCCCCTCGGTCAGAATGTGCCAGTTCGTTCGCAGAGGTCGGCCGTCGAGGAATATCGCCGGCGTCCCCTCGACCCCCAGCGATGCCGCAATCGCGACATCTGCCTCGATTCGCCGCGTCGCCTTTTCCGATTCCATCGCCCGTTCGAACGCCGCCGCGTCGATTCCCAGATGCCGCGCCAGGGGCACGTATGGCCTCTCGTCCAGCAGACTCGCCGCGTCAAAGAGCTTCTCGTAGTACTCAAGCGCCTTCGCATCGCCGCCCGCCAACCGCGCTGCTTCGGCCGCCCGTGCCGCGTCGCACGCGAAGTAGTGAAACTCGCCTTTTACCTGCGCATTGCACGCCGGCGACATCGGATAGTGCTTCAGTACGATGCGCACCGCGCCGGGAAAAATCGTCGTCAGACGCCGCGCATACTGATGAAACAACCTGCACTTGGCGCATTCAAAATCGCTGAACACGACCATCGTATGCTTCGCAGCGGCCGCTCCGAACGCGAGCGAATCCGGCGCGACGGCGATCTCTCGCGGCGCTTCGCGCGACAGCCGCCAGAGGATGTACTCCGCGTTGTTCGTCGCCGTGAGGTACTCCCGCTGATACTGCCGCGCGGCCCCCTGCAACTGCACCGACCATGCCCCCACCGCCGCCACCATCGCGGCTGCGCCGCAGCACGCCAGCACGCCGACTCCGCGCCCCGCCGTCGGATACGACGGCATGCCATCGGCCCGCCGCGGCCACGCCGCCAGAGTCAGCACCAGCATCAACCCGTTCACGCCGTGCGCCGCCAGACACCACGAACACCACACCGGCAACCGCGTCGCCATGACATAAACAAACCACGCCGACACCGCCGCACCGGCCAGCACCAGTGCCATCGGTGCAAGGTGCCACGCCCGTGCGCGATGCGTCGGCACGCCGATCGCTGCAAACCAGACGCCCGCGGCGCAGAAATAGGCGAAGCCGATCAGCGATGTGGAGATGCCACGAACTTTCGACCAATGGCTCGCGAGCACATAATCGCAATTCACACGCGCCGAAGGCGTGCAGAGCCGCGACCCGAGTGATGCCGTTCCAGTATCACCGCCGCTCCCGCTCGGCAGGGTCATCGCCAGCAGAACGGCGCAGATGACCGCGCCGCCCATTGCACAGAAGATGAGTAGAACTCGGAGGATGTGTCGACGACCCGCACCGAACCGATCCAGGTTGTGCAGCGGCCGGTCGATGGGATCGGCCCGCGGTTCATTCAACGCCGTGACTCCGAGCGATGCGCGATTCGCGACAGCCGCTTACGCCATGCGGACAACCGTCGGATCGTGAAGCAGCATGCCAATGGTCGGTGGGCGGTGCCCACCCTGCTCAAGTCTCACGCCTCGAGCCTCACGTCTTCTGCGGCTGTACCGTCAGGATCTGTGTGCCACGTCGTGGCACTTTCAGCATCTGTCGCGTCGAGCTAAGCACCTTGCCGTCGTCGCGCGCGTACTTCACGACGACCGCGATCTGCTTGCCTTCCAGGTCCAGATCGTCGCGCCATTGCAGTCGAAGGCCGTAACCCCAGCCCATGAGCGTGCGATCCTTGCACCGCCACGGATAGGCCTTGTCGGGCGGCATCTCCCATTCCTGCAACGGTACGGCCACCTCGCGCCCCGCCCCGTCACGATCCACGCGATAGAGACAAACTATGATCGTTCCCGATCCGAACACACCGCGCGGCTTGCCAGGCCCTTCGAGAAACACCGAACACTTGAACCCGTTCACGCGGCTCGTGCCGTCATTCGAAAAGGTCAGCCACGGCTCGGCGGAAAAAAACTTCGTCACGCGGACGATGTTTGTCTCCACCGGCGGCTCGCGATCATCCCCTTTCGATTTGGCCGCGCTGAACGTCGTCGTCGTACCCGGCTCCACTGGCTGCATGCACGACACCGGCGAAAGCATGGCGAGGACCGCCACACCCACTGCGCCAGTCGATGCAACGGAGCTTCGTCGCTTCAGCGTTTTGGCGTTTTGGCGTTTCATTCGCTCACCCCCGCGGCCGCCCGCGCCGCCGTTCGCCGCGCGACGATCTCCTCACCGCTCGGCACCATCGGGCCGTACCGCGGCACCTGCGGACCGTACCGCGGCTTGGGCGGCAGCGGCTTCCGATCCTCCGACTCGCCGCCCGGCCCCTCGAAACGCACCGGCTCAATACCCGGCTCCAGGTCCGGCGCGAGATCGATGTCCTCCACCTCGAACGGCGTTTCCGGCTTGACCTGCAACTTGTCCATCAGCGGGCTTTGTTTCATCTCCGGCGTGATCAACCCGGAGATATCTCGCGCTTCGATGCTGATCCGTCGTGCGTCTTCCACCGTGCGCACCACGCGCGGCGTCATGGCGATCAGCAACTCCGTCTTATTCTTTCGCCGCGTCGTCGTGCGGAACAGCATGCCCAGCCCGGGGATGTCTCCCAGCACCGGCACTTTGCTCTCCGCCTGATTCTCCGTCGTCGTGATCAAGCCGCCGATCACGACCGTCTCACCGTCCTTCACCGCCACGCTTGTGGATGCATTGCGTGTGTTGATGATCGGCGCGAACGAACCCGGCGCGATCTGAATCGTCGAATCCGTCAGCGACGAAATCTCCGGCTCCACCAGCATGTACACAAACCCGTCGGGATTGATGTGCGGCTCGACGCGCAGGATCACGCCGACTTCCTGGTACGTCACGGCCGTATTCACCTGCCCGGCGAAGCTCGACGTGCCCTGCGGGATCGGCACCTGCTGACCGATCAGAATCTGCGCCTGCTGATTGTCCTGGCACATGATCATCGGGCGCTGAATCACTTCCAGCCGGCTGTCGGCCTGCAGCGCCCGCACGAGGAAGTTGAAATCCTCGCCGGTGATCGTGAACGAGAAACCGCCCAGCCCGCTGCCCGCCGCGCCGAGGTCCGTCCCGCCGACCACGTCGAAGTGGCTGCTCTGTAGCACACCGTTACCGCCGGGGACGGCCGTCTCGCTAAACTTCAGCTCCTGCAGCGCGAATTCCAAACCCATCTCGAAGCGGTCATCCAGCGACACTTCGGCGATCATCACCTGGATCATCACCTGCGGCGGCGGGCGATCCAGTTGCTCCATCACCGTCATGACCTTGTCCTTGTAGCGCGGACTGACCGACACGATGAGCTGGTTCGATTCCGGATGCGCCACGACCGACACTTCCTGCTCCATCCGCCGCTGCGGCGAGACCGTATCGCCCAGCGTGTCCAGCCGCTGGCTCTCCGCGCTGAAGAACGCCTCCATCGCCGATTGCACGTCCTCGGCCGTCGCGTTGTTCAGCGAGTAGACGAAATTCTCGCGCTCGTTGATCGGCAGGCTGTCGAGCTGATCAATCACGTCCGCCACGACATCAATGTCTTCGGGCCAGCCCGCGACGATCACGCTGTTGGTCCGCT
Source organism: uncultured Planctomycetaceae bacterium (assembly GCA_964592235.1). Taxonomy (GTDB): domain Bacteria; phylum Planctomycetota; class Phycisphaerae; order UBA1845; family UTPLA1; genus PLA3. The sequence goes on from CAZQCF010000031.1 coordinate 39,011, forward strand.
CATCCGGCACGAACGTGGTCTTCGGTCGCCCGAAGGTCCCCTTCATCGAGCCGCCGGTCTGCGAACCGGCCGTCGGCACACCGGCCGTGCTGCTCGATCCGCCCTCGACGCTGATCGAGCGGCCCTCCTGGAACGCGCGCTGATCCTCGGCGCCCTCTTCCTGGGCAAACATCTCATTCAGCAGGTCCACCATCTTCGTCGCGTCGGCATAGCTCAACGGAAAGACCTTCACCAGGACGGCGCGCTTCTGAATGCGGTCCAGCTTGCGTACCAGCGACTCAATCAACCGCAGCGCTGCCGGCGGCGCGACGGCCACGATGCTGTTGGTCCGTTCGTTGTAAGTGATCTGCACGTTTTCGCGCATCGTCCGGATCAGAATCTCCCGCCCGCGGAAATCCCGGTCTCCGAATGAAATCAGCGTCGAGGAAATGTCACGCGTCGCCGCGTCGTCCCCGCCGGCTGCCTCGGTGCTGCCTTCCGGCCCGCCCTTGCCCGTGATGACCGCGTTGAGCAGCTCCGCCATCTTTTTGGCATCTTCGTTCTCAATCGCGATCACGCCGACCTCGACCTGGCCCTTCACCTCGGTCTCGTCCAGCCGCTGCACGAGCTTGGTGATGTTGTCCAGTTCGCCCGGCGGAGCCGTCACCACGACGGAATTGGTACGCTTGTCTTCCACAACCGCGATCGACTGACCGCCGCTGCCGCTGCTGCCTCCCTCACCGGCGCCTGTGCCGCCTTTGTACAGTTCCTCCAGAATCTCCTTCACCCGCGCCGCCGGCGCCTTCTCCAGCGGAACCACACGCGTCATCTCCGCCACCGTCGACGGCCGGTCCAGCCGCTCGACGAGGTCCTTGATCAGGATGTGATCCTCACGCGATGCGTTCACCAGAAGGCTGTTTGTCGTTGTGTTGGCCTCGATGGTCACCGGCACGCTCGCGACCTTTGTGCCCGTGTCGCCCTCGCGCGGCTTGTTCCGCTGCTCGAAGACGTTCTTGATCATCTCACCGATCCGCGTCGCCGAGGCGTCCGTGAGGCGATAGACCTCCATCACCTGCCCCGGCGTTCCCGGAGGGACATCGAGTTTCTTCACCAGCTCGACGGCGCTGTCGATGCCGTCCTTCGTCCCCCCGATCACCACGCGGTTGCTTCGTTCATCCGCGAAAATCGTGATGCCGAAACCGCCGGCGTTTTTGTCGCCGCCCTCGCCCTCGCTGCGCACTTCCTTCAACTTGTCGAAATAATCGTTAACCTGCGCGGCGATCTTCACCGAGTCGCCGTGCTGAATATCAATCAACCGCGTGATCGCCACGTCCCACGGCGTCGTCACGCTGTTCATTCGCTTGTGAATCTCCCGGATGACTTCCATGTTCTCCGGCGCCGCCGACACGATCAGGATGTTCGCCCGCGTGTCGATCGTCACCACGACCTTCTCGCGCGCCTTCAACGCCTCGGTCTCCCGCGCGCCGCCCGGCCGGTAGATGCCGTCGGTGAACAACTCATCAATCGTGTCCTTCACCCGCTGCGCACCCACGTTCTCGCAGACGAAATACTCCACCACGCCCGGCGCGACCATCTCCACGTCCAGTTCGGCCGTCTTCTGCTTCAACAGGTCGAAATTCTCCTGCGACCCGGCAAACAGGATCGAATTGCTCACGTCGTCCACTTCGATGGCGACCTTGTCCTCCGGCCGGCTCTTGCCGTCGACCGTCCGCATTTCGGCGCGCTTGTCAAACAGCGACGTGAACGCCCCCTTCAGCGTCGTCGCCGAGGCGTGCTTCAGTGTGATAATCTGAATCTTCGCCATCGGGTTCAGCTCGAGGGCCTCGATCTTGTCCACGACCGCCTTGATCGCGTCGAAATCGCCCTTGCTTGCCGCCACGATCAGCGAATTGCTGCGCTCGTCGGCCACGATTGCCGGCGTCTCGAGCTTCAGCCCCTCGCCGCCCTCCTGCTGCGCCGCGCGTTCCTTCCACAAGTCCGTCAGCTTCGTCGCCAGGTCGCCCGCGCTGCCGTTCTTCAGCGTGATCGTGCGGATGTCCTCGACCAGCGCCGTCGCCGGCTTGTCCAACTGTCGAATCAACGCGCGAAGCTCTTCCATCCGCGCAGGCTTCGCCGCGATGATCAGCGACCGCGACCGCGGATCACCCTTGATGATCACCGTCTCGGCCTTCTTCGCGTTCTCGCTCTTGCCGGTCGGCAGTGCTTCGGCCCGCTCCTTCATCATCGCCGTCAGCGCCGTCTCCAGCGATCCGGCGTTCGCGTACTCCAGCGCCACGATCTGAAAGGGCATCACGTCCAGCCCCTTCACATCAAGACTTTCCACCAGTCCCGTCAGAATCTTCACCGACGACGGCCGCCCCACCACCACCAACTGATTCGACCGCATGTCGGCCATCACCACGGCGTTGTAAACCAGCGCCCCGGCCTCGCCGTCGGGCGCACCGCTCTTCTCACTTTGGCCCGGACGCGCCGTCAGGTTCTGGCTGTCGGTCAACAGCTTCGTCACCTGCTCGGCCACTTCCGACGCATCCGCGAACTTGAGCGTCACGACCTGGCTGATGACCTCGGCCCGCGCCGGCTCCACGTCGAACGCACCGGCCACCTGCTTCATAATCAGACAGTTTTCTTTCGTACTCGCCACCACGAGCGAGTTACTGTCCTTGTCGCCAAAGATCACCACCGGCCGGTCAAGATTCACCTGTTGCAGGCGATTGCCGTTCTCGTCCAGCAGGTTGAACCGCCGGATGAAGTCCTTCATCGGCGTGTCACCCGTCGCCGCCTTCTTGAGGATCTCGTTCAGCAGCGTACCCAGCGCATCGGCCTTCGCCACGCGCAACGGGATGATCATCACGTCGGCCTCGCCCACCGACAGGCGGCCTTCCTTGTCGACCGGCTCCGGCTCGGCATCCAGCCCCTTGATGATCCCCTCGACAAACTTCAGGTCCGTCTCACCCGCGATGATGCTGATCGAGTTGGTCTGCGGGTCGGTCTCGATCTGAATCACGTTCTTGTCCAGCCCGCGCTGCGAAAGGTACTTGTCGATGATCTTGCCGAGCACTTCGCCGACTTCCAAAACACGGCGATTTCGGAACTGATACGTCTTGACGTTGCGGACCGTGTGCTCGGCGGTTTTCTCGATCTGGTCGACCAGCGCGATCGCCTGCTCCATCTTCTCCTTCGTCGCGGCGATGAACAATCCGTTCGTCGTCGGATCGGCGATCACATCCACCTTGTCTTCCGGCTTGGCCGGCCGGTTGCCAATTCGCTCCAGCGGCTCGAAGACCTTCTTCAGCGTCTCCGCCAGACTCTTGGCCTGCGCGTTTCGCAGCGCCTTGTATTCAATCTTCTTGGTCGGGATCGCGCGATCCAGCATCTGCAACAACGCTTCGATCACTTCAATGTCTTCATCCGACCCCTCGATGAAAATTCCTTCCTCGCCCGCCTCCACCGCCGTGATCGGCGCGCCGCTCAACTTGCGGCTGAACGCATCCTGCGCCGCCTCCGTCATCTGCGACATATCGATGCCTTGCTGCGCTGCCGCCTCAATCAACTGCTCCGCCGTCAGGCCGCGAGCAGGCTGCGTCGTTGGCACAGTCCGGGCCGCCGGTCGCGTCGGCGTCGCCGGCTTCTTTTCCGCGGGCTGCGTCGTCGCCGCGCGCGGTCGCACTCGGCCTACCACGGGCTTCGCAGCCTGCGTCGTCGCCGATTGATTTGCCTCGCGCTTCGATGCTCCGCGACCCGCCGAAACCTGTTCCGAACCGTCCTCGTCGGACTCGGCCTGCGCCAGCAACTCCGCCGAAGGCCGCACCGTCGGCAACGGCTCATAGCTCGGAGGCAACTGCCCCATCGCCGCCGCCACCGACAGATTCAACAGCATGCCCTGCACCGTTCCCGCGACGATGGAACTTCGCCGCACGGGCAGGCCCAGGCTCGTCTCGTAGCGCCGCTGCTGCGTCCACGTCGCGTCGCCGCGCGGGCCATCCCCGCCGCCACGCCGACGACCGCCGCCGTCGCCGCGCCCGCCACCATCGCCGCGCCCGCCGCGATCACCTCGGTTGAACCCGCCCGACCCTCTGCCGCTCTGGCTTGACTGACCGCCCTGCACGCTGTCAATAATCTGTTTCGCCTGCTGCGGCGTCAGTTGACCGCTCAACTGGATGAACTTGCGCGACGTCCCGCCCGCCGGGCCCATCGCGACGAGCGTCTTCACAATACGTTCGGCCTCCTCGTACTTGCCCTTCGACCCGGAGATCAGCAGCGCGCTGGCCCACGGCTCGGCCCCGATGCTCACGAGGTCGGGCTTGTAATCCTTCTGCACCTGCTGGCGGTTGCGCTCGGCGTCGTTCAACTGCCGCTCGACCAGCCGCGCCAGGTTGTCCACGCTCTGCCCCGCCGGCACCTGAAGAATGCGCACCTCGCCCGTCGCGCCCTCCATCTGGCTGTCGATGTTGTCGATCATCTTGCGAATCTGCGACAGATCGTTCGCCTTCGCCCAGACGATCACGCTGTTCGTGCCCGTGTCGGCCACGATCGTCGGCGGCTTGCTGTACGTGCCGCCCTTGGCGCCCTCCTTGCGCTTCGGATCGTTGAACACGTTGTTCAGGGTGTTTGCGATCTCGCTTGCGTTGCCGTGCGCCAGTTTGAACGTCTGCGGCGCGCTCGAATCATCCGGCCGCTCGACATCCAGCTCCTTGATCTTCTTCAGCGCATCCTCAACGCCTTCGGGCCGGCCCGCCACGATCACGGCATTCAGACTCTCCACGGCCTTGAGCCGCAAATCGCCCGCCAGCACCGCCTTGTCGTCCTTCTTCTCCTCGCGGCCTTCCATCCACCACGGCACGAACCGCTGCCCGTCGTCAGGCGATGACCGCTTCGACACCTTCAGGTACTCCGTGAGAATCCCGATCATCTCGGAGGCATCCATGTACTTCAGCGCCACCATCTCCATCGTCCGCCCGCCCTGCGGCGCATCGGTGTCGATGTCCGCGATGATCCCGTCAATCAACTCCTTCGTCGTCTCGGTGCAATAAACCAGCAGCATATTGCCGGTCGTCTCGGCTGTGATGGTCACCTGGTTTTCCATCTGCTGCGCCGCGGAACCGCCGCCCATCCACGGCGGCAGGTTCGCCCGGCCGCGGTTGATCCCGCTCTTCTTGTCGAAGAAGTCCTGCAACGTCTTGGCGACTTCGTCCGCCACGGCGAACTTCAACGGGATCTTGAAGAACTTCAGCGCCCCGACCGTCGGCGTTTTCGATACCACCTCGATGACCTGCTTGTTGACCTTCTCGAACTCCGCCTCCGACGCGAACACCAGCAGCGTGTTCGTCGGCTCGTGATACTCGGCCTTCACGCCGTCGCGCCCGCCGGCCGCCCCGAACAGCTTGTTGATGTTCTCGGCCACGCTCTTGGCCGGCACCAGCTCCGGCATCGTCACCGTGTGGACGCTCCGCCCGCCCTCCACGCTGTCGATCATCTTCACCAGGTTGGTAATCTGTTTGTATTCCGACTCGTTGGCAAAACAGACAATCTTCGCGCTGCCGGCGACCGCGCGAATCGTCGCGCTGGACCGCTGCCGCCGACCCGCGTTCTGCGCGTCGAAAATCTGCTGAAGCGTCTGGGCCACGTCCTGCGGATTCGCGTTGGCGAGATCAATCACGTATTCCGCCCGCGCGTCACTGGATTTGTCCAGCTCGGCGATGAGCGTCGCGATCTCTTCCAGGTTCTCTTTCGACGCCGTCACGATCACGCTGTTTGTCGTCCCATCCTCGGCCACCGACACCTGCTCGCGCACCGTCGGGTTGCGATTGACCGTCTGGAACGACACGCGCACCGCGTTGGCCACGCTCCACGGATCGGCGTAGTTCAGCTTGAACGTCTTGCGCTCGCGCGCCCCCTCCGCCAGCCCCTTCACATCGAGCGACTTGATCAGGTTCTCCACTTCCGCGTAGTCCGAATCCGACGACGTCACCACCAGCGTATTGCTGGCATCGTCCGGCGAGATCATCACCGGGAACGGCTGACCAGGCACGGCAATCATCGTCTGGCGAAGCTGATTGTTCAGCACGTTCGCCAGGTCGCTCGCCCGCGCGTGCTGCACCGCGTACAAGTGGTTCTTCATTCCGCGCTCGCTGGGCACGTCGATCTCTGCCAGCACCTTGCCGATCAGCCCGAACGTAATCGGTCCGCCGGTCACGATTAGCGAATTGGTCCGCCCATCCGGCACGACGCCGACTAGATCGAGCTTGACGTTGCCCATCGCGCCGGTCGCCGCCGCCTTGACCATCATTTCCGTCAGTTTGTTGTTGATGTCCACGGCGTTGGCGTGCTTCAAATCGTATCGCTTCACTTCCATACCCGTCGGCGCCACGTCCATGCCCGCCGCCACCTTCTTGATCTGATCGAACACGTCATCGTCCGCACCGAGCACATACAGCGTGCTCGCGCTCTTGCTGCCGGTGATCTTCACGTTCGCCTTGCCGCCGCGCGTCGTGCGCACCTCGCGGAAGATCTCCTGAATCTTCGGCGCGATCGCCTCGGCATCGGCCACCGTCACTTTGATCGTGCGGAACTCCTGCGTGATACCGATTCGCTTCTCCAGCAATTCGATCTGCTCCTCGATCTCCTTCATCTGCGGTTCGGCCGCCTTCACAATCACCATGCCGCTGGCCGGATCGCCGTTAATGACGATGTCCTGCTGCTGGCCGCTCGTGATGAACACCGCCTTGAGCTGATTGGCGATCGCCGCCGCGTCGCCCTTCACCGAGAACTGCCGAATCGTGCTGCCGGCCGACGTGACATCCAGATCCATCACGATCTGCTCAACCCGGTCAACGTCTTTCGTCTGTCCCGCGACGATCACGCTGTTTGTCCGCGCGTCGGCCGTCACCGACACCTGCCCGCCGCGCCCGCCGCCGCGCCCGCCCTGACCACCGCCGCCCTGATTCGCCGTCGCCGCGGAGACTTCCTTCGCGATGGTCGCGATCTCCGTCGCTCGCGCGTTCTTCAACGCAACGCGACGCATCTCCGGCTTCGTCGTATTCGTCTTGTCTTCCAGGTCCTTGATGATCCCCTCCATCATCTCCAGCACGTCCGGCGGTCCCTGCGCGATGATGCTGTTCGTCTGTGCATCCGCACTGATCTTCAGATTGTCCGTCGAGGAAAGCGTCGCCCCGGTTGCCTGACCCGGCTGCCCCGGCTGACCGCCCTGCATCTGGATGATCTGCTGCTGCACCTGCTCCGGCGTCTGAGGCTGACCCGGCTGACCGCCGCGCTGCCCGCCCCGACCTCCCCGCGCAGTCGGCAAACTGAAAATCTCACGCAGGTTCTCCGCCATCTGCGTGGCATCAAGATTCACCAGCGCGAAAATCTTCAACGTGCCCTCGGCCGGCGGCACCCGTGCGTCGATCTTCTTCAATACGTCGACAATCAGCGGCACGTCCTGCGGCGGCGAAATCACCATCAGGCTCCGCGTCCGCGTGTCCGGCACGACCTTGATCCGCGCCGGCGCCTGTTGCACCATCATCTGCTGCGGCTGCTGTTGTCGACCGCCACCGCCCGGTTGCCCCGGCTGGCCGGGTTGGCCCGGTTGGCCCGGTTGCGGCTGCGGCATCGGCACCGCCTGCGGCTGCGCGGCTTTGCCCTTGCCCTTGGTCAGCGCCGCCTGGCCCTGATTGAACACCTGCTCCAGCAATTGTGCCGCCGTTGTGACATCCGCGTATTTCAGCGGGAAGACCCGAATCACCGGCGTCGTGTCGCCCTCCAACAGCTCCTCGATCAAGTCCTCCAGTTCATCCAGCAATTCCTCCGGCCCCTGGAGGATCAGCTTGTTCGTGTCGGGATCGACTGTGATCGTGACATTCTGCTCCTCCATCGCCTTACCGATCACCTGCTCCGGCGTCTGCGCGGCCGGCCGCGCGATCTCGCGACGGCCCACGGCGCGCGGCTGCGGCGCGGGGGTGGTCTCGGCGGGTTTCTCCTCCGGCTCGGCGTGATTGTGCTTCGGTTCATCCTGCTCCGGCTGCGCCGCGGACGAATCCTGTTGCGCGTCCACGTCGTCATACAGCGGATCATCGAACGAAGTGTAAATCACCTGCGTCAGCGAGTTCGCCAGCGCCCCCGGCAATGCGCACGCATGCTGCCGACACAGCGAACAATCCTTCGGGTGCGAGATGTACAGCGGCTGATTCGCCACGACCTGGCCCGTCGCCGCCGCGCCGATCGCATTCAACAGGCTCGCCGGCAGCACGCACGGCGACATCCCGCCGCCTTCGCTGCGCCGCTCCGTGGCCGCGGGTACCGGCGCGACTTCTTCCTCCGGCTCGTCCGCGTGAATGTCGATCAACTGCACCGCGCTCGTGTCCAGCGCCCCCTGGATCGTGAGCTTCATGCCTTCGGGCCGATTCCGCTCCAGCAGCTTCGCCATCGCGGCCGGCGGGATCTTCGAGTCGATGATGCGAATCTTCCCGCTCTGCCCGCGCTTGGGAACATCCCACATCTTCACCATCTCTTCGACCTGCTCGCGCTGCGCCGGCTTGCAGTTCTGCACCAGCAGCGTCCGCTCGCTGGGACCTTCCGACAGGCTGATCCCGCTGCTCTTGCGATCGGGATTCAGCAAATCTTCGATATCAAACGCGATGTCGAACGCCTTGCGATGCTTCAGCTCAATCGTGAAATACGACTTGCCGCCCGTGCTGTCCTCCGGACCGCCCTCGATCTTCCGCGCGTCGGCGAACACCAGACCCAGCAGCCGCTCGATCGTGTCGAAATCGCTCTCGACCTTCACGCCGATCAGCAGCGCGTTCTCGTACGTATCCGCGTAGATCGTCACCGCGTCCGGCGCGACCAGGCTCACCGCCGCCGCAGGTTTCGCCGGCGCACCCGGCGCCCCGCCGCCGCCCGCAGCCGGCGTCGTCTTCGCCGAGGCTGTCGGCGTCATCGCCAGCATCGCGCGAAGCTTCTTCTCGTCTTCCTCCGCGTCCATCACCAGATACTTGCGGAAGAACGGCTGCTCATACGGCACATCGAGCTGCTCGTGCAACTGAATCAGCTTCGCCACTTCCTCGCGCGGCCCGTCGATCACGATCTGCCGACCCGACGTAACAATCGTCGTCGCGCGGCCGCCGCTCGCCGCCGCTGCGGGCTGACCCGGCGCGCCGGCCGGCTTGGCCCCGCCGCCGCTGCCGACCATGTTGCGCAAGGCCGCCGCCAGTTCCTCCGCGCCGCGATGCTTCGCTTCGAGGATCACGCGGGCGCTCCGCGTCTCCTCTTCGGAGTCCATGTCCGCCGCCAGCTTCTTGATCTGCTCCAATTCCTTCACCGGCGCGCGAACCAGCAGCGCGTTCGTGATCGGCTCCGCCACGATCCGAACCTGCCCGCCCGGCGCGGCCCCGGCCGGTCGCGGCGGCTGACCCGGTTGCGCCGGCGCCATCGCCGGACCTGCCTTCGCGCCCACCGCTTGCAACAGGATCGGCGCGATCGACTCGGCCCGCGCATGACTCAAGCGGATAATCGTCAGCTCGGCGTCGGACTCGATGTCCAGCGCCGCGATCAGCGGCTTGACCTTCTCAATCAATTCCACCCCGCCATATACCTGCACCGCGTTGTTAAACCCGTCTGCAAAGAAGAACGGGCCGCCCATCGCCCGCCCCGGCTGCGCCGGCGCCGATGGATACATTTGTCGAAGCAACGCCGTCACGTCGTCCGCGTCGGCCTTCTCCAGCGCGAACCGCTCCAGCCGCGCCTCGCCCGCCGCCGCCTGCTCGTCCAGCCGATCAATCAGCGGCTCGACCTGCTTCCACTCCTTGTCCGTGCAATACACGACCAGCATCCCGGTCGTGTCGTCCGGAATGATCCGCGGCCCGCCTCCGCCCTGCATCGGCGGCGGCTGAACCGGCTGGCCGGGCTGACCCGGCGCCCGACCCGCGCCCTGAATCACCCGCGCCTGCTGCACTGCGATCATCGACTGCTGCACGATCGTCGCCACCACGCTCGGCGTCGCGGCCTTGAGCTTCACCACGTGTTCCTGCGATTCATCCCCCGCCACGTCCAGCTTCTCGATCGCCTCCTTCATGCGATCCAGATTCTGTCGGCTCGCCATCACGAGCAGCGAGTTTGCCGTGCGCACCATTACCCGGTCGGCCGGCTGACCCGGCTTCGCCACCGGCGGGAACATCTGCATCAGTTGTGCCGCAATCGGGGCAGCCTCGGCGTGCGCCAGCTCGATCACTTCGCTGACCTGGTTCTCCGACGGAACATCCCACTCTTTCACCGTCCGCTCGGCCGCGGCGATGCCCTCGGCCATGGCTCATTCCGAGCACCATAGCCAGATCACATACGCATAACTCGTGACCTGATAAGGCGGAAATCATACGCAGACGCGTAGGATCTGACAATGCGGAAAATGTCTCTGCAAGTCGATAGGCTGTCGGCCCGTCAATTAATGTCCGGCTGGCTGCCTTAACTTCATCTTCATGAATCG
>CAZQCF010000032.1:0-48830 GCA_964592235.1 uncultured Planctomycetaceae bacterium
GGCCGCGAGCCGCATCACGCTGAACCGAACGGCTACCTGCACATCGGCCACGCCAAGAGCATCTGCCTGAACTACGGTCTCGCGGCCGAGTACGGCGGCCTTTTCAATCTCCGCTTCGACGACACGAACCCGGAGAAAGAGGAACAAGAGTACGTCGACTCGATCATCCGCGACGTGCGCTGGCTCGGGGCCGACTGGGGCGACCGGCTGCTCCACGCCTCGGATTATTTCGACAAGATGTACGAATGGGCGCTGCTGCTGATCCGCAAAGGCAAGGCCTATGTGTGCGATCTGAATGCCGAGGAGACGCGCGCCCATCGCGGCACGCTCACGTCGCCAGGGCGCAACAGCCCCCATCGCGACCGCTCGGTGGAGGAGAATCTCGACTTGTTTGACCGCATGCGCCGGGGCGAGTTCCCCGACGGCTCGCGCACGCTCCGCGCGAAGATTGACATGGCCCACCCGAATCTGAACTTGCGCGACCCGATCATGTATCGCATCCTTCACGCCGAGCACCATCGACAAGGCGCGAAATGGTGCGTCTATCCGACGTACGACTGGGCGCACGGCCTGGAGGACTCCATCGAGGGCATCACTCACAGTATCTGCACGCTGGAGTTTGAGAACCATCGCCCGCTCTACGACTGGTACATCGACGCCATTAACGAGGGCAACCCCGCGCCGATCCACCACCCGCAACAAATCGAGTTCGCGCGGCTCGAACTCACGTACACGGTGATGAGCAAGCGGCGGTTGCTCGAACTTGTGCGCGACAAGCACGTGCGAGGTTGGGATGATCCGCGCATGCCGACCGTCTGCGGACTGCGACGCCGCGGCTACACGCCGGCGAGCATCCGTGCCTTCTGCGCCGACATCGGCGTGGCCAAGTTCAACAGCGTGATCGACTTTGTGCGGCTGGAGAACGCAATCCGCGAGGAATTGAATCGCACCGCGCCGCGGCGCATGGCGGTGCTGCGCCCGCTGAAGCTGGTCATCACCAATTATCCCGAAGGCCCCGGCGAATTGCTCGAAGCGGTGAACAACCCGGAGGACGCCGCCGCCGGCACGCGCAAGGTGCCCTTCGCGCGCGAGCTGTACATCGAGCACGACGATTTCCGCGAGGAGCCGCCCAAGGGGTACTTTCGGCTGTTCCCCGGCAACGAAGTGCGCCTGCGCTACGCTTACTTCGTGAAATGTACCAATGTCGTGAAGGACGCAACCGGCAACGTCGTCGAGGTGCACGCCACCTACGACCCCGCCACCCGCGGCGGCGACTCGCCCGACGGCCGCAAGGTCAAAGGCACGATCCACTGGGTCAGCGCCGCCCACGCCCTCGACGCCGAAGTGCGGCTTTACGATCACCTGTTCATGAAGGAAGACCCCGACGACGTAGGCGATGCCGACGGCGGGCGCGACTGGCGATCGAACCTCAACCCGAACTCGCTGGAAGTGCTGACCGGCTGCAAGCTCGAACCGGCGCTGGCCGACGCGTCGTGCCGCACTGACGCGCACGGCACGATCAACCCAGACCGCGTGCAATTCGAGCGCCTGGGCTACTTCTGCGTCGACGCCGACTCGAAACCCGGCGCGATGGTCTTCAATCGCACGGTGTCGCTGAAAGACACGTGGGCGAAGGTGGAGAAGAAGAAGGGGTGAATCGGGATGTCGGGTCTGCTGACCCGACCTACGGTTGGGATTCCTCCACTCGAATCCGCGCGCCGCACTTATTGCACTGCACCAGCGGCGCGGAGAATTGGGGACTTAATTCCACCGCGTGGCCGCAGCCGCAGCGGAACGACTCCCAGCCGCCGCTGCGACGACGATAGACCATATTCTTCGCCGGCCGCGCGATCCGCCGGCCTTCGATCGGCACCCCAGCTGAATCCGCACGCGAGGCCGCAACGTCGCCGGCAAGCGCTGTGCTGGTGCCCAGATCGTCATCGGTCTGCGCGACCGCATGGGCCGGCTCGTGCAATGTGCCGCAGCGCGGGCACGCGACCCGCGTCGCCGCCAGGCCCGGCGGCAGCTTGATCCGCACGCCGCACGAACACACGATCGGCAGCACGCCCGCGGCCGCGTCCAGCAACCCCATCGCCTCGCGCACGCGCGCAATCGCGTCGCCGCGCGATTCCTTGGTGGCCGTCGGTCTTCGCGCGGGCATTGACTGCTGTTCCTTGAGGAATGCCTCGCTCATGCAGTGCTTGCCGCGCTGCAGCTTCGCGAACGCCGCTTCGTAATCGACGTACCCCGCCATGCCGCCCATTCCGCGCAGGATCTTGATCCGCTGCGTCAGCGGTGGATGCGACGAAAACACGCTCGTCCGTTCGCCGGATTGCAGCGGATTCACAATGAACATCGGCGCGAGCGTCTTGCTGCACGCCGCCGTGCGCATCGTTGCCGCCGCGCCGATCTTCTCCAGCGCCGACGCCAACCCTTCCGGATACCGCGTCAGCACAGCCGCCGACGCATCCGCGAGGTACTCACGCCGTCGCGAGCAGGCGAAGTACAGCATCTGCGCGAAAATCGGCGCGAGGATGGCCAGCACGATGGCGATGACAAACAGGATCGCCGCCGCTCCGCCGCCCTTGTCGCGCGACGATCGCCGCGGCGCGTACCACTGCGCGCGAAGAAACAATTCCGAGATCAGCACGATGCTGCCGAGGATCGTCCCCGCCAGCGTCAGGAAGCGAATGTCGTAATTACGAACGTGCGCGATCTCGTGCGCGATCACGCCCTGCAGCTCGTCGCGGTTCAGACGCGACAGCAGACCGCGCGTCACCGCGACGGCCGCCTCCTCCGGCGAGCGGCCGGTCGCGAATGCATTCGGCGCATCGTCGTCGATCACATACACCTCGGGCACCTTCGGCAACCCGGCCGCGATCGTCATCTCTTCGACAACGTTCAAAAGTTGCGGCGCGTGCTCTTTGTCGATGGGGATCGCTCCGGCCGTGCGCAACAGCGACCGCGCGCCGAGGAACCAGCCGTTCAGCCCCATGAGCGCGGCGATGCCCAGCCCGGCCGCCATGCCGGCCAGCCCGCCCTTGTTGAGCAGTTCGCCGGGGTTGTCGAGCCACGCGAAAAAGCGCGGTTTGCGCAGGGCATCGGGGTCCCCCTCGGCGAAGCGGTCGACGCTGCCGGCGTAATCCTGATATCCGCGTACCCAGTCGCGCGGCATGACCGCCTGGAGATAGACCGTGCCGCCGATCGCGTACCCGATGGCGGCGAGCAGCAGGGCCATGACGCCGATCAGGATCCACGATCGGCGTTTGTTCTGTTCAATCGCGTCCCACATGGCAATCCCAAGCACCCTATCCCTTCCGGAGAGAGGACCGGGGTGAGGGTCATAATTGTGGCACTAATGTGTTCGGGTGGCATGGCCGCGGATTCTTGCGGCCATGTCTGGACCCTTGCGCGGACGACCATTGCAACCTTGACTTCAGGAGAAGCTCACCTTCGGCGCCTCGCGCGCGGCGGCGTTGTCCAGCTCGAAGAACTCCTCCAGCTCGAAGTTGAACATCCCCGCGACGATGTTCGCCGGGAAGGACTGCACCTTGTTGTTGTAACCCATCACACTGTCATTGAAGTGCTGGCGCGAGAAGCCGATGCGATTCTCCGTCGAGGCCAGCTCTTCCTGAAGCGAGAGAAAGTTCGTATTGGCCTTCAGGTCGGGGTACTGCTCGGCGACCATCAGGAGTCGCGACAGGGCGTTGCTCAACTCGCCTTCGGCACGCGCCGACGCGGCGATGCCGTTGGCGTTGGTGGCGGCCGCCCGCGCCTGCGTCACGCCCTCCAGCGCAGATTTCTCGTGCCCGGCGTAGCCCTTGACCGTCTCGACGAGATTGGGGATCAGATCATGCCGCCGCTTGAGCTGCACGTCGATCTGCGACCAGGCGTTCTTCACGCGATTGCGCAGCGCCACGAGTGAGTTGTAGGTCAGCACGAACCAGCCGACAAACACCACGGCCGCGCCGATTGCGATCCAGATGGCCATCACGAATTGTCTCCTTTCGCGCGATCCTGCAATTCGCGCTCAAAAAGCGTACCGAGAAATCCCGTAGCGGGGCCGCCCGCCGAGGCAAACGCGCGCACCAGTGCCGCCAGTTCGCCGTGATCCAGCCACAGGCCGTCGCCGCGCGGACAGGTGTCGAGCGTCACGTCCGCATCGCGCACGCGCCGCGCCTCCAGCTTGCGCCGGCATCGCGGGCACTGCCGATTGCGCGACTTGCCCAGCCGCTCGGCCGTCTGCATCGCCGAAGTGAGCGACGCGATCGCGCCGTTCTCGTCGGACGAGAGCAGGGCCTCCAGTTCGCCCGCGTCGAGCCAGGCCCCGAGGCACGCCGGGCAGTGATCGACCTCGACGCCGTCGAGTTCGAGGATCAGCATCGGTTGTTTGCAGGCCGGACACATGGGTCACCTGATCGCGCGAAGTCGTATTGCCGCCGCCCTCCGCCGGATGCGATAGCGCGGATCGACCGCGTCACAGGAAGTGTAACGTCGCCGCGGGCCGCTCGGCCACTATAAAAGCGAGGCACGTTCATAACGCACCCAGGGCAGTCTCATGCCCCTTGTTCAATACGGCGCTCGCTTAATGCCTGGCGCACTTGTCGCTATACGAATGACGAAGTATTCTTCGGCGCTTATGGACACCGGTTCGCGCAGGGTGCAGTCGATTCTTCAGCGCGTGGAGGATGACCTCCAGCGCGGGGATTACAAACTGGCGGAGACGCGGCTGTCGGACTATTTGCGCACCACGGGGTACGTCCCGGATCTGCTCGCCCGGCTGGGTCGCATTGCGCATGACATGCGCGACCCGTGCGCCGCAGGCAGGTATTGGCTTACGTCCTCAGCCGAGGGGCAAGATGTGGATGCAGCGATCGACATGTTCATTCATCGCTGCGGCAACGACCCGCGCCAGCTCGTGTCGAGCGTTCCCCGGTACGCCAGGCTGAAGAAGTTCGATGACTACCCGGCCATTGTGCGGAGTCGGCTCAACGCGCTGGATGCGGGCGAGATAATCGTTCGAAAGGCCCATGAAGACGCGAGGGCCGGCGCGGCCACAGGCTTCTGGGGAAACCTAAAATCGTGGCTCATGATCCTCTTATTCTTTGCCGCACTCTTAGGCGGCTGTGTTGGTTTTCATCGGGCCTTGCACATGATCACCGGACCGTGATCGCTCGTGGATGGCTGCAGTTCACCCGCCGAATTCCGCCGCGTCCTTGGCGTGCGCGCGGGCCGTGTCCAGCGAAATGCGATTCGCGTCGAGAAGCTGGCGCAGGTGGGCATCCAGCGTGAACATGCCGTCCTTGCGGCCGCTCTGGATCGCCGTGTCGAGCTGCTCGGTCTTGCCCGCGCGGATGGCGCTGCGCACCGCGAAGCTGCCGAGCATGACCTCCATCGCCAGCACGCGGCGGCCGGCCTGCGCGCCGGGCAGCAGGTGCTGCGCGATCACCGCCTGAAGGCTCAACGACAATTGCGTGCGGACATCGTCGTGTTGCTCCGGCGGGAAGAGATCGACCAGACGCGAGATCGCGCCCTTGGCGTCGGCCGTGTGCAGCGTGGAGAAGATCAGATGGCCCGTTTCGGCTGCGGAGATGGCGAGCTGCGCCGTGTCGCGATCGCGAATCTCGCCGACGAGAATCACGTCCGGGTCCTGGCGCAGCCCGTAGCGAAGCCCGTCATAGAAAGAGGCCACGTCATCGCCGACTTCGCGCTGGGTGACGATCGACCCCGGCGCGGGCGGGTGGACGTATTCAATGGGTTCCTCGATCGTGAGGATGCGATGACCGCCGCGCTGGTTGAGCAGCGCGAGCAGGGCGGCGAGCGTCGTCGTCTTACCGCTGCCGGTGACGCCGGTCACGAGCACCAGCCCGCTGTTCAGGGCGGCGATGCGTTCGGCCAGGTCGCGCGGAAAGCCCAGTTCGTCAAAGCTCGGCAGGCGCGTCGGGATGGCACGAAAGCACGCGCCGATCTGCCCGCGCGCCGTGAAGACGTTCGCACGAAAGCGCGGCGCGGCGATTTGGCCGCCCGTTGCCGGAAGCGACAGGGCGAAATCGACATCGGTAGCATTGTCCAGCCGCGCGATCGCCCCGGCCGGTGCGACCGCCATCAGCATTGCACGGACGGCGTCGGCGGCGATCGGCGTCGTGCCGACCGGCACGAGCATTCCGTGGACGCGATACATCGGCGCGTGCCCGGCGACGAGGTGCAGGTCCGACGCCTCCACGGCTTCCATGCCGCGAAGCAGCGCGAGGACATCGGTCGGCGGCGTGGACGGGGCGGGTAACATGCCAAGGAATGATACCCGCAGGCGGCGATTTGGTTGCGGAACGGGTGTCTCGTCCCCGTTATGACGCCCGATTGCGAGATTTCTTTTGCAGCTTGGCGTGTTTCGTTGGGCAACCGCGTGGTGCCCACTCGCTTGCGCTCGGGGCTTGGTTGGCTAACCGCTCAACAGAGCAATTTGCGCTTAGGACGCCTGCCGCGGGAGATTCGCGTGGATGCGCTCCAGCTCGCCAAGGTGGCGGCGGTGCTCGTCGAGATGGCGGCGAACGACCTGTGCAGCAGCCTTGTCTACGATCCGGGCCGATTCATACTGGCGTACGAGGTTGCGAACGTTTGCGATGACCTGCGGCATCAGGAATGACAGCTTGAGGTAATGCACGCCGCCGACGCTGGTGGGATAGGTCGGCGGGCGGGGCGAACCGCGCAGCCGCAGGATCGACTCGGCGAGCGCCGCCTGATGCGCCTGCGTTTCGCGGAGCATCTGCTGGACGATCTGATGATCGCCGGCGGCCGGCCACGTGACGTGTGCGCCCGCTTCGGCGAGCCGGTGAACGAGGCTGCCGTACTCGGCGGCCAGCAGGGCGTTCAATATCTCGATGTCGGCCTGATGATTCATAAGCTCCACGCTAACGTCACACGATCGGCGCGGCGGACGATCTCGCCGGCTCAATCGTATCACTCGCCGAGCGAGCCGCGGGCTTCAGCCCGCGCGGCATCGGGCGTCGAGAAGATCGCCGCGGTCGCGGTCGGCTGCACCACGCGATACAAGTCACGCGAGCGATTCTCGGCGAAACCAATCAACCCGCCGGCGTACAGCGTGCCGGTCAGCACGATTCCCAGCGCACAGGCCACGACGGCGAGCCGGCCCAGCGCCGGCGTGCGAATCGGCGGCTCATCGCTCGACACGAAATACATCGCGTACGCGACACGAGCGTAGTAGTAGAGACTGATCAGCGTGTTGAACACGGCAACGAAGATCAGCCAGTACAGCTTCGCTTCGAACAGCGCCACGAGCAGGTAATACTTGGCGACGAACCCACCGAACGGCGGCAGACCCACCAGGCTGAACAGGCAGATCGTCATCACCGCGCCCAGCAGCGGGTTGCGCCAACCCAGCCCGGCGAAGCCGTCGAGCGTCTCTTTGCCGGTGGCCCAGCCGACCATCGCAACGATGCCGAACGCGCCGATGTTCATCAGCACGTACACCAGCGTGTACGCGACGATCGCGCTGAACGCCGGATGCACCGCGCCGGCTTCGTTCATGGACGGGCGCCACAATATCGCCACCGCCATCAGCATGTACCCCGCGTGCGCGATGGAGCTGAAGGCCAGCAGCCGCTTGAGATTGGTCTGCCAGAAGGCGGAGAAGTTACCGACCGTGCAGGTGACGGCAGCCATGATCGCGACGGCCTGCGAGACGGTCACGAGTACTGCGGGCGACGCCGTGGACGACGTGAGCACCGAGATGATGCGGAGCATCAAGCCCAGCCCGGCCGCCTTGCTCGCGACGCTCAACCATGTGGTGATCTCGATTGACGCGCCTTCGAATACGTCCGGGCACCAGAAGTGAAACGGCACGGCCGAGACCTTGAACGCGACGCCGGCGAGGAAGGCGATGACCGCCGTGCCCATCAGCATGCTCGCGCCGCCGGTCGAAATCTTCGCGCCGATCTGCGCGAGGTCCAGCGTGTGATAGTGGCCGTAGAGCAGCGACGCGCCGTAGATCATCATGGCGCTGGTCACCGCGCCGAAGAGAACGTACTTCATCGACGCCTCGGCCGAGAGGCGGTTCTTCTTTCGGAAGCCGGCCAGGCCGTACGACGGCAATGAAGCCGACTCGACCGCGAGCACGATCATCAGCAGGTTCGTCGTGCAGACCATGAGCGCCATGCCGAAGGCGCTGCCCAACAGCAATGTGAAGTATTCCGGCGCGTCGTCGGCGGAGGACATCGTGCCGGGCCGGGCCGACCACTGCCCGATCCACCACATGCCGATGATGAGCAGCAGAAACGCGCTGGACAGAAAGATGAAGAAGTAGCTGAACTGATCGACGACGAGCATCGGCCGCGCCGCGTCGGGCGACATGCCTGCGAAGCTGCCGGGCGACGTGAACCCGCCGAGGCAGAGGTACGCCGTCACGCCCGCGCCGAGGGCCGCCGTGATTGCGCTGACGCGACCGCTTCGGCCGAAGATCATCGCCGCCAGCAGCACGGCGACGATGGTCCCGGCGAGGCTCCACAGCGGGGCCAGCGCCTGAAGCTGCTCCGCATCGGGCAGCCAGAATGGTGTTGCCGCAAGAATCCGCACGCGGAACCGCTCCTAGTTGAACAGGCCGACGACCTTGTCGATCGTGTCGTTCATGAGGTCAAAGGTGTACTTCGGCAGCACGCCGAGGAAAATCGCCAGCACGGCCATCGGGAAGAGAATCGCCGTCTCCCGCGCGTCGGCATCGGGGAACGACGCGTACTCCTCGCGCTTCTTGCCGAGATAGACGCGCTGAATCATCCAGAGGATGTAGCCGGCGGTCAGCACGACGCCAAAGGCCGCGGCGAACGCCATCGGCTTGGCCCACGGGTATGGCGCGCTGTAGGTGCCGAGCAGGACCCAGATTTCACCGATGAATCCGCACAACGACGGTAGACCCAGCGATGCAAAGAAGCCCAGCGTCGCCAACGAACCATAGCGCGGCATGGCCAGCCACAATCCGCCGAAGCGATTGAGGTCGCGGTGGTGCGCCCGGTCATAAATGATTCCGACGAGGAAGAAGCACATCGGGCTGCTGATGCCGTGAGCCAGCATCTGGAACATGGCGCCCTGGAACCCCGTGTTCGTCATGATGGCGCAGCCCAGCACGACATAGCCCATGTGGCTGATCGAGCTGTAAGCGACGAGCCGCTTGAAGTCGGTCTGTGCAAGGCAGCAGAACGCGCCGTAGATGATGTTGATAAGGCCGAGCATGGCGACGTACCACGCAAGCGTCTCACCCGCCTCGGGGAAGATTGGGTAGCAAACGCGGAGGAAGCCGTACGAGCCAAGCTTTAGCAGAATGCCGGCGAGGATCATCGAGATCGGCGTCGGCGCTTCGACGTGGGCATCGGGCAGCCACGTGTGGAAGGGGAAAAGCGGCACCTTGATCATGAACCCGATGAACAGCATGACGAACATCGCCTGGCCGAAGTTCCAGCCGAGGAAGGTTGTGTTCGCGCCGTTGAACAGCTCGCGAATGGCGGGCTTGGTCGCGTACTCGATGAGGTTGAAGGTGCCCGCGCCGCCGTTGGCGTCGGCGCTCATGAAATACATCGCCAGCAATGCGACGAGCATCAGCACCGAGCCGGCCAGCGTGTACAGGAAGAACTTGATCGCGGCGTATTCCTTCCGCGGCCCGCCCCACACACCGATCAGGAAGTACATGGGCAGCAGCATGACTTCCCAGAAGATGTAGAACAGGAAGAAGTCGATCGCGCCGAACGTTCCCAGTACGCCCGTTTCCAGCAGCAGGAACAGCGCGAAGTAGCCTTTGGGGCTGCGATTGTTGTGCCAGTGGTCGAAGTTCCAGCCGGCCCAGCAGGCCAGCCAGGTGATGAGCGTCGTGAGGATGACCAGCGGGAAGGAGAGGCCGTCGAGTCCGACGTGCCAGTTAATGGTGAAACCGCCAACCTTGATCCATTCGACTTCGTGCTCGAATTGCAGCGTGCCGTAGTCGCCGTGGAAGGCGTCGCCCGACAGGAACGGCCCGAACATGCTGCACGAAAGCAGGAACACCGCGAAGGTGACGACCCACGCGACCACGCGCGCCTGCCGCGCCGGGGCGATCAGCACCAGCCCGGCGCCGATCAACGGTAGAAAAATCAGCCACGTCAACAGATGACTCGTCACGGTTCAACTCCCGCGTATCCGCACTTCACCCATGTGGCACAGGCGTTTCGCCTGTGAACCCACCGCCGGGACGGCGATGCCACAACGGTGCAAACGACTGCCTCTATTGCGCCGACGCCAGCGAAAGCGTCTTGCGCAGGAACCACTGACACCCAGACGACAACGGCTCGTAATACAACACCACCAGCAGCGCGACGGCCGCCGTCCCCGCCGCCAGCACCACGTACGAACGTATCCGGCCTGACTGCGGCCGGCGAATGTGCATGCCGATGTCCAGCATCGCCTCGGCGAGTTCGTTGGCGATGCGGTCAAGCAGACCCCAGTCGGTCTTCTTCACGGGCATGTCGAGCTGGCGCCCCATGAACACGCCGAGCAGGCGCGTCACGCCGGCGGAGAGATTCACCAGCCCGTCGACGATGTACTTGTCGATCGCGCCGCAGACCTGCCCGAAGACGACCGTGCCGCCGACCAGCACGGCGTCGTACACGTGATCGAAGTAAAGTTTGTTGTCCAGTGCTTTGTGAATCGCGCTCAACGGCCAGATGCGCTTCAGACCCGCCGCGATCTCCAGCCCACGCAGATACAGAAACGCCGCCAGCCCCATGCCGATCAGCCACGACCAGCCGACGATCTTCGCCAGGGCCGCATGCGGATCGCGCCCCGGCATGTGGGTCAGCGTCAGCATCGAGCCGCCCGCGTGGTGCGCCTCGCCGTCGACCGCGACGATCATCGAGCTGTCGGTCGCGATGGCGGCCGCCTCGGCGAGCATCGGCCGGAACGTGCCGAGCATGTTGTAGCTGCAGAAGACCGTCCCGACGGCCAGCACGGCCAGCGGAATCCACATCATCGGCGACTCGTGCGCGTGGTCGTACACGTGATGATCGCGCGGCTTGCCGCAGAACGTGAGCCACCAGACGCGCATCATGTAGAACGGCGTGACATAGGCGATGCAGATCGGCAACCAGAACATCCACGTGGGCAGATTGGGCATGCGCTGGGCGATGGCCAGCTTCGCCGGCGTGCCAGTGGCGTGATCGCCGTGAGCGTCGGCACCGTGGCCGGTCTCCGTGTGGCCGGCAGATTGCGCACCATGCTGGCCGGTTTCGTCAGTCAAAGGCAATGTAGAATGAAGAGTTGAGAATGTAGAAATTGCTGGCATCGGGCTGGCGCTCGCGACGGCGGAACCGTGCGCGCCGGCGTCAGCCAACTCTACATTCCTCGTTCTCAATTCCTTATTCTGCTCCGCTGCCGCGTGTTCCCCCGCATCATCCGCTGCTGCATCCGTTTTGTTCCATGCCGGGAAGTTGAACGCCCGCTCGTACGCGACCGCGAGGATTTCGTCCTTGCTGAAGTAACCACCCAGGCCGAGCTTGAAATGATCCGGCCCGAAGGCGACGCCCGGCAATCCGAAACCGGCAATCGCAAGCACGCCGATGAAGAAGGTCCAGCAGGTGACCGGCATCTTCTTCCGCAGGCCGCCCATCTTGGTGATGTCCTGCTCGTGATGACAGCCTTCGATGACCTGGCCGCTTCCGAGAAAGAGCATGGCCTTGAAGAAGGCGTGCGTCATCAGGTGGAACAGCGCCGCCACCCACGCGCCGACGCCCAGGCCGAAGATCATGTAACCCAACTGGCTAAGCGTGGAGTACGCCAGCACCTTCTTGATATCCGTCTGCACAATGGCAATCAGCGCGGTGATGGTCAGCGTGATGCAGCCGATCACGGCGATGAACATCTGCGCCTCGGGCGTGAGCAATCGGAACACGCGCGCCACGAGATAGACGCCGGCCGCGACCATGGTCGCCGCGTGGATCAGCGCGCTCACCGGCGTCGGGCCGGCCATCGCGTCGGGCAGCCACACATGCAGCGGGAACTGGGCGCTCTTGCCCATCGCGCCGCAGAAGAGACCGATGCCCATGATTGTTGCGAGGCTCATGCCCCACAGGTTGAATGACTCGGCAAAGATGCCGGATTTCGCGTGAAACTGCTGGGCGATGGAGGCAGCGGCCGCGTCAATGTCGAACGTGCCGGTGTAGATGACCACCAGCGCGAGGCCGAGGATGAAGCCGAAGTCGCCGACGCGGTTGGTAATGAACGCCTTCATGGCGGCGTTCGAGGCGTACTTCCGCTCGAAGTAGAAGCCGATGAGCAGATACGAGCAGAGGCCGACGAGTTCCCAGAAGATGAACAAGAACAGCAGACTGCTGCTGATGACCAGACCGAGCATCGAGAAGCAGAAGAGCGAGAGGTACGCGAAGAAGCGGTGATACTTGCTGACGCCGTCGACCTCGTCGCTGTGGCCGGCCATGTAGCCGATGCTGAAGAAGTGAATCCAGAAGGCGATGAAGGTGACCATGAAGTACATGATCACGGTGAGGCTGTCGAGCTTGACGCCGACGGTGATGGGGATGTCGCCGATGCGGCCCCAGTCGTAGCGGTAGGCGCTTTCGGCGAGGGTCGCGCGCGTGGCGGCGTCGATTCCGAGCCAGCCGGCGAGGACGTAGATGCCCATGCCGGCCGAGAAGCCGATGGCGGCGAGCGCCACCCACGACGCTTTCGGCTTACCCAGCCGTGGCCCCCAGAACGCGAGGATGCCGAAGCTGATCAGCGGGATGACGACGCCCAGAGCCAGTGCTGTCTGATATTGCATGAACGGTTGTCAGTTAACAGTGGTCAATGTTCAGTGACCAGTGGTTAGTTGCCAGTTGCCAGTGGTCAGTTCGTCGTTCGTAGGGTGCGTCCTCGACGCACCACCTATTAATGCTTCAGCTCGTCGCCGCGATCGACGTCGATCGTGGCCAGGCGGTTGTAGAAGTTCATGAAGATGGCGATGCCGATCGCCGCCTCCGCTGCCGCCAGCAGGATGACGAACACCGCGAAGATGTGCCCGTCGCCCGCGCCGGTCTGATATTTCGAAAACGCCACGAAGTTGATATTCGCGGCGTTGAGCACCAGCTCGACGCCGATCAGGATCCCGATCGCGTTGCGCTTCGTGGTCATGCACAGCACGCCCAGCGAGAAGATCAACGCCGAGAGGACGAGATAGTGATTCAGTCCGATCGCCAGCATTTACTTCTCCGGCCTCGCCATGTACGCCGCGCCGATCATCACCACCAGCAGCAGCACGCTCGCCGCCTCAAACGGCACGAGATAATCCGTCAGCAGCAAACGGCCCACGTCGGCCACGTGCGGCGAGGCGGCCAGCTCGCCCGAGGGCTTCGACCAATCCGCGCGGTTCATCAACGTAATCAAGCCCGTCGCCAGCAGCCCCGCGACGAACATCGAGCCGATCACCTGGCCGCGCGTCGGCGTGAGTTTGGCGTATGGACTCTTGCTGGTCAGCATGACGCCGAACACGATCAGAATCAGCGTGCCGCCGGCGTACACGATCAACTGAATCGCAGCCAACAAGTTCGCATTCAGCAGGAAATACAAACCCGCCACGCCGCCAAGCGTGCCCAGCAGGCACACGGCCGTGCGCACGATGTTCTTCGACAGGGCCGCGCCGATGGCACTGCCGAGTGAGACGCCGGCAAACAGGTAGAAAGCTAGTGTTTCCATTCGTCAGTACGACCGCTTGCGCAGTCGGCTCTTTTTTTACGATCCCGGCAGATGGTCGATCACGAGGCTGCCCGGCAGTCGCTTGCGATTCACCCAGCCGTACCACGCGATGCCCAGCATCGACATCACGACCGCGACACCGATCGCCACCAGCGTCCAATGCGCCGCTTTGTCCACGGCCAGCATCCACGGCGCCTTGAGGTGATGCACGCCGAGAATCCACAACGTGTTGCCCAGCAGCACGATCATCGTGAGCGGCAGCAGCACCTGCACACAGGCGTACAACACTTGATCGATGCGAATGCGCGGCAGCGTCCACCGAATCCACAATTGAACGTAATACAGGAACGCCGACTTCAGGATGAACAGGATCGGCCCCTCTTTGAGGAACATGCCGTTGATTACCCGCGCGGGGATGTCCATGTACCACGCACCGCCGACCGGCAGCGCCCAACTCGCGGGAAACGGCGACTTCCACCCGCCGAGGAACAGAATCACTGCGAGGCCGGACACAACAAACATCGCCGCGTACTCACCGAAAAAGAACAGCGACCAGCGGAAGCCGGAATACTCCGTGTGAAAACCTGCCACCAGTTCCGACTCGCTCTCGGGCAGGTCGAACGGCGCCCGCTTGCAGCTTGCCAGCGAGCCGATGTAGTACGTAAAGAACGCCACAAACGCGAACGGGTTCGCGAAGATGAACCACGTCCAGAAGCCGTCGCCCTGTTGATCGGCGATGGCAGTCAGTTGCAGCGTGCCGGCGAGCATGACGGGAATCAGCAGGCTCATGCCCATCGGGATTTCATACGAGACCATCTGACAGGCCTCGCGCATCGCGCCGTACACGCTCCACTTGTTGTTGCTCGCCCAGCCGGCGAGGATCACGCCGACGACTTCAATCCCCAGCATCGCAAGGATGAACAGCAGCGCCACATCCAGGTTGCGAAAGACCCATGACCCGGCGAATGGCAGCGCCACAAACGCGCACACCGCCGGCACAAACGCCAGATGCACCGCCATGCGGAACAACAGCGTGTCGCCCTCGGGCGGGATCGTGTCTTCCTTGAACAACAGCTTGATGCCGTCGGCAGGGGACTGCGCCCAGCCGTGCCAGCCGCCGACACGCATCGGGCCGAGTCGGCTTTGAATGCGCCCGGCGATCTTCCGCTCCCACCAGATGCCGAAAACCGGCACGATGTTGATGAAGCCGATGATCGCGCTAAGGGCGATCAGGTCGCGCACGAGGTCAAACTGCAACGGCCACAGGGCATAAGCAAGTATGACGGGAAACTGCGGAAAACTTGCCGCAAGGGCGTCGTAAATCTCGCGCACCGTGAGCTGCGCGGTTGTGATCCAGAGCGGCGTCGTGAACTCGTTGCTCCCGGCAGCTCCGGCGAGCATTCCTTTGATAAGGTCAAACACAATTGAGTGCAGCCAGACGACGAGGCACGCCCCGACGACTCCGCCGCAGAAAATTGTGAACGCGACGTAAGGCCCTTTGAGAATTCGCCCGATGATTCGATAGGACGCGATGGCCAGCGATCCGCCGCACAGGGCAAAGAACCCGACAATCGGCCCGATGGCCAGCAGCAGCGCGGGGAGAATCTTCCAGTCGGTGATCTGGTTCGACTGGCCCAGACCGAGGCCGGCGTACGATCCCACGCCGATCACCAGCGACGCGATGCCCAGCGTGCCAAGCAGACCGATAGCCTTGCGCCGATAGCCGGCAAGGGTGTCTGGGCTTTTCTCCGCCCACGGTATCGTATAGGTGCTCAAACCCGGCTCTCCCACTGCCGACGGCCGCCCATCGAGCGGACCTGACCACGCCAAGAACAAGGTTTATAGCAGGAAAAAGGGCCGTTGCAAGCCGGGACGGATTCGTCAAGCCATGCATCGGGTTGCTTGCGCAATCGGCCCCCGCGGGATTATTGGCGGTTCCCCCATACCACTAGCGATCCACCTCGCCCATGACCACGTCGATGCTGCCGATGATCGCCGCGACGTCGGCGAGGAGGCAGTTCGTGCAAACCTGGCTGGTGATGGACAGGTTGCAGAAGCTGGGCCCGCGGGCCTTCACCCGCGCCGGGATGGCGCTGCCGTTGCCCTGCACGAAGAAGCCCAGTTGCCCGCGCGGGTTCTCCAGCTCGTAGTAAATCTCATCAGCCGGCAGCTTCACCGTCTTGCCCTTCTTGTCCAGCACTTCGCCCTCGGTGCCGCGCAGCTTCTCAAACGCCTGCCGCAGGATGCGCACCGATTGCTTCATCTCAAGAATACGCACGAAGTACCGATCCCAGCAGTCGCCGACCTGCCCCTTCAACCCCTCGCCGATGGGCACGTCGAATTCGTACTCGTCGTACCCGAGGTCCTTCTGAACCTTGCGAAGGTCCCATCGCACCCCGCTGCCTCGCAAAACCGGACCCGTCAGGCCAAAAGCGAGCGCGTCGGCCGCGCTGATGACGCCGATGTTCGCCGTGCGCTTGACGAAGATGTGGTTGTAGCTAAGTAGATTGTTGTATTCGTCGATCTTCGGCTCGAAGTAGTCGAGGAACTCCTCGGCGATGTCGATGAACCGGTCGGGCAGGTCCTGCGTGACGCCGCCGATGGTGATGT
This sequence comes from uncultured Planctomycetaceae bacterium, assembly GCA_964592235.1. Classification (GTDB taxonomy): domain Bacteria; phylum Planctomycetota; class Phycisphaerae; order UBA1845; family UTPLA1; genus PLA3. Next base: position 16,330 of record CAZQCF010000032.1, read on the forward strand.
AGCTGTAGGTGAGCCGCGCGCCGCAGGCCGACTCGAACAGATCGAGGATCATCTCGCGCTCGCGGAAGGCATACAGAAACGGCGTGAACGCGCCGATGTCCAGCCCATAGGTGCCCATCGACACGAGGTGCGAGGCGATGCGGTTCAGCTCGGCGAAGATCACGCGGATGATCTGGGCCCGCTTGCTCACTTCCATTCCGGCCAGCTTCTCCACCGCGAGGGCGAACGCGAGGTTGTCGTTCATGCCGGCGAGGTAGTCCATGCGGTCGGTGTAGGGGATGTATTGATACGGCGCGACGTTTTCACCGATCTTCTCGGCGCAGCGATGGAGGTACCCAATATGCGGCACGGCCTCCAGCACCATCTCGCCATCGGTGCGCAGCACCACGCGCAGCACGCCGTGCGTCGCCGGATGCTGCGGGCCCATGTTGACCAGCATTTCCTCGGTCGGCATATCGCCTTGGGCGATGTCGTCGCCGGTCAAGTCGACGTTGATGTCCGGCCGTGCTTCAAGAATCATGTCCGCCATGCTTTCTTCGATTGCTTGCGCAATCGGCTCCTTGGCTTGTTCGATCGCTCGCGCGATCGGCGCGCGCCGTTTCAATGCACCGGGCGGGTCTGGCCGTATTCCGTCACCGCCGGGATGCCGTGGTATTCCATCGGGAAGTTGTAATCCTTCCGAAGCGGGAAGCCCTCCCAATCGTCGGGGCAGAGGATGCGCCGCGGGTGCGGGCCGTCGGGGCCTTCCACGCTGTCGGGGTGGTTGTCAAACACGATGCCCATCAGGTCATACGCCTCGCGCTCGTGCCAGTCGGCCGCGGGCCAGATGTCGGCCACGCTCGGGATGTGCGGCTTGTTTCGCGGCACTTTGATCTTCACGGAGAACGTGTGCGTCCGTTTCCACGGGTCGCGACTGTGGGCCTGGCCCGCGAGCGCGTCGAGGTCATAGGTCGCGGCGAGTTGCTCATCCTCAAGGTAGTCCTGGCTGGTGATGCAGCGCAGCATGTTGAAGCCCATGCGCGAATCATCGCGCAGAAAGCGGGCGACGTCGTGCCAGGCTGCGGCGTCCACTTCGACATGGGGCAGCGCGCCGGCGAAGTTCGCCCCGCGAATCTTCTCGCCGAAACGCTCCTTGAGTACGGCTCCGATCTCTTCGGGGGTCATGGGTGCTCCGGTTCGGATGTCGTCCGAGTGGCATGGCCGCGGCATTGGGCGGCCATGTTTGAACTCACTATACAGAACCCGCTCCCTTACGGTCGCGGCTCGGTTCAGGCTGCCTCAATCGGCCGGTTGGTTTTGTCCTTCGCTTTCAGCCACGGGTCCTTGGCGATCGACGTGTTGCGAATCTTGTCCTGCAATCGCATCAGGCCCTCGAGCAGCGCTTCGGGCCGCGGCGGGCAACCCGGCACGTACACATCCACCGGCACCACGAGGTCCACGCCCTTCACCACGTGGTAGCCGTGCTTGAAGTACGGCCCGCCGCCGATCGTGCAGGCGCCCATCGCAATCACGTACTTCGGCTCGGGCATCTGATTATACAAACGTCGAACACGGCTGGCCATCTTGAACGTCACTGTGCCGGCCACGATCATCAGGTCCGCCTGCCGCGGCGTCGCGCGAAAGGCCCCCGCACCGAACCGGTCGATGTCGAACCGGCTCGCGCCGACCGCCATCATCTCGATCGCGCAGCACGCCAGGCCGAACGTCATCGGCCACACGCTGCTGCTGCGGCCCCAGTTGATCGCCCAATCCAGCGACGTGACGATCATGCCCTCTTCGAATCGATTCTCGATCCAGCTCATGAATTCACCTGCTTAGCTCCACTGCCGCGCCGCACGGTACAGCTCGTCACGCGGTGCGGTTCGCGGCCGCTCTTTCATCCCCGTCGCCCGTACCCAGTCGAGATAGCCGAACCGCCACAGGTACAAGAAGCCCACCACAATCACGCCAAAGAAGAAGAGCATGTCCCACAAGGCCGCGATGCCCGCTTCCTTGTAGACCACGGCCCATGGGTAAAACAACGCGATCTCAATGTCGAAAATCAGAAACACGAGCGCGACGACATAGAACCGCAGGTCGAACTGCACCCAACTGCTGCCGATGGCCGGCTCGCCGCATTCGTACGGCGCGCCCTTTTCCGGGTGCGGCAGGCTCGTGCGCACCAGGCGACCGATCGTCAGCCCGCCCAGCGAGATCGCCAGCCCACCCACCGCGAACAGCAGCAGGCCGATCACAACGTCAATACCGTCTGACATCGAATCCATCTCCACTCAAACAGCCGATCGCACGAGTCGAAGCCTCGCCGTTGCAAGCGATCGAGACACCTATTGCCGAGTCCGATCTCGACCCTCCCGCGTCCGTCTCATCCTCCGGGCGCCACCCGGCGCTCCCTGACGGTCGCGGTTCCGAAAAACCGGGTGGCATGGCCGCGGCCTTTGGCGGCCATGTCGATCCCGCAGCTCGGATTATTCCTTCTTCGGCGCGCTCGACGGCTGCAACGCTTTGAGCATCTCCTCGCGCACGGGCCGCGCCCGCTCTTCCCAGCGCGCCTTTTTCGCCGCCGCCCACTCGGGCATGTTATCCTTTTGCATCCAGTACGGTTCGGGCGTTTGCCTGCCAGTCTTGGCCAGCTCGGTGAACTCGACGCACATGTCTTCGCGCGTGTAGGCGCTTAAATCGTGATTGTCGCCCATGTGGATGCAATCCGTCGGGCAGGGGTCGCAGCACAAGGCGCAGAACATGCACTTGCTGTAATCAATCGCGTACCGCTCCAGCGCCCCGCCGACGGCCACCCCCGTCGCCTTATCGATCTTGCGCGGCCCGCTCTTCTCAATATAAATGCAATCTACCGGGCAGGCCTTCGCGCACTGGTCGCAGGCGATGCACTTCTCGGCCTCGAACCAGTGGAACCCGCGATAGCGCGGTTGCAGGGCCGGGGCCATGTCGGGGTATTGCAGCGTGATGGTCCGCGCGAAGTTGTACTTCAGCGTGATGCGCATGCCGATGGCGATCGTCCGAACCGTGTCGAAAATGTTCCGGAAGTACTCCCGCGCCGTCGCCATGCCTGTCCCTCGATCGCGCCGTTCGAACCTCGCGGCGCGCCATGCGATCGGCTATCCCATGCCGATCTTCGTGCCGAACGGAGTATAGCCGAGCCGGTCAGGTGCTCCAACTGGCAGGAGCAGCGATGCCCGGCAGGCCGCACGATTGAGACGCCTCGGAGCATTTGTCGTATAATGGTCGCTCCCCGGGGCGCTGCACTGATGCTGATCGACTCGCCACATCCTGTCATGTACGGGGCGCTGCCATGCGCGCGGCGCTGGGCGATCGTGCTTGGCGCGTGGCTCGCCAGCGCGACCGTTCTGCAGGCCGGGCAGCCCGCGCCGCCGACGCGCGAAGATTCCACGGCACAGGAAGCAGGGGTTTACTCGCATTTTGTATTGCCGACGCTCGACGGCAGGGATCGCATCGCCCTGTCGGACTTTCGCGGGCGACCGGTGCTGGTGGTTCACTTTGCGGCAGGCCATGCCGCCTCGCGCGAGGCCCTGCTTGAGTTGCACAAGCAGACTGCTGCGCTGGTAAAGGCCCACAAACTCTGGCTGCTGCCCGTGGCGCACGACCACTACGCCGATCGGGTGCGGGTCTTCGCGAGCGCTCACGGAATCGCCGAGCCGATCGCGCACGATCTGCTGAATCTCACCGAGTCCGGCCGTCTGCCGCGCCGGGTGTACGTCCCCCGCAAGGGCGCGCCGCGCGAATTGAACGGCGACGAAGATGTTGACAAACTGCTTAAGACGCTGGGGCGGGGCAAGCCGGTCGAACCCGCACCCATCGCCGAGGAAGACCGCGAGCAGCTCCCCGAAACGCGCGTGACGCGCCGGGCCGCGCGCGATGCTCCCGGCCCCGAGCAGCTCCTCGCCCATGCCGACGCGCTCGTGCTCGCCGGCAAGCCGCCGCAGATTGACGAAGCCATCGAGTACTATCGACAAGTCACGACCCAGAAGCCGGACTGCGCCGAGGCGCAGCTGCGCCTGGGCATCGCTTATCGCATTCGCTTCGACCGCCCGCAGCGTCAGCCCGGCGATCTCGCCGCCGCGATGGACGCATGGGCCGCCGCCGCCAGGCGCGACAAGGAGTGCGACGCGCTGCGGCTGCGGCTCGCGCCGTTTCTGCCCACGAGCAAAGGCCCCGCGCCCTACGAATGGCTTCACAAAGCCATCGCGGCCGACAGCCATTTGCGGCTGGACATCGAGCCGTTGCCGATCGAAACGGGTGACAAGATCGTGGCAAAGAGGGTCGCCGCGACCGATGCCGCAGAGGCCGCGCCGGAAGATCGCACGGCTGTTCGCATCGAGACGGCGCAGCACACGCGGCGCGTGAGCAAGGCCGATCATGTGACGGTGATCGTGGCGCTTATTCCCGATGCGGCGGACGGCTTCGGCTGGGCGACGGAGCAGGGTCCGACCGTGCGGCTGGAGAAGCCGGCGACCGGCGAATTGGACGCCGTCGAGCAGGCGTATGCTGCCAAATACATGGCATGGCATCCTGCGGGCGAGTCGGCGACGCCGGGCGACGATTCAGGCACAGCCGAAGAAGCGGTCGAAGCCGATGCGCAGGGAGGCCGCTCACGTGACGGTGCACGTGACGGTGCGGAGGAGAATGGCGCGGACGCGAGCGCCCGGAACCCCGGCGAGCGCTTGTCGGATTCCAACGTCTATGACGAATCGCCGGCCGCGCGCCCGCGGCTGGTGCGATTCCAGCTTACGCTGCCCGTAGGCAAACGTGCCAAAGGGATGACGCTCAAGGGCGCGGCGACGTACTCGGTGATCCGCGGCGACGGCCCGGCGCAGGAGTTCCGCCAGCCGTTTGAGATCGCGCTGCGCTAATTGAGTGTGGTGGGCTACGGCCCCGCCGGCCTCGTCGTCGTGTCTGGTTCCGCCAGGCGGTTGCGCAGCGGCGGGTCGAGAAGGACCCAGCCCCAGTCGGTCGGCCGCTTCTTGGGGTCGGGGTCCAGCCGGCGCACATCGCCGCCGTTGTCCACGAAGTCCTCGCCGATGGACCAGACCTTGATGCCTCCCGGAATGCGCGCAAATCGGATGGGCTTCTCGTCAAACGTATCGAGCGGCACGGCGTCGAAGTAATCCGGTACGAGTGCGTCCAGTTTCTCCGGCCATGTGCCGTGTTTCAGGCGGTAACGCTCGCAGGCGATGGTGGTGACGAGAGCACGTTGTTGACCAACGACTCTCACCCAAGATACGACCGCACTTCTTTGACTTGGTATGATGACCTTCGCCACGACGCTATACCACGGCAGTTGCTGCAAGCGAATCACAATTGCATCAATCTTGCGCAATGTCTCCCCGGTTGGAGCGACTGCCGCATCGATTAGTTCTCCATAGGCGCTCATACCGTCTGCGCTGCTTAGTGCAGCCAGTCCCGGCAAGTGGCGCGTTACTCCTGTCGGCAGATTGACACCAGCCACGCCTCCCGGTGCAGTTTTTAGCCACGCAATGGTATCAATGTATGCTACGCGTTCCGCGATGAAAGTATCTCGAAGTAGTTCGTTCAAGTTTATCGATTCGACCGAATGCATGATTCGGCGAAGCGACTCATCGCTGAATGTGCCCGTATTGATGGCGCGTTCGATTTGGTCATGAGTCAGCGCTACGACACCAAGTTTTACGAGTGCCGAAATGAGTGTTCGTTTGCCGTCCAGCATTTGACAAAGCTGAACCATCCGATGCAGAAGTTCAGCCGCACGGTCGCGATGACCTTTGGCAGCAGCATCTATCGCTCCTACTGCTAATACTTTGGAGACACCACGAAATTGCCCCAACTCCGGCAGCGACGTCTTATGCGTTGGCGTCGCGAGCATAGGTCGGTAATCTCCTCGTCCGCTGGCTAGAGCCGTTTCTAATTTCGCTAGAGGTTCTTGGATGCTCGCAAGGTAGCTACTTATTGCGGCCAATTGATCGTTTGTGAGTTTCGTGCCGGTGCGGCTGTGTTTACCGACGCCTATCACCGGAAGGATGCCATTCTGCTCATCTGTCAGCTTGACGGCTTCGATTTCCCGCCATGCATCGAGCACGCGAAGCAGCGCGTTCTCCTCATCCGGCAATCCCGGCGTGGCGGCGATGAGCTCATCCACCGTCGTCGGCTCGCCCCGCGCGCGAATCTCGCGAAGCATGCGCTGATAGCGATTCTCCGCGTTGCGGCCGAACGCGAACACGCCCATCGCCAGCACGAGCAGCAACCCCATGACGGCCAGAATCACCGGATGCCGCGACATCCAGCCGATCACGCCGCCGCGTGACCGCGCGCCGGGCTTACGGATCGAATCAAACTCCGTTGCCGGACCGGAATCTTTGGGTTCGACTTCGCTCATGGCTTCTTCGGCTCCGGCGGCATCGGGCGATTGCGATTGGACGGGTCAAACAGCTCGATTCCCAAGTCCTTCGACCGCACGTTGCGTACTTTCGGGTCCCGATGAATCGCCCCGCCGTCGTCCGTGAAATCACTCCCCACTGTCCAGAGCTTGATCCCGTCCGGGATCGGCGCGAGACGGATCGGCCGGCCGTCAAACGGGTCGATCGGCGTGCGTTCGAGAAACTCCGGCGTCATGTCCTCCAGCCGCGCGGGCCATCGGGCGTGTCGGAGGCGAAACATCTCGCACGCAATCGCGGCGACGAGCGATTGGCGGCTTGCTTCATCGTTGGCGGCAAATTCGGCGGTGTAGGCCAGCGCCTGCGCCGCGTGGAAGGAAATCTTCGGTTCTCCACCCTGTCGAAAGACAAGGTTGCGCGCGGTTTCGATCGAGGCCCGGCCCGGTGCCTTGACGGCCGCGTCGATCATCTCCGTGTAGAGGCCGATGAGCTTCGCCTCGAACAAGTCGGGATTCTGCCCGGCGAGCGGATCGGCGGGCGCCGCGGTGCCGGGGGGCGGCGCCGGCGCTCGACGGATGTAGCGATTCTGGTGCTCGATGCGCGCCAGGACGCGCTCGGCGATAAGGGCGTCGTGCAGGGTGAACGTTGGTGTGAAGTTCACCGCGAGGTTGTGCAGTGCTTCCAGTGACTGCGGCGACCATTCCCGCGCGTTGAGGGCGCGCACGACTTGTTCAATCATTGTTGCGCGAATTGCATGCTGGGTGAGCCAGCTCGCCAGCGGGGAATTGCGGTCGAACGCATCGCACAGTCGCGCGCAACGCTCGAACCATGCAATTGCTTCCGCTTCATCGCCGCGAAGGGTCGCATTGAGCGAGGCGAGAAGGAGTAGCTTGCTCGAGCTTCGCGCTTGCAAGTGGTGCCAGTAATCGGGCTGGCCCTCGGCATTCTTCCAGTCGAACGAGAAACTGCCGCGCGGGCGATCAAAGGCGCGCCTCATGGCCGCGAAATCGTTTTCATGCTCTTGGAGGAATGTTGCAAGATCTTCCAACTGTTCGGGCGGATAGGCTTCGCCAATTTCGGGATTCCTTCGCGTTACTCCAAGCAGGGGCAGATTCCGCAATTGGTCACTCGGCACTTCCCGACCGGCGAGCCGATCCGCAATCTCAAAAAGCGGTACGCAGAAGTTCTGCTCATCCGGCAAGCGCACGACGCGCTGCGCCATGTCTTCCGCCGTCGTCGGCTCATTCTTCGCGCGGATATCTCCGACGACGCGATTCAGGACGCCGGCGGTGTAGACGTCCCAGCCGAGAAAACCGAGTACCACCGCCGCGATCACGCCCCCTAAGGCAACGGGGACCAGCTTCCGGGGCGCTCGCGGGCACTCCAAATCGTGCGACGGTTCGTCGGTCGGTGGCGTCGTCGTGTGCGGCATGTACAGACCTTTGCAGAACCAGTTGCGCCGGGCGGGATGCGAGCGCGTTGATTGAGCGCGTCGAGGACGCACCCTGCATTCTACATTCCCTGTCCGCCCGGTTTTTCGCTTCGCACGCGCTGCACCACGTTCATGAATCGCGCGTCGCCCAGCAGCCGCTGGACCATCGCCTCGGCCAGCGCCTCCGATCCCTTGTCAAAGAAATGCACGTTGTCGCGGATGTGCTCCAGGTCGTGGGGTACGGCGCGGTAGCCGTCGAAGAATATGCAATTATATTTATCCGCCACCTCTGCCCCGATCGCGCTCATTTTCTCATATGAGTCCACGATCAACTCCAGCGTCATGCCGCAGCGATCCGGTGAATAAGCCAGGGCCTCGCGGATCTCGGGGCGCGTGATGTTCTCCTTCGTGCCGAGGTACGACTGCGAACACAACACACACAGGACGCCATCGCTCGCGGAGAGCATCGCGAAGTCTTCCAGATTCTTCCGATACCACGCGAAGGCGCTGGGATGCACCGGCTTGGCGATCGCGGGCTCCTTTTGCTCGTCCGTCAGGACGTACGCGCCTTCCATCGAGCGCTTCGTCATCGTGAAGTAGATCACGCGCCCGCGGCGGCCGATCTGCGTCTTGCGCGCCAGTTGCATCCACATCGGCCGGTTCCCGCCTGCGCCCATGGGGATGAACGGTATGGACTCCAGCGTTCGAAAGCGGCGCTGGCCCATGTCGTTGAACGCTTCGTACTGAATTATGACATCCGGCTTGAAGGCACGGCCATTACAAAGATAATTTATTTTTCCAGCGAAGTTGTCCAGGCCGGGCAGGGCGAGGTTGATGACCTCTACGGGCATGTTCAGCCGCTTGCGGAGTTTCTTTTCCACGGCGCCGGGCCAGGTCTTGTCGTCGCTGCTGGAGAAATACTCGAACGCGCTGGACCCGCCGAACACCTCGATCCGAAGCGTGCCGGGAGCCTTCTCATAGGCGTAGTCCGGCCCGCGGAAGCCGTATTTGTTGATGCGAACCTGGTTCCCGCGTGCGTTGTCCACCACCTGGAATGGGGCCATGCGATAGGAAATGTTCCCGTCGGGGATCATTTCCAGCCATTCATGAAAGCCCAACGGCGCAAAAATCCACAACCCCAGCTCAACCATTCCAAGGGCTACGCACAACGCCAACCCGCCGGCGACCCCGGCGAACATCATTCGCCGCCCTCTCCGTCGAGGCGTTGGGGATAGCGGGCGTGATTCAGGAGGGTGTGCATCGGATTGGGCTTGGGACATCGTGTTCCTTCCATTACTGGCGAGCGGTCCCATAACGTCCTGCCGGTCAGGGTACGTATGGTCTTTCAACGCAGGGAAGCATAGAATGACGCAATTAGAGTGGAAAGTCAGCCGATCCCTCGCGCAGATCGGTCGGCTTTGCGAGGGGCATCATGCGCACGACTCACCGCGTTCTGTTCCTAAGCGTTCTGGCTATTGCCGTCGGTTGCAATTTGTTTCCGACGCCAATCCTGCCTCCCGCGGGCTTGAACATCGTGCCCGGCGGGCCGGCTAATACAAACCCCTATTTCGGCAAGCTGCGCACGACCCAGGGCACGCCGATCGGCGAATTCATGCTCGCGTCGTGCGGCTGCGGCGACTGGCGCGTGCTGATCGAGCCGTCCAATGGGCTGGCCCGCTCGTCGTTCCCGGTGCAGTTTTATACGCAGGGCGATTACACGACTGACAAAATGGTGACGGTGTTTGGCGAAGACGAGGAGAGCGGCGAGGCGATGTCGGCCGCGCTGAACCAGCTTGAAGGTTTGACGACCGGCGTCTATCAGCCGGTCGGCGAGATGCAATCGCGCTTCGACGCCACCCGCGGCGATTCGCACAACCAGCCGGTCGAAGCCTGTGGCAAGTGCCACATTGGTGACGACACGGTCTATCCGCTGCCGCCCTGGCATCCCCAGAAATACAAAACCAATCCCAACGTCTGCTTCGAGTGTCACACCGTCAACGGCGGGTGATGCGCGGCCGCGAAGCGACCGTGGATTTGAAATTCCAAATTCGAAATTGCCTGAACAAAAAAACCGGCGGACGGCGATTCCGTCGGCTTCTTTTCTTTCGACGCTTGATCGTGTTGTCGGTTATTCGTTACGGATTCAGCAACAACTGCCCGGCCGCGGTCGCCCTGACGATGTCGTTTGCGTTGTCATCGACGATGGCGAAAACGTTGTACGTTCCGTCGGGCACGCCGTTGCCGTTCTCATCGAGAAATGCAAAGGTAAAGAGGCCGGTGTTGCCGCCCTCGCTAAGCAACTGATCGCGTACGAGGATGATCTCGTTGCCGTTGTCGCGGTCGTCGTCCGGGTCCAGGCCGAGCGTGAGCAGGGCGTCGGCGTTGGCATTGCCGTTGTCGTTCCAGGTGATGTCGGTGGTGTTGCCCGTCGTGACGGTGGTGTCAGCAGCCGGCGAGGTGAAGGAGAAGGTCGGCACCGGAAGAGCCGTCGTAATCGTGAAGCTGCCGTTCGTGCCTCGATCCGGATCGAGCGACAGGACGGTCTTCGTTGTTCCGTCCGGCGCCTCGATGGTCGCAGTAATGACATAATTCCCGACGCGCACGCCGACGATGTCCCAGACAAACTTGTCGTTCTCGCCGTCGCCGATCGCATCACGACCGCTGCCGGGGGTCCCGTCGCCGACGAGTTGAATCGGATCGCCGATGGGTTCGCCCAGGTTGTTCTGGCGCTCCGCGCTGACGCGCACAACCGTGCCTGGAATGGTCGCGACGTCGGCCCATTGCACGATCGTCTGAACGCCAACGGTCGTTTGCGTCGGGGTCGCGGGATTGACGATAGCGATGCCGAGGTCCAGATCCGTGATCTGTTCCTGCGGGAACAGCTCCGGCCCGAAGAACCAGTTCAGACCGGTGCAGCCGAATCCGGACAAGGTCACGATCATGACGAACGATTTCGAAGCGATTCGGCGCGGAAACCGCGCGGCCGGTTTGCGGGTCGGATTCACGCGTAGCACCCCTCTACGAATTGGCGAGGATCGGGCAGCCGAATGCAGGGCCGCCCATTGCATTCTTGCATGGTAAGAGTGTCCATTTCCACTGGATCCCTGCTGGTTCTTCCACTCTTCTTTCGCCCGATGGTCCGCTTCGGATTAGCGCAAACCGGTCGGGAAGCCTGGAAAGACGGGCGGCCTATCCGCCGACCGATAATCTTTGAGAGGAGGGCGGCTTGCAGCCGTTGGAGAAAACGGACCGGGGAAGGTTTGCGTTGACCGGCGCATAAGGGGCCCCGTATACTTTGGGCAGAAGTTGGCGTTCCCGCCTGTCGGAAAGGGCGTGCCATCACCCTCGCCCAGCATCGAATCGTGGAGTCACAAATGGGTAGCGCGCATTCCAGGATCAGCAGAGGTTTTTCTCGTCGCCGGCCCGCGTCGGTCTATTTTCTGGCAGTCGTCGCGGCAGGGGCTTTCCTGGCGACTGGCGGCATGATGGGAGGAACCTGCAACGTCCCCCAGCCCCCCGGCAACAACAACGGAAACAACAACGGCAACAACAACTCCAGCGGCGGTCCGCAAATCACCGCATCGGACCACGTTCTGGGAAATCCAAACGCATCGGTGACGGTCGTGGAGTACAGTGATCTCGAGTGTCCGTTCTGCGGGCGATTTTCCCGACAGGAGTTTCCAACTTTTAAGGCTAATTACATTGACACGGGCAAGGTGCGCTTCGTCTATCGCCACTTCCCGCTGACCAACATCCATCCGCGCGCCCAACCGGCCGCCGAGGCGACCGAGTGCGCGGCGGACCAGGTGGATTTCTACGAATACCTGGAACTGGTTTTCTCGAATTCAAACGACACAAGCACGCTTTCGGATGAGTCGTTGCGGACGTACGCGGTCGGACTCGGCGCTAGCGGCGCGACGTTTGATACCTGCTTCGACGGGAACGCCAAGGCCGGGCGAGTTCAGCAAGACCTCAATTCAGGTGGCGCCCTGGGTGTGTCGTCGACGCCTACCTTTTTTGTCAATTCACGACGGATCGCAGGCTTTCAGACCGCGGCTCAACTCGGTGCGGCCGTGGATCAGGAGCTGGGGGGATGATCCCTCGGCCCATGTGTTGTCCAACCGGATCGGCAAGCCTTGCGCGGTCTGACGCGGATTCTGCGCGGAAGAAGCCCCGTCTCGTTGGTATTCGGGCCGGTCTGGAGGTTGTCCTCGCCTTTGACTGATGGCGCCCGTGCTTGCTGACCGATGGAATTCGCGCCGGTTGCGCCGTCGCGCGCCGGGAGCATCCTCGCAAGAAGAGCTGGCTGGCCATGTTGAGAAGGCATTCCCAAGGATCTCTGCTGCTGTTTATCGCCGGGCTGTGGGCGTGCGGCTCGTGTACGACGACAGCTGTCGTGAATCTACCCGCAGCACAAAGCGATTTCGTCGGGCCGTTCGGCCAGGTGGCGACGCGCGCCGTGCAAGTCGGCTTTATCAACAACACGCCGTTCCGGGCCATCTTTACGTTCGGAAGTTACAACCCGCTCGATCAGGACGGCCTGCCGACGAACTTCGGCCAGCGTCGAATAGAAGGGAACACCGCGACGGACGTCGTGGCGGCGCCGTGCCGCAAGACGTTTTCCATCGGCGGCGAGGAACTGATTCGGCTCATTGACCAGAATCGCAACAACCCGGCGATTACCATCACGGACGAACGCGCGCTCGTCGAGGGCGTCTTTTTCTCCTCGGCACCACTGGGCGACCCGCTGGAGGCCGAGCCGACCGAGGGCACGGCGCAAGCAATCAACCTGCTCAACGGCGTCGACTTTACTTGTGTGAGAAAAGACATTTTCGATACCACGGGCGCGGGCTTGTTGACGTTTACCTTTGAGGAAGATCCGGCTGCTCCCGGTGGTTTCCGTATTGATTACTCCTTCCTGCCGCCCTGATCCCGTCTCGTTAGGCCCGCGCCGTTCACGCGACGGCTGGAAGCCGGCCGCCTATACTCCCTTTCATCATGGCATTCACCGGTCCGGCTCCGGGCGATTCTTCATCCATCCGCATCTTCGGCGCGGTCGCCCGCCGCGCGCAGATCATCCGCCGTACCGGCCTGCCGTTCCGAATTATCCCATCATCTGTTCGGAGGACGTGCCGTGTTATCGATCGCGCTACGTGTGCTTCTGACGCTGGCCCTGCTTGCGGTCGGTATGAGTTATGTCGAGAAAGGCAGCCTGCTGCCCGAGTATCGCGTGTGGTTGATTCTCGGTTCGCTGGTGCTGGCCGCGGGGGTCATCGCGGTTGATTCCGCGATCCCGCGCAAGAGCCTTCAGGCCCTGGCCGGCCTGTTCTTCGGGCTGACCGTGGGGCTTCTAATCGCTTACGGGTTGACCTTCGTGGTCGATGCTCTGGCGTCGGCGTTTCTCCCGCCCTCGTTCACCGTCGGCGACACGCGACCGGTCATCGATGTGACCAAGGTCCTGATCGGCATCATCGCTTGTTACTTCTGCGTGAGCTTCATCCTCCAGACCAAGGACGAGGTTCGGTTCGTGATTCCCTACGTGGAGTTCGCGAAACAGGTGAAGGGCCAGCGGCCGATCATCCTCGATACGTCGGTCATCATTGACGGGCGTATCGCGGACATCTGCGATACCGGCATTGTCGATCAGCGGTTGATCGTGCCGCGTTTCGTTCTGACAGAGCTGCAGGCCGTCGCGGATTCGACGGACAAGCTGAAGCGCAATCGCGGCCGCCGGGGTCTGGATGTGTTGAATCGCATGCAGGGCAGCCCGCACATCGATGTTCAGATTTATGATGCGCTGCCGCCGGGCGCTGACCCGAACGAGCCGGTCGATCTGAAGCTGCTGACGTTGGCACAGCACCTGAACGGGCAGGTTGCGACAAATGACTACAACTTGAACAAAGTGGCGAAGCTCCGCGGCGTGAAAGTGGTGAACATCAACGACCTGGCGAACGCGATGAAGCCCGTTCTGTTGCCGGGCGAAGCGATGCAGGTGAAACTGATCAAGCCGGGCGAGGAGCCGGGCCAGGGCGTCGGCTATCTCGACGATGGCACGATGGTCGTGGTCGAGCAGGGTCGCAGTCGACTGGGCGAGATGGTGCCGGTGACGGTGACGAGCGTATTGCAGACGTCAGCGGGACGAATGATTTTCGGCCGTATGGAAAGCGCGCTGGGCGCCAGTGAAGCGCGCCGCCGACCGAGCGGCAACAGTGGCGTGGTTTGAGATCCGGCGCGTGTCCCGGGCGCACCGATTTGAATGGGGTATTCGTAAACCATGGCGGATTTGTCGCGTCATCAGAAGAAAATCGTCGATCGCTATTACGAACACCGTGATGACATCATGCTCGCCAAGTTGTCGGAGCTGGCTGGCGAGTTGTTTCTCGCCGATGGCGAAAAGAAGCGCGATCGCCTCTGGCAGCGTGTCGAGTTGGCTATGAAGAACCTGAAGGTCAAGGAGCCGCTGGCGAAACACATTCTCGAATCACGCGATCCGGCTTTGCTGGCGCGGCATGTGAAGGACTGGCTGGCGGATAAGTAGGGTGCGTCCTCGACGCACCGCCCGTGGACGACCAGCTTGATCGCGCATGCTTGAAGTCTGCGGGCGCGCGGTCAAGATATGGTTGCGGGCGACCCGATCACAGGAGGATTTACCCATGTCCACGCGGCGCGAGTTCATCAGCGGATTGTCGGCTTTTGGCGGACTGGCCTTGTTACCCGGCTGCGCGGGTGCGGCGTCCGCGATGTCGATGGTGGAGGAGGATGGCGGCGGCCCGCCGGCGGAGTACACGCTGCCGCCGCTGCCGTACGATTACAAAGACCTCGAGCCGCACATCGACGAAGAGACGATGCGGATTCACCACGGCAAGCATCACAAGGGTTACGTCGACGGATTAAACGGCGCGCTGAAGAAACTGGCCGAGGTACGGGCGAGTGGAGACCTCGCGGGCGTTCCGGCGCTGACTCGGCAGCTCGCGTTCCATGCGGGCGGGTTCTTCAATCACGTCGTCTTCTGGAACAACCTGGCGCCCACCAGCAAGGGCGGCGGCGGGCAGCCGTCGGGCAGGCTGGCCGACGCGATTCAGCGCGACTTCGGCGGATATGACAAGTTTGCGGCACACTTCACGGCCGCGACGACGACGGTCGAAGGCAATGGTTGGGGCGTGCTGGCCTATCACGCGGCCCTGCGGCGGCTGGTGATTCTTACCATGCTGAATCAGCAGATGGGCACGCCCGTAGGCACGACGCCGCTGTTGATGTGCGATGTGTGGGAACACGCGTACTATCTCAAGTATCAGAATCGCCGGCCGGACTACGTGAAGGCCTGGTGGAACGTGGTGAACTGGAAGGACGTCGAAGCGCGCTACGCCGCCGCGACGAAGTAGGGCCACCATGACCTGTCCCAGGTGCAAGGTGACGATCGAGGCCGACAGCGTGTTCTGCCGTCATTGCGGCACGCGCGTCGGCCCCGGCGCGAAGTCGGCTCCGCCGCAGGATGGTGTGTGGTCCAATGCTGCGCCACGGCCCGGCGCGGTTCAGGCCGCCGCTCCCGCGGCATCGTCCCCGGCGTCGCCGTCCGCACCAGTCGCCGCGCCCGAATCGCTGACCCGGCAGGCCCCGCCCGGCTCGGAGACCTATCGTGACCCGGCGCATGAAAAGGAGGTCTGGCGCGGCCGGCCGGCGTGGAAGGCCTCGGCGGGCGTCTGGGCGCTGTGGCTTGTCGGCGCGATCGCGCTGACGGTTTTGGTGTACAGGTATGTCGATCAGGGCAGTCGCTTGCGAGATTTTGCCTGGGGGCTGATCGCCGCAGCCGCCGTGGTGGTCTTTGTCCGCCATGCGCTGGTGGTGTTCAGCCGGCAGTATCGCCTGACGACGCAACGGCTGTTCATTCATCGGGGCATCTTGAGCCGCACGACCGATCAAACCGAACTGGTTCGGGTGGAGGACGTTCGCCTGAAACAAGGGCTGATCGACCGCATCCTCAACACCGGAAACGTCGAGGTCATCGGCAGCGACCGCACCGATGAGAACATCATCCTCGAGTCCATCGACGTGCCCGCCGAGGTCGCTGAAAGCATCCGCCGCACGGTCCGGGCTGTCCGCACCAAGGGCACGTTGTTCATCGAGAATGTCTGACGCGACTCCGCCACGTCACGAAGCCGACACCGCCGCGGCGACTACCGGCGCGGCAGTCCCGCTCTATCGCAATCGAAACTTCATTCTGCTGTGGCTGGCCTATGGGGTCAGCGCCTTTGGCGATCATGTCTCGCGCATGGCGTTGCTCAAGATGCAGAACGCCCTCGACCCCGGCGTGACCGACGTCACGCGCCGCATCGCCATCATGTTGTTTGCTTTCATGACGCCGTTCTTCTGCCTGGGGCCGGTTTTCGGGTGGATGGCCGACCGCCTGCCCCGCCGGGCGCTGATGATCGCCGCCGACCTGATCCGCGCCGTGGTCATCTTCGAGATGTTCAGCATTCTGATGGGCGTGCACCATGCGTTGGGGCGCGATCCGCAGGCGCCCATTTCTGTCGGCGTCGCTATTCTGCCGCTGGCCATGCTGGGAACGTTCGCCGCCATGTTCTCCCCGGCGCGGCTGTCGCTGCTGCCCACGCTTGTGCAGCCTGACCAACTCATCCGCGCCAATGCATGCACGGCCGGCCTGGGCATGATCGCCAGCATCGCGTCGTTCTACATCGGGGCGCTGCTCGTTGAGCGCGTCGGCGTTCGCGCGAACTTCATCGTGAACTCGCTCACGTTCACCGCCAGCGCCGCTTTTGTCTTTCTCATCCGTCCGTTGGAAGCCGCGCCGCCTCGTGCGGCCCGCGTCGACGGCGCGAGCGAAACCGGCGCGCGAGCCATCCTCGAGGCGTTTCGGTACGTACGATGTCATCGCCGTGTATTAGAAGTGATCTTTGTGTCGGTCGTCTTCTGGGCCGGTTCGTCGATCGTTCACAGCATCATCCCGGCCCTTGTGAAAGACTTCTTCGGCGGCACGTACGAACAGATCGGAATCTACCAGGGCCTGCTGGGCGTCGGCCTGTTGATCGGATCCGCAGTCGTGACGCTGCTCGGCTCGGCGCTCAAGAGCGAGCTTGCCATCTCCTGGTGCCTGAAGCTAACCGGTCTGGCGGGCCTCTTCCTGACCAGCGTTATCGTTCTCGGTTTCGGTCGGACAGCCGGTGCAGCCGCGATTCTGTTGATCGGCTTCTTCGGTTCCGGCATCGGCGTCAGCGTTAATGCCCTGCTCCAGCGCATCGTGCCGGATAGCCATCGCGGTCGCGTCTTTGGCGTCAATGACATGTTCAGCATGGCCGGTCTGCTGGCGGCGACGGGGGCGCTGGGGATCCCGGCGTGGCCAAACATCGACCGGCACGTCGCCTGGATTACGGCATCTGTCTCCATTGGTCTGATCGGCGTCGGCCTGTGGACCACGCGCGTGCGGCTGCGCCGGGGGCGGCACGGGACGTGGCTTACCTTCTGGCGGAATCTCAATGGGTTTTACTGCGCGTGGATGGCGCGTTGCCGGCGCATCGGCCGATGCACCGTTCCCGGCAAGGGACCGGTTTTGATCGCGGCGAATCACAACTCGGTGCTTGACCCGTTCGTGCTGACGGCCGCCTCGCCGAATCGCTCGTTTGGTTTCATGATCGCGAAGGAATACGCGTCGCTGCCGTTCGTGCGGGGGATGTGCCGCGCGATCGAATGTGTGCCCGTCTCACGCAGCGGTAACGACACGGCCTCGATCAAGGCGGCGCTGCGCCATTTGAGCGATGGCAAGGCGCTGGGGATTTTCCCGACCGGACGGATCGTCCCGCGCCACGGCCCGCAGGAGCCGCGCGAGGGCATCGGCATGCTGGCGCTTCGCAGCGGAGCGACGGTGATTCCCGCGTACATCGACGGTCTTCGTCCCGCTTACGACTGGACGAGCGGCTCGGCGGCGCAGCGCTCGCGCTGGGCCAACGTACTGGACGTGTTGAGCATGGCTCTGCCGTTCTTCCAGCGCCATCACGCCACGGTTCGCTTTGGCCCGGCGGTGGATCTATCGGCGTTTGCCAGCCGCGAGAAGGACCGCGACGCCTATGCGGCGGCTTCTGCGAAGATCATGGACGCAATTCTGGCGCTTCGTGGGCAGCCATGACCTGTTTGGTTGGTCGTCCCGGCGCCAGCGCCCATTTTTCCGCATCGTGTGACGCTGGGCGGTCCGGTCCGTTAGAATCGATGTGGAAGTGCGGTTGACGGATTCCCCGTGTGACGAGCACCGATGAGTTTTCACGTCCGGCAGGATGAGACGTTGTCGCCCGAGGGGCTGGCGAAACTCCAGCGCGCAAAGCTGGCGCGGGTGGTCGATGAGGCCGCACGGGGCAGTCGGTTCTATCAGGCGAAATGGGACGGATTGGAGCTGGAGGCGATCAGCCGCGCGACGACGGCGGAGGCATCGCTGGGATTGCTGCCGCTGACGACGCGCGCGGAGATTCAGGAAGATCAACTGGCCGCGCCGCCGTTTGGGACGATCCTGACACACACGGTGAATGAGTACACACGTCTTCATCAGACCTCCGGCAGCGCGGGGCAGACGCTGCGTTTCATCGATCGGCCCGAGGATTGGGCCTGGTGGAAGCACTGCTGGAGCATCGTCTACCGAGCGGGCGGTTTGACACCCGAAGACCGGTGTGTGTTTCCGTTTTCGTTCGGGCCGTTCGTCGGTTTCTGGGCGGCGTTCGAGGCGGCGGCGGCGCTGGGGAATCTCTGCCTGCCGGCGGGGGGCATGACGACCCGCGCGCGGCTGGACTATCTGCTGGAGAATGAAGCGACATTTGTCTGTTGCACGCCGACCTACGCGCTGCGGATGGCGGAGGTGGCGAGCGAAGCGGGGATCGATCTCGCGGCGTCGCGTGTGCGCGCGCTGATCGTCGCCGGCGAGCCGGGCGGCAGCATTCCGGCGACACGCAAGCGCATTGAATCGGAGTGGGGCGCGCGCGTGCTGGACCACGCCGGCATGACCGAGATCGGGCCGTACGCGTTCGAGTGCATCGAGGCGCCGGGCGGCATGCACGTCACCGAGAGCGAGTTCATCGCGGAAGTGATCGATCCGCATTCGCTGCAACCGGTGGCGGCCGGACATCCCGGCGAGCTGGTGTTGACGAATCTCGGGCGGTTGGGTTGCCCTCTGATTCGCTATCGCACGGGGGACCTGGTGCAGCTGGTGCGCGGCCGCTGCGTGTGCGGACGGTCGTTCGCGCGGATGGTGGGCGGGATCCTGGGGCGCATCGACGACATGGTGACGATCCGTGGGAACAATGTGTTTCCCGGTGCGATTGAGGCTATACTTCGGGAGCATCCCGGCATCGTCGAGTTTCAACTGCAGGCGCTGACTTCTGGCGCGCTGGCCGAGCTTCGCATAGATCTGGAGCCGTCGCCGGGCATGGACGCTTCCGAATTGCCGGAGGCGGTCGCGCGGGCGGTGAAGGACCGGCTGAACTTTCGGCCGACGGTACGATTGGTCGCGCCGGGAAGCCTGCCTCGGTTTGAGATGAAGGCGAGGCGATGGATCCGAACGAGCGGACACGTGGAGAACGTCGAATGAAGAATGCAGAATGTGAAAAACAAACCCCTGGTCAAACGAGCTGTGCCGTGCCCGGGGGGCGTGCGGTTGCCGCCCGATTCTTTGATACGCAATTCTTCGTTCTGCATTCGCCGCGGGGCATGGCGCTGCGCGCGAGGGTCCTGACCGCGTTCGTGCTGGGCGCGGCCTTGTTGCCGCTTGCACCCGTTACCGCGTCGGACTGGTCCCACTGGCGCGGGGCGGATCAGAACGGCTTCGCGCACGAGTACGGAACGGTGAAGAAGTGGTCGCTCGACGGTGAGAATCTCCTATGGAAATCGCCCGAGGGCGGACGCTCGACGCCGCTGGTGATGGGCGGGCGCGTGTACTACATCGCTCCGGCGGGCGACGGCGCGTGCTTGCAGGAGCGCGTCATCTGTCTCGATGCGGACACGGGCAAGACCGTCTGGGACTATCGCTTCAATGTCTTCTTCTCCGACATTGTCGCGCAGCGCGTCGGCTGGACGGCGCTCGCCGCCGATCCCGAGACGGGCAATCTCTATGCCCACGGAACGGGCGGGCAGTTTATCTGTCTGTCTAAGGACGGGAAGTTGATCTGGCAGCATTCGCTCACCGAGGAGTACAACCGCGTCAGCGGGTACGGCGGCCGACTGATGACGCCGATCGTGGATGAAGACCGCGTCATCGTCAGCTTCCTGAACACCAACTGGGGCAACCACGCCAAGCCGGGCCATCGGTTTGTTGCATTCAACAAGCACGACGGATCGGTGATCTGGTGGGCCGAACCGGGCGGCCCGCCGGTGGATACGACATACGGTACGCCGATCGTTATCGTCGTGGATGGAAGGCGGCTGCTCGTGGCGCCCTGCGGCGACGGCGTCGTGTACGGCATGGAAGCGCGCACCGGCAAGGTCGTCTGGTCCTATGCCTTGAGCAAGCTGGGGTTGAACGTTTCACCGGTCTGGGTCG
Organism: uncultured Planctomycetaceae bacterium; assembly: GCA_964592235.1. Classification (GTDB taxonomy): domain Bacteria; phylum Planctomycetota; class Phycisphaerae; order UBA1845; family UTPLA1; genus PLA3. The sequence continues at coordinate 36,677 of CAZQCF010000032.1, forward strand.
GCAAGCACGTTTTTATCTCGCACAGCGAGGAGAACCGCGACTCGACCGTGATGGGCCGCATGGTCTGCATCGACGCCTCGAAGACCGGCGACATCACCCAGAGCGGCGAGGTCTGGCGGATCGACGGCCTGGATGCCGGATACGCGTCACTCGCTTATGCCAACGGCCGCGTCTATGCCGTGGACAATTCGGCGACGCTGTTCGCAGTGGATGCGGTGGCCGGCAAGGTTGTCTGGAAGTTTAAGCTGGGGCGCGTGGGCAAAGGCTCGCCCGTCGTGACGGCCGACAACGTGATTTACGTCGGCGAGCAGAACGGTATCTTCTATATCCTCAAGGACGCCGGGGCGCACTGCCAGTTGTTGAGTCGGCAGGAGTTTGAGCCGCGCGAAGGCGGGGCGATCGACGAGCTGTACGGTTCGCCGACGGTGTGCGGCGGGCGCGTCTACTTCATGACGCGCTATGGGATGTACTGCCTCGCCGACAAGAGCGCAAAGGTCCAGACGGCCGACGCGACGCCGCAGCCGAAGGAAACGCCCGGCGGCGACATGAAACCCGCGACGATTCAGATTGTCCCGGCGGATGTGACACTCATGCCCGGCGGTCGACAGAAGTTTGAGGTCCGCGCGTTCAACAACCGCGGCGTGCCGACGAACGAGTCGGCCGGGCCGCTGGAGTGGTCACTGACCAGCAACCTGCGCGGCATCATCAGCCAGGACGGCACGTTCAGCACCATGGACAAGATTCCGTTCACGGCGGGCCTGCTGACCGTGAGCGGCGGCGGTCTGTCGGCCGACGCGCGCGTGCGCGTGTCGCCGTGGCTGCCGATCAACGAAGACTTCGAGCGCAATCGCGAGGGCATACCGCCGAGCGGTTGGATCGGCGTGGGCGGCAAGACGCGCGTGACGAAGCACGACGGCAGCATGGTGCTTCAGAAGCTCGCGGAAAAGGGCAAGCCGTCGCCGGTCTGGAAGATGCGCGCGTTCGCGACGACGCCGATCCCCGGCGGGTACACCGTCGAGGCGGATTTGCAGGGGACGCTGGCGCGAAAGCGTTTCCGGCCGGACATGGGCGTGATCAATTCGCGCTATGAGTTGATCGTGCTGGGGATGCAGAAGGAATTGGAATTGGCGCGGTGGCGCGACGAGCCGACGCATGCGCTGCGCAAGCGTATTCCATTTGAGTTGAAGGAGAATGCGTGGTACCGATTCAGGCTGCGCGTGGAGCCGGCGAGCAGCAAGGCGCTGGTGCGCGGCAAGGTCTGGCTGCGCGACGAAGCGGAACCGAAGGACTGGACCATTGAGTTTGAGGACGCGTGCCCGAATCCCGAAGGCAGCCCCGGCATTTTTGTGTACTCCAACGGGACGACGGACAAGAGTGATGGCGCGGAAGTTTACATCGACAACTTCAAGGTGCTCGTGAACCAGTAGTCGTGCTTTTCCCGGCGAGCTTGTCCGCCGTAGGACGCCGATTGCGCGAGCAATCGAGATCGCAACGAACCGATTGCGCAGGTCGCAGATCCGCAGCGGCGGGCAATCGAAACGAACAGGAGCAATCGCGAAGATGAGCTTTCATTTCAATACGAATCGTTCTCGCGGCGCGGCCCTCGCGGCGCTGGCCATCGTTGTTTGCGGGCTCGCGCTGCCAACTCATGCCGAGCCGCTGGAGAAATCCAAACGCGGCGACTGGCCGATGTGGGGTGGCTCACCCGACCGCAACATGGTCTCCGGCGAGAAGAACATCCCGGCCAAGTGGAACATCAAGGACAAGACGAACATCAAGTGGGTCGCGCCGCTTGGTTCGCAGACCTATGGCAACCCGGTGATTTACAAGGGCAAGATCTTCATCGGCACCAACAACACCGGCGAGTACCGCCCGAAGATCAAGGGCGACAAAGGTGTCGTCATGTGTCTTGATGAGAAGACCGGCAAGATGCTCTGGCAGGCCACGCACGACAAGCTGCCTTCAGGCCGCGTGAACGACTGGCCCGAGCAGGGAATCTGTTCCAGCCCGTTCGCCGAGGGCAACCGGCTCTGGTACGTCAGCAATCGGTGCGAAGTGGTCTGCGCCGACGTGGAAGGTTTTCTAGACGGCAAGAACGACGGGCCGTACAAAGAGGAGAAGTACGCCGAGAAAGAAGACGCCGACCTCATCTGGGTCTATGACATGATCGACGAGCTGGGTGTCTTCCCGCACAACCTCGCGACGGCTTCACCGGTCGTCGCCGAGGGGCTGGTCTTCGTGCTTACGTCGAACGGTGTGGACGAGGGGCACTTGAATCTGCCCAGCCCCGACGCGGCTGACTTCATCGCCTTGAATAAAGACACCGGCGAATTGGTCTGGGAGCGGAATGATTGCGGGAAGAAAACGTTTCACGGTCAGTGGTCCAGCCCGGCCTACGGCATGGTAAAAGGCAAGAGCCAGGTCATCTTCGGCGGCGGCGACGGCTGGTGCTACGCTTTTGAGCCGAAGACGGGCAAGCCGATCTGGAAGTTCAACCTCAACCCGCCCGACGCGAAGTACATTCTCGGCGGCCGCGGCACGGCGAACGAGATCATCGCGACGCCGGTCATTCACGACGATAAAGTTTACGTCTGCGTCGGGCAGGACCCGGAGCACGGCGAAGGCATCGGCCACTTCTATTGCATCGACGCGACCATGACCGGCGACGTCACCGAGAGCGGCAAGGTCTGGCACATCGGCAACGAGGATTTTCATCGGTCGATTTCGACGTGCGCCATTGCTGACGGGCTGGTGTATGCGGCTGACTTGAGCGGCTTCTTGAACTGCCTCGACGCAAAGACCGGCAAGCGCTACTGGGTGCACGATACCATGGCGGCCATCTGGGGCTCGCCGTACGTCGTCGACGGCAAGGTGATGCTCGGCACCGAAGACGGCGAGGTGCTGGTGTTCGAACACGGCAAGGAAAAGAAGCTGATCGCCACGAACGACATGGGCAGCTCGGTGTACACGACGCCCGTGGCATCCAACGGTGTGCTGTATATCACCAACCGCAAGGAAGTGTTCGCGATCGAGGGGAAGAAGTAGACGTCGCAGCGAGATGAATCCGAGCCGCGACCGTCAGGGAGCGCCGGGCGGTGCAAGTTTGTCAGAGTGTTGCCCCATATTCAAGGCAGGGGTTCATTGTGATCGTCGATGAGACTAGTACGCACTGCTGATCGCTGTTCGGCAGGGATCAATGCACCGCATTCGGGACAGACGCCGGATGCATTGCCCGTCAGCAGGTATTCGCATTGCTGGCAACGCGTTCGCGGCACCGGCCTTGGCAGGAATCCGATGCGTTCGAGTGAATAGAATAGCCCCACAAGGAACAGGGGAATGCCCATTACAAAAAGAAATGCTGCGACGACGGGCGGAACAAAGTCCTCTCTCGCGGATAAATAGACGGGAAAGGCAATGTACACAAACAAGACAGCGGCCCCGATCAATCGCTTTCTTGTCCGGTCGCGGATTGCCATGGTGGTCTGGTACACACAAGTATAGTGGAGCAAGCCGGGCCTACGCCTGGCCAATGAAATGAGCCAATCACTCAACGACAAAGTCGCCGCCGCGCGGAAGCGGCTCGATGAACACACCCGCGAGATCGTCGCCTGGCATTTCGACCCCGCCAGCGGCTGTCCGTTCTGGATCGAGTACGCCAAGACGCTCGGCTGGGACCCGCGCAAGGAAGTCACCTGCTACGCCGATCTCGACAAGTTCCCGCCGTTTCAGGACGAATGGCTGCGCGGCGGGCCGGTGCGGCGGTGGGTGCCGCGTGCCTTTGCCGATCAGCCCGTCTCGCTCTTCGAGACAGGCGGCAGCACCGGCGTGCCCAAGAGCCGAATCAACATCAGTGACTATCGCACCGACTACGAAATGTTCAGCGAGACGCTCGACGACAAGGCGTTCCCCAAAGGGGCCGACTGGCTCATGCTCGGGCCGACCGGTCCGCGGCGGCTGCGCTTGGCGGTTGAACACCTTTGTCAATTTCGCGGCGGCATCTGCTTCCTGCTCGACATGGACCCTCGCTGGGTGGTGAAGGTGATTAAAAAGGGCCGCATGGACGTGATGGACGAATATCGCAATCACGTCATCGACCAGGCGCTCACGCTGCTGAAAGCCCACGACAACATTCGCTGCCTCTTCGCTACGCCCAAGCTGCTGGAGGCGCTGGCTGATCGCATTTCGCTGGTGAAGGCCGGCATCACCGGCATCTTCTGCGGCGGCACGAGCATGACGCCGCAGTTTCACAAGTTCGCCCGCGAGGAACTGTGCGAGGGCAAGATCGAGTTCGTGCCGACCTACGGCAACACGCTGATGGGCCTGGCGACGTGCAAGCCGTTCGACCCGGCCGACAACTATGACATCATCTATCACCCGCCGCTGCCGCGTGCAATGCTGGAGGTCGTGAGCTTCGCCGATGAGAAGACGCCCGTCGCGCACGGCGAGTGGGGCCGCGTGCGGCTGACGACGCTCACCAGGGAGTTCTTCGTGCCGCGCTTCCTCGAGCGCGACGAGGCCAAGCGCACGCCGCCGTGCGACCGCTATCCATGGGATGGCACGGCGAATGTGCGGCCGTTCTCCGGCTTTGGCACGACGGTGGTGGAGGGCGTTTACTAAACGCCAAAACGCCAAAACGCCAAAACGCCGAAACGCCAAGACGTCGAAACGCTCGCGTAGGGTGCGTCGGGGGCGCTTTCTCCAAATCCGGTGTCGTCGTGCTGCGCGGGAAACAGAGCCGCGACCGTCAGGGAGTGCCGAGTTATCTCACGGCGGTTCGAGCATTGCGGATTCAAATTGGTTGCTCTTCAATCCATGATTCTCGCGCGGCCGGAGCATGTCTCGACGCTCCCTGACGGTCGCGGCTCGGATGCGGTGCGCCGCTTGTGGTGCGTTCGGGACGCACCCTACGTGTCTCCTTCATCTTTGACTTGCCTCGCGCCCCTTGGGACAATACACCCAACAAATAGCAGGGTTGTCTCGATGCCAGCGCATCGAGTCACCCATCGAGGCAAACTCATGTCCAAATCCATCTCCCTTCCCGTCTGCGACCACAAGCCCCGACCATACAACGGACCCAGCCGGGCCGAGGCGCTGGCGCTGCGGCAGCAATATCTGACGCCCGCGCTGATCACTTATTACAAAGACCCGCTCATGGTCGTCGAGGGGCACATGCAGTACCTCTGGGACGAAACCGGCCGGCGATACCTCGACGCCTTCGCCGGCATTGTCACCGTCTCCGTCGGCCATTGTCACCCCAAGATGGTCGAGCGCGTCCGCGACCAGGTCGGCATGTTGCAACACACGACAACCATCTATTTGCACCCGACGGTCGGGCAGTACGCGAAGAAGCTCGCCGACCACATGCCCGGCGATTTGAAGGTCACCTACTTCACCAACAGCGGCAGCGAGACGAACGATCTGGCGATTCTCACCTCGCGGGCTTACACCGGCTGCTTCGACATCATCGGCCTGCGCAACGCTTATCACGGCGGCTCGCAATCGACCATGGCCCTCACCGCGCACAGCACCTGGAAGTACGCCACGCCGCACGCGTTCGGCGTGCATCACGGCATGCCCGGTTACTGCTACCGCTGCCCGCTGGGGCTGACGTATCCGAGTTGCGACGTGAAGTGCGCCCGCGACATCGGCGAGCTGATCAAGTTCACCACGCCGGGCAAGGTCGCCGCCTTCATCGCCGAGCCGATCATGGGCGTCGGCGGCGCGGTCACACCCCCGCCGGAGTATTTCAAGATCGCCTATGACGAGGTGCGAAAGGCCGGCGGCCTGTGCATCGCCGACGAGGTGCAAACCGGCTTCGGCCGAACCGGCACGCACTTCTGGGGCTTTCAGAATTGGGGCGTGATGCCGGACATGGTGTGCATGGCCAAGGGCATCGGCAACGGCACGGCCCTGGGCGCGGTGACGACGACGCCGGCGATCGCCAAGGCCCTGACCGGCAAGCTGCACTTCAACACGTTTGGCGGCAATCCGGTGCAGGCGACTTATGGCATGGCGACGCTGGACATCATCGATGAGGAGGGCATTCAGGCGAACGCGCTGAAGGTCGGCGGCGAGTTGAAGGCCGGGCTGACGGCGCTGATGGACAAGCACAAGCTGATCGGCGAGGTGCGCGGCATGGGGCTGATGCTCGGCGTGGAGCTGGTGAAGGATCGCGTCAGCAAAGAGCCGGCGAAGGAAGAGGCGGCGCAGTTGCTGGAGCTGGCCCGGGAGCGCGGCCTTTTGCTGGGCAAGGGCGGTTTCTACGGCAACGTGCTGCGGATCAAGCCGCCGATGTGCATCACGAGCGCGGATGCGGCGTATCTGGTGGCGGTGGTGGATGAGGCGCTGGGGATGATCGCCGCCGGTAGGAAGTAGGATTCGTTTCGATTCGCCCTAAATAAAGCCCCATGCAATTGCCTGAGGCTTTCGTATTCGATCGCGAATGTTCAGCGGGAGCATCGAATTGAATTACCCCGGCCCGCTTGCCGGCTGGCCCGTCAGCGTGTTCAGCGCCTCCTGCATCGCCGGCAGCAGCAGGATGGTCGCCAGCAGGCTGATGCCGTCGATGGCGGCGTGGGTGAGAATCGCGGGCCAAAGATTTCGCAGCCGCGTGACGAGCACTGCCAGGACCAATCCCACCGCACCGGTCTGCATCGCGCCCTCCAGCCCCTGCGTGGGATAGTGGGCCGCGCCGAAGAGCGCCGCGCTGACGAGAACCGCGGCCGCCGTACTGTTGAAGAGCGTCCGCAGCCGCGGCAGCAGGAACCCGCGAAAGAGAATCTCCTCGTAGACGCCGACGAACAGCACGACCGGCGCGATCCATGCCACATTAATGTCACTCATGCGATCCAGGAACACCGTCCGCTCGTCCGCCATCTCCAGGATGTTCCGCCCCGTCGCGACCAGGGTTGTGATCACGGCGGCGGCGCCGAGCGCGTAACAGACCGGCACGGCGGCGGCAGTCCACCCGAGCAGTCGGCGCGGGGCGATCGGCGCCAGGCCCAGATCGGTTGGCGACTGGCCGCGGAGTTTGAGCACGGCGCTGACCGCGCCGAGGCAGAAGAGTCCGTTTAGGACGATGCCGACGTACAGCCCGCCTCGCGGGACGAGGACGTGCAGGGTTTCGTGCAGGCCTGAAAGGATCGTGGCGGTTTCGTAGAACGTGACCAGCGCGGCGACGGCGAGAAGGTCCACCAGCGCCGCGCGGCGGGACAGCGTCAAGCGCGGAAAGCCGGTCGGCGCGGTCGGCTGATCGAGGTCGGCGGCGTAATCAACCGGCCGGGCGAGGAACGCAGCGCGCGGTGTGGGGGCCTCGTTGACGATGGGGCGAGCGACGGGGGCGTTCGATTGGCGCGGCGGATCCTGCATGATTGGCAATATGTTCGCGGAATCGCGCCGCAGGTGCAAAATGCGCCGACGCGCTTTACGGCGCCAAGCGCCCGGCCCGCGCTACGCTTTGAACGTGCAACTCGGTGCGAACATCGCGAGAATCTTCGTGTGATTGTTCCGGCGAAGCCAGCGTCGCACGCGCCGCCAGTCGATGACCAATGGAACGACCAGCAACGTCAGTAGCACGATGATTCCCGTGCTGCCCACCCATTTACGGGTGTTGTCGGCATTCATCATCCAATTGGTCAGTCCACAGACAACTGAGCCGAGGCCGGCTATTGCCAGCAACCGACGCCGTCCTTTACGGGTTGTGGGCGAACTCATGAAGCATTTCGAATCTTCGACACCAAGATACCTGTTTGCGGCGCGGGTGAAGACTCGCCACTCATGGATACCGGGGCCGTATGGCTCAAAGTAGATAGTTGTACCGCCGCGCAGCGCAATGCTCCCGCTCCAATGGAACTGAAGCACATCGGACAGCGGAAATGACAGTTCCAGACCATTTGCGCACTCGATCCTGATTCGCGAGCGGGCCACACAAATTCGAATCGGGCGATCTCGCTTGAAACCCGCCGCAATCCGAGAGAACCTGCGCGTCGCAATAAGGATGGCGCCGAATGTCGGCACTACGATGAGCCCTAGCAAGCTGATCGCCGAGATCACCCAGCACCAGATCGGCATGGGAAGCTCGAAGAGTGAACTCCGATTGATTAATCCCGTGCGAGGGTAGAACAACACCAGAATCGGGTAAACCAGCAAGAGACCCGCGGTGACTAGCTCCCACTGCCCTGCGCGGCGGCACGAGAATTCGGCTCGTAATGTCCCGGCTCGCAATTGCCTGAAAACCAAGCGCTCCTTCAGACGTGTTACGAGACCAGATGGCAGTGTGCATTCTATATCCATACGTCGGGGCCAGTTGTGTTCGACCATGCCTTCTTCGTGCAGGATCTTCCAGCAGTTCTGATCCCGGCCGATGCGCGCAATGGGAATCAGAATCCGCGATCCATCCGGAGCGCGCGTTCGCAATCCAGACAGCGAAATGGACAGAGGCATTCTTGGCATGAATGAACTGTACGCCGGGAATTGGGCGCAAGCCGTTATAAACGGCGCGACGTTTATAACGCGTCTAAATATAGGCTTTCGTTCGACTTGTGAGCGATCGCTTAGGCGGTGGCCATCACCGGCGCGGAATTGAAGAACTCCGCCCCCGGCAGGGCACCGCGGAAGGTGTGGATCGTGCGGTTGGAAGCGGCCTGCGCCTCGCGCACGGCTGCTGCCAGCGCGCTCCGAGCGGGGTCGTCGGCGCGCTTGAGCACGACGACTTCGCCGCCGTGACCCCCGCCGGTGACCTTCGCGCCGAAGAGGCCGATAGCCGCGCCCTGCTTGCGAATGGCCGAGACGAGCCGGTCGGTCTCGACGCCGCCGATGCCGCAGCGCTGGCTGTGCGACCAGTGCGAGGCGTACATCAGCTCGCCGGCCGCGGCGAGGGCTTCGAGCGAGTTGTTCCGCTTGGCGCGCGTGATAAGCGATGCGAATTCGTGAACACGGCGGTTCTCGTAGATGTGATGCTCGGCGCGCGATCGAACCTTGTACGTATCGGCCGGAACGACGCATCCGTTGACGCCGCGCAGCTCGCCGAACTTCTCGATGAAGGCGCGGCCGGTGATTTTCGACGGCAGTCGATCGCGAAAGCGCTCGACGTATTCCGTCGGGTGAATCGCGGCGAGGCGATGGGCCGGTGTGGCGACGCCGTCGGCGCGTTGCAACTCGGCGATGAGCAACTGGCTCATGGCGGTGCAGGCGCGGGTTTCGATCAGCCGCTCGGGCGTGGTCGGGCGCGTGAGAAACGTTCGCGCGGCGGCGATGGCGATGCCCGGCGGCAACGGCAGCGGGTCGAGCTTGGGCTGCGGGTGAAACTGAATCTGCAACAGCGAGCCATCGGCCGGGCCGGCCAGCGCGGTCAGCGCGATGCGCTGCGCGGGAATGCCGGTCAGCGCCAGCACGGCGTCGGCGGCCAGCGCGGCTTTCTCCAACCGTTCGCGCGGCGCGCCGGAAAGGCGACAAAGTGCGTCGATCGTCGCGGTGGACAGCGCGGCGTGGCGGCCGAGGTCCGCATCGGGCGGAAAGTCGGTGATCACCAGCGCGGCGAATCCACCGATCGGCCGAGCGAAACCGCCGTGTGCGATGGCGTGGCGAACAGCGAGCAGGACCGGCGCGGCCCACTCGGCCGACGCGTCGCGCGCTTCGGCGATGATCGCTTCGGGCGCGGCCGAAAGGAGGCCGCCCAGCGGCCGCACGTAGTCGCGCGGCGTGGCTTCGCCCCCCTCGGGGCAGAATCGAACGGCAAAGCTCGGCTCGGCGGTGGCCCACAAGGCGACGGTGAAGGAGACGCCGGCGGTTGATGTTATCACCAGTGAGCCGCTGTCTTCGCCGATGCCGCCCATGACGTCGATCACGCCGGGGGCCTTGGTGACGGCGGTTTCGCCGGTTGCGGGCCATTGTGCGAGGGCGGGTTGGAGAAGCGAGGCCAGTCGATCCGTCGATTGGGTCTGATCGCTCATGAGGTTGTCACCATCCATAACGACAAGTATCTGAATGCCGGCGCGGGCGAGCCACAAGCCTACTGGCCCAGGACCTCGCGCAGCACGTGTTCACTGACGTAGATCGGTGTCGGCTCGGGGGCGGCGGCCACCCCTAAGGCCAGGGCGTCCGACGGACGGGAATCCACCTCGATAATCTCCCCGTTCGACCGGATGACCAGCTTTGCGTAGAACGTGTGATTCTTCAAGTCGTTGATGACGATCTTCTCCAGCTCGCCGCCCATGCGCTCGATGATGTCGGCCAGCAGATCGTGGGTCATGGGTCGCGCCTTCTTGAGACCCTTGAGCCGCCGATCGATGGCGTAGGCTTCGTTGTCGCCGATGACGATGGGGAACTCGCGCTCCCCGTCGCGCTCGCGGAGAAAGATCACCTGTTGATCGCTGGTGTCCTGAATCACGATTCGGGACAGGTCCATGCGAACGTCCATCCACCGCCTCCAAGTTTCGACAGCGCGGAAGGGTATAGCGCGGGCGCGCGGCTGACAATGGGCTGTGAATTGTCGTCCAGCGAGCATCCAGCGAGCCGCGAGCTTCCAAAGAGCCGTGAGCTTCAAAAGAGCCGCGGGCTTCAGCCCGCGCGGCCGTTCGATCAAGAGCACCGCGTTCACTCGCCGCAAAAGCACCGCGCGGGCTGAAGCCCGCGGCTCGTTGGGTGGCGACGGCTCTTTGAGTTCCTCACTAGCTGCCCAATTCCTTGAGATGTTCCTCCAGCGCGGTGATCTGGGCGCGAAGTTCCGACACGCGCTGCCGGGCCTGCTCGACGACCTCGGGCTTGGCGTTGCTCACGAAATCGGCGCTGGCCAGCTTGCCCTCGTCGCGCGCGATGGTCTTCTTCAACTCCGCCAGACGTGCTTCGTCCGTCTTGCGCACCTCCGCAAGGTCGATCAGGTCGGCCACCGGCGCGTACACCTGCAAAGCCCCCATCACGCGACCCATCGCGCCGCGCGGCTTCGGGGCATCCGGGGCGGCCGACAGCGTGTCGCATCCCGCCAGCGGCAGAATGAACGCGCGATAGGCTTCGACGAGCTTGCACGTGCCGGCGTCCGCGCGGATGGCAATCGCCGGCAGCGTGCGCATCGAAGGCTGCTTCGACTTGCCGCGATAATCGTTCACCGACGCGCGGATATCGCGGGCGCTGCGGATGATGTTGTGCAGGACCTCCATCTCGCGTTCGACGACTTCGTCGCGCAGGGCCGCTTCGGGCGCGGGCCAGGCGGCGGCGATCAGGTCGGATTGGGTCGCAGCGGCGTCGGCGATCTCGCGCAGGCCGCGGCGCGGGGCGGCGGCGTTCAGCTCCTGCCAGACGGCCTCCGTCACGTACGGCACGACGGGGTGCAGCATTCGCAGCAACTGGTCGAGGCAGTGTACGAGGATCTGCTGCGCTGCGCCGCGCGCGGATTGATCCGAGCCGCCGCCTTCAGGAAACGTGCCGCGGGCATCCAAAGAGCCGCCGGCTTCAGCCCGCGCGGCCGTCGAAACCGGAGCGCCGCGTTCATTCGACTGCAGGCGCGACTTGGTCATCTCGATGTACCAACTGCAATACTCGTCCCACATGAAGCGATACAGCGTGCCGACCGCGTCGGAGAAGCGATAGCGCACGAGCGCCGCGTCGACGGCGTGCTGCGCCGCCGTCAGCCGCGAGAGAATCCAGCGATCCTCCAGCTGCAGCGATTTCGGATCGAGCGGGCGCGGGTCGTAGCCGTCCAGGTTGCGCAGGACGTAGCCCGTCGCCGCCTGCCAGAGCTTGTTGCAGAAGTTGCGGCCCTTCTCGAACTTCTCGCTGATGTTGATCTCGCGCCCGTCGGGCAGCTTCTTCTTCTGCACGGGCATGCGGATGTCCTGCGTCTCGGTCGCGAGCTCGGCCAGGGTGAAGCGCAGGGCGTCGGCGCCGTATTCGTCGATGATGTCGACCGGATCCACGCCGTTGCCGAGCGATTTAGACATCTTGCGACCTTGGCCGTCCTGAATGACAGGATGGATCACCACGTCGCGAAAGGGGACGCGACCGGTGTTGTACAGCCCGGTGATGACCATGCGGGCCACCCAGAGCGTGATGATCTCGCGGGCGGTGGACAGCACCGAGGTGGGGTAGAAATAGTTGAGGAGTGCCAAAGAGCCGCGGGCTTCAGCCCGCGCGGCCGTTCGATCAAGAGCACCGCGTTCAC
>CAZQCF010000033.1:0-48129 GCA_964592235.1 uncultured Planctomycetaceae bacterium
CAGCGTAACCCCTAGTGCACAAGGGCGCTAGGCCCGAATGAAAACCGCTCTAATTGTGTAAGGAATGATCGTTTCGGTTGGCGAGTGATGGAATTGGGCAAGGCGGACTCGTAGCGCGGCGGTCAATTTGCTATTCGTTATTCGATACGCGATATTCTTCACGATACCATTCAAAAGACTTTTTGATTCCCTCGGCGAATGGTGTACTCGGCGTCCAGCCAAGCAGTTGCTGCGTGAACGTGCAGTCGATTCGCTGCGGCAGGCCGGTCAGCGCAATGGCCGACCGGCGCATCGCCGCGGCGCGCGGGCCGGATTTGATAAACGCCTCGCCCATTCGCGCAAAGAAAAAAGCCACACCGTAGGGAACGTTCTTCTTGCAACGCGGTAGACCGAAACCGTCGGCCAGCGCGTCGAAGTATTGCCGCTGCGTCACGCCTTCGTTCGGCCCGGCGATAAGCACCTTGCCCGCCGCATCGGGGACTGTCCCCGCCCGATGTACTGCTCGCGCCGCGTCAGTCACATAGATCATCGCGAGGTTGTTCGACCCGTCGCCGATGATCATCATGATACCGTCGGCCAGCACCGGCCGCAGGTGCGTGTGCATCACGCGATTGCGCGGGCCATAGAGGTACGCGAGGCGAACGATGACCCATTCCATCTCGCCGCCGTTAAACTCCTTCACGACTTGCTCGGCGTGATACTTCGCTTCCGCGTAGGTGAACCAGTCCGGCGGCAGCGGCGTCGGTGTGTGCTCGGTGATAGGCTCGCCGCTTGATAACAAGTCGGGATGATAAATGCCGCACGAGCTGACGTGCACGAATCGCCGGACGCCGGTCTCGCGCGCAGCCTGCAACACGCGGCGTGTGCCCTCGACGGTAGTCTCGTAGAACTCATCCGGCGTGCCGAGGATGTCCACGCGCGCGGCACAATGATAGACCCGCTCGCATCCTTCGCAGGCGCGGCGGAGGGAATCAGTGTCTTCGAGCGAACCCACGGCACACGCGACGCCCAGCTTGTCGAGCAACGCCGTGTCGCTCGTCGGTCGTACCAGCGCCCGAACCGGCGTGCCCTCGGCGCGGAGAAGCTCTGCGAGGTGACTGCCGAAGAAACCCGTGGCGCCGGTGACAAGAGCTGTCATGGTGATGAAAGCGCAGCGAGGAAAAGACTATTCGCCCGGGGTTGTTGACGGCAGCTTGGGCAGCCAGCGGTTCACCCGCCGGCAATACGCTTCATAACTGTCGCCGAACAAGCGACGCAGGTTCGGCTCCTCCAGCCGCGTGACCTGCCACTGGGCGAATCCGATGCCCAGGAGAAAATACACGGCGATGCCCCACGAGGCGAAATAAATCGCCTGGCCGGCAGCGGTCACGAGCAGCGTCAACACCACGGGGTTACGCACCCAGCGATACGGCCCGGTCGCGACAAACACCTGCGGATCGTGAAACTGAACGTGCGGCGCCTTGCTAAGAAACACGAGCCACGCCGAGCAGAACAAGTACGCTGCCAATCCGGTCGCGAAGATGGCTCCTCCCACCAGTGAACGGAAGTTCATCCAATAGGATTGAATTTCAACCGGCCATTCGCCTGGCCAGTTCATCGGAGGAATGAGCCGCTCCCCGGCGAGATAGAACAGCGATGGAACTATACCCAGAACGACAAACAGGAAGCCGATCGTATAGACGACGGCTCGGAGGGCGAAGGGCTTGTCCTGCCTCGGCGCGGGCCGCGGCTCGTCTACCATCGCACCGCAAACCCCGCTGTCATCCACTTGCTGGATTCGACGGCATGAACTACGGCCAGTTGGCCCGATTTCAGCTCGCCGGTGCGCACCATTTCATCAAGGTGCAACAAGGTCGCCGATCCGCCGCAGTAGCCGATCTTGTCGCTGCGGAACTTGATCTTGTCGCGCGTGATGCGCAGACGGTCGAGAAACGCCGGGATGTGCCGGTCGTACAACTGAAGCGTCGGAATCGACACGACGTAATGATCCACCGTGGATGAGTCAATCTTCATCTGGGTGGTGAAGTTGATCAGGCCCTGCAACAGCAGCGGAGCCGCGTTGTCGTTGACAGCGGTGAAGTCCTGCCACAGGTGATGAGTTCCGTCGTTGTACAACTCGGGGATCTGATGCTCCTTGCGCATCAGGTCTGCCGCGGCGCCGCCGGCGGTCATGCCGGAGGGGCGACCCGCGCCGACGGACTCGACGTAAGTACCAATGATTTCGTGGCCGGGCTTGCCGTTGTCGCCCCCGGTGAGGACCAGCGCGCCGGCGCCGTCTGCGAGGATCCATCGCAGCGCGGCGTGGACCTTGTCCATCTTGGACTGCTTGAAGTAGCAGCTTCGCAGGTAGATCGACGATAGCTGGCTGTAGCACACAAGGGCCGTTTTGTAGCGGCCGGTGCGAAGCGCGTCATAGGCGACCTGGACGCCCTTGCCGACGCCGGTGCAGTTGGAGTGAATCTCCATCTCGGCGCAGGCCTGAATGCCTAATCGTTCCTGAAGGAGCGCGCTGGTTGGCGGAGTACTCTGATCGTAGGAGGGACAGGAGATGATGAGCAGCTGGATGTCCTGCGGCTCCATCTTTGCCATGTCCAGAGCGCGACGCGCGGCCTCTTCGGCCAGACTGCTGAAGTTGTGCGTCATGTTCCCCGTTTCGGGGTCCACCGCGAAATGGCGCGTCTTCACGCCGCCCTCGCCGAGCATCTTCGGGCCGACGCTCGACAGGAAGCTCTTTACTTTCGGCGGCGCCTGATCCAATGTGCCGAGCACCGCCTCCAGGCGATCACTCGATACCGGCGGCCCCGGAAGAAAACTACCGGTGCCCGCGATCCTGACAGGTAACAGGGACATAGCACTCCTAGCCAATACACCAGACTCGGGGTCTTTACCCGAGCAGTTCAATCAACCCGCATTCTGGCCTTCATCATCCCATTCGGCAAGTTGCGAATGATAGCAAAACACACGCCAGTGCGGGAGTCCCCCCGGCTTTTTTTTCCTTAACGCGACAACCCCTGCCGAACAGTTGATTTCGAGGCGGGCCAGCCGCCCACATCAGGCACAACATCATGCAATACCTATAGTTAACAGCTTGTTGTCACGACGGTTCGAACGTCGAACCCAATGCTCCGCTCCAATCCTTAGCCCTATTGCTCCGATAGCGCGTAACCCATTAGCATGACCGCAATTGCATCGTGAACCTCACCTTTGAAAGAATCAATCTTCGCCTGGCCGGTGAGTTCCGCACCGCCGTCGCCACCCGTTCCGACAAGGAAACCCTCTGGGTGAAAGTTACCCACGACGGCGTCGAGGGGTGGGGCGAAGCCGTGCCCATGGACACCTATGGGCAGACGCTCGAATCGGCGTCGGCCGCACTCCAAGAGATGGCGCCCCTGCTCGCGGATCGCGACCCCTTTGAAGTTGAACACATCGTATCGGCGCTTCTGCCACGATTCGACGAGCAGCGCGCAGCGGTGTGTGCGGTTGATGCGGCGCTCCACGATTGGATCGGCAAGCGTCTGGAGATCCCCACGGCGCGAATGCTCGGCCTTTCGACGCAATGTATACCCGTTACTTCATACACGATCGGAATCGCGGACCCGGAGAAGTTGGCCGATCGGGTGCGCGCGGCGGCCGGCTACCCTGTGTTGAAGATCAAGGTCGGAACCGATCGCGACGAGGAGAACCTCGCAGTGATTCGCGCCGCGGCGCCGAAGGCGGTCATTCGCGTTGATGCCAACACCGCGTGGTCGGTGGATGAAACCATCGCGAAGCTGCCGATGCTGGCGAAGTACGGAGTTGAATTTGTCGAGCAGCCGATCAAGCCGGGCGACGCGGATGGACTGCGTCGCATTCGCGAGGCAGGTCATCGATTGGGCCGCGAGGCGGGTCTTGCGGGAAGTCTCTGCCCCCTTGTCGCGGATGAGAGCAGCGTGCGGCCGCGCGACGTGGCGGCGCTGGCCGGCTGCGTGGACGGCATCAACATCAAGTTGAGCAAATGCGGCGGGATTCGCGAGGCCCTGCGGATGATCTCGCTGGCGCGGACGTTTGACATGAAGATCATGCTGGGCTGCATGATTGAAAGCAGCCTCGGCATCGCGGCGGCGCTGCAACTCGCGCCGCTGGTCGACTGGCTGGACCTCGACGGGCATTTGCTTCTGTCCGAGGAGCCGTTTGAAGGAATCGGCGGCGCGGGGGGGAGATTGACGCTGGGCCAAGGTATCGGGCTTGGTGTTCGCGTGCGGCCCGTCCAACCCGATAACGCTCGAAAAGCTCCGTAGTGGTCCGTCACGCTTGAAAGTGCGGAGTTGGGTGGTACGTTGGGTGGTACGGGCGTCTCGCCCGTATTCGACGGGCAGGATGCCCGTACCACCCGAAGATTTCACTGTGACAGACCCCTAGGCGGGATCGCCGGACACCTGGTCCGCCCCAATAATCCCGCAGAGTCGCACGGCAGAACGGTCATTCGGCCTGCCGCGAAGGCATCTCCGGGAGTCTCCCGCCCCGACGCCTTTGATGCGTGACCCGTCGCACACCTTGCGCCGGTTAACGATCCGGCTCGACCCACCTCGCGAAAACATAGCAGGGGTCTCTTCATGCATGCGTCGATGGGTCCGCGCCCGCAGGGTGCGGCGTCCGGTTCGCCGGACATTCCTCGCTTGAGTTACAAGTTCCAGCGGCTTCGCGAGCAACTGCGCCAAGCCATCCTGACTGGCGAACTGTCCGGCAGGCTGCCGGGCGAGCGCACACTCGGGCGGCGCTTCGAGGCCAACGCCAAGACGATCAACAAGGCCCTGTGCGACTTGAGCAGCGAAGGGCTGGTCGCGCGGCGCATCGGCCGGGGAACGTTCGTCATCGGTCCGGCGGCCGCGGCCGAGCAATCGACACGCGTCTATTCATGCCACATGCCCGACGCCCTGACGGCCGCGCCGCATCGCGCGGCCTTGATCGACCGCTTGCGGTCCGCACTGGCTGCCGCCGGCCATCGGCTCGTGACGCTCGACCGCCCGCAGCGCGGTCGCGGCGCGGTGAAGGTTGATCCATCCGCCGCGGGCGAGCGAAACGGAAATGGCCACGCCGCTGCGTCGCACCCGCGAACCGTGGATGGCGTTTTTTGTATCCCGACCGATCCGCTCGGTGCATCGCAAGGCGAACCGACGATGGACGTGCTTGGCGAGGTGCTTCGCCGACAACTGGCGTTCGTGCAGATCGGCGCGCCGTCCATCGCGGGAAAGGTGTGTTCCGTCGTCCCCGACTACGTCGATGCCGGTTTCCGCCTGGCGGAGTATCTGTACCTGCGAGGTTGCACGCGCATCGTTCTGCTCGCGTCGGCGGTCGGGTCATCGGCGTTGAGTCAGGTGCTGACCGGCGCGCAGACGTGTGCCGTGCGGACCGGGCGCGGGGCGATTTCATGTGATGTCGCGTCGCCTGCCGTGTTAATGCGCATCGCCGCCGGGGCGGGCGCCGAGTCGATCGGCGTCATCGCGGCCGGGGCAGCGCTAAGGACCTTCCTCAACGACGCTTCGATGACGGCGGCCCGGCGCGGGAAGCGAATCGCCATCGCGGCGATGGGAGAGCCGTGCGAAACGCAGGCCGCGGCCGCGAGCGTCACGTCGTACGAAGTCGATGCGGGTCGCATGACAAGCTGGGCGGCGAAACTGGCGATGGAGCATCGCGCGGGGCAACGGCCGGTGGAGATCATCGTGCCGGGTCTGCTGTGTGTGCGCGATGGCGGTGCAGCGGTGCCGCAGCGCGCCCCGACGGACGTAGCGGTGTAGCGCGATCAAACGACTGGTGTGGGAGAGGCCCGTCGCGCCGGACGCGCGGCGGATGGCAAGGCCCGTGGGCGACCTCCGACGGGCCTTGCTTATGCGCGGCGTTCGCGCGCCAACCCGTGGGGGAGGCCGGAAAATCGTGGCGGTTTGCTGAAACGGCCTCGCGCGGGCATAATGTCCCAGTGATTAACAAGACGAAACCGCTCGCGCGGAGCAAGTGAGGAACGCCGAACATGGGAGCCGTTCTCGACGCCCTGCACCGACTTCAGGAAGTCGAGCTTCAAATCGCCGACATCAATCGCGCCATCGCCCGCAAGGCGCAGGCTGTCCGCCGCCAACAGCAAGCCGTCGCGACGATCGACGCGCAGCTTGCATCCCTCCAGCTCAAACTTCGATCCGAACAGATGGACGCCGACCGGCTCGATCTGGATGTCAAATCGCGCGAGGCCGAGATCGCCAAGTTGCGTCAGGCCCTGAACGCCGCGAAGACCAACAAAGAATACTCCGCCATCCTGATGCAGTTGAACACGACCAAAGCCGACAACTCGAAGATCGAGGAGGCGGCCCTTCAGAAAATGGCGCAGGTCGACACCCGGCGCAAGGAGATCGCCGCGCTTCAGGAGCAGCGAGCCGCCGAATCCGCGAAAGTGGACGAGTTCCTCGCAGCGCAGAAAGCGGTCGAGGCGCAGTCCAAGGACCGGCTGGATAGTTTGAACGCGCAGCGCACCGAGGCGGCCGACGGCATCCCGGCCGGTGTGCTGGATATGTTCAACCGCGTGGCTGCGAAGAACGACGGCGAGGCCATGGCGCGAATCATCCGAACCAATCCGAAGCGCGACGAATACGCCTGCCAGGGCTGCAACATGAGCGTCACCGTGCAGCAAGTCAACGCACTGCTTTCGCGCGACGAAGCAGTGAAGTGCAACGTCTGCGGGCGAATCCTCTACCTTGAGTCCGGGGCGGCCGCCAGCCGGTAAGACCATTCATGCGACTTGTCATTTACACCGACGGCGGCGCGCGGGGCAATCCCGGACCAGCCGGCGCGGGCGTTTCCATTTGCGATGAGGCCGGCGCGCCGAAATATGAAGCCGGCTATTTCCTGGGGCACACGACGAACAACGTGGCCGAATACACCGGCCTGCTTCGCGCGCTGGACGTGGCCATCGCGGCGGGGGCCACGGCAGTGCTGGTAAAGTCCGACAGCGAGCTGATGGTGCGCCAGCTCAACGGCGAATACCGCGTCAAGAGCGAGAACCTCAAAGGCATCTTCGACGCGATCATGAAAAAGCTGCGCGCCATCGGTGAATGGAAAGTCTCGCACGTCTATCGCGAATCCAACGTTCGGGCCGACGAACTGGCCAACGTCGCCATGGATCGGCGTGAGGATATCGTCGAGCTGGACAACCTGACGGGCGCTGCCGACCGGTAACCCGCTGAATGGCCGACCGGTTCGACGGTGGTCCTTCCGGACGCCGCCTTCGCAGAAACACGCTATTATCTGAAGGGCCGATACGGCGGTCGTCGCGGCGCGGCGAGTTTGCGTCGCGCCCCGGTCGAACCGATAGACAACCGACTGCGCGAGCGCGCCGAGCGGCCTCGCGTGCGCGGCGCGCCCATCGGAGAATCGGCCATGTTAACGACGCGGAGTTCATCCGTTGATCCCGATACGCAGCAAACGCCGGAAGATCTGGAATTGGCGCCGATTGTTGAACGCCCGTCGTATCGGGAGCTGCCACCCTGGTCGACCTGCGTGGAGGATTCACCCGTGAAACAGCCGCCCAAGCTCGCGCGACGCACGGCCTCGAAGGCGTCACCCTCGTTTGATCTCGTTCCCGGCGCGCGGCGGGCCGGCCCGCCGATTCTGACGGCGTTTCTTTGGATCGGCGCGGCGGGTGGCTTGTTTTATGCGAGCTGGCAACGCGACGTGATACTGGGGCAACTCGCGGCGGCCGCGATCGGGCTGGGCGGTTTGCAGGGCCTGTGGCGAGGCGGGCTGCGCAAAGTCGTGATGCTGCCGCTGTTTGTTGTCGTCGCCTATGCTGTCGCGCGGTTGCCGGCGTCGCTCGGCATGCCGGGTGTGACCGGCTATCTCGTTGCGGGCGTCGCGGGCATGGTCGCGCTGTTCATCGGCGCCACGACGGTGTCGCGCGTGCGGCGCAGCGCGGTCGAGTCGCGCCCGATGCTGCATCGCCTCGAGCGCTGCGTCGGCGTCTTGATCGGCGCGGCCGAGGGCGCGCTCATTCCGCTGGCGCTTTGCTGGGCAGCGGTGGCGATACGCCCGGCGGCGGCGCGCATCAGCGCCAGCACCGATTCGCGCATCACGCCGAATCAGCGCGCGACGGCCGACGCGATTCTGCGCGTCGCAAACGAAGTAAACTCGACCGGGCTCGCGGATCTTGTCGGTCGAACCAGCCCGATGGAGCGCATCCCCGCGCTGCGCGACGCGATTCAACAATTCAATCGCGACGGGCAGATCCATCTCGACGACCTTAACCCGGAGACGAAGGCCCGGCTGGAAGAGCTGCTCAAGCTGATTCCCAGCGGGGAGGGGTTCGAGGCGCTGAACCAATCGCAGTCCTCGGCCGAGCAACGCCAGGAAGCCTACGAGAATCTTCGCAAGCAGATGCAGAGCGGGCGCTGATTCCCACGCCTGCCAACTCGTCAATCCAGTGCCAGATACGTGACAAGTTCCCCCGCGCGAAATCCGTCGGTCGGGCGCGGAAGGAAGATCAGCGCCGCCGCGCCGGCCAGCCCGATCGCGTCGCCCGATCCGCCCCAGGGCATGAGCCGAACGCCCGTCACACCGTCATCGCCATGATGCAGCAACCCCGGCAGCACTGCGGGGCGAGGGTCTTTGTGCGGCGCGATGTCTTCGATCAGCCGCGCCGCTCGCCAGCGCGGCGGACCCGCGCCCAATCCATGCAGGGCGTCCAGCAGTGGCCGCACCAGAACGTGCATCGCGACAAACGTACTACCCGGATTGCCCGGCAGGCCGAACACATGCTGCCCGGCAGGTCCGCGGCCGTAGGCGACGGGTTTGGCCGGCCGCACGTTCACGCCGTGAAATAACCACCGCACGCCCAGTGATTCGAGTGTCTGCGGCACAAGATCGAGCGTGCCCATCGACATGCCGCCGCAGGTAATCACGACGCGGCTTTGAAGGGCCGCAGCGAATCGCTCGCGCAGCGCGTCGACGCGGTCTTCGACGATATCCAGCGGCCGCGCGATCGCGCCGAACCGCCGCGCCAGTCCGGCGATCAGGATGCTGTTGCTCTCGACAATCTGCCCCGGTTTCGGCGTGGCGCCGGGCGGGACCAGCTCATCGCCGGTTGAGACGATGGCGACTTCGGCCTGGCCAAACACTCTGATGTCGGTATGCCCGGCAGCGGCGATGGTTGCAATCTGTGCGGGACCGATTCGGGTCGGTGCCGCAACAGCGATATCGCCCGCGCGCTGCGCGCTACCGCGCGAGGAGACGTGCGCGCCGGGCTTCACGGGCTTCGCCAGCGTGACCCGCGCCTCGTCCTGCGGAACGGTCGCATCCTCGATTCGTGCGACGGCATCGGCGCCATTCGGCATCGGCGCGCCGGTGTTGATCCGCACAGCCTGGCCCGATTGGAGTGCTGGGATATCCGCATGGCCGGCAGCGACAGCGCCGATGATCGTCAGCGACGCATCAGCGGCTGCGCAATCGGCGGACCGGACGGCGAAACCGTCCATCATCGCCTTGTCGAACGGCGGAAAATCGCCCTTGCACAAGACGTCTTGTGCGAGCACGCGGCCCTCGGCCTGATCCAACGAGATCGCCTCAATCGGCAGGGGTTGAGCATTCTGGACCAGCACGGCCCGGGCGTCGGTCAGATCGGTGAGCGGCCGGCCGTGCCGGTGCCAGGTTGGTGGCGTTGCGGACATGGATCACTCGCGCGGTCGATCGTCAAATCCGTTGGGATGCGTTCGGTGCCAGGCCCAGGCGCTGGCAATGATGTCGGCCAGCTGGGGTACCTTCGGCTTCCAACCCAGCTCGCGTTGCAGGCGCGACGAATCGGCGTACAGCCGCGGCACGTCTCCCGCGCGGCGCGCCGATTCGACCACGGGGATCGCGTGACCGGTCACTGACCGTGCCGCATTGATGACTTCCTTGACGCTCGCGCCGTGCCCCGTTCCGGTATTGAAGACGCGACCGCGCCCCGGCTCGATCGCCGCCATGGCGAGCACGTGCGCCGCGGCGAGATCGTCCACGTGAACGTAATCGCGGATGCACGTGCCGTCCGGGGTGTCGTAATCCGTGCCGAAGAGCGTCACATGCGGCGATTGACCCAGCGCGACCTTCAGCACGTTGGGAATCAAATGCGTCTCCGGGTCGTGATCCTCGCCGATCGTCGCGTCCGCCGCCGCGCCGGCCGCGTTGAAATAGCGCAGCGCGACATACCCCAGGCCCCAGGCCGCGGCGCTGTCGGCCAGCGCCCATTCGACGGCCAGCTTGGCGCGGGCGTAGGGGCTTTCGGGACGTGTCGGCAGGTCCTCGATGAGCGGCATCGCATCGGGCGCGCCGTACAGGGCGCATGTGCTACTGAATACAAGGCGCTTCACGCTTGCCTCTCGCATAGCGCGAAGCAGATTCACCGAGTTGGCGACGTTGTTCGCATAGAATTTCAATGGGTCGCGGACCGATTCGCCGACTTCGATCGACGCGGCGAAGTGCATCACGGCGTCGATCGGGCGAAGAGCAAACACATCGCGCAGCAGGATCGGGTCTTCCAGATCGCCGACGATCAGCTTCGCGCCGGGATCCACCGCGGGGGCGTGCCCGGCCGAGAGATTGTCCAGCACGGTGACTTCATGTCCCGCGGCGCGAAGGGCGCGGACCGTGTGCGATCCGATGTATCCCGCGCCGCCGGTGACGAGTACGTGCATGAAAAAAGCCCCGGCCGCCGGCGCGTCCTTCGCGCCGCGGCACAGGGCGAGAGCGTATCAAGAACTGAAAGAAAGCTAAAGCGCGGGGCGCGCCATCGGCCGCGCGCCGGAGAAAGCGACTACCGGGCGACCTTCGAGTGCTTCTCGATGAACGCCATGTAGCGCTCGTCATCGCGGAGCGTGTTCAGGTCATCGTCCTGCTGGATGTGCTCCAACTGGTGATACCCGGCCTCCCATGCCTGTTCGAGCAGGTCGAGGCTTTCTTCGGGGTTGCCCAGCAGCGCCTCGCAGCAGGCCATGTTGTACAGCGACTCGCCGCGCAGGTGATTGACGTCGGCCGAGCGGCGGAATGCGTCCAGCGCGCTGACGTAATCGCCCTGGTTGTAGAGCGAGTAGCCCTCGGAGTAGTGCCGGCTTTTGTCGACGGCCTGGCGTTGCATTTCGGCGGCGGCGCGAAGTTCTTTTGCCGCGCGAACCTGGTCTTCCGCACGTGCGTGTTGGTGAAGCGCTCGCTCGCGCTCGACCATCGCCAGTTCGCGTGCGCGAAGCTCCGCGGCCAGCGCCCCGGCCTCGGCCGCTTCCGTCGTGGCGATCGGGTCCCACGTTGTCTCGCCGTCCGCGCTGGCACGGCGCTTGTCCAGATCGATCATGGCGACAAACGCTGAAAAGATCTCGTGCTGCCGAGCGGTGGCGGTCATTTCGATGCCTTCGTCGCGTCGCGCGACAAAGATCGGCACATCCTGGCGCGCCATCAGATTGAGCAGGGCTTCGAGCTTGCCCTGCGAGATCGCGTACGTGCGCGAGATCATCGGCTGTTCGTTCGCCGACGATTGTCCACCGGCGAATCCACCTGCGCCGCCGCCCTGACCGCGGCCGATCCCGACGGCACCGCGCGGCGCCATCGGGGCGCGAGGTGTCGCGGGCCGCGTGGCTTGTGCCGGCCTCGATGGTTGCGCCGTGCGAACTCGGCTGGCGGCCAGGGGCAGGCGCGATCGATTCACCGCACCTTCAACCGCGGGCACGGCGCCGATTCGCTCAAGCTGTGCTTCAAGCCGGTGCAGTTGTGCTTCCAATCGGCGCATGCGTTCTTCCATTTCTTTGTCGCCGGACTGACCGACCGGCATGGCGGCGATCATCGGCGCAAGCGTGCCGGTCGTGGAGAGGCTTCGATAGGCCACACGCGGCGGGGCTTCGGTAAAAGAGGGCGCGGCGGCGGGAGCAACCTCGACGATTTCAACTTCATCCGGCATCGTCGGTTCGTCGACAAGTTCCGACGGTTCCCCGGCGGCTGGAGCGGGCGTGGGTTGAGCTTGCACGGCGTCGCCGGGGAATCCGGCCCAGGCGGGCGCGGAGAACCAGCCGGCCAGCGCGAGGGCGGCGACGGTGAGCACACCCCCGGCGGACAGCGCGGGGCGCGAAGGATGGGTCATGACCATGGTCAGTCTCCTGGCAAGGCGTTTGGCTCGCACGCTCACAACGCCGATTCCCACCGCGGGATCGACGGGATGACTTGAATTGACAAATGTCTGTGATTGAAGCAGGGCCGTGGCATAGCGCCGGCGCGCGCCGGGCAGCAGCCAGGTGACCCATGCGTCGCAACAGTGCTCGGCTTCCTCGTTCAATCGGTGCCGGGCGTACCACACGACCGGGTGCCACCAGCATAGCGCGGCGATCAGGCGCTCCAGCCAGCGGACCCACAGGTCGCGTCGGCGCACGTGCGCCAGCTCGTGAAGGAGAATCGCCTGGCGACCGACCGGATCGAGCTGATCCCAGAGCGAAATCGGCAGAAGCAGATGCGTCCGCCACAGACCCAGCACCATTGGTGGGCACGCGCGATCGATCATTCGCACCGCGGGTCGGGCGCGCAGCCTAAGCTGCCGAGCGCAGCGTGCGGTGAGCCGTTCGATCTTCGGCGGCGCGGGCCTGGAGGCATCAAGCAGCCGCCGGCCGCGCGAAATGGAGGCCAGCCTCGCCGCGACGATCAGGGCGGTGCCCAGTATCCAGACAGACGTAGGAATCTTCGGGATGCGCGATGCGGCGATTTGGACCGCACCGACCCACTCCGCCGCGTAACCGCGCAGGGTCTGCCACGTGCCCGCAAGCGGTGCGAGGGCCTGCGTCGTCCTGGCGTATCGTGCGGCCGCGGCATTTGTCGCGTTATGCGGGGGCGCGCCGGGCATGGTGTGTGCCGCGTGAACCGCTGCGGCGCGGACCGGCGCGGTGAAGAACTCCGGTGTCCATTCCGGCATGCGAGGCGCGCGTTCAATGAGCACGGGATGTTCGGCGATCGGGTCTGCGGTGGCTGATTCCGCGGCCGGCGAGCCGGACGATGCTTCCAAGGTGGGGGACGGGTGTCGCGCCGCGGGCGGCGTCCATGCGAGCGAAGCCAACGCCGAGTCCTCGACGTCGACACCCGTCCGGGGTGGAGTCTCCATGAGCGGGCAGTTCAGCGCTGCCGCGTGATCATTCGTTGAAGGCGGCGCGGGCGCCGGATCGTTTTCGACTCGCCTGCCCTGTGAAAAAAAAGTCGGGAGCGCAATCGGCGGCACGATGAACAGCAACAACACCGTCAACCACAAGGCGTGCCGCGTCGCGGGCCGGCATCGCCCGCCGCTCGTCAGCAGCGCGACAAGGGCTGCCGGCAACATCACGGCGAGGGCGTTCGCCCACAGATATCCGGTTGTCCAGTCGATCCAGCCTTGCATGGTATGCTGTCGTCCTGCTCGAACCGCGATTGTTCAACACCGGTCTGCGACCGAGTCGTCGCTCGATCAGCTGCCTATTCGGCCGTGGAGCGCTTCGATCCCCCCTGGGAATCCAGTCGCTCAATCAGCTTGTGGAGTTCGTCGATTTCCTGCCGGGAGAGCTTTTCATCCTTGATCAATTGCACCGCCAGGGGACCGGCCACGCCGTCGTAAAGCTGGCGGATCAGGCTTCGCACGCGCGATCGCGTCACCTGTTCGCGTGAGACCTTCGCCCGATAGACGTAGGCCATGTCCGACTTGTCGCTGCGGACCAGGCCCTTTTGCTCCAAGCGCGAAAGGAAAGTGAGCACGGTCGTGTAGGCCACGCGGCGCCCGCGCTCGTGCAGATGATTCAGCACCGCTCGCACGGTGGATGGCCCGCAATCCCAAAGTGCCTTAAGCACCTCGAGTTCGGCGTCGGGAAGTTCGGAAAGCCGATCGGTCATAATTCGCGGAACCCATGCCCCCGGTCTCCTCGCCTTCGGCAGATCGATTCCTTGTGGAACCGGCTACTACGGGCGTCGTAGGCCTGATGCTACTACAAACGTCGGAGGGGTTCAAGCTTTTCGCGCGGCCTGGGAACTTTTTTTATGTCGACAGCGTGGTGCCGGACGGGAATCAGAAACCCTGGAATGAACGTGGCTTATGGCTTGCTGCCCAGTTCACTGCCGCCGCCGACGCGATAAATGACGTGCTCACCGAGGTTGACCGGAGATCGCGTGGGAAACCGCTCGGGCCGGTTCAGCGTCTCCTCAAATTTCGACGACTCCGGGTCGTACGGATTGCTTTCTGCGCCTTTCCAATGAATCAGGAACCTCGCACCTGCGCGGCGAGCGAGTTCATCCACGCCGGACCAGGAGGTTGTCTGCCGCGCCGAGTGCGGCCGGTGGGCGACGCGCAGGATCGGATTCGGCCGATACATGGCGATCTCGGCACCGGCGGTGGTCAGCAGCAATTCGTTCGCCGACGTGTGATCGCGCAACCAGGCGATCACCGGGCTGTCGCGCGTCGTAACGACGTAGCCTTCCGGCGGCGGATCGGCCGCCCAGCGCATAACCGCTGTCGCCTGCGCAACGCAAAGCAGCAGCGTCGCAGCGATCCCCGCTCGTTGCAGCGGACTTCGGCGCTCGAACCGTGACGCGCTGGATTCGCAGACAGGTTGATAGGTCGCCCAGGCCACCGCCAGGAGCATGACCACCGGCAGCACGACGACGAAGTACCTCGCCTCCGCCATGAGACCCTTGCCTGCCGTGGCTGCGAAGATCAGCGCAGCATAACAGAGCAGGAATATCAGCACGATCATCGAAGCGGCGGCGTGTTCACTCGGACGCACCAGTCCACTGATTTTCTGTGCGCTGGAATCGGCATGCCGGGCCTGGCGCGCCGCCCCCCAACGCCGCCACGCATTCCAGGAAGCCAGCAGGCCCAGCACGAGAACGAGACCGACCTGAAGCGGTCGGAGCAGCCCGAGGACCCCGGGAAACAGCCCCTTCCATCCAAACCATTCCGACAGCACATTGCGCGGCACCTCGCGCAGATTCGCAAGCAACGAATAGGGGCCGTTGGGAAAGGAGGCGACCGCTGAACCAGACAGAAGTCGATTTCGTAGCACCCACCCGCTGATCGCGATCACGAGCGGGCCGGTTGCAAGAATGAGGAGCGTGAGGCCGGATCGCCGGCCGAATCGCCTTCCGGCAAGCAGCGCGGCGACCGCGAGCGCCGCCCCGACCGACGCGCCGGGCAATCGCACGAGAAACGCCCCCGCACCGAGAAGGCCCGCCGCCAGTAGCCACGCCATGGCGGACCGCGCGGTGGCGGCCGCCGCGCCGCGCGCCGAGGCCGCGAGAGCCACGACGGCCAACAGGAGAAAAAGCGGTTCGGCCAGAACGACCCCGGCGAATCGCATGACGGGGAAACAGCAAGTCGCCGCGACGGTACACAGCGCGGCGCGACCGGGCCTCGTCAACCGACAGGCCAGCCCGAAGAGCGCAACAGGAATCAGACAAAGCGCGATGGACGCGACCCGACGCGCCCCGTCGTAGGGACTCATGCCGCACCGGATCGCCGCGGCAATCGCCGTTGTATAGCCCGGCGGCCACATGGTCGTGCGCGTCGGCAACGTCGCGGTTTCGTAGACCGGGTCCCAGTAAGCCCACCGGTGGGAAAGACCCTTTCCATCCGCCAGGCGCTGCGCCGCATCGAGAAACGTCACCGAGTCGGGTTGCAGGCCACCGCGCCGGCCGCTCGTCCACCCAACGAATGAAGCGACCGCGATCGTTGATACGAGGATGATCGCGGCGGCGGTTCGACGCGGCCTGATAGGACTCGCTGCGATGGGCTGGTGCTCGGACATGGAAGCTGGGGCGTGGTCCATGCTGTTTCGAAATCGCGATTTGCAATTGCCGCTGGTTCGCACTTGCTATCAGTTCGCGTCGCATCGGGCACAAGGGCGCGGCGCCGTCGGGGTCAACGACCATTCGACGCGAACGGATCAGGCCCGCGCCACATAACACTGCGTCCAGAGCAGACCGTCAAGCGGCGTGCCGCGCAGGCCCGACTCGAGCCACTGCTCCAGGCGCAGGCCAACCCGACCAGTCAACTCCGCGACGAACGGAAGATAGAATGCCAGCTTGTGCTGCTCGACAATTGTCAGACCCGCCTCGGTGATCAGGCGGCGACAGGCCGCGGCGGTCAACAGATTGCAGTGGGTCGACTCGACGACCGGCTCGCGATAAATCAACCGAACGAATTCAATGATGCCCGGCAGCAGAGCGATTTTGCACATCATCTCCATCGTGCTGTATTTCTGCGGCGTCGAGAGCACCAGCACGCCACCGGGGCGAAGCAGCCGGCGCATCTCGCGCAGGCCCGCCGCCGATCCGGGGATGTGCTCGATGACTTCGGTGCAGAGAATCAAGTCAAAGTGACCGGTCGGCAGCTTCGATGCAGTGATGTCATCCTTGAGGGGCTGCAAATTCACCAGACGCTGCGTCAGCAATTTGGCCTTCTCAAGGTAGGCGTCTTCGATGTCGGCCGCGACGACTTCGTCGGCCATGGCGCAGAGCGTCGGCAGGTACGTCCCCGATCCGGGGCCGATCTCCAGGGCGCGCTGACATGGCGCCGGCTTGTGGCGCTCCAGGGCTGACAGCACCCACTCCAGCCGCTGCGTATGCAGCCACCGTCGCGTCGGATTGCGCGACGTGTAGAGCGTATCCTGAAGTTCGACGAGGTTTACCGAGGTGGCCATGCCGGCGCGGCTCCCAATGCTGAAGCGTTGTTTCGCACCGCATCAGGATGCGAGGCTCTTTGTAAGCGCGTCGGTCACGTAATCAATGTCCGCGTCGGACAGCTCGGGGAACATCGGCAGGCTGATGCACTCGTCGGCGATTCGCTCCGCCACGGGGAAATCACCGCGCGTGTGTCCCAGGTGCGCCAGCGCCTTCTGCAGGTGCAGCGGAATCGGGTAGTGCAGGCCGACGTTCACGCCGGCGGCGGTCAGCTTGTCCTTCACCGCGTCGCGATTCTTCACCAAAACGACGTAAAGGTGATACACACCGCGCGACCAGTCCGGCTCGCGAGGAATATCAATCAAGCCTTTATCTGCCAGCGGAGCCAGTCGCTGGGCATAGCGCGCCGCCGCCCGCCGCCGCTGTTCGGTCCAGTTCGCCAGATGCCGCAGCTTGACGCCGAGCACCGCGCCCTGAAAACCATCCATGCGATAGTTGTAGCCGATGCGATCATGATGATAACGCTGCGCCTGGCCGTGATCGCGCAACGACAAGGCGATCTTCGCGAGGGCGTCGTCGTTGGTCGTCAGTGCGCCGCCTTCCCCATACGCGCCGAGATTCTTGCCGGGGTAAAAACTGAAGCAGCCCATGACGCCGAGGCCGCCGACCGTCTTGCCCTTGTACTGCGCGAGGTGTGCCTGCGCCGTGTCTTCGATAACAGGGATGTTGTGCTTCTTCGCGATGGCGAAGATGGCGTCAAGATCGGCGGGCTGGCCGTACAGGTGGACGGGGATGATGGCTTTGGTTCGCGATGTGATGGCAGCTTCGAGTTTCTTCGGGTCGAGGTTGCGCGTGGCGGGATCGACATCGACGAGCACCGGCGTCGCGCGAGCATAGACGGCGCCCCAGACGGTGGCGATGAAGGTCATGGCGGGCACAATCACTTCGTCGCCGGCGCCGATGCCGAGGCAGTCCATGGCGAGGTGAAGCGCGCTGGTGCCGGTATTGAGGGCGATGCAATGTTTCGCGCCGACGGCCCGGGCGAAGGCGTCTTCAAACGCCTTGACCTTGCCGCCGAGGATGAACTGGGTGGTCTCGCAGACTTCCTTCAGCTCGCGCTGGATTTCGTCAGCAAGCGGGAGGTACTGCGCCTTAAGGTCGAGAAACGGGATGTTCTTCATGGTTAGCTCTTTGTCTGATGTTGCACAGCGCGGCCGCCCGGGTCGCGTTCGACGCGGCCCGCACGGCGGAAGCGCAGACGAAATAACTCTACAAACGTTCGAACCAGCAGCGACAGTTTCGCGCCGGTGCTTTGGCCGGTCGTCCGCGGGTGATGCGGCAGATCGATGGTAGCGATTCGCGCGCCCATGCGATGAGCCTGCACGAGCAACTCGGTGTCCACCATGGGCGTCGTACTCACGATCGTGGCGCGATCCAGCACGCTGCGGCGGTACAGCTTGACCCAGTGAAGATCGCGTTGCCAGACGCCAAACAGCAGCCCGACCAGCATCTCATCAAAGGCCGAGACCATGCGGCGCATCGGCGGGTCGTGCCGGTCGGGCCGGCGGATCATCACCACGTCGGCGTTGGACTCGATCATGCGATCCATCGCCCTGGGCAGGTCTTCGGGGGCGAATTGCAGATCGGCGGGCAGAATCACCGTCACCTCGCCGCGCGTCTGGCGGTAGCCATCGGTGAGCACCGAACCGATTCCCATGTTGGTCGGATGCTGATGAACGCGAACTTCCGCCATCTCGTCGGCCAGTCGCGCCGCGATGTCCCGGCTGCCGTCGGCAGAGCCGTCTTCGATGATGACCACTTCGAACGGTTCGCCTCGTGCACGCAGGACGGCTACCGTCCGCCGGACCATCGCCTCCAGCGAGCCGGATTCGTTGTAGCACATGACGGCGACCGACCACTTCGGAGAGGCCATCATTTTTCCTTGTCGCCGACGGGACCGAGGATGCGTGCCGGATTGCCTGCGACGATCATGCCGGCAGGCACGTCCTTCGTGACGACCGCGCCGGCGCCGACGATGGCGTTTTCGCCGATCGACACATCGCACAGGATGACGGCGCCGCTGCCGATGCCGGCACGGCGGCCGACGCGCGTGCGGCGGCACTCCCAATCGGCGGCGGTCTTGATTGTGCCGTCGGCATTGGTGGCGCGGGGGAATCGATCGTTGATGAAGACGACGTGGTGCCCGACGAAGACTTCGTCCTCGATCGTCACCCCTTCGCAGATGAACGTATGACTGGAGATCTTGCAGTCGCGCCCGATGACCGCGCCACGCTGAATTTCAACAAACGTACCGATCTTGGTGCGGTCGCCGATTTCGCAGCCGTAAAGATTCACGAATGCGTAGATCTGCACGTCCTGGCCGAGCTTCACGTCGGGCGCGATGCGTTTGTAATCGGGTGGGTTCATGGTGTGGCTCGCCTGGTGGGGCGCCTGACTCGCTTACAACATTCGTCGTTCGCCGGTTTCGATGGACGCCTGCGCCGCCGCGAGGATTTTCACGATCATGCATCCCGCCGCGCCATCGGTGATCGGCGACTTGCCTTCGCGGATGCAGTGAATGACGTGCTGCGCCATGCGCCGGAGGGCTTCGTCATTCGAAATCGCCGGCGCGTACATGTCGCCGATGCGGTATTGCACGCGCGCCTGGTTCACACCTTCGATGCCGTGCAACTCCACGCCGCGATCGTAAATCTTGATCTTCTCGGCCACCTGGTTGTCGTCGTACACGGCCATGCGCTTGCTGCCGCCGATGAACACCTGTCGCACTTTCACCGGGCTTAGCCAGTTCACGTGACAGTGTGCCAGCACGTTGTCCTCGTACTGCACCGTCAGGTAGGCCATCGTCTCGACCGGCTGGCCCGCGTGCCGCGCGCCGACTGCCTGCACCCACTTCACCTTGCGATTGATCAGATACTGCATGATCGATACGTCGTGCGGGGCAAGGTCCCACAGCACGCTGATGTCCGATTGAAACAAACCAAGGTTGATCCGTACCGAGTCGTAGTAGCAAACGTCACCCAACTCCCCACGCTTGATGACATCGCTAAGTTTCTCGACGGCCGGGTGATAGACGAAGGTATGATCCACCGCGAGGACGCGACCGGCCTTCTTCGCCAGGTCCACCAGCTCTTCGGCCTGCCCCGGGTCACTGGTCAGCGGCTTTTCGACCAGCACATGCTTGCCCTTGTTCAAGGCTGCTTTGGCCAGTGGGTAATGCGTGTGAACCGGCGTCGCGATCACGACGAGGTCCACGCCCGGTGTTTCGAATAATGCTTCAGCCGATTCGACGGTTGCGGCCGCGGGGTATTGCCGCGCGATGCGCTCGAGGCGCTTCGGGTCCTTGTCGCAAACGGCGGCGAGCTTCGCGCCGTCCGTCGAAGCAAAATTGCGCACGAGGTTTGGACCCCAGTAGCCCAAACCCATCACGCCGACTCCGATCATGGTGACGTCTCCTCGTGCGATGGGCCTTGTTCGCCTCGCGTCAAGACCCGAGTACTCGCTCTTCCACGGTCGCGGCCCGGAAAAGCAACCTGCTCCATTGCGGTCGCCTTGAATCCCCGTACGCGTGCCCGGATCGGCGGTTCATCCCGCATACATCGTTTGGGTCCAGCCCGGCCTTGACGATCGGCCGCCCCCGCTACGAGTTGCCCACAGGGACCGATTGTATCCGCCCCATCGCGAGCGCGGCAAGCAATTCACAGGCACCGGCGGGGGGGAGAATTCGCGAGAAAACTCGGACGTAGGAAAGGAGAACAGGAGTCCGATCGTTGCTGCCGACGCGAACTGGATGCCTAGAACTGAACGCCGCCAAAGTTCGGCGCCAAGTCGGCCTGCGTCTCGCGGCGGTCCCGGTATTCGACGCCGAATTCGCGGTTGATGACGTTGATGCCGCCGTTATGCGGACCCACCACCTTCGTGCCCTCGCGCTGGATCATGTCACGCAGGAATGCCCCTCGCATATAACTTTGGATCTGCGCATCCTGAATGATGTTCCCGCTGAACTTCGGGCGGAACTCAACCATGGGTCGACCATCGAGGAACCCGAAGGCCTCGCGTTCGTACGAGCCGGCCAGCGACGTGCCGCCGCCGGGTTGATTGATGCCGGCATCGCGATAGGTCATCTCAAACATTCCGGATTGGCGCGGCCAGCCGCGGTTGGCGGCGGGGCAGGTGAAAATCTTTCGATTCTCGCCGAGATAAAGCGGCATAAGAATGTTCTGGAGCGAGTCGGGCCACAGATCGCGGTTGTAGGGATCGATGTCGGCATCGGGCACGGAGGCGCTGTTGAACTTTCCGTTGACGAGCGGCGATACGACGTACGGCACGCGCGCATCGTTGGAGACGGAGTACGCCCAGAGCGCCTGCGACACCTCGCGCAGCTTCGCCTGGCAGCCGGTGATCTGCGCCTGACGTTTGGCCGACGACAGCGCCGGAAGCGTGATGGAGATCAGCGTGGCGATGATGCCGACGCTGACCAGAAGTTCAATCAACGTGAAGGCGTGACGCCGAGGCCGGCCGCCGTGCCGTTTATTTGTTATTTCTGCCGACATGATCCTGTGCTCCTGTGCCCGACTGCTCCAGTCGGGTCGTCGAACCTAAGCCATCCGCCGCGTCCGGACGATTGCCGCGAGGCCGATCAGCGCCAGCAGGCCGGTCGCTGGTTCGGGGATCGGGGCTGACTGCGCGATCAAAACGAGGTCATAGCCCGTGGTGTCGCCGAAGACCGGGTCGAAGCTGTTGTTCGCGCCGACGCCGGCCGACTCGAGATAGACAAAGCTCTGCGAGAGCGGATCGATCAGCGGCACGACGACGGCGTCGAGGTACGCGCCGAGATCGCTGCCGAACGCCGTCAGCGGCAGGCCGCCGTTGTTCGGCGCGAGGAAGCTGTCGTTGGCCGGTCCGGCGGTGATCGGTGTGAACGGCGGCGGGCCGGAGGATTGTGCGACGTTCGCGCCTACGAGCGCCGAGTTCACCTGCGGCCAGATCGTGCCGCCCAGACCCATCCCGGCGAGCGTGGGAAAGTTGCCGTTGCCGTCGCGCGTGACGACCAGCCCGCGCAGGGAGCCGAGATACTGAAAGGTGCCGAGGGTGCTGGCGGTGCTGGATGCGGGGTCGATCGAGTCCTGCCAGATTTCGTATCCGAGATTGGAAATGCCGTGAACGTTCGGAGCGATCGCCAGCAGCGCGCCGCTGCGCGTGTCCAACGCGGGATTGAGAATCGCCCCGCTGTTCGAGCCGTCTGGAAACGTGCCCGACAATGTGTTGACGGTTGCCGCGATGTTCGGTCCGAAGCCCTGAAAACCGGAGTTGGTGGCCGTAGCGTCGAAGCCGGTGAGAGCGACGGCGCCCGCGCCGAAGTCGAAGTTCAGGCCGAGGCTGCTGCGCGAGCCGGGGATTTCGACTGGTGTCGGGTTTCCAGCGACCGGCACGAGGCTGCGCGAGCCATTGTTCAGATCGCCATCCAGATCGAGCAGCGGCCCGCCGAGGTAATCAATCGCCAGCACCGGTGCCTGACCCACTTGCGGCACCGGCACGCTGCCGCGGCGGAACATGAAGCTCAACGACCCGTAGGCATTCGGCGCGATCAGCGGGGAGCCCGTGCCGACATACGCGGCGGACGAGGTCGCGCCCGAGCCGGCAAGGCGATCGCCGTCGGCGAACGAGCCCGGCACGCCCGCGCCGCTCGGGAACACCGTGCGCACCGCGCCCGGCGCCAGGCCGGCATCAACGCCGGTCAGCAGTTGAAACTCCGCGCTGCGCACCGCGCCGGCGGACAAACCAAGAGCGGCCGCAGCCGCGACAATCGTCGTATTGCGAAACATGATCGTTCCTTTCCTTCCCCCTGTCAGGGACTTGAGTGCAAAAGATTGCGTCATCATCGTTTTCAAAGCAGTGCATCCAGGAATGCGCGAACATCCCGGCCATCGGGCTGGCCGTCGCCGTTCACATCCGCACGCGCCTGTTCGCAGAGTGAGTGCGCGGCTGGGTCGATTAACACTGACGCCAGCAGCGACGCATCGAGCAAGTCGACCGCGCCGTCGGCGTTGACATCGCCCGCGGCATAGACGCCGGCGGCCTCGCCGATCAGCACGGCGTCGTAGCCCACCGTGTCGGTGAAGACCGGATCGCCGCTGTTGTTGATACCGAAGCCGGCCGCTTCGAGATAGACAAACGCGCCGGAACCGGCCGCGACGCGGGGCTTCACCACGTTGTCAAAATACGCGCCAAGGTCGCCGCCTCCGTCGGCCAACGCCAGGCCGCCGTTGCCGGCCGCGGTGAAGAGATCGCCGGGCACACCCTCGAAGATCTCCGCCGTGTCGCCGAAGGCATCAACCGCCGTGTTGTAGATGTTGCCCACATCCGCGATGTCGACCATCGGCCAGCGCGTCGCGCCGAGTCCCTGGCCTGTCAGCACCGGGAACTGCCCCGTCGCGCAATCGCGCACGACGAGCCAGCCGCGAAAGACGCCGAACTGCTGGAGCGAGCCGAGGTCGGCCGCCGTCGCGCTGTTCGACTCGATCGAGTCGTACCAGTATTCCAGCGGCAGGGCGTCGATACGATAGACACCAGTCAAGGTACCGCCCGCGCCGGTGTAGGGCGTGAGCGTGCCGACGCGCGTGTCGTACGCCGGGTTCGGCCCGGCGCCCGCGCCGCCGGTCGGCGTCGTGCCGGCCAGCGTCACCAAAATCGTTGCGATGCCGGGGCCGATCGACGGACCGCCTTCGTTCGTGCCTGTGGCATCCAGCCCGACAAGCGTGACCAGGCCTCCGGCGAAGTCGAACGAAAGATCGACGTGGCTCGCCGTGCCGGGAATCTCGACCGGTGTCGGATTCCCCGCGACCGGCACCAGGCTGCGCACGCCGTTGTTCAGATCGCCATCCAGATCGAGCAGCGGCCCGCCGAGGAAGTCGATCCCCATGAGCGGTAGCGGCCCGAATCCGGGGATCGGCACGCTCCCACGCCGGAACAACATGCTCATCGCGCCGACATGATTCGGCGCGTAGAGCGGCGTGCCGATTCCTTGATACGCGACGATCGCGCCGGTGTCCGTGGTGCCCGCCAGTCGGTCGCCATCGGCGAAACTGCCCGGAAAGCCCGGCCCCGGCGACGGGGCGACGGATCGCGCCGTGCCGGGATACCGGCCGACATCCACTCCAACCATCAGGCGAAATTCCGCACCGCGCGCGGAAATCGCCGCTATCAGAACTCCAGCTAGCGCCGGAAGAATTCGACTCAATTTCATGCCTCCTCGCGCGGCGGGATGCCGCGACGAATGGTCCCGCCGACCTCATTCGGCCGCCGGGAGCCGGCAATCAGCGGCTCGCTGAATTGACGTTTCCGTTGAAACGTGAACCACGCACCGCCACACCATGCCGAAATCGGCAGTGGTCACTCGATCGATGATCCGAGAACGGGGTTGGACGTTCAGCCGTCGCGCGGGGCGCGCGAAGAATCGCTAATCGATTCACCGGCAGCGATGAACGTCAGCGTCGAGGAGGGCCGCGATGGGCGGCGAAAGGAATGGATTGAATCTGCGCGACCCGGAGAATGGGATTCGCCGGGCGTGAGGAGTAGCGTCTGGCAACTGCGAGAATGGAAGCCGCGAGTGAATCGGCCCAGCGACGAATCGCCAGAATGAGGCCCTGGCGTGCAAAAAACGGCACAATCATAGTGCCGACGACGCCGAGAAGGAGCCATGCAACGGGCTGATCGAGGTTGGCAACCAGGGCCGGGAAACCGCGCTCAATCACGCCGACGTGCAACAGGGCGATGACGAGGAAGAAGACAAACACAGCCCGTCGATCGCGAAGCAATCGCAGCGAGTAGGCAAAAAGGATTTCGACGATGAAGAAAGCGTTACTAATGGCCAGGATGAGGAGTGATGACCACGACGCCCGGCCCTCTTCCAGCCGCAGGGCGGCCGCGAAAACGCTGACCGTGATCGGCGCATGCAAGAGCAGCACCAGCGCCCAAAGGCCGCGCCAGAGCATGGTTCGCCGGGATGTCTGTGCCCTCATTCTCATGCCGAATGGTCCGTCAGCGTGGTATCATCCTAGGATGACAGCCAAGCCGCGTCAACGCGGTGGCTGATCCTCACCGTGGGATAGACCTAGCAATCACCATGCCAGACACGCCACTGAACATTGCCTATCGCCAGCACGACCGCCGCTGGCAGGACAACCTCTACTGCTATGCAGTGGTGTCTCGCCGTTCGGGGGGGCTTTCGATCGGGGTCAACCTCAATCCGGACAAGGCGTGCAATTTCGATTGCATTTATTGTCAGGTCGACCGCAAGACGCCGCCGGTCACGCGCGACGTGGATCTGACCGTTTTGCGCGCGGAGCTGGAACAACTGATCCGCTCCGCCGTGGACGGATCGATTTTCTCCGAACCGCCCTACGATCGCGTGCCGCCGGCCAATCGCGTCATTCGCGATGTCGCCTTCAGCGGTGACGGCGAACCGACGACGTACCCGCTGTTCAAAGATGCCGTGCAGATCGCGGCCGAACTTCGACGTGCACACGGGCTGACCGACACGCAACTCGTTTTGATTACCGACGCGTGTTACCTCTCGCGGCCCGCCGTGCGCGAAGGGTTGGCGATTCTCGACGCCAACAACGGCCGCATCTGGGCCAAGCTCGACGCCGGCACAGAGGAATACTATCGCCTCGTCAATCGGCCGAACTATCCGCTGTCGCACGTTCTGGCGAACATTCTCGACGCGGCGCGCGAACGGCCGCTGACGATTCAATCGCTCTTCATGCGCGTGCATGGCGCACCGCCGCCGCGCGAGGAGATCGAGGCGTACTGCGAGAGGTTGAACGATTTGATCGCAGCCGGCGGGCGAATCGAGATGATCCAGCTCTACACAATCGCGCGCGAGACGACCGAGCCATATGCCACGATGCTGACCGACGCGGAGCTGGATGGCATTGCATCGATCGTTCATGCTCGCGTCAACGCGCCAGTTGCCACATACTACGGCGTTGCCGGCTGAACTGCGGGATTACGGTTGGTCGCGGCGCGTCGAGGATGCACCCTGCGGCGACCGGATGTAACTGCGTCAACTGTTCATTTTCACGTAAGCGCGATCCATGCCCGACACGCTCCTGCTCAAGCAGACGGTGCTTCTTTTCGGCGCGGCCGTCGCCGTGGCGTGGCTGTTTCGCATACTGCGTGCGCCGTCGGTTGTTGGGTTTCTCGTCACGGGCATCATCATCGGCCCATCAGGACTTGCGCTGATCTCGCAGGACAGCGTCGCCCAATTCGCCGAACTCGGTCTCGTCATGCTGCTTTTTGCCGTGGGCTTGGAGCTTTCGCCCGGGCCTCTGCTGCGCACCGGTCATCGGATCATCCTCGGCGCCGGGCTGCAGATCGCCTTCACGCTCGCCGTCGGATTCGTGATCATCAAGTTGTCCGCGGCCTCCAATTGGACCGTCGCGCTCGCCCTGGCGCTGGCCATTACCCCCAGCAGCGTCGCGATCGTCCTCAAGCCGCTGGCCGACATGCGTCAGACCGACTCGGCCATGGGCCGCACGATCACGGGCATCTCGCTCGTGCAGGACATCATGGTGATCTCGCTGATGCTGTTTCTCCCGCTGCTGGCCGGACCGGGCGACACGGGGTGGGCGAGCGGTCTGCTTCGGGGCGCAATGTCGCTGGCGGGGCTGGCGGTCGCCGCGATCATCCTAAAGTTTCTTCTCCCGCCGATCACCCACTCGCTGGTGCGCGTCGGCGGCCAGGAACTGATGGCGCTCTTCGCGGTGATGATGGCGTGCGCCGGAGCCTGGCTCGCCGCGCGCGCGGGTTGGGCGCCGGCCCTGGGCGCCTGCATCGCCGGCATGCTGCTCGCCGAGACCGACATCCGGCATCAGCTCTTCGCCGACATCGTTCCCTTTCGCGATGTCTTCAACGCCCTGTTCTTCATGTCGATGGGCATGCTCGTCGATCTGCCCGCGGCGTATCCGCAACTGCCCCATATTATGACAGCCGTCTGTGTCGTGCTGATTCTCAAGACCGTCCTCGCCACGGCGGCTGTTCGCCTCGCCGGCTGGCCGATGCGCCTGGCGATTCAGGTGGGGCTGGGCCTCGCGAGCATCAGCGAGTTCGGATTCGTCCTCGCGCGCGAGGCGGCGTCGATGAATCTGTTCCCCGCGTCGTCGATGAACGTGCTGACCGCCGTCATCGTCGGCACGATGATCTTCGGCACGCCGCTCGTGCCGCTGGCCCATCGCATCTCGGCGATTTTCATCCCAACGGCATCGCTCGCGCGGCGGCCGCGCGGCGAACCGGCGCCCGCGGATTCCAATCTCGACAAACCCCTGACGGACGCGCCGTGCCTGCCCGGCATCGACGTGGTGATCGTCGGCTACGGGCTGAACGGCCAGAACCTCGCACGCGTGCTGAAGGCCACCGGCATCGGCTTCAGCATTGTGGAGATGAACCCCGCCCTCGCCTCGGCCGCGCGCGCCGACGGCTGGCGCGTGATCCTGGGCGACGCCACGCGGCTGTCGATCCTGCTGCAGGCCGGGCTGGCCGGCGCGCGCGCGATGGTCGTGGCGATTCACGATCAGCCGGCGACGCGGCGCATCGTGGCGCAGGCCCGGGCCGAGCGGCCCGATCTGTTCATTCTCGCCCGCACGCGCAACGTCGCGGAGCTGGACGTGCTTCACCGACTTGGCGCGCAGCAGGTCATCCCCGAGGAGTTTGAGACATCCATCGAAATCTTCGCGCACGTGCTGCACCATTTCGGCATCGCCGACAACGTCATCGAGGCGCAAGTCGCCATGGTCCGCGCGGGGCAATACGGCATGATGCGCGGACTGCCGGATTCCGCCGCGCGCCGCAGCGAACTCATGCAACTCTTCGACGCCACGGCCACGCAGACGTATCTCATCCCTCCGGGAAGCCCGGCCATGGGCAAGTCGATTCGCGAGGTGGATCTACGCGCTGCGACAGGTGTCTCGATCATTGCGATCGTGCGCGACGGCAAGCCGACGACCAACCCCGGGCCGGAGTGGGCCTTCGCCGGTGGCGATCTGCTGATCCTCCTCGGCGGGCATAAGCAACTCGACGCCGCCAAGGCGCTGCTCGATCCGCCGCCCGATCCGGAGCCGCGAGCTTGACGTTTCGACTTTTCTCCCCCGTGTGTCTATTCTCCCGCCATGGCGCCGACCCTTGAGCACCTCACGCTTTCTGACGGCTATCGCGCGGCCGTGCGCTGGTGGCGCCCGCCCAACCCGCGCGGCGCGGTGCTGTACTTCCACGGCATCCAATCGCACGGCGGCTGGTACGAGCAATCCGGCGCGGCCCTCGCCGCGCGCGGCTACACCGTGCTCATGCCCGACCGCCGCGGCAGCGGATTGAACCAATCGCAACGCGGCCACGTGGATTCGCTCGATCGCGCCCTCGCCGACGCCGCCGAGGCGATGGATGCGCTGCTGGCTGACGTCCGCCCGACAACTCGTGGCGCCAGTCATCTGACTGGTGAAGCTTCGTGTGGCACCGGTCATCTGACCGGTGAGACTGCTAGTGGCGTCAGTCATCCGACCGATGAGCCTTCGTGTGGCACCGGTCATCCGACCAGTGAGGCTGCTAGTGGTACAGGTCATCCGACCAGTGAGACTGATTGTGGCACCGGTCATCCGACCGGTGAGCTTTCCAAAGGCAGCGGGCCATCCGCGCACGTCGTCGGCGTGAGCTGGGGCGGCAAGCTCGCGGTCTGCCTCGCATCACATCGGCCGCAACAAGTCGCGTCGCTCTCGCTGGTCGCGCCGGGGTTGTTCCCGCGCGTCGATCTCACCACGGCCCAGAAGTTCCGCGTCGGCGTCGCGCTGATTAACGACCGCGATCGGCTCTTCCCGATTCCGCTGAACGACCCGGCCTATTTCACCGAGAACCCCGAGCGGGTGCGGTTTGTTGAAAATGACAAATTACTTCTCACGCATGTCACCGCGCCGTTTCTGCTCGTCACGCGGCGCATGGATCGCATCGTGCGGCGGCTCGGCGAATCAACGTATCGCGGCCCCATCCACCTGATGCTCGCCGGGCGCGAACGCATCATCGACAACGAGCGCACTCGCGCCTGGCTCCGCGACCTGCCGTCTCCCGACCGCCGCATCACGGACTATCCCGACGGCTGCCACACGCTGGAATTCGACACCGATCCGCAGGCGTTTCTGGAGGATCTGGTGGGGTGGGTTGAGAGGCGCAGGGTTGAGTTCGACGAATGATACGTGTTTGTTAGATCGGAAGCGGTCGAACCCGTACCATTGATAGCCCGTACCCCCATCGGAGGGTTGCACGATGACATTGATCCTGCCGTTGGCCTGTCTCGTATTGATCCAATCCAAGCCGGTCGAGACGATTCCCGTTCCGCTGAAGAGGGCGTTTGAAGCGAGGATGAGCGTCCGCACCCTGCGGGCCAAGTACCGCGATCTGACCATCGCGCGCGGCGAGACGTTTGTCCGCAACTTCACGCTCGCCATCGACACCAAGGGCGACATGCTGATCGACATCACCGGCGATGACGACGGCAAGGTTCTCCCGACGCGCGGCGGCGGGGCCGGCTTCGGCACCGATGCGCTCTACAGCGGCATGCGCGTCGTCACCGAGTTGGAGGCCCGGCGGACGTTCTTTCACTTCGGCGCATCCGATTCGCTCCACGCCACCAAGCTCGGCCGGCAGGACGCGCTCGCCGGCAATCCGCTGACCTGCGGCCTGCGCACGTCCTATTCGGATCACCCCGGACCGGTGGCCGACATTCTGTCGAAATGGGAGACCGATTACAAATACAAAGTGGAGGAGAGCGGTCCGCTGATCCTCGTCCGAGCGGAATCCATCAAGCCGCCCGCGCACGAAGTGAAATGGACGCTCGACCCGCGCAAGGACTATGCCATTCTCCGCATGGAAGCGCGCGATCCATCCAACAAAGACGTGCCTTCGTTTTTCGCGGAGTCCCAGTACGAGCAGTTGGACGGCCGCTGGTGGCCGGTGCGAACGCAACTTAGCGCCGGCGGGAGCATCGTGCGCATCCTGACGTGCGAATCGGCGGAGTTTGACCGGCCGGAGCATCCGAAGAAGTTTCGCGGCATTGAGGAGCTCGCGCCGCCGGGCGTGTCGGTCTTCGACCGCGCGGGCCTTTGCAAGGAGCAGCCCAGGCCGGGTCGCGTGCATTACATGGGCAACAACCGATACGTGACCGAGGAGGCGTTTGAAGCCGCGCGACAGGAAGTAGACCTCGCGGCGTACAAAGAATGGCTGGCGAATGTCGAGAAAAACGCGAAGAAGTACCCCGACTGGGTGACCGATTCCACGGGGCAACTCGGTCTGCCCGATGTCGCCGGCAGATCAAATCTCTGGGAGGCGTATGTTCGGCGGTGGATTCTGATCCACTCCGACCCGAGCATTGGAGAATCGCCGGCGGGCAAGGCGGGCGTGGACCTGCTCGATGAGCGGCAGAAGCGCGCCGCGTGGGGGATTTACAATGATTGCCGCAGGCAGGCCGCGCAGCCCGAATCGGAGCGGGAGGCGAAACGAATCCAGGTGCGATTCACGCTCGACAACAAGAATCTCAAAAGCACGCCCGAATCCCGCGCGGCGCTCGAGAAAAAACTCGCCGAGTTGGACGAGCCCAATCCGAACCTCGAGCCGATCTTTGAAGATATGAAGAAACGCCTGAATGCCATTCTCCGCGGAGGTCAGACGGGGCTGGAGGTCCCAGACGATGAATCCGCCCGCGCTCCGGATTCCGCAATGCGCAAACCTTAGCAGCGATTGCAACCACACTGCATGGCAGCACGATGGGGCGGGCCTTAGAATCCCCGCCCATGAGTCGAAAATTCCTCGTCACCGCCGCGTTGCCCTACTCCAACGGTCGCCTGCACGTCGGCCACGTCGCCGGGGCGTATCTGCCGGCCGACATTTACGTGCGCTACCTGCGTTCGCGCGGGGACGACGTGCGGTTCATCTGCGGCAGCGACGACAACGGCGTCGCGATTGAAATCTCCGCCCGCAAAGAGGGCGCTACGCCGCAGGAACTTTGCACGCGATACAACAAACGACAGGCGGCCGACTTCGAAGGGCTGGGTATCCGCTTCGATATCTATGCCGGCACGCATCAGCCCGACTACGCCGAGCTGCACACGAAGCTAAGCCAGGAATTCTTCCGCACGATCCACACCAACGGCCACTTCGTGAAGCGCACGACCGAGCAGCTCTACGACGCGCAGGCGAAGAAGTTCCTGCCTGATCGCTACGTCACTGGCACGTGCTATCACAAAAAGCCCGACGGCACGCCCTGCGGCAACCCGCAGGCACTGGGCGATCAATGCGAGCAATGCGGCAACAGCATCGACCCGCTCAAGCTCATCAACCCCGTCAGCACGCTGACCGGCGCCACGCCCGAGCAGCGCAGCACGACGCACTGGTACCTGCGCCTCGATAAATTCCAGGGCATGCTCGCAGACTGGTTCAGCCTCACGTCGCTTGACTGGCGGCCGATCGTGACGAACTTCGCGCTCGGCTCGATCAAGACGGGCCTGCCCGAGCGGGCGATGACGCGCGATCTGGAGTGGGGCGTGCCCGTGCCGCTGGACGACCCCGACGCGGCGGGCAAGGTGCTGTACGTCTGGTTCGACGCGCCGATCGGGTACGTGAGCTTCACCGCGGCGTTGTGCCAGAAACTCGACGGCGACTGGGAGCGGTATAAAGACTGGTGGCGAAACCCCGATTGCAAGATTGTCCACTTCATCGGCGAGGACAACATCGTCTTTCACGCCCTCATCTGGCCGGCCATGCTGCTGGGCACCCAGTTCACGGCGGACGAAGTCGCCAGCCGCGGCAGCAGTTTCACGCGGCCCAAGGCGGCGGGGCATTTTCAGCTTCCGTCCAACGTCGTGGCGAACGCGTTCTTAAACATCAAGTTCCCCGGCAAGGAGGAAGAGAAGATCAGCAAGTCGCGCGGCACGGCCGTGTGGATCGAGGATTATCTCAAGTCGTTCGACCCCGACCCGTTGCGGTATTACCTGACGATCAACGCGCCGGAGTCGCAACGAACGTTCTGGAGTTTTGAAGACTTCGTCGAGCGGAACAACGGCGAGCTGATCGCCGCGCTGGGCAATTTCGTGAACCGCTGGCAGAAGATCGTGACCGACGATTTCGCGCGGCGCGTGCCGTCGTTCGACGCAGCGGATGACACCGACCGCGCACTGCTCGCGATGCTGGCGGCGCGGCCGGAGAAGGTGGGCGAGGAGATCGAGGCGGCTCGGTTCAAGGCCGCGCTGGGC
The DNA here is from genome assembly GCA_964592235.1 of uncultured Planctomycetaceae bacterium. Classification (GTDB taxonomy): domain Bacteria; phylum Planctomycetota; class Phycisphaerae; order UBA1845; family UTPLA1; genus PLA3. The sequence goes on from CAZQCF010000033.1 coordinate 31,965, forward strand.
CGCGTGATGGAAGCCTTTCGCGAGTGCAATCGCTACATCGACGGCCGCGCTCCGTGGACCACGCGCAAGACGGACGCGGCGCGCACGGCCGCGACGATTCACACGTGCGTTCAGGCGGTGCGGACGCTGGGGGTGCTGCTGGCGCCGTTCCTGCCGTTCGCGGCGGAAAAGATACGCGTGTCGATGAACGTGCCGCCGGACCAGTGGACGTGGCCGCGGGCGACCGAGCAATTACCGGTGGGGCATGCGCTCGGCCCCGCGCCGGAAGTGTTGTTCAAGAAACTCGATTTGTCGGAATGGCAGGTTGCGAAGAGCGAATAGCGAATCGGCGTGCCTCAATCACCGAGCCGCGACCGTAAGGGAGCGCCGCGCGATGCCCGCCCCAGTACGGCTCCTTGATCCTGGATCCTGTGGGTGACCCGAATCTCAAACGCCTCTTGTCGCTCCTTGACGGTCGCGGCTCGGATTGGTAACACCGCCGCCGTTTGATTCAACATGGGCGATCAACTTGTAGATCAGCTTCGCCGCGAGGAACTCTGTCATCGCGTTGCCCGGCAAGGGGATCACTTCCACCACGTCGGCCGCGACGATGCGGCGGTTCATCGCCGTCGCCTTGAGCAGATCGGTCACCTGGAACCAGTCCAGTCCGCCGGGTTCGGGCGTGCCCGTGCCGGGGGCATAGGCGGGATCAAAGCCGTCGATGTCGATCGTGACGTAAACGTTCTCGGTGAGTGAATCGACGGCCCGCATCATCCAGTCCGCGTCCTCGCGCGCCTGCCGCGCGGAGATGGGAGCGATCTTCTTCGCCTTCATGAAGCGATGCTCGTCGAGGCTGTAATTGCGGATGCCCACGCCGGTCACCATTACGCCGAGGTCCATCACGCGCCGCATCGCCGAAGCATGGCTGAACGGCGTGTCTTCGTACTCGGCGCGCAGGTCGGCATGGGCGTCGATCTGGAGCACGCTCAACTTCTTGTGCTTCGTCAGAACGGCTCGCACCAGCGCGCTGGTGATCGAGTGCTCACCACCCAGCCCGATCAGAAATTTCCCGTCGGCCACCACGCGCCGGGCCGCAGCGTAGATGTCCTCGTGCATCGGCTTGGGTCCGGCCATGTTCGGCGCGACCGGGTCCAGCGTCGCCACGCCGGCCTTGAAAAACTCGCGCTCATATTCCTGGTCAAACAGTTCGACCTGCTGGCTGGCGGTGAGGATGGCGCGGGGGCCGTTGCGCGTTCCGACCTGGAAACTCACCGTGGAGTCGTATGGGATGGGCAGAACGGCGTACTTCGCCTTGCGGTAGTCGGCATGGGCCGCCGGCAGGCCCAGAAAGTTATCGGGGATGGTAGCCAAGAATCGTCTCCGTCGTAGTGGTTTCCGAGCTGGCTGTGACCAGCGGTATCTTGGCCCAATCGCCCCGTCGCAGCAATTGCTGAACGACCTTGTTAGGGCTGGGATGCGGGTTGGTGTTGACTCGCGGCCGATTACATTGTTTGATAACACGTTCTGACAGCCCGAGTCGGCCGGGGGGTAGTCACTCGGTCGCAAACTACGCGGAGGCCAAACCAGCCATGACGCACATTGTCACCGAACGCTGTGTGAATTGCCGTTACACCGACTGCGCCACGGTCTGCCCGGTCGAGTGCTTCTGGGAGACGACCGATCCGGCGATGCTGGTCATCGATCCCGACACCTGCATCGATTGCGGCCTGTGCATTCCCGAGTGCCCGGTCCACGCCATCTACACCGAGGACGAACTGCCCGAGCAGTACGCCGAGTGGAAGGCCAAGAATGCCGAACTGGTCAAGAAGGGCACCAACCTGACGCAGAAGAAGGACGCGCTTCCCGGTGCGCTCACGCTTGAACAGGTCCAGCAGAAGGAACGTGACCGCGGATGGGACATCCCCGAACCGGGCGGAACGTGATTCCACTTGGCCGTACTCCGAACTGACATACCGCTCGCCCGCCGTCGCACGGACCGCGCGGTGGTATTGCGCGCGCCGATCCGGGCTGCGACCGTTAGAGAGCGGATTATTCCTGCCGCGTTATTCCGTCGGAGATTGATCTCCATCGCGGCAATACTCTGCATTAGCCTCGCCACCGGCTGCTCCAAGCCCACCGGCGGCCCAGTCGTTATTTACCTCGAAGGTGCCAGTTGGGGCGGCAGCGCCGGCAGCGTCGAGCGCGGCCTGCGCGACGCGGGGTACGACGGCCGATTTGAGACCTTCACCTGGACGAGCTTCCTCGGCCCGGCACACGATCATTTCGTGAACGCCAGCAGCGGCCTGATCGCCAAGCGCCTCGCCCGGCGAATCGAAGCACATCGCGAGGCCGACGCGGAAGCGCCGATCCGCGTGATGGGCCTGTCCGCGGGAACGTCGCTGATTCTCATGGCCCTGGAGCGGCTCGAAGGTGGGGTCATGGTGGACGACGTGGTGCTTTTCTCGCCCACCTGTTCGGCGCGATACGACCTGACACGACCGATGCGGCATGTTCGCGGGCGTCTTTATGCCACGTGCAGCCCCCACGACGGCATCGCCAAGACCCTGATCGTCAACGCCGACGGTAAGAGCGGCCCGCCCGCCGGCCTGAACGGTTTTCGCATGCCCACCCGCGCGGGAAGCACCGAGTCGATCGACGCCTACGGCCGTGTCTTTAATCTTCCATGGCAGCCGACCTATGTCGGTTATGATTGGAGCGGCTCGCACACGGGCGTCTCGTCGCGGAGGTTTGTGCAGGCCGTCATCGCCCCGCGGCTGCTATCGCCCGATCCCTATCCGCTGGATCGCTCCGTGTATGAGACGTCCGGCGCGCAGGACCCCGGAGCGTCGCCATGACCGTTCGATTTCGATCAGCAGCGATCCTCTCCTTCGTCGGCATCCTCTGGCTGGGCGGTTGCGGCGGCGGACGAAACGCCGATCTCGCGAGACAGGCCGAGGAACGCGGCGATCCGGCCGTGGCGTATGACTACTACTGTCGCGCTGCGCAGGACCATCGCGGCAGCCTCACCGTCGCCGACGGCATCGAACGCACCCGCCCCGCGGCGGCTGCGCATTGGGAGCGCCTCGCACTGACGGCGGCGGACGAAGGCCGTCACGCCGACGCCTGGCGCTGCTGGATGCGCACGATTGAGATCCAACCCGATCACGCGACGGCGGCCCAGATGATTCGCCAATTGGAAGCCGAGCACTCGATGCAGATTGCCTCCGCGCGCGAAGACTGGCTCCAGCGCGGCAACGCCTCGCTGCCCAGAGCGCAGCTTGAGCCGCGGCGCGCTGTGGCCGATGCGCGGCGCGATCCCGCGCCGGATGATTCCGAAGCCAAGCCCGCCGGTGAGACGCTCGCCGCACGCGACCTGCGCGAGTCCCGCGCCCCCGCGCGCCAGCCATCGAAGCCGCAGCCTCGCGCGCGACGCACCGGTTCCTCCAAGACCGATCGCACGCAGCGCGAATCAACGGCCGAACGGCAGATCGACGCCGCCGTACCCGCTCCGATGGACGAACCGGTCGACGATGCCGAACGCCCCGCGCGGACGCCGCCGAAGCAGGGCGACGCGGCGCGTCCGGCGGCAAGTGACGCCGCCTTTGAAGTCGTCCGTACGTACAGCTTGCATGACCAGCGTTTCCCGCGCACGGGCGACGCAATCGACGGCATCACGCTCAAGCTGAAGGACACCGACGAGGACGATGGCGTCATTGAGGTCGACGTGGACCTGTTCAAGAGCGGTGAGCGAATTCGAAAAGTGCGCGAGCTGCGTGTCGGCCGATCGCTCACGTTCCGCGGCGCTTCGGGCCAGACCTATCGCATGACGATCATCAGCGCGCACCATCGCACGCACACGGTGCGGATCGGCTTCCGCGCGGAATAGCGCGACCCGGCCTCGCGCAGCGGCTACCCCACTACCTGAAACAACGAAGGACGGCCACCAGCGCGACCAGCACGACCATGATCGCGAAGAAGACTTTTCGCGGCTGCGGCGGCTTCAAGACCAGCGGGTCAAGCTTGCGCCATTCAAAATCGCGCTGCCACGACGCGTCGCCCCGCGCGTATTTCTGGAACGCTGTGACGACCGCGGTGATGGGGATGTCATGACGCAGCGCCTGGTAATGATGATCCATGTCGTCGACCTGATACTCCAGAACAAACCCGCTTTCCGGCGAGCCGCACGTTTGAAGATAGGTATCTTCCGTTTGATCGAGAATCGCGTACGAACACGTGTCGCCATCGAGCCGCCCCAGCGCGATCGCGATGGAGTCGTCCGTCAGCGCCTCATCCCACGGCCCGGTTTCCAGCTCGAGTTTCATGGAGCGAATGGCCTGAATGGTGGGCAGTGCCACCCTACGGCATTATGCCCCTGTTTAGACGTTTCAACGTTTTAGCCTTTTAGAGTTTCGACGTTTCTACATGTACATGCCGCCGTTCACGCCGAGCACTTCGCCGGTGATGAACGATGCCTGCGGTGACGCGAGATAGACCACCGCCGACGCGACCTCTTCAGGCTTGCCGAGTCGCCCCATCGGCGTCATTTGTCGAACATGCTCCAGCACATCGCCGGGCACATTCGCGGTCATGTCGGTTTCGATGTACCCCGGGGCGACGGCGTTGACCGTGATGTTCTTTCGCGCAAACTCGCGGGCGAGCGTCTTGGTTAGCGAGACCAAACCGCCCTTGGCCGCGGCGTAATTCGCCTGGCCGAAGTTGCCCATCTGGCCGACGACGCTGGTGATGTTCACGATGCGCCCCCAGCCCGACTCGATCATGCCGGGAATGAGCCGGTGCATCATCATGGCCGCGCCGGTCAGGTTCACGTTCAGCACTTCGTGCCACATGTCGCGATTCATCTTCAGGAACGACTTGTCGCGCGTGATGCCGGCGTTGTTCACGAGAATCTGCACCGGGCCGAAATCCTTCTTCATCTCCGCGACGACGCGGTCGTTCTCCTCGGGCTGTGACACGTCGGCCTTGTACACGTTCGCCTTCCGGCCCATTTTCGCGATCAGGTCAGCCACTTCCTGCGCCGGTTCCCGCTTGTGCGCATAGATCAGCGCCACGTCGCTGCCTTCCGCCGCCAGGGCCAGGGCGATCGACCGGCCGATCCCGCGCGACCCGCCCGTCACCACGCTTAGCTTTCCGTCGAGAAAACCCATGCTCCACCTCCCGGTCACGAGGGACCCGGCCGAACCGGCCTGTGAAATGTTGTGAAATCAATCGCAAGTCTAACCCGCGCTGCGCGCGCTGTCCAACCGCCGCGCCCTTGACGATGTCCGTCCCGCGACTCTATTGTTTTCGCGCCCGGGCCGGAGCGTGCGGCCTCGTTACTCGATCCAAGGAGAATCGAAATGACTGCTCCCGTGCGCGGTGCTGTACTCGCGATGGCATGCCTGGCGCTGATTGCGTCACCGGTCATGGCAATCGACGGAACTCCGGTCTGGTTCACGTCGTTCGTCGCGGCGCCAGGCGCGAACTCCTATGTCTCGTCGCCCGTCCTGGCCTTCGATCATTATGGTTCGGCGTCGGTCGGCTGGACCGAGATCAACCAGAACACCAACGACGGCGCGGTGCGCCATTCGCAAATGACGGGCCTGGGTTTGTGGAACACCCGCACGCTCATCACCGGCAACGATGTAGGCAAGCGCGCGGCGCTCTCCTTCGACCGCTCCGAGCGCCCGCTGCTTGCGTGGGTCAACGGCGACGGCAGCGTGCAGGGCCAGTTCAATTACGGCGCGAACCAGAGCATTGCCGGAACCGGCGCCGCCAACGCCGCCCGGCCCAACATCAGTTTGTCGTACGACCTCGCCGGCAATGCCCGCGGCTTCTTTGGCGGCACGACGACCGGCAACTTCCGCTCGATCGGTCATACCGGGTCGGCCTTCAACACCGCCGACATGCTCTCGCTCACCGGCGTGACGCTGGTTCACGATTCGGCGATGTCGACCGACGGACAGGGGCGACGCCATTTCGCCGCGCGCGGCAACCTCTCCGGCGGGGGACAGGGGCTGTTGATCGCATCGGAACCGGCCGGCGGTGGCGCATGGTCCACCGCGACGCTCGCCAGCGCGGACGCCATCACCGGCGTCGACATCGCTCGCGATCCGACCGACGGTCGAATGGCATTGACCTACACGACGCACACCAGCGCGACCAATACTTCGAAGCTGTTCTATGCGAAATCTACGGGATCGTTTCTCCAGACGACCGAACTGCTAAGCTCGACCACGGAGCAGTTTCGTGATGTATCGCTCGCATTTGACTGGTCGGACGGACGGCCGGCGATTGCCTACGAGAACTTTGTTAATTCCAACTCCGCCCAGCGCCTGATGATGGCCTACCTCACCGGCGCGATGACCTGGCAGCACAGCCTCGTGGATGATTCGATCCTGCATGACGCGCCGAACAACCACGCCCGCCGGCCTTCGCTGGCCTTCGACGATTTCGGTACAAGCTGGCCCGCGATTTCGTACATCGATTCCAACGGCGCGCTCACGGTCGCCTTTGACCCGCCCGTGCCCGAACCGGCCACGGCGGGGCTGCTCCTCGCCGCTGTGCTGGTTGCTCGCAAACGTCGCTCGCGCCGAGTGCGGTCAACGGCCCTCACGATTTGACGTTCCCGCGATAACGAATCACCTCGACCGGTTCGAGCGTCACCAGCCCCTCGCCGACCACTTCGTCGATGAACGGCATCAACTGGTCGATCTTCTCTCTTGCATCGACGATCTCCACGACCATCGGCAGGTCTTCCGACAGCCGCAGAATTTTCGCCGTGTGCAGGCGGCTGTTCGCGCCGAAGCCCATCAGCCCGCGCAGCACCGTTGCCCCGGCCAGATGCAGCTCGCGCGCCTTGAGCACAATCGCCTCGTACAGCGGTCGCCCCTGCCACGTATCCGACTCGCCCACAAACACCCGCAGCAACCAGCCTTGTTCGGGAATTTTCATGGATCAGGCTCCCAGCCAGAATTGCGCGCCGCGATACCCGGCCCAGACGGCCAGCAGACATCCGAAGACGCTAAGCAGGATATTCAGCGCGGCGCGGGCGAACTGCCCGCCGTTGAGCAGGGCGAACGTCTCCAAGCCAAATGTCGAAAAAGTGGTGTAGCCGCCGAGCACACCCACCAGCAGCGCCAGGCGGAACTCCTCGCGCATCAGCGACCGGCTCGCCAGCGCCGCGGAGAGAAACCCGATCGCCAGACAACCCGTGACGTTGACAAACAACGTGCCGATCGGGAAACCCGCCTGCGGGTTCAGGCGCTGCGCAAATCCGGCGAGCGTATATCGCGCGACGCCACCCAGACCGGAGCCGAGGAATATGAAACCGAGCTTGTACACACGAGAAATGATATCGCGAGGCGGCTCGATCCGCCGCTTTCCGGCAACGAGTAAAATCTGCGTATCGATCCAGGATTCGACCGTGCGGTCGAAGGCGCGCCGTGGCGAGGGCGTGGGTCACCCGCGTCAGGGGATGATGCCGAGGTCCGTCTCGAAAACGTCCTCGGATGCAAGCTCCGTCGCGTCGGCCGTGCGACCGGGCGCGATAAGCCGCTTCAAGCCTGCCAGGGAGAAGTATCGGCCGGGGCAGGCGGTCTTGTTGGTGACGCCGCCATGTGTATAAACCTTCGACGCTGGCACGCCCGTCTTGTCGCACAGGTAACTAACCAGCCGCCCCAATGCTTCCATCTGTTTGGGCGTCGGCGGGTGCGCGTCGAGGTTGCCGATCAGGCAGATGCCGATGCCGTGGTCGTTGTAAAAATTGTTGTCGGTCTTGCAGTGGGCGCCGTGCTTCTGCTGCGCCCACCTCGCGCCAACGTACACGACGCCGTCGCCGTAGCCGATGCCGTTGCCGATCACGAAGTGATAGCCCAGTTCATCCCAGCCGCGGCCCTTCATGTGCCAGCTTCGCATCCCTTCGGGCGTCGACTTGTCGTTCGCCGAATGATGCACGACGACACATTTCCAGCGGTTGGAGATTCCGCCCGGGGGCATCCAGCCCGGCTTCGATCCGCCCCGCGCCACCGGCGGCGCGATGGGCGGCTGCTCCCGCGGCGGCAACGGGCGAGATTCGGGCGGCCGCTGGCCAAGATACGGGTCCACCTGCGCGATGGTCGACTTTTCCGGCATGCAGCCGGCCAGGGCAGCCGTCAGGCCCGCAAGCCCCGCCCAAGACAACAGGACCATTCGCCGGCCGCGGACCCGGCTGGTTATTTTATACGTTTGTCGCACTACGAACCCTCTTCCGAATCGGGCGCCCGCGGCCGGGGATCACGCCGGCTCCCCATCTGCGTGGCAACAGCCTATCATCGACCGCGGGGCAGGCTCAAGTAAGAAATGGCCCGCCGAACCTCGTCCGACGCACCCATAATACCCGTCTGTTTCGCCCTACGCTGACCAACTGCCGCCGGTTCATTCACGCTTGCGGCCGCCGACCACCCGGCCAACCCGTATGCAGAACCTCGCACATCCGCCGAAGCGCCACACCCCGGTGACTGATCGCATTCTTTTCATCGGCCGATAGCTGGGCGACGGTTTGGCCGTAAGTCGGAAGATAGAAATAAGGATCGTAGCCAAATCCGCCCGCCCCACTCGGTTCGGTCACGATCAACCCTTCGAGCGACCCCTCGGTAGTCGCCAGCACACGATCCCCATCCGCCAGCACCAGCACACACCGATACCGCGCCGTCCGATGGCCTGGTGGGACAGATGATAGCTTGGAAATCAACCTGGCGTTGTTGGCCGCGTCGCGCTCCGCCCGAGGTCGATCGGCGAAACGCTGGTCAAAATAAGCCGACGCCACGCCCGGCGCGCCCCCCAACGCGTCGACCTCCAGTCCGCTGTCATCCGCGAGCGCCGGCATCCCGGTCGCGCGAGAGTAGTACAGCGCCTTGAGCGTCGCGTTTTCAAGAAACGTACTGCCGGTCTCTTCCGGCTCCGGCGGCGCCGCGCCAAGCGATTCCAAGCCGACCCATTCGTAATTCGCAGTAATCGGGGCGACGCCTCCAGGCTCCGGTTGCGCAGGTCGTGCTTCCGCGCCGCCCAGCACCGCCTTCATCTCCCGCAGTTTCGAGGGATTGCCCGTCGCGATCAGAATTTTCATTCAAACTCCGGAATCACCGACGTCGGCTTGCGATCGCGCAGCGCCTTGGGCTTACCCGGTTGCGGAATCTCCACGAGGAATGACCAGTTTGGAATCCGCTCGCGTTTGCCGCTCGACGGATCAGCCGTGATTCGATGGGTGATGTGCCCGTTTTCGAGGTTGTACCGAAACTCCTCCTGCAACTGAAGGTCCTTCACCGCCTTGCTGTATGCCATGCGCCCGTCCGGCTCGGTCACAAACGCATCGTCACCAAATGAACCGACGCAGATCGACGTCTGCGGTTTCTCCGGATCGTGATAGTAATAGGCCTCGTAACCGCGACTGCGAAGGTCCTTCACCCACTCAATCGCCGCTTCCTGATAATCGCGCAGCGTCGGAGTCGCGTACGTCACGCCGACATGCAGCGTGTACGTGCCCCGTGCCCGCTCCAGACTCCACTCCGGCGGGCCGACTTTTTCGCCCGGCTTCGCGATCGGCCGCGCCTGGAAGAAAATGTACTGCTCATTTAGCGACAACTGTCGAATAAACTCCAGGTCGCGCTTGATGGCGTCATTCAACACGACCCGCAACTCGTCGCTCGACTTGTCTTGCTTGAGCGCGTACTCGCCGTAGTACACCCGGCTGCTGCTCGCGTGGTGCTCCACCCGCACCTTGTCCCCGCGCAGGTTCGGCGCGCGACGCAGCGCATCCGCCGCCGTCTCGGCCGTCTCGCGATGACGCTCGCCGAGGTACTCGTTGCACTCGATCGTCCACTTCTCGGTGTCGCCCGACAGCCCGCCGAACAACGGCCGGTCCGACGGCTTGAACATCTCGTCCCATTTCGCTTTGTCCTGCTCACTGCACGCGCCCAGCGCGATCCATGACACGAGAAATCCACCGCCGACCCACGCACGTCGCCACCCATTTCCGCTCATTCTTGTCATCGCTTCGCCTTCGACAGGGACTTCTGTTGAATCGCCAGCAGCGCCCGAACGCCGCGCTCCCCCATCGACACCAGCTTCATCATCTGCGAGCGGGTGAACGTCCCCGCTTCGGCCGCCCCCTGCATCTCCACGAATCGCCCGCGCCCCGTCATCACCACATTGAAGTCCACCTCGGCATCCTTGTCCTCCGCGTAACACAGATCGAGCAGCACCTCTCCACCGACCAGCCCCACGCTCACCGCCGCCACGCGATCCGTCAGCGGACTGCTCTTCAGCTTCCCCGACCGGCGAAGCTTCGACACCGCGTCGGCCAGCGCCACGTACGCCCCGGTGATCGCCGCCGTCCGCGTTCCGCCATCAGCCTGCAGCACGTCGCAGTCCAGCCAGATCGTCCGCTCGCCGAGCTTCTTCAAATCCACCACTGCGCGCATCGCCCGGCCGATCAGGCGCTGAATCTCCTGCGAGCGGCCGTCAATCTTGCCCGCGCGACTTCGCGCCTTGCGATCCGGCGTGCTGCCCGGAAGCATTTCGTACTCCGCCGTCACCCAGCCAATGCCGCGACCCTTGCGCCACTCCGGCACCGCCTCATCGACCGACGCCGTGCACAACACCTGCGTGTCGCCGAACGCGATCCACACCGAGCCCGCCGCCGCGCGCGTGAAATTCCGGCGAATCTTCACCGGTCGAAGCTCGCCCGCTTTGCGCCCGTCAATTCGTTTCATGAAGCCGTCATCCTGAAAACGTCGCCATGAAATACTCGGCGATCCTTACGCATCGCTACGACTTATCCCCCGACGCGCGCCATTGGTCAAGCCCGGCCGCCTCCAGCCGCCGCGCCCTCTCTGCATCGTCCGCCTGCAGGCGCAAACGCCGCGACGTCTCTCCGGTCGCTTCAATCGTCAGCCACACGCTCTCCGCAGGCATCACGTCGCGCACCCGATCGGCCCATTCCACCAGCACGACCGCGCCGCTTTCGCACAGCTCGTCAAATCCCAGCGCCGCCAGTTCCGCACCGCTTCGCAGCCGGTACGCGTCGAGATGCTGCACCACGCAGCGGCCGCGGTATTCGTTTATCAAGACAAATGTAGGACTCGTCACCGCCCGATCGTCGGACACACCCAGCCCCCGCGCCAGCCCCTTCGCCAGGTGCGTCTTCCCCGCGCCCAATTCGCCGACCATCGCCAGCACATCGCCCGCATTCAACGCCCCGCCGATCACCCGGCCGATTGCCAGCGTATCCGCCACGCTTTGCGATTCGAGTTCAATCTGCCACGCCGCGCTCATGCCGACCCGCCCGCCTCGCGGAAGTGCCGCCAGCCCCGCGGCTCAACCCGCTCCCGGCCGCCGTCCATCCGCGCCAACCATACGCCCGGCTCGGGAATCGCCGTACCGATCCGCCACGCGCCGCACGGGACGCCCTCTGAACGACACGCGGCCACCCGATCGGACGCGAACTCCGGCACGGCAAAGAACAACTCGAAATCCTCGCCGTCATCCAGCACATGCGACGTCAATGAGCGGCCGTCCTCCTTTTCCCGTAACACATCCCGATGCAGCGCCTGAATCGCCCCTTCATCCAGTTCCACGCCGCAACCACTTGCCGCCGCCATCCGCGCCGCGTCCACCGAAAGCCCGTCGCTCAAATCCATCATCGCGTGCAGGTCGGGCCCCAAGGCCATCGTCAGCGCCCGCGCCTCCTGCACGCGCGGCGTGAACGTCAAATGATGTTCCCAGATCGAACCGCCCAGCCGACCGGTCACAAACAACGCATCGCCCGGCCGCATCCCGCTTCGATGCACCGGCCCGCTTGATCCCTCCCACGGCTCCGCCAGGATCGTCACATCCACCGCCAGCGGCTTGTCCCAACTGTTCGTGTCGCCCCCGATGATGTGGCAGTCAAACTCCTCCGCGAGCGACTCCGCCCCGGCGAACAGCTCCTGCGCCTGTTCCATTGTCCAACTTGCCGGCAGCGCCACACTCATCAGCGCCCAGCGCGGCCGCACCGCCATGGCGGCGCAGTCAGACAGATTCACCGCCATCGCTTTGCGCCCCATCTGCCGCGGCGCGTGCACGGTGCTGTCGAAATCCACGCCGTCCATCACCATGTCGCACGCCACGAGCAGTCCGCCCGCCCCCACGCGGACCTGCGCCATGTCGTCGCCGGGGCCAAGCACCAGGCCGGCACCCTCTCCCGGCGCATGCCCGGTGCGCGAACGAATCCACGCAATCAACTCGTCTTCACCCTTCGCCATGCCGTCATTGTATCCCCGTCACCCCCTTGCAGCGCCACACGCCGCAACCCCGAAGAAGCCGGCCTCTCGAAGTTCGGCTACGATTCAGTATGATTCGCCCACGGGAGCCTCGCGCATGGCCAAAATGAGCGTCCTCGTTCTCGCCGCCGGTAGCGGCAAGCGATTCGGCGGCAACGAGAGCAAGATCTTTGCCCGCCTTGACAATCAACCGCTCTTCATCCGCGCGCTGCAACTCTTCGTCAATCGCGAAGACGTTGTCCAGACGATTCTCGTCGTCTCGCCGCGCGACTTCGAGCAGATGAAATCCAAGTACGGCGCGAACCTCGGCTTTATGGGCGTTCAGCTGGTAGCCGGGGGAGACGAGCGCTTTCACTCGGTCGCCAACGGTCTCGCCGCCGTCAACGACGACGCCGAGTACGTCGCCGTGCACGATGCAGCGCGGGTCTGCGTCGCCGCCGAATGGATCGATGCGATCTTCGCCGCGGCACAGAAGTCCGGCGCGGCCGCTCCGGTCCTCGCTGTGACCTCCACGCTCAAGCGCATCAAACCCGATCACACCATCGGCGAGACCGTCCCGCGCGACGGCCTGTACATGAGCCAGACGCCGCAGATCTTTCGGCGCGACGTTCTTACAAAAGCATACGAATGGCTGAAAACGCGCCCGGCCGATCGGCCGCCCGTCACCGACGACGCGCAACTTGTCACCGAGTCCGGCGGCGTCGTTTCGGCTGTCGAGGGCGACGCGCGAAACATCAAGATCACGACGCGCGGCGACCTCGTGCTCGCCGGCGCGGTGCTGAAGGCCCTACCGCAACGGCCGGTCTCACGCCGCGGCGCGTTTGAAGAAGCACAATGGTAGCCGCTCAACAAGAGCACACGGAGGTTGTGTCGATGGCCCGCTCACTCACATTCGTTCGCCGGTTCCGATCAATGCTCATGCTCGCGCTGGTCGCACTCATCGCGCTCGGGGCGGCAGTCGCCTGCAATCAGCCGGCTGGCTCCAGCGCGAAGCTTGAAGACCAGGACGAAGGCCACGGCCTGCACACGGTGCAGAACCAGCGTCTTGCCGACATCATGAATGAATTGAAAGCGTTGGATTTTGAAGGCTTGGCGCAGCGCGCGTCATCCGGCGGATCGGACGCGCGACTCATCTCCGCCGCCCGGCACGCGGCCGACCTCGCAACCGATGCCCGCCTCATGCCGCACTTGTTCAAGTCCGAGACGTTCACCAGCGAGCATCGCCGCGTCTTCGACCATCTTGCCGGTCGATTACAGATTCAATGCCAGGAACTGCGGGACGCGGCGTCAGTCGGCAATGCCCCCGCGACGCGCGCCAAGCTTGAGCAGGTCATCCGCACCTGCAACGAGTGTCACGCGTCGTTCCGCGGGCCGAGCATGGCCTGGGTCAGCGACAACGACGTGCCATATTGATGTCAGCCTGATTCACCCACCGGCCGCCGGCAACGGCGATGACGCAATCTCGATCAACCCGTCGAGCATGCGCTCCCAGTCGCCTAGCGTCTGATCCATCTCGTAGCGGAGAATGTCCCCCAGCAGCACCGTGTCGCGCGATTCGATCGCCGTCTTAATCCCCAGCAGCGTCTTGGCCAGGTCCCGCAGCCATTGCGACACCGCGCGGCCCTCGATCGCCACGCCGCTCACGTCCAGCGCCAGCAATCCGCAGGCCCGCACCACCGCTTCGTGCACCCGCGCCCACACCGCGCAGCAATCCGCCAGCTCGCGCATCGCCTCCGCCGTGTCGCCGCTCGACAGGTGCGAAGCCGCCGTCGCCACCGTCGCGTACGTCTCCGTCAACGCGCCGCGCGTCACGCTCAACGCATCGGCCACCAGCGCGCCGGGGCAACCCGTCACCACGTCGAGCCGGCCCACCGCCGCGCAGGGCATCCCCAGCACCTGCTCCAACCGATCCATCGACACGTCCTGCTCATTGCAGCGCAGCCCCAGCACCATTCGGCCCGTGCCCGCGATCCCCGCGCGCACCCGATCCACGACGGCCGACACCGTCGCATCCTGCGCAAAGGCGTCGCCCGTCAGCGGCTCGTTGTCGACAAAAATAGCCATTCGCATTCATCCCCCGTTGAAAGTCGCTACGCCAGCACCGACCGCAGCAGCCAGATCCCCACCATGCCGCACGCCGCCGTCACGCAGGCCGTCGTCAGCATCACTTCCCACTTGAACGGGTCGGCCCGTCGCGCCGCCGCGCCGCCGAACAGCTCCCGCGGCTTCCAGGTCAGACGCGAAGGAATCAGCTTCCCTTCACCGATCCTCCCCGGCGCGGTGCTCACCTTCGCCGCCGCGCAGACGGTTCCCGCGGCAACCTCCGGTTCCGCCGCGGCCGTCCAGGCGGCCGGCCGTTGCGGCTCACTCGCGATCGAGATATCAATCCCCGCGCTGTGCCCGTCGCAGTGCGAACTCACCAGCTCCAGCAAACCGGCGCACTCTTCGTGCCCGTGCGGCTCGCCGGCTTCCGCCAATGCCGAACCTTCTACCACCGGTGAATCCGCCTCGGTTGCGAACGATTCATTCAACGCGTACGCCGAGAGGTCCTCATCCCGGGACGCTTCCGCCGCTTCGGCATCGACTTCCACACCCATCATCCCGACGGGCTCATCGTCCGCATCGCCCTCGTCGACGATGCCGTGATCGTCGTCATCCGTCTGCGGCATTTCACCGGCAAAGGTTGTGTCATCATCGAGGATCTCCTGTTCGACGGCTTCGGCCTGCGCATCCGCCGGCGACTCGGCCGCCGGGACAAACTCCTCATCGTCTCCGTGCACAAGCGTCAGGCGCGGGCCGGCTTCCGGCTCGGCCGATGCCAACGCATCGGTTGGTGAGAGGTCGTCTTCGAGCAGGGCGTCCAGATCCGCGAACAGCGGCCGCTGCGCATCGCCGGAGATGTCGTTCTTTGTCGCAATGGTTGGGGTCTTCGCCTCGTTCATATCGCACACCTCCGCGCCCGCGGATTCCGCTGAATCAACACTTCGCTGATACGGTGTTATCGGCCTGATTCCGTCGCCGGCTTGATCGGCACCCCGCCTTAACCCTCGGCGCAAGTGAGCCTTATTCACAGCCCACAAGGCCCGGGTGGCCGCCGTGGAAGCACCTATCCGCAATAGTCCCTACCTTGAACGGCCGCCGACCGCCATTTACAGTCGGCCACCCATGATTCCCACGGTCGGCATCGGCATTCTGGGCTGCGGTGCAGTTGGCACGCAGGTCGCGCGAATCCTTCTTTCCGAGGGCGACGAGCTGGCTCGGCGGTGCGGCGTTCAATTCCAGCTGCGCCATGTCGTCGTTCGCAACCTCGCGGCCCCGCGCGACGTGGCCCTGTCGCCCGGCGTCCTGTCGAACGACCCCCGCCGCATCGTCGCCGATCCGCAGACCCATGTCGTGATCGAGTTGGCCGGCGGGGCGACCCTCGCGCGCGAATTCATCCTCGCCGCGCTCGCGGCCGGCAAGCATGTCGTGACCGCCAACAAGGCCCTGCTGGCCCTGCACGGTCGCGAGATCTTCGCCGCGGCCCGCGCCGCGCGGACGTGCGTCGCGTTCGAGGCGGCCGTCGCGGGGGGAATCCCGCTGATCGAGTCGGTCCGGCGCGGCTTGGCCGCCAATCGAATTACTACAATCGTCGGCATCCTAAACGGCACGAGCAATTTCATCCTCACGCGCATGCTGGAGAACAACGCCAGCTATGCCCACGCGCTCGCCGAGGCCCAGCGACTGGGCTACGCCGAGGCCGACCCGACGCTGGACGTGGAAGGCATCGACGCCGCGCACAAGCTCACGATCCTCGCCGGCCTCGGCATGCGCTGCGCCGTCGAGTTCGGGCGCATCGCCACGCGCGGCATCTCCGCCATTCAGCTCGGCGATCTCACCGCGGCGGACGA
>CAZQCF010000034.1:0-47400 GCA_964592235.1 uncultured Planctomycetaceae bacterium
TTGCGCGCAAAAGGCAAATCGCCTTGGTTTCGTTCACAGTCGCGCCGAATCGCTCACATTTTCACCGATCAGAATCTCCTTCCGAAGCTGAAAGGGAAGCCCTCCGACATTTTGAACCCGCTCTGGCGGACCCGCGCGCACCCGCTCTCGCAGACCCGCGCGGCCGCGCGCTTAATTTCTCAGTCCATCGTTCGCGACCTCGACACCTGCTACACATGCCAAGATGGCGCTCCAAAGCATGAGCCCAAACGATGCGGGTGCGCGGAATTGCGCCCATGGATCTTGAGGCGAAAGAGGAAACTCTGCCAAGTCATTGAGCGGTTGTACATATTTGACGCTGGTTACCAAGCCATCATGCCCAATCTGTTCCGCGAAACTAGGCAGTTCAAGCCAAGGAAAATCGCGTTTTACTCCCTTGTGGCACACTCCGACACCCTTGAAGTCAATGACCGCTTCCCAGTCGAATTCTGGATACTTGTAGCGGACACTTGAAACCGAGCCATCTGATGCGCGAGTAAGTTCTCGCACGATTTCAAATTGGATGCTGTGACGACGAGGGACTCTCGTCAAATGCCAACCTCGAGTAATCCGCTCGAGAATGCAACTAACCGAGATTGGGTGCGTTGTTCTCATTTTGTCAAGTCTATCACTTTCGTTACAAAGCGGAAGGTAAGAAAAGGGGACGAGGTAAGAAAAGGGGACGCAGCTCTTTTTCTCCAGTCTGTCGCCATTCCAGCCGCGTAGTTTTCATTGTCCAACCACCGCTGCAAGTTCATCGCCTTCCATTGTACGTCGGCGGTTGCCACGAGTGCAATGCGACGGGTTGCTCGATCGTAGTTCCCGGCCTTTCGTCCGTATGCCCGCGGTAGCCGATCAGTCGATTCGACCGGCCCACCGGAAAGGGTCGCGGGGCCGCTCACTCCGAATCCGCCCTTGAAAGCTATGGGCTCGTTTGAGCCGGGCGACATCCGCTGCCGTCGATTCCTCGGCGGGCTGCTGCGGCATTACTACCGCGCGGCGTGACCGGGCCGTTGGATAGGATCCACATCGCGCGGCCGTCGAATTGATCCGAGTGAAGTCGCTCATTTCAACCCGAAACATATCGGGTAGAATACGCTTGCGCGCAAAAGACAAATCGCCTTGGCTTCGCTCGCAGCCGCGCCGAATTGCTCGCAAACTCACCGACCAAAACCCTCCTCCGAAACCGAAAGGGAAGCCCTCCGACGTTTTGGACCCGCCCTGGTGGACCCGCGCGAGCCCGCCGACATTTTGGACCCGCTCTGGCGGACCCGCGCGGCGCGGCTGACCTGAGAAATATAATAATGTCTTGAATTGCAATACTGCGACCTTTTTAAGTATATTCGATCCAATACAGATTAGGAGGGCGAATCTCCAGCTTCTGGGACATCAGGACTGCGCGAGCGCAAACCCTAATTTGATGCCAATGTCCGCCTTGGGCTAATGATTGTGTCGTCCAGATCGCTTTATCAGTTGCACTGCTCATCTCGCTGAATTCACGATCAAGCTGCGCGATTCCATCCTGGAGTGGCTGGTCTGCAATTCCCGCATCGACCAATTTGGGAAGAAAGGCTGCAGAGAGCTCAAATGTTTCAACAATTTCATCTGGCACCGACACTGTATCAGGAAACGCCGCAATCTGGTCATCCGCTGATGCCGCCAAGAGTCGCAGTGTTTCAATGAGACGATTGAATAGTTCTGACGGTGTTCCAAGTTGCATAGCCTTTTACTCAACACGCTTTGTGCCATACTCGCCGGACGAAACTTTCCAGTAGGGATTAGGGCCGTGGTGACCTCCACCGGGATGCCATTGAATTATCCTTCCAGTTGTATTTCCATTGGCATCAACCTGACGCAGCATCAACCCTTGACCTTCATGGGATCCCCTTCGCAGTGTTTCGACAAGCCACCCCTCCTCCTTCGCTACGTTGATCATATCCTGCGCCTGTGCGGGATGTAA
This sequence comes from uncultured Planctomycetaceae bacterium, assembly GCA_964592235.1. Lineage (GTDB taxonomy): Bacteria > Planctomycetota > Phycisphaerae > UBA1845 > UTPLA1 > PLA3. Next base: position 1,979 of record CAZQCF010000034.1, read on the forward strand.
GCCTTTCAGCGGCCCTGGGTCTGCGAAGAGATGGGCTAGCCTTGTACCCAATCGAAACGTGGACCCACCTCCTCGCAACAATCCCTTGATGGCACCTCCGGCCGAGAGTATTGCGCGTATGTCCATTGCAACCAGGTTGTAAAGGTTTGGTTGTGCCAACACATCCTCGCGGAACTGGGTGTCTACCAGGAATTGATACATTCCAAATGCTGCAACAATACCGCCGGCAATCCTAACTGATGCCATTGCTAGTGGAGAATTAGTTACCCAAACATACGTTTTTAGAGATGCTGTATCTACCAAATCCAATAAGCTGAATAATCCGGTCGGATCAATCAAGCTAACAGGCCTTGAATTCCGCGACAGAAAGAGATTCAGCCCATCGTCGTACAACTCTTGAACCCCCAGTACAAGGGCGCGACTACGAAGCCGATTGCCGTGAAACTCGACCGCCGTGATGATCGGCAGGGCCGTCTCATTCGGATCGCGCGTGGTGAAGCGGCCCAGCGACGGCGAGTAGAACCGGTTGCGGTTGTAGTAGAGGCCCTTGGCGCCGGTGATGAAGGCCGTGCCCTGCACGACGCGGAACAGCGTGTAGTCGTCGTAGGAGCCATCAAAGCGTTCGAAGAAGAGGCCCTGATGGCCGGCGCGGTTCATCGCGTGCGGGTAGTACAACTCCGCCGCGATCAGCGCGCCGTAGGGTTCATACGTGTACTGCTCCAGCACCGTGCCCGTCGGCAGCGGCTGCGGATTGCCCTGGCCATCATCCCCGCCCGGATGCCCCGGCCCGCTGACGAGGACGACGACGTTGTAGTTGCCGTCCTGCAACATGAAGATGGCGTGGCCGTCGCGGTCGAACTGGGCGATGAACTCGTCAACGTAGTCCGGCCCATAGACATACTCCCGGTCGAGATAGATTTCGCCGGGCAGTTCGATGTCCCCGCCGCGCTCGACGATCGTCTGCGGCGGATCGACGGCGATGGTGTTGGTCATCAAGAGCAACGCGACGAGCGGCTTACAGATTGCTGCCATTGCAAGATCAACTAGCGTATGCGACCTCGACCTTCCACCCACGTATGTTGTTTTCCATTAGCACTCTGCGAAATCGGGGTGAGATTAGCATGAGAGGCGTTCCACCTCCGCCTGATTCCCCTAGACCGCTTCGTTTGGCCACGAGGTTAGGCCATCCAATCCGCTGACGCGTGCAGACAATATCACTGCCGTCATAAGTAGAAATGTCGATGTGAACTTCCGACAAGATATTACAACCGGCAATGTGTTCGCCAAGCTTGTCTCGCTTGAGACGCGTGCATCGATATTCGCCACCAGCGTCATCATTGAAGGGATCGATTCCAAACTTGGTCGGTTGCACCGTGGAGACGCGGCGAGACGTTACGACGATTTGATACCAATCGAAAACCGGCTTTCCGACGTGGCGCTCGCGCTCACTTCGCATGGCGATCCACTCCTGCGCCATAGCCTCTGATAGCTTTCGCTGCTCGCTGCGGTTGAGCCAATACCAGAACTCCGCGCTGGGGTGCGGGCAGCCGGCCGCTTCGGCCCGGCGCAGCAACTCGCGTCCACTGGGGACGGCATGGAAATCCATCGCATCATCGCTGTACCGACTCTTGTGACGTACTGGGCGCAGTTCGAATCCCGTCAAGCCCGCGTCAGCCATCAGCCCAGCAAGGCGCTGGGACACGATCCACTCGTCGCGCGCAATAGTGACTGCGATATCCCGCGTCTTTGGCGCCTTGCGCAGGTCCAGGACAAGTTCGGATTGTTGGAACGGCGGAGCATGACACTCACGACAGCTCATCGAAAAATCGTACTTCGTCCCGCACTGGCTGCCGCACGGCTCGAACATGGCCGTTTTAGTCAAGTGAAACAATGCAGCTTTAGCTAACTCAGCCTGGCTGTAGGAGCGAGATATGTGCCAACTCGTAAACAGCCCTGTCTTGTGTTTCCTGCGTAGTTGTTCATCGACTTCCCCGATGCGCAAGAATCGTGGGTCACTCGTGGAGATTTCGACTTTTCGTGTTGTGTATCCAACAAGTGAATCGCCCAAGCGCACGCCTTCGTTGCTGCCAAAGATGAGGCTGGCAAACTTCTCATCGATTCTAAATTCGCACGATTCCTTCATCTGGAGGTTCGTCACTTGGGTAATGGGATGTCTGCGTACACTTTGTTGAGTATCTCCTCAAGCCTTGCTGCATCCTTAATCGGGCCGCTACCGTGAGGATAAGCCTTATTGAAGGCATTGGTGATTAGCTGATGATACGCCGCGTCCACCTCAACAAGCGGACTGTCCATTCCCTTGGGTCGCATGTAATTGGGAATAACATGATGCATCTGTTTTTTGTCCGCAAGTTTGGGGTATTTCTGCCTGGCTACTGCAAGCAGATGAGTATCATACCCTTTTCGCCACTTGTTGAAGTTGGCCAATACCGACACCACACTCCTGGCCATTCGACCACCTTTACTTGCGGTCCTGGCAGCCTTGCCTATGATCGCAACTAATCGGCCCACGGGAGCTGCTCCGACAACGATGTTCATTGCATCCCCAAAGCCCCCTCGACCGGAAGCCAAAACGCTTATGGACTGCAACATATCGAGGCCAAGTATGGCCCCGCCGATGTCCAAGGCCATGTTGAGTCCGATTGACGCGATCCGCGCACCTTCATTTAGTAAGCCGATCGCGTATATGCGGTTCCCCTTCGACTCGTCAATTGCGTCGTCGAAATCGTCCCAAGACAGGCCGAGGGCATCTTGGAGATTCACCGGGGTTGAATCCAAATAGACGTAGAGATTCAGCCCGTCGCCGAAGAGCGCGCGGCCGTCGAAGACGCCGGCGACGATATCGAAGATCGTTGCGTTGGACGTCAGCGCGGTCAGAATGGGCGCGCCCGTTTCATTCGGATCGCGCGTGGTAAAGCGGCCCAGCAACGGGGAGTAGAAGCGGTTTCGGTTGTAGTAGAGGCCCTTCACCGCGCCAGGTGTGCCGGAGCCGCCGCTGAACGCCGGACCTCCGCCGCCGGAGCTGCCCCCGCCGGCGGAAAGCGTCTGATCGTTGTAGTTGCCGTCGAAGCGCTCGAAGAAAAGGCCCTGGTGGCCGACTCGGTTCACCGCGAAGCGGAACGACCCCGGCCCGCCGCCGAAGTCGTCAAACGTCTCCACCGCCACCAGCGCGCCATACGGCTCGTAGGTGTATTGCTCCAACACCGTACCGACGGGCAGGATGCCCGTACCACCCGAACCACCGCTGCCCGAGCCGCCGCCCGAGCCACCTTCACCGCTTGTGCCATCGGGATGCCCCGGCCCGCTGACCAGGACGACGACGTTGTAGTTGCCGTCCTGCAACATGAAGATGGCGTGGCCATCGCGGTTGAATTGCGCGATGAACTCGTCGACGTAATCCGGCCCATAGACATATTCGCGGTCCAGATAAATCTCGCCCGGCGGTAACTCTAACTCACCCCCGCGCTCGACGATCTGCTGCGACCCGCCGCCGCCGCCCGGTGTGCCCGACATCGGCGACTCGTCATCGCCCTTGCCTTCCCCGCCGCCAGTGAAGCCGCCCGATCCGCCACCACCACCCCCGCCCGGTTGGCCCGGCTCGACCGGCACGAACTCGCAGAACGCCGTCGCGCACGTCGTCCCCACGCCCTGCGGCACACCGCCCAGCATCAGGCAGTGCGACACAACCCAGTCCTGGCACGACGCCTGACCCATCGGGCTTTCGGCCAGGCAACACGCCTGTGCGGCCGGACAGTTGGTGACGCTCGCGCACAAGGTCGGATACTTCCGCGACGTTCCGCCGGCCGCCTCGCAAGCCGCCGCCGTCAGATCGTCGCATGTCCCGTTCGGAAGGCAGCAGGCGACCTCGGGCTGCACGCACTCGGCCTCTGCGCAGGTCACCTGCGGGTCCTGCACCGTCCCGCCCAGCGCCGTGCAATCCGCCGGCAGCATCACCGCGCAATAGCCATCGGGCTTGCAACACGCCTGCTCCAGCGATGAACACGGCGCGCTGGCGCAATCCGTACCCAGGCCGCGCGGCACGCCCCCGGCCGCCACGCACTCCGCGAGCGGCATAATTTCGCACACCTGTCCCGGCAGACAGCACGCCTGAATGCACGGCTCGCCCCCGCCGGTGTCGCTTGTGTCGCAAAGTTCGCCCGGCTCGCCGAACAAGCCGCTCACGGCCGCACAGCCGGTCTCGGTCAGGTCTTCGCACTCGCCATCAGCCAAACAGCAGCGCCAGGCGCACGATTCGCAGCCCTGACCCAGTTCCAGCAGCACGCCGCCCAGCGCATCGCAATCGACGGCGTACAGGATGTTCTCGACGCAGCCGACCACAAGCACGCAGCAGGTCCCCGGCTGCTCCAGCGGAGCCGGCCGGTCGATGACCTCGGAAATCCTTCGCACGCCGTCGTAGTAGTAGTGCTTGGCCTGCAGCGCCGTGACGCCCGTCGTGACCGGCGTCTCCTTGATGATCAGCCGGCCGAGGCCGTCATAAGTGAACCGCGCGATCAGATCGCCGATGAGGCCGCCGGTGAACTGGCCGCTCGCATTAATCTCCAGCGTGCCGCGCAGGTTGACCTGCACCAGCCGGTTCCAGCCGTCGTATTGATGAACATAGTCGCCGTCGAAAACGAGGTTTCCGGCCGTGTCGTGGATCACATCCACCGTCGTCGGGTCGTCGTGCCGCACAAGCTGGGCGATCTCGTTCGACGCGTTGACAACGTGCTGCCACTCCTGCGGCGGGTCATTGGCAATGCCGTCGCCGTCGAAGTCGCCGCTGCGTCGCAGGCCGACCGGCGGCGTCGCGCCGGGCGCGCCCGTCCAGTTGCCGAGGTTGTCCAGACCCCACTGGGTCTCAAGCGGAACCGGTGTAGACAGAATGGCGCTGTTGTTGCCATCCAGCGCGCCGAGCTTCGAGTCGATCAGCCGCTGCAGCGCGTCATACGAATACAAGTACGAGCGGTCGTTGTTGTGCGAGGTCTGCCCCTCGGGCATCTGCGTTACGCGGGCATGCGTGCGGTTGCCCATGCGGTCGTAGCCGTACTGGTATTGGTGAATCGTGCTGGTTGTGGATTGGTAATGCAGGTCGGTCAGTCGCCCAAAACGGTCCAGGCCAGGGCAGCCACCGGTGTCCGTGACGGTCTGCGTGACATCGCAGCCGAGGTTGACGCCGACGCGGCGATGCGTGCCCATGTAGGCGTATTGCGCTGCGGGCAGAATGCCGCCACCGGGCTGGAGTTGCGTGTCGATGCTGGTGATGCGATTAATCGTGCTGTCGGTATCGCCGGGGTCGTTGCCGTAATGGAATGCGACTTCTCGGCGCGCAGTGCTCCCCGGAGGGCCTTCGGGGTAGAGGATGCGCGCGAGCCGGTTGAAGTTGTAACTGGTGGGCGGACTTTCCACCGACATCGGGCTGAAGTCCCAGTCGTACACGACGGTCGGGACCTCGCTCATGGGCGGATCGGTCACCAGGCTCGGGTGCGACTGACCTTCGCTCGTCAGGTTGCGCAAGGCGTCGTAGGTGTATGTGTTGACGGAGACAGTCTCCTCCACGCCGAGCAGGTTGATCGTGTAGGCCGTGACGGTCTCGAGTAGGCCGTCGGAGGTGTAGGCGTAAGCGATGCGCGAGATGCGCCGTCGCGGGCGGAAGTCGGGCAGGCCGCTCTCCGGCGGCGGCGGGGGATACCACGCGATGTCGTCGATGGTGGTCACGACGCGCCGACCGAGTTCATCGTAGGTGTGTCGGAAGATGACGCCTCGCTGATCGGTGCGGCTGGCGACCGAACCGTCGGAGTAATAGGTGAAGGTGAACTTGTCGGCGTCGGTGGGCTGGCCGCTGACGCGATCGGGGAACCATACTTCCTTGATGAAGCCGTTGTGGGTGCTCTGCGCGGCGTGGTTGCTGTCGACCACATCCGCGCCGTAGATCATCTTGGTGACCTGCGAATCCGGCCCCGCTCCGCCCGCAGGAAGCAACGCCGAGATGGTTTCAAGGCGGCCTTGCTCGTCGTAGGTGTAGGCTGTGCGGCGGACCAGGTTGGGATCGGTGCTTCCCGCGTTCTCTGTCGTGAGCGTGACACGGCCCAGGCCGTCGTATTCGGTGCGCGTGATGGTGCCGTCGGGGTGAGTGACTTCGTCTTGCCGCCCGGCTTCGTCGTAGCCGTAGCGTGTGACCAGGACGGTGTCGCTGCTCGTGGGGATGCCGGTCTCGATATCGGGGTTGTACGCCGGTTCGGCGTTTGTGCTCGGTGAATAGGTCGTATTGTTCGAGCCGTAGTTGGCCGTGGCGACCAGCCGCCCGGCATGGTCGTACCAGTTGTGAACGAACGTGCGGACGCTGTTGTCGGCATCGAGCAGGGGCTGCGTCGCCCCCGGCGCGCGTTCGTAGTTCGTAGTCTTGGTGACGCGGTCATCGTCGTCATAGACGGACTTGCTGCGCGACAATTCGACTTCGCTCGTCGTGCCGGCCCAGGTCTGGCTCGACAGCCGCCGGCCCTTGGCGTCGTAGGTGTAGCGCATGATCGGCGAATTGGGCGCGCGGACCTCGCACTGCCGGTCCAGGTGGTCGTAGAACGTCAGTGTGGACAAGTACGTCCCGGTGTCCACGTTGTAGCGCCGCGTCTCTTCGACCAGCCCTCGAAGGTTGTAGACGTATTCCGTCAAGCTGCGAGGCAGTGGAGTCGCGGAGAGGATGTTCGCTGCCGCAAACGATTCGTCGACCGCCAGCATGGCGCGCGGATCGCTCTCCCAGGTTTGCGGAGCCTCATCGCCATACTCCGCCACAAAGCGCGGCCGACTCAAGTTGTCCATCCACGTCAGCGAGTGAGACAGAGCAGCATTGCCGCTCGCATTCTTCTGCTGCACCCAGCACTCGCGCATCCGCCAGTCATATTGGTGTTCTGTCACCCAGCCGATCGAGTCCTCGTTGTTCGACGGGCAGTTTTCGTTGGGAGGGCACGGGACGTGATACTGATTCTCCGGCTTGTCGCGATAGTTCCGCACATGCGTCAACAATCCGGCATCGGTGACGCCGAGTCCGTAGTAACGCTTCTCGACAAGGACCATGTTGTCGACAGGCTCGGGCGGGGGTGGGTCACACGGTGGATCCGCCTCAAGACAGGGCGGTGGCCACGGCAGCGCGGTGCCCCAGTAATAGTTCTCGTCCTGCGTGCCGCGATAGACGCGCGACAGCCGGCCCAACTCGTCGTACACGTTGCGCGTGATGGTGCCGTCCGGCTCCTCCTGCCGGTTGATGTTGCCGAACCCGTCGTAGTCGATGGCCGCGGAGATGGAATTCCCGCCGCCGGACTGACTCACGCCGATCGGCCGGCCGTTCGCGTCGTAGGAGGGCGTTGTTTCCGAGAGAATGCCCGAATAGCCGGGCTCAATGGCAGCGGCTTCCGCGCCTCGGCCATCGGGATTGTCATCGCGGTTGGTCGCATCCAACCGCACTTTGCGCTGCCAAGTCATCTTGCCGCTGTCGAGTCGTGTGATCTCGACGGGCGTCGTCGTTTGGAACACGTTGTTGATGAATTCGATGTTCTTGAAGGCCCATTCAAAGGTCCGAGTCCCCTCGCGAACCGTCGCAAAGCGATGTTCCTTGCGGTCGGGCAGAATGATTCGACTCGGCCCGCCGATCTCGGATTGGTACTCGATGGCCGAGGTGAAGTTGCGCTGGACTTCGGAGGTGGAAGGTTCCACGGGCCTCCGCTGGAAGCCCGAAGGATAGGGGAGAGGCCAAGCTTCTCCCGATGGCGGCGCGTGCGCCGGAAACAGCCCCGTCGGGTCGTAGTCGGCGATCTGATAGGTTGGCCGACCCAGGCCATCAAAGAGATTGAGCCCGACGGTGAATTCGTCACCCGAAGCAAATGCTGAAGGGCTGGCCAGGCTCCCAACGCCGGTCCACTGTGGACTGCCGGTCTCGGTGTACAGCACACGCTCCACGCCGTACCGCGGCGTCGAATCCGACAACGACCGGCGAACGGGAGGCTTGATCACGGTCTTGCTTCGAATCGGCGCCTGCCAGAAGCTGTCCGGGGGATCCTCGCCTTCGAAGTAGAATTCGTAATCGATGTCGTTAACCTCGGCGCTGCCTCCGAAGTTGCCGCCGCTCGGAAGAACGGTCACTGGCTCGGGGAAACGTACTTCCTTTGTGACAAGCTCGGGCCGGCCCGGGATGGTTCGCTCAACCAAACGGGTATAAAACTTAGTCGCTCCGGAGGCCCCCTTCATCACCCCTTCTGCACGGGGCGGCGCTGGCGGATCTTCGTCAAGCACTGGATTGTCGATTGGCGGGCACTGGCAGTAGTTCTCCCATACAGGGGTGCTGGGTTCTCCGGGACAGTTGCTTTCGCCATCCGGATACTCCCAGAACTGGATGAGGCCCTGCGTGTCCTTTTCATTATCGCCGAGTGTATCCCACCCTCGACTCCGCCGCTGGAGGATGCGGCCCTTGCAGTCGTATTTGAACTTCTCGGAGAAACCCTCCTGGGAATTGGGTCCACCATCGAATCGCATCGTGCGATCTGAAATGACGAATCCCGTCGGGTTGATCTCGACACAGCGGCGAGACTTGATTCCCGTCGGTCCTGCGACGCTGTACGGTGTCGAGGGATCATCATCCAGCTCGTCGATGACGGTGATCCACATCGGATCGTTCAACAAACCTGTCTGAAGAATTCCGATGTTCCCCTGGCAGGCGAATCGAAACGGAAAATGGAAAGTCGATGCCAGAATGGGAAGCGAATTCGCGTAGCAGTCTCCGGGCGCAGTGCCCTCGCTTGGATACCGAAATGCCTGGTAATAGACAAAGTCGCCGACTTCCTGCCCAGCTTGACCAGCAGTGTTGAATCGCGCGCGGCCTCGCCCGACCCTTGGTTCAAAGCACCGCGAACCGTCCAGCCCGACGCTGTCCAGGAGGCCATGAATGCTGTTGATGCCCCACGGAGTCGAACCACGTCCGTGATACATGTAAACTTCCGCCAGGTCTTTGATAGGGTGACTGACCGGTTCGTCGCCCTCTCGAACAAGAACAGGGCACTCCTCATACATCGACATGAAGCGATAAACGTCGAATTCGCCTGAACCCTCCGGCGGTACAATTTGCCGGATGGCGGAGTCGCGATAGATTGCTTTGAGATACAGGTAATCCTGGAAATTGTAAGTTGATAGGATTGTATGTTCATTTGGGACGACGCAATCGTCTCGATAGAGCGAAAAGCGAACCTCTTCATCATCGGTGGTTGCATTGCGACGCGTTGTCGTCGCCTTGACGAGCCGGCGTCCTGCGAAGAGCTGGGCTTGTGGATCGTCCGGCGTGAACTTCCAGCCTGGCGTCATGAACTTGAAGAGATTCGCGGTGCTGCATTGTGACGCGGCGTGCGTTGGGAGATAGGGGAACTCGGGTTGCGTCGTTGGAAAATGCGGCTCAAGGAAATCAACGCAGTTGTTCATTTGCGGTGGGTCTTCGTGGATGCCATCGTTCGGATTAATTAACCCAAACTCGCTGTAGAGGTACTTGCATTGAATTTGCCAGTTGTCGAAACTTTCGTCCAAACCGGTCGGCTCGACTTCATCCAACCGGGGCAGCGACGTAAGCTCGCAAAACCGCTCTGACGGGATCGTCAGGGCCTGACAGCTTGGAATGCTGGCTTCGTTCAAATCGCCCTCAAAGACCCGGATCGAGTGCAGGGAATGCTGGTCTCGTAAGTGCGGCCAGTATTTTGCCGGATCGGTGTCCACGCCCGGCGGGACGGACTCGTTGGCGAATCCCCGATGGACATAGATGAGCGTCCAGGCAGCGCTCGAAGCGCCGGCTGGAACGAGTTTGATGAATCGAATTTGCCCTTTTTGATCGCAGTTCTGGCAACACTCCTGGCCTTCCACGCCCGGGATATCGCAGTCAGCTTGGTACTGCTCACAGTGCGTGATCACAACCTTGTTCCCGTACCGGTCCTCGATCTGTTTGACGAGACCATAGTGCGGTATGCCGAATCCACCGATGTTTTCAGGGCCCTGGCTGCTCTGAACCCAATTGGGCCGAACGTTTGCGCTGACGCCATCTCGGGCCAGCCACATGTCTTCATAATGCGCTTCAATTGTGTACTTGATCGCGCCTCCGTGCAGCCACAAGTTGAAATGCATCGGCCGCCCCTCGGGATCGCTCGCCTCACTCGCTTTCAATACGGCGTCAAACCAGGGCGGGGCGACATAACGAGGCGGATCCTCGGTCGATGCTGATTTGATAAACGGAATCGAATGATGCGCATCGGGGATGAAATAGCAGCGTGGCGGATCCCCTTCCTCAACAAGTCCCTTCATGGTGCAGTCGATCAGGAACAGCGGGTTCTCGCTCATCATCCAGTTCATGCCGTTCCAGTCCCACATTGCACCGTCAGACGATTGAGCGGCGTATTCCACCTGGTAATTTGGCGTAATAGCAGGCATCGGCACCTCGGAATAGGTGCGCACATGCCGAAACACCGCGCCGCCAAACGGCAGCTCAAAGTCGACCTCTCGAATCAAAGGCAACCCCGTCACCATGTCGATCAGGCCGTTATGAACCGCGCGTTCGCGGAAGGGACTCTGGCCGATGAAGCTGGACGATTCCCCGGAAATGAGCGGCGAGGTGCTTAGCAACTGGTTGTTGCTGATCGGCGGATAATCGCAGGGGCTGACCGCCTGCCAAAGGCTGACATTCAATGGAAACCCCGTCATCGGGACGCCATTGACGCCGCGCGCCCAGGAGAACCAGCACTTGGACTGATAGGGGGTCGCAGTGCAGTTTCCACAGGGATGCTGATTCAGCGAGTCCCAGTTGCATGGCGTGATCTGGTTCGGCGGATCAGCCTGAATGGACTCCGGCAGGATGATCTGAAGCCCGATGCACAGGCAAAGCGTCGCGACGAAAGTCGGGCTGACCAGCGCGCGGAACCGGCGAGGAGTCATGTTCTGGCCCTTGCGGAAAGATTGCCTCGTGCGTCGGAGCCGACGCACCTCCGGCCCCGATGCGGTGAACTATACCGCTGTCATACTGCTAATTCAAGAGTCTTGTTCACCGATTCACAAGAATATTGCCGGCCGGGTCGATTGATCGCTGCCAATCGAGCGGCAGGCGATATCATCGCGGCAAATCGATGCAAGCAAGAGTCCAAGGGGCGGTGCGATGCAACCTGTTGCAGTGTCAACTTTGGTCACCGGGTCGAGCGACGTGGCATAGGGAGTAGCGCGTTGTCAATTCCTGTTGTCACAAGCGCTTATCTCTGACGGTTCCCATGGGGTGTCGAATGATTCAACAGGGCGCGACAGTGATTTCGCTTACTTTGCGTGACCTCCAACTCCACGGGCAACACACCGAGCCCCCTCGATCAGGTGACCCGCTCATACCACCGCGATTTTTGAATCTCCGACAGCTTGATCTTCCGTCGCGGGGCGGGTTTGACGTCGGTGCCGAAGAGGATGGCCACCTGCATCGACGCCGCGACCGCGCAGCCGACGAGGCAGTCCAGCCAGTGGTTGTCCGCGCCATCGGTCATGATCGGCGAATCGCAAGCAATTCGGCTTGCCCGGCCTTCAAACGGGACTTCCGGCCGTCACTGCTTTGATTCCCAACTTCGAGTCTCGCGCCTCACGTCGGCCCCGCTGTTCTCTCTTAGGGTTCGGCCGGTCATTCATCTCGCCGCAGCGAGTCGCCGTGGCGACCTGCTCCACTTTGCGGGGCCCTTTGGCGGCTGCGGAATTCCGTTCACAACTCGTACATGTGGCTTGTCTCTCCCGGCGATTGGCTCACACGGCCCCGCTGGTCGGAAGATTTTTTTTGTTGGATTCGTCGCCGCCGACCAACCCCCAATCGCCAATTGACTCGCTGCCGCCTAGGTCGAGTCTGTCAAGAATGGCGCGGATGTAAAGGACATCAGTCGTCGTTCGTGTGCGCATGCTGTCGCGTCCGTGCGCGTGCATGGCAAACGGGTAGGGGTCAAGAAATTCCTAACTTCTTCATTCGAGACCGTGCAGGGTAGTCGCGCGCGCGAAGGCGCAAATTAAGGGGAGGGGGGGGCTGCGCGGAAGATTTTCTTGAACTTACTGCGAGTTAGCTAATAGAGTGATTGAGAAGCAAGCGTACTTGCGAGGTTCAACATGAAGATTCGCGATCGGATCAAGGGACTCAAACGCATCAAGGCCGGAGACCTGCGGCCGCATCCGCAGAACTGGCGGGTTCACACCCAGGCGCAGCGCGAGGCGTTGCAGGGGATTCTCTGCGAGATCGGTTACGCCGATGCGCTGATCGCGAGGCAGTTGCCCGACAAGAACTATCAACTTCTTGATGGCCATCTCCGCGCCGAGACGACGCCGAACACGCGCGTGCCGGTGCTGGTCGTGGACCTCGATGACAACGAGGCCACCAAGCTGCTGGCGTCACTCGATCCGCTCGCAGCAATGGCGGGCAGTGACCCGGCGCAGCTGGATGCGTTGCTCGCCGGGTTGAAGACGCAGAGCGCGGCGCTGTCTGCGATGTGGGAGGGCATGACGTCGCAGGTGGCGGATGCGATCGCGCCGGCGGAGTTCAAGGAAGTGGATGAGAGCATTGAGACAGCCTACTGCTGCCCGAAGTGCGGGTATCGCTGGAGCGGCTCGCCGGGCGGTGGAGGCAATGCGAACGAGGCGGGCGATGCCGAGGGGGATGCGTGATGGTCGCGCGAGCGGGACAGTCTGCGAAGAAGGCGAGCGGTCGGCGTAGCAATCCGCGCGGCGGGAAGGCTGCTCGCGTCGCCCCACGAAAAGCCAAGCCAAATCGAGTCGGCGCTGCGGGTGTGTCCCCGCGAAACGGCAAGCCAGCGCGTGGCGCGGCACTCAAGGTCGAGAGTGGTACGCCATGCACGAAGCCGCCCTATCGCGTGCCGACGATGGCGGAGATCGGCCGGAACGGTTCCATCAAGTCCAGCGACAAAGCGGGCCGACCGGGGCGCGTCGCGTGGAGCGCTCCGATCGTTGGCTCCAGGCTGGCGAGCCGGCAGGCAGGCGAGCGCCGCCAGGCGCAGCGGTGGTACATCGGCATCATGCTTGCCGGCCGGGAGAAGAAGGTCAGAGGCTACCTCGACAAGCGTGCGACACAGGAACTGGGCTCGAAACTGGTTACCCTGGCCGGGCTGCGCGAGTCAGGCCTTGAGCCGGACGCCGTGCTTGCGAAGTGGGTGCGCGGCCTGCCGGACGCCATGAAATCGCGGCTGGCGGAGTTGGACCTGATCGATGCTCGCAACGTAACCATCACGCGGTCCCTGAAGGAGCACTTGGAAGCTTACAAGGCCGCCCTTCTTAACGGCTCGGCCTCGCCCCGTCAGAAGGGCCCGGACACGCCGGACCATGTGCGGTTGATTGAGAAGCGAATCACGGCCGTGCTGGACGGTATCAGCGCCCAGCACATCCTCAAGGTCGATCCGGAGAAGGTGGCCGAATACCTTGCTGGTCGGCGCGCCAAGTCGCGCCAGGATGGCGGCTTTTCTGCTCAAACGTCGAATCACTACCTTTCCGCCCTGCGCCGGTTCTTCACATGGATGGTCCGGACCGACCGGGCCACGCGCAACCCGCTGTCCATGCTCGCGCTGATCGACACCGTTGCGCACAAGAAGCACGTCCGCCGCTCGTTCGAGCCGGATGATCTGCAGATGCTCCTCCAATACGCTCGCAATGCGCCCCCCTGCTTTGGAGTCGATGGTGAATCGCGCTATTGGCTCTACCGAATCGCTGCCGAGACCGGCCTGCGGAGCGGTGAATTGCGGAGCCTGACAGTACAGTCGTTTGATCTGTGCGAGTCCTCCCCTACCGTCACGGTCGCCGCCTCGTATTCCAAGCGCCGCCGGGAGGACGTCATGCCGCTGCGGACCGACACGGCGGATGGCCTGCGGGTCTTCCTCGCCTCGAAACTTCCTGCGGCTCCGGCTTTCAAGATGCCATCACCGTGCAACGTTGTCCGCATGCTCCGCGCCGACATGAGCCGCGCAAGGACGGAGTGGATCGAGGCCGCCGGGACTTCCAAGGAGCGGGAAGCGCGGGAGCGGAGTTCGATGCTCAAGCCGGTCGATGATGCGGGTCGCGTTCTGGACTTCCACGGCCTCCGCGTGTTTTTCGTCTCTGCCTTGATCGCCGGCGGCGCGGACCTGAAGACGGCGCAGGACCTCGCGCGGCACTCCACGCCGACGCTGACGATGAACACCTACGCGAAGCGCTTCCGGGGGACGGATCGGGCGGCCATCGCCAACCTTCCGAACCTGAACGCGACGGTCCGCGAGTCAGAACGCGCGACCGGGACGGCCGGACCGGTCGGCCGGTGAATCTGCTTGGCGAATTGCTTGGCGAAACGCTGCACCCGGCGGTGCAAGTCAGTTCACCGGCGTGCACGGAACAGGCCTGATTGAGACATCCGGCGAGATCAAGCTAAAGCCGTTGCGAACAAGGCATTAACGCGCATCGAGGTGAATGAAGACGATCAGAAATGAAATGGGTAGGGCCGGAATTGAACCGGCGACACACGGATTTTCAGTCCGTTGCTCTACCAACTGAGCTACCTACCCGTTGCTCTACCAACGAGTCTACCAATCCGATAGTCGCCTTCCGCCGTCGCGGCGACCGAGCGATTCCTGATTATCCCCCCCGGCGCGAACCTTGCAAGGGGGAGAAGGCAGCGGCAAACCGTCTTGACTGGACCAACGCGCCGGCGAAACGTCGCGGTCGTGTCTTCGATTGCTTGCGCAATCGGCTCTTGGGCGACGGACCCACGCGAGCGCGTTCCAACTCGCTCGCATTCAGCCACTCCGTCGAACAACGCCAATTCAAGACCGCGCAAACTTGGATGGATCGAGCGAACCCAGACCCTGGTCCCACGAGATCGTCAGACCGCCCCGGCGACCCGCCGACTTCTCGCGGCGCTTGGCCGCTTCCTTCTCGGCGGCTGCCCTGGCGGCGGCGCGCTCGGCGAGTTCCTCGGGCGTCGGCTCGCGCGGCGGCGTCTTCATCGAGAGCGAGACTTTATGGTTCGTCGTATCGACACCAAGCACGCGCACTTCGACTTCCTGGCCCGGCTTGACCTTGTCGGTCACAGCCTTGATGCGCGTGTCCGACAGTTCCGAGATGTGAATCAGGCCGTCGATGCCGTCCTCCAGCGCGACAAACGCGCCGAACTCGGTGGTGCGCACAACCTTGCCAGTGATCTTTGTTCCGGCCACATATTTCTCGGCCGCCTTGGACCACGGATCGTCGGTGACCGCCTTAAGACTTAAGCCGATTCGCTTCTTTTCGGCATCGACCGAGAGCACGCCGACCTCAACGACATCGCCCTCTTTCACGACTTCCTTCGGGTGATGCACGCGGCGCGTCCAGCTCAACTCGGCCAGCGGAAGCAACCCGTCCACGCCAGGCTCCAGTTCGACGAACGCACCAAATGCCTGTAAGCGCACGACGCGGCCGGAAACTTTCGCGCCGATGGGAAACTTCTCCGCGACGTGTGTCCACGGATCGGGCTGCGCCTGCTTGAGGCTCAACGAGACGCGGTTCTTCTCCTTGTTGAGCTTAATGATCTTGACTTCGACTTCGTCACCGACTTTCAGAATGTCTTCGGGTTTGTTGACGCGGCCCCAGCTCATGTCGGTCACGTGCAACAGGCCGTCGACGCCGCCGAGATCAATGAACGCGCCGTACTCGGCGATGCCCTTGACCTTGCCACGGCGAAGCTGGCCGAGTTCCAGCTCGCCCAGGGCCTTCTCGCGCAGGTGCGTCTGCTCTTTCATCAGCCACTTGCGGCGCGAGAGGATGATGTTCTCTTCGCCCGCGTCGTACTTGGTCACCTCGGCCGAAACCGTCTTGCCGATCAGCTCGGAGATGTCCTTCAGGAAATGCACATCGACCTGGCTCGCGGGAATGAATCCGCGCAGACCCTCGATGTTGACCTCCAGCCCGCCCTTGTTCATGCCGGTGACCAGGCCGGTGACCACCGTGCCGGGTTTCAACTCGCGAAGAATCGCCGCCTGGCGCGCCTTGCGCCGCGACACATTCAGCAGGCCCGTGCGCTCGTCGGCTTCCAGTACCGCGACCTCAATCGAATCGCCGACGGCGAATTTCTCGTCCTTGCTGAATTCCGATTTCGGCATCGTGCCGAGGCTCTTGCCGCCGAAATCGATCAGCACATCCTCCGACCCGATGTTGGCGATGCGACCCGACACGATCGTGTCGTTCGACGGCTCGCCCACGGCGAGTTGATTGTTCACGTCAGCCGTGCGATCGGATTCCGTCAACCCGGCCATGGCCTCTTCGAGGGCCGCGTTGACCGATGGGTCATCAACGCCTGCGAGAGACGCGACCAGCTCGGCCCCGGACAGCTTCGGTCGGGACGCGGATCCTCCGCCGGATGGCCGAACCGGCGCGGCTGCATCAGCAGGCGCCGGCGGGTTCGCCGGGGCGGCGGGCTGTGTATTAGACGATTGTGATTCGGATGCCTGGGAGACGGGGTCAGTCGAGTCCATGATCGGTTCAATCCGCACGCGGCGCAAGGCGACCGCGCGAACGTTCGGCTGGGTTACAAGCAGGCACGCAGAGGCAATCATCGTTCGCACCGCCCTCCCAGCCGTACGGAGCGCGTGGCGAAACGACGAACATTCGTCGCAGCAATTCCATTTGCGTGCGGGACGAAACAGCAAGAAAACGGCGGGAATCTCCCTCCCGCCGATCAGACCATACGATACCCGAAGGCGATGGCCAAGTCGACTCGGCGGCCTGGTCACCCAGATCCTTCATCGGCCAGGGAGAGCCAGGACACGATCCCGATACCGAAGAGCGTTTTTTGGCCTGCCCGCTCCTGTATCGAAATACTCGAACTCATTTCGGACTATCGATCGATGCGGCCAACCGTCTACTAGCATAGAGGCCGACGCGGCTGGATCGACTCGTCTTCGCGTGGCAATGCGGCCCGGGACTCGAGTCGAAACGACCGCACGAAACAGATTGTGCTCGCAAGAATGGAATCGGTCCATACAGAATGAGAAGACCCCCGTCCGCCCTGGGCGCGAACCGCCAGCGCGGGCAAAAGATACAAGTGCTGGAATGCGTTGGTGCGAGGCTCCTTACAAATGATAGGCCGCGCGGCGGCGCCTTGTCACCGGCTTTATCGGCTCCATGGGAAAAAAATGCGCGTGCGGGAATCAATGGACGAGAATCCGGCGCATTCGGCCGAAGTTAAGAGATATAATGGAGTGACTCCCGACGTAAATACCCTTGCTTGGGGGAGACCGCCATGGCATCTCACGATCTGCGACGTATCCTGGCCGGTTGGGATTACGAGCCCAATCAAATCACGGTGCGGAAGGTCACCGGGGATGACGGCACGATCAAGATCCAGATGCGTCTGGACTTGGGCCTGCTGCAAATGGAGGTCCAGGGCCGGCCCGACGGGCTTCGCCCCCACGGGTTTGAATCGCTCCTCGACTTTCACGAAAACCGCATCACCGAACACACGAACAAGAACGGCACCGATTTGGGGCTGGAGCTGACGCCCGAAGAGTGCCAGGCCCTGCGCGAGGAATCCGTCCAGTACTACCACCGCTACCTCGCCGAATTCGTGCTGGAGGATTTTGCCGGCGTTCAGCGCGACACCAGTCGCAACCTGCGCGTGCTCGACCTGTGCGCGAATTACGCCCGCGAAGAGAGCGACCGCGAAGTGCTGGAGCAGTACCGACCGTACCTCATCATGATGAATACCCGCGCCGAGGTTCATCTCGCCCTGCGGAAAGGCTCGTTCAAGACGGCCCTGGCCCGTGTCAACGCCGGTCTGACCGCCATCAAGGACGTCATGTCCGAATCGGGCCAGGACGAACGCTGGGAAGACGCGACCGAAGTCTCCATTCTCATGGCGCTGCGCAGCGAGATCGCCGCGCGCCTTCCGGCCGACCCTATCCAGAAGCTGGAAGACGAGCTGCAGCGCGCGGTGGACGAAGAGCGTTACGAAGACGCCATCGTGCTGCGGCAGCGCATGCAGTCCATGCGCGAGCAACAGGCCGGGGCTCCCGCTCGACGGCGGCCGAAGAAGTAACGCCGTGAGTCATGAGCCATTAGCCATTAGCCAAACCCTGTGAAGTTGGCAGCGGACAGTGGTCAGAACCTGGCTCTACTGCTCTTGTTCCCTGTTTCCCGTTAGCGACTTTCCATCGTGCCTTTGCGCCTTCTCCGGTAATGATTGCCCTCAACGCCGGAATAGACCATGATCCCGGATTCAGACTCGACGTGCCGCGTGCATCCAGCCCGGCGCCGGTAGCCATCCGGAGCAGTGCATCATGATCATTCGAGATTCGTTTCGCAGTCGCTTGACGTTCACCGCAGGTATCCTTGCGCTGCTGCTCGGTGGGTCGTCGGGTTGCCGCCTCCATCCCGTCAGCCTCGCCGCGATGGCGATCGGCGATGTCATTAACGACAGCGATGTGAAGAAGCGACAGGAGAAACTGTACAACCAGCCGGTCAGCGCGGCGGATGAGATGTTCGGAGCGCGTGAAGAGACGCTCGTCGATGCACAGGACTCGCAGCGCGAGTTGATTACCTATCTCGTCAAGGGCGACCCGCTCGACACGCAGAACTGGGTCGTGGAAGCGCGAAGCGGAAAAATCGTCGCGCTGTCGCGCGTGAAGCGAAACATCGACGGCGTGGAAGACGTGATCAAAGCCGCCGCGATCAAGCCGAAGGTCATGGGCAAGTCGCCGGACGCCTGCCGTCAGGACGCCGAGTTAAAAGAGCCGCTTGCGACGCTGCGCAATCGCGAATCCGGCGAGACCCTGCGAGTTTACGATGTTAGAAATTGGACCAACTCACGCGGCGCCCGCTATTGTGTTCTTCGCTTTGACAACGAGGAACGCTGCACGAGCATCCACCTGGTCGGCGTCAGCGCCTCGACCACCGAAGACCCGATGAACAACTCGTCGCAGTGAGCGGGGGCAATGGGTCGATCGACAAACCGATGGTGCGTCGAGGACGCACCCTACGACTCACTGGTTGAAAACCGGTGTCGAAGGACCACCTTCTCCCGTCACGGCCCCACCACGCGATTAATCATCCCCGGGCCGTCCTGCTTTCCAAACGGAAAGATGTTCGGGTGCAGATTCGCGGTCTTGAAATCCTGATCGCCAAGAAGCGTGCTCGCCGAGCCGGTGGTGTCCATCAGGTCGGTGATGTCGGATGTGTGATTCAGCCCGAGCAGATGGCCCGCCTCGTGGGCCGCGACATTGCCGATGGCCGTGGCGATGCCGTCGGCGGTCGGCTGCACGGCAAACGCTTTGTCGAAATCATTGGTGAAGACGATGGCGTCGTCGCAGCGATCGACGTTTTCCTGGTCGACGTCCTGCGAAATGCCAAAGAGCGTCGCGCTGAATGCGCCGAATTCGATCGTGCTGAAGATACCCGTGGGCGCCGGATCGTCGCTGGTTATCACCTGCACATGCGTGCCCTCGAAGTTCTCCCGGACGACATCTGCTATCTTTGTCTTGATCGCCGCGGTCATCCCGGCGTAGTTCGCGTCGATGTCGGCGGCATCAAACGGCATCACCGTGAAGTTCCCCTCCGGCAGCATGATGGACCCGCCGGCGAAGTTCAGAAGCAGGATCTGCGGCGGCGGCGTGGGCACCGGCTGGCTGCGCAGGATCTCCACCGAGCCGGTGTATGACTGCGTCACGTTATTCGCCGCCGAGTTCGCCAGGCAGAGAAACAGCTTGCCCGTCGCCTGCGTGACCACGGCGTCAATCACGGTTTGCAGACCTGCCACGCCACCCTGCCCGGAAAAATAGGTAAACAGCACGCCGTCAAAATCCAGCAACGCCGTCTTGGGTCGCAGCGTGCCGATCGGCGGTTCCAGCGCGACGCGAACGCGATCGCCCGGCTGCACCGGCCCGAGGTCGTACACGTCGACCTTGTTCGGGGCGAGGCTCGAATCCAGCGGGGCGAATCCCGCGTCGTCGAGGATCAACCGCGTCGCCGTGCCGAGTGTGCTGCCGATCGGTCCGGGCGGAAGCGGCGTATTCATGCTTCCGCCGCAGGTCAGGCCCAGCGCGCATGGCATGGCAAGGACGAGAAAGGCGATCCATGCTCGCAATGGTGAATGGAACGGGTCTGATTTCACAAGCGGGAACACTCCGGCGAGGGCGTACTTGATCCTATGCAGGCAGGCCCCCCATCGTGCACCACGGGACACACCAGCCGCATCCAACTCCACGGCTGCGATTATACCGCCGAAATTTGCGGACCGCCCACCGTCGAACGGGTTGCCATCTCCCCGGATCGGCCGTTATATTCGGCGGCAGATAAGGATATTCGCGTCGCCCGAAGAGGTCGGGGTCCCGTACCGGGATCGGGCGGCCACGCCGAAAGGAGTCGGAACATGCTACGTACGCTCGTCCTGTTTTGCGCCGTTGTCCTCTCTACCATCGCACTGACCGGCTGCAAGAAGCCCGACCAGCCGCTGCCGCTCGGCAACATCGACAAGGACTACGATCGCCCGCTGCCGCCGGGCGCGTTTGCCCTGCGCAAGATTGACCCATCGCAATATCCGCGGTTCGGCGATGCCTGGTTCAAGGCCAAGGGCACGACGCTGCGCGAAAGCGTGCTGGGCAGCATCAACTACCTCAAGAAGCCATCGAGCAAGAAGTACTACCCGCTCGGGCCGATCACCCATGAGAAGGCCATGGCCACGCTGCGGGCTTTTCTCGTGACGCTGGACCAGTCCAGCAGCCCCGAGGCGCTCGATGAAGCCATTCGTCGCGATTACGACGTGTACATGTCCATCGGCTGCGACGACGAAGGCGCCGTGCTCTTCACCGGCTACTACTCGCCGATCTTCAACGGCGCCAAGGAACAGACCGCTGAATACAGCGTGCCGCTTTATCGCCTGCCGCCCGGCTTCACGAAGGACGTCGAAGGCAACCCGCTCGGCGGGCCGTACAAGACCCGCGCCGAGATAGAAACAAGTCAGGAGTTGATGGGCAACGAAATCGTCTGGCTGGGCGATCGATTCGAGGCATACGTCTTCACCGTGCAAGGCTCGGGCTTCATCCGTCTGCCCGATCAGTCGCTCTTTGAAATCGGCTACGCCGGTCACAACGGACAGGAATACACCCCCATCGGCCGCCAGATGGTCGCCGACGGCAAGATCGACAAGTACAAGCTCTCGCTCGACACGCTCATCCGCTATTTCAAGGAACACCCGGAAGACATCGACACTTATCTGCATCTGAACAAACGCTATGTCTTCTTCCAGGAATCGTCCGGCGGGCCGTACGGCTGCCTCGCGGAAAAGGTGCGGCCGTATCACTCCATCGCCACCGACAAGGACATCTTCCCCCGTGCGGGCCTTGCTTTTGTCGACACGCGCATTCCCGATGAGCGCGACCACGGCACCAAGCGGCCGTTCCGCACCTTTGTGCTCGATCAGGACCGCGGCGCGGCCATTCGCGCGCCAGGTCGCTGCGACATCTACATGGGCGTCGGCGACGAAGCCGGCAAGATGGCTGGCTTCACCTACAGCGAGGGGCGGTTGTATTACCTGTTCCTGAAAGATGGCGTGCAGCCGCAGGGGCAGATGGCCAACCAACCGGGCGCGACGGAATCAACCGACGCCACACAAACATCATCCAATGAATGAAGAATTAAGGATGTGGTGAGGCGACTGCCGCGATCCATGCCGACGGATGACAATTAAACTCAGCCCCGAGCGCCCGCGAGTGGGCACTCGGTGTGTTCGGCTGACGAATTCATTATCAATTCCGAAATCGCACTCAATTGAATGCACGTGGTGCCCGCTCGCTAGCGCTCGGGGCTGGGATTGGCATCATCCTTTCTACATTCATCATCATTTCGCCATTCGCTATTATCAATCCCGCTCAACTCTCCCTGCTTCTTCGGAAATCGCCAGAAACAGCTTCTGCTCCGCCGCGGAATACTTCCGCCCGCGGCGCGCCACGACCTTCAGCGCCACGTCCAGCGCCCTGGCTGGATCGTTCCGCGCCGCGCCCGCATCCGTCAACCACGTGAAGCTCGGCACGAACTGCGGCGGCATGCGGCTGCTCAACAGGTTGCACCCATAGCCGATCACCGCGCCGGTCGGCAGGCGCGTGCCAATGGCCGTCTTGGTGTGGTCGCCGATGAACGCGCCGACAAACGTCTGACCGGATTCGACCGCAGCGCCGTTGATCGGCACGCGCACCGGGCCGTAGGTGTTTTTCAAGTCGCTGCCGACCGTATCCGCGCCCAAGTTCACCCACTCGCCGACGTAAGAATGCCCGATGAACCCGTCGTGCTGCTTGTTGGAGTATCCGTGGAAAATCGTCCCCTCGATCTCGCCGCCGATCTTGCAAGCCTCGCCGATGCTGCATCCCGGCCGCACGGTTGCGCCGGGGTTAATCACACACTTGTCACCGATGTAACACGGCCCGACGATCACTGCGCCGGGCGAGACGGTGACGTTCTCGCCGATGTAAATCGGACCCTCCTCCGCATCCAGCACGGCGCCGGGTTTGATCCTCGAGCCGCTTCCGACGTGAATCGAATGCCCGCTCACGAGGTGCGCACCGGGGTACACGCAGCCCCGCACGTCGCACTGCTTCGCCGCCGCCTGCCGCGTGATCTCGCAGGCATTTTCCTGAACCAACTGCCACGGCCAGTCGATCAGCGTCCAGGCCTCGTCCGGCATCGTCGTGCTCGCCAGCGCGCCGAGCGTCTGCCGCACTGCCGCAGGGTCGAGCAGCACCTCCGGCGTCAACTGCGAACCCAGTGCCCGATTCACCCGCGCCGCCACGAGGACATCGCCCCGCCACACGGCTGTCATCGGAGTCAAGTCCGGCGCTGCGCGCAGCATCACGCGCCCATTGATCCACAATTGATCGTCGCAGGTCGAAGGTTGATTCACGCGCCGCGGCTGCCGCTCCGCCAGCACCGCCGCAAGCAGCGGACGCAAAAACACCGCATCGGCCGTGCGATGGACGGCGGTCTCGATCTTGGCCAGCAGGTTGTCAAAACCAATGCGGAGATTGAAGGTCGCGCGCGAATAGACCAGCGGCAGCAGGTTACGATAGCCCGCGTCTTCAAACACGATCAAGGACATGGCGGAATCATCCCCTCCCCCGCGCGCTATTGCAACGACACCGGGTCTACGTCCACGACCACGCTCTGGATCGCGCTGCGCAGCGCCCCCTCCGCTCGAAACGCGTCCATCGCCGCCAGCACGGCGTCGCCGCCCGAGAATACCATCACGATCTCGTGGCGATACTGATCGCGCAGCCGAGCGATCGGCGCTTCGCGCGCCGCCTGCACCGTCCCCCCGATGTTTCGCTTCGCCAGAATCGCCCGCAGACGCTCCGCCATCGCGGCCGATTCCTTCGCAAGCTTCGACGCCTGCCGGTCGGCCAACACAATCCGCACCATGCGCGTCGCCGGGGGCAGTTGATTGCGCCGCCGGCTCGCCAGTTCCCGCTCGGCGAAGGCCTCGTAATCGCCTCGCACGGCATGTTGCACGGCCT
Source organism: uncultured Planctomycetaceae bacterium (assembly GCA_964592235.1). Lineage (GTDB taxonomy): Bacteria > Planctomycetota > Phycisphaerae > UBA1845 > UTPLA1 > PLA3. The sequence continues at coordinate 25,534 of CAZQCF010000034.1, forward strand.
CATTATCTTTCGCGAACGTCTGCACGACGACGTGCCCCCCGGCGAAGCCCCGCCCGCTGCGTCCCGCGACTTGCAAGACCAACTGAAACGTGCGCTCCTCGGCGCGAAAGTCATTCTGCGCCAGCGCCGTATCGGCGCTCACCACCCCGACGAACGACACGAACGGAAAATCCAGGCCCTTGGCGATCATCTGCGTCCCAACCAGCACGTCGAACTCGCGCCGCTCGAAGGCCGACAGCACCTCGGCATAGTCCGCCGCCTTCTGCATGATATCCGAGTCCATGCGCCGGACGCGCGTCGCGGCGAACTTCCGCGCCAGTTCCTCCTCCACGCGCTGCGTCCCCAGACCGAACCGCACCATGCGACCGTCGCAGTCCGACATCGGGCATTTCACCGGCGGGATCACGCGATTGAGACAATAGTGGCAATGCACCTGCCCCGTCGTCTGATGAAACACCATCCGCACGCTGCATCGCGGGCACGTCGCGACGTAGCGGCACTTCGGGCAGTGCAGGTAGCTCGCATAGCCCCGGCGATTCAGCAGGATCACCGCCTGCTGCCCCTGGTTCAGCGTCGCCGCCAGCCGCGCCTCCATCTCGCGCGAGAGCAGATGCACACCGCCGCGCGCGTGGTGCTCCTCGTGCATGTCCACCAGATGCACCTGCGGCATCGGCAGATCACCGACTCGCCGCGGCAACCGCAACAACTTGTAATGCGCGCGGGTCTTGAGATTCTGCCACGTCTCCAGCGACGGCGTCGCCGAACCCAGCACGCAAACGACGCCCTCCAGCGACGCGCGGCGCACCGCGACATCCCGCGCGTGATACCGCGGGCTGGCCTGGCTCTTGTAGCTCGGCTCGGCCTCTTCATCGACGACGATCAGCCCCAGCCGCGGACACGGCGCGAACACCGCGCTGCGCGTGCCGATGACCACGTCCACCTCGCCCCGCGCGATCGCACTCCACGCGCGCGACCGCTCCACGTCGCTCAAGCCGCTGTGCAGCGTCGCCACGCGGTCGAACCGCGCCGCCAGCCGTGTGATCGTCTGTGTCGTCAGCGCGATCTCCGGCACGAGAAAAATCGCCTGTCGCCCCGCGGCGATCACGCGCCGAATCGCCGTGACGTAGACTTCCGTCTTTCCGCTGCCAGTCACGCCGAACAACACCTGCACGCTGAAGCCGGCGCCCGCCATGGCTGATTCGATGCCTTCCACGGCCGCCTGTTGATCTTCGTTCAGCGAGAAACTCGGCTCGTGACGCTCCACGGCCGGCGCTGCCGCCTCCTGCGGCTCGCGCTCGATCTCGATGGTCGCTCGTCCGCGACGCACCAGCGTCTGAATCGTCGCGGTGCTGCACGACGCAGCCGAACACAGGGCGACAAGCTCCATGCGCCCCCCCGCCGCCTTCAGTGCCGATTCGATGCGCGATGCCTTTTCCATGAATGCGGACAGGCGTCGCTTCTTCGCATGCGCAGCGCTTTCATCGTTCGCCGGGGTGCCACGCCCCGGCTCCGACACTTTGCTCGATGCCGATTCCTGGGTCGGAACGATTCGCACGTAGCGCACCTTCCGCCAGCCCGATTTTCGCCGCGCGGCGCGCGGCACGAGCAAATCCAGCGTGCGGCCCAGATGCGCCGCGTAATACCGCGACACCCACTGCCCCAACTCCAGCAAGCGCTCGGGGATCGGATCACTCGATTCATCCACCGACAGAATCGGCCGCAGCGACGTTTCCCAGACTCCTTCCGACACCGCCAGGCAGATCGCATCCGCCGGCGCGCCGCTTCGACCGAACGGCACGCGCACCCGCGCACCTGGCTTCACCGTCGCCGCCAGCTCCGCCGGCACGCGATACGAATAGGGTTTGTCCACCGGGCGCAGCAGCGCGACCGTCGCGACCGGCCCGCGCTCCAGCGTCGGCTTCTCCAGCAGGGAGCCGGTGAATCGATCTCGTTTGCGCGACGGCATGGCCCCATGATACCGCCGCAACGAAGCGGCATCCTGTCGGTCTCCAGCCGGCGACATTGCACTGCTTGCACACCCGCGTACAGTAGCGGCATGGTCGAAGTGCACGAACTGACCAAGGACTTCCCCACGACCGAAGGCGGGCTGAAGCGCGTCGTCGATCGGGTGTCCTTCCTCGTGCGGCCTGGGGAAATCTACGGTCTACTCGGCCCCAACGGCGCCGGCAAGACCACCACGCTGCGCATGATCAGCGGCCTGCTCACGCCGACCGACGGCTGGGCCGCGCTGAACGGACACGATGTCCGCCGCGACCGCGAAGCCGCCAAGCGCGCCCTGGGCTATCTCACCGCCAGCACCGGCCTGTATCAGCGCCTGACGCCGCGCGAGTTGCTCCGCTATTTCGGCGAGTTGCTCGGCCTGACGCCCGCCGCCATCGAGCGCCGCATCGCTGCGTTGTTCGAATGGCTCGACATGCACAGCTTTGGCGACCTGCGCTGCGGCGGACTCTCCACCGGGCAGAAGCAGCGCACCAACATCGCCCGCGCCCTGCTCGGCGACCCGCCCGTACTCATCATGGACGAGCCGACGCTTGGACTGGACGTGCTCACCAACCGCATCGTTCTCGATTTCGTCCGCGCCGAGGCCGCCGCCGGAAAGGCGATTATTCTCTCCACCCATTACCTCGACGAGGCCGAGACGCTCTGCCATCGCTTCGGCCTGCTGCACGAGGGGCGGATCGTCGGGGAGGGCGACCTTGCGGCGCTGCGACAATGCGCCGGCCGTCAGCGGCTATCAGAAATCTTCCTGCACCTCTGCGGTCATTCCGAGCATGTCCTGTCAATGAGCGGCGCGGCAGCGACTCCATCGCGCGGGGGGCATTGAGTCACCATGCCGTCACGTTTCCGCCGCGTCTGGGTCGTCTTTCGAAAGGAGCTGCTCGATACCCTGCGTGACCGGCGCACGCTGCTGGCGATGATCGTCGTGCCGATCGTGCTGTACCCGATTCTGATGCTCGTCATGGTGCAGGCGCTTCGCATGGAGGCTGGGCGGCGGCAGGTCGAGCAATACACCGTCGCCGTGCCAGACGAGGCGCACCGCGCGTGGCTGCTCGGAGTCCTTCGTCGCGACGACGCGGAGGGCGATGCCGCAAACGTCGACAAGAGGTCTCCCGCGGCCGCGGAGCCGCCGATCACGCCCACGGACGCCCCGCCCGACGCAGGCCTCTCCACAACGCTGACTGCCGAGCAATTCGAAATCACCGTCGCCGGCGATCAATCGCTCTGGAATCTCGTCAAGCAGCAATCGCATCAACTGGGGCTGATCGTCGAACCTCCACCCGACGCGACGCACTGGGCCGACCCGGTCAACCGAGCGACTCAATTCATCTACAACGAAAGCGACCCACGAAGCGAATTCGTCTTCAATTACCTCTCGCGCGTTCTCGATCGCGAGGCCCAGCGCGTGATACAGGCCCGCGTTATCCGCGCGGCCGGCAGCGATCACCTGTTGCAGCCGTTCACCGCAGCGGCCGTATCCACCGCCAGCCCCCAACAGCGATTCGCGAAGATCCTCGCGATGGTCGTCCCCTTCCTGCTCGTCATCATGTCCGTCACCGGCGCGATGTATCCCGCGATCGACCTCACCGCGGGCGAACGCGAACGCGGCACCCTCGAAACCCTCGCCGCCTCGCCCGTGCCCGTCGGGCAGATCGTCGCCGGCAAGTTCGGCGTCATCGTCATCATCGCCATGGTCAGCACGGCGCTCAACCTCGCGTCCATGTCGGCCGTGATTCACTTCGCCGGGCTGGAACAACTGCTCGACATCAAGTCACGTCGCGCGACGCCGGCCACCAGGTCCGTCTCTACAACCGCTTCGGTCCGCGAAGGCGGCGGACCCAATATCGATGCGCACGGAATCACGCCGCGCGAGAGTGCTTCGAACGCCGCGCCGCGCCAGGCCGAGTACTTCGCCCTGCGCGAGCAACTCGAAGCCGACGCAAAGAAGCAAACCAGCTTTCTCATCCTCGCGGCCCCGCTTGTCATGCTTGCGATGATTCCCTTCGCCGTGCTGTTCAGCGCCGTCATGCTGGCGACGTGCAGCTTCGCGCGCACATTCAAGGAAGCCCAGAATTACATGATGCCCGTCATGATGGCCGCGATTATTCCCGCGATGGTCGTCAGCTACATGCCGACGCTCAAGCTCGAAGGCGCGCTGCTGGTCGTGCCCGTGGCGAACGTCGTCGTGCTGATTCGTGACCTCTTTCTCGGCCAGGCAAACGGCTCGGCCGCCACGATCTGCCTGCTGTCCACGAGTTTCTACGCTGCCGCCGCCGTCGCCGCTGCCGCGAAACTCTACGGGCACGAGGCCGTGCTCTTCTCCGATGTCGCGGGATACAAGACGCTGCTGCGCCGGCGGTTCATTGTGCCACGACTACGGCCCGGTCCCGCGATGGCATTGTTGACCGTTGCCCTCGCGTTTCCCGTCTACTTCTACTGGCAGTCCGCCTCGATCACGGTCGACGCATCGCCCGAAGCACTGCGTCGCGCCGTCGCAACGGGTCAAATCCTGATCCTCGCGGTGCCGGTCCTGTTGCTTGCCTGGTATGCAAAGCTTGATTTTCGCGAGACGTTCTCACTCCGCGCGCCAGCGATGCTTCCGGCCCTCGGCGCGCTGCTGATTGCCGCGTCCATCGTCCCCGTCGGCCAACTGTTCCAACAGATTCAGGGATGGGCTGTCCCCGGTTTGCGCCCCGGCGGCGAGATGTTCCGCAAGCAGGCCGAACTGATGCTCGACGGATCGCTCGCCCTCATCCTGCTTGCCTTCGCGCTGGCGCCGGCGATCTGCGAGGAGATTCTCTTCCGTGGATTCCTCCTGGGCGGACTGAAGGATCGCGCCCGACCGGTCGTCGTCGCGCTGGTGGTCGGCCTCGCGTTCGGACTGTTTCACATCTACGCCGAGAAGATTCCGCTGACAGCCGTGCTGGGCTTTATCCTCTCGCTGGTGTGCCTGTATTCCGGCAGCATCTTTCCCGCCATGCTCATTCACATCGCCAACAATGGATTGGCGCTGCTCGCCGCGCGGCCTGAAGGCGCGCGAATCGTGGCCTGGTTTGGGTTGGTGGATGCCCCGCCGGCCGGCGAGATCGTGTTCAACGCCCGCGCCGCAACCTTCCTCGCGGCGTTTCTCGTGGGGCTGCTGCTCGTCGTCGTGGGCCGACGCGGTGAAGATCGAATAGCGAAGATCGAATAGCGAATAGCGAAATCATTTGTCACCAGGGGGCCGATTGCGCGAGCAATCGAAAGCCTTCTTTGATTCGTCGATGGCTTGCGTCATCGGCTCTTTGGCGTGTGGTCCTTTTCGCTATTCGCCATTCGCTATTCTTCTTTCGCGTGCTGCCCCGCTTGTCGGGTCTGCCCCAATGTCGCAGAATGCACCCGAAATTGGAGAACTGCCTCACATGAAAGCTGCCCGCTATCATCAGACCGGCAAACCCGATGTCATCCGATACGAAGACGTGCCCGACCCCGTGCCGCAGGCCGGCGAGGTCCTGCTCAAGGTTCGCGCTGCCGCGTTGAACCGGCTCGACGTGTTTCTCCGCAGCGGCGCGACTTCCATGCCCGGTTTCACACTGCCGCACATCGGCGGGTTTGACTTCGCCGGCGAAGTGGCAGCGGTCGGCCCCGGCGTCGATCCCAAACGCATCGGCGAGCAATGCGTCGTCAACGCCCGCGTCACCGGTCCCGCGGCGCGCGGCCGACTCGACATCCTCGGCATCGCGCGGCCCGGCGGCTTTGCGGAATGTGTTTGCGTCCCCGCGCACTGCCTCGCCCCCAAACCCGCCCGCTACTCGTGGGAAGAATCCGCCGCGTTCGGCTGCGTCTATCTCACTGCGTGGTACGGCCTCATCTTGCAGGCAGCCCTCAAGCCCGGCGAGACCGTCCTCGTTCACGCGGGCGGCAGCGGCGCGGGCACGGCCGCGATCCAAGTCGCCAAGGCCGCCGGCGCGACGGTCATCACCACGGCCGGCAGCGATGAGAAGTGCGCCAAGGCGCGCGAGCTGCTCAAGGCCGATCACGCAATCAACTACAAATCGCAGGACGCTGTTAAGACCGTGCGCGAATTGACCGGCGGGCGAGGTGTCGACGTCGTCTTTGACCCCGTCTGGGGCGAAACGGCCGAGTCGACGATGGAGTGCATCGCCCTGCGCGGCCGCTGGATCGTGCTCGGTATGGTCGGCGGCCAGATGGGCCGGATCGAAGCGGCGAAGCTGCTCTTTCGAGAAGTGACGATTCGCGGCATCGTGGAGTTTTACTCCGACCAAGAGCAAATCGCCGGCGCGTGGAACCTGGCGCACCGCGATCTCGTGCGGCCGGTGATCAGCAAGGTGTGGCCGCTCGCCGAGCTGGCGCAGGCTCACGCACAGATGGAAAGCGGCGATGTGTTCGGCAAGATCGTTGTGACGCCGTGACGCGCGCGGCGATACTCATTAAATTCCGCATCACCCGGTGCGCGATTATCAAAGGAAAAGCCCCAGGCAATTGCCCGGGGCTTTGGTGTCGAATCAACGCTCTGTAATTGCCGGTGCGAGTTCAATCGCACGTCATCGGTATATGTGTGTGCTCTCGCTCTCTTCAACCGGCGTCTGCAACTGGTCACTGGTCATGTTGCAGCGGAAGCGCACATCGCCGCTGTCCAGCCCGCGCACCTTCACGCGATACACCGCCTGGCCCTTCTCCGCCAGTCGCGGCAGCGGGGCGAAGCGAATCTCCTGACCGCCGACCGTGTGATTGACCGGGCCGCTCGCGCTGATGAACTCCAGCTCCGGCGGCAGCGTCACGTTGATCACCACGTTCGTGCCCTCGGCCGTGCCCTGGTTCGTTGCGTAAATCTCGAACGTCGTCTCGGCGCCGACCTCGATCGGGTCTTCCAGGTCAACGACCTCCAGCAGCATCGCCGGCACACCCTCGGCCTTGGTCGTCGCCGACGCTACCGCCTCGGCACAGTAACTCTTCGCCTCGACCGTGTTCGTGTACGTGCCCTTTTCCGTCGGCTTCAGCGTCACCGTCACGCTCTTGCTCTCGCCGGGGTTCAGATCGCCTAGCCGCCAGACCACGCGCCCGCCCTTCAGCATGCCGCCGTCGGTCGACTCGACAAACTGCGTGCCGCCGGGCACCTCGTCGGTCAGCACCGTGTCCGCCGCCGTCGCGTTCCCGCGGTTGGCCACGGTAATCTCGTACTTCGCCGGCCGGCCGATGTACCGCGTGCCGGGGCCGGTCTTCGTGATTTCCAGTTCGGGCTTGACGACAACCGTCTTAGTGGACGCCTCGGCGTTCAGGCCGCCGTCCTCCGTCGCCGTCGCCTGATTCGTGAAGTCGCCGATCGATGACGACTTGAGCGTCGCCGCGTACTCGCGCGATTCGCCCGCCGCCAGATCGCCGACCGCGTAGGTCAAGCTGCGCTGGCCGTCGATCGTCATCCATCCGTCGGGCAGCGTATCGGTGATGCGCACGTTCTTCGCCGCGCCGCTGCCCGTGTTGCTCACGCGCAGCTTGACGGGGATCGTATCGCACAGCATGACCGTGTCCGGCGCGGTCTTGACCAGTTGCAACGACGGCTCCACAACGCGCGTCGCTGAACAGATGGATGTGTTAAACGTCACCGTCGCGCAGCCCCGCAGATCGCCGACCTGCTTCGCCGTGCCCGTGACTACGAGCGTCTTCGTCTCGCGTGCGGCCAGCGTGCCGATCGCCCACGAGAAGCCATCCTCAATCTTGTCCGCCTTTGGTTCGGTCGAGCGGACTTCCATGCCCTCGGGCGGGTGCTCGTAGAGCATCACGTCGGTCAGCCCGCAGCCGGTCGTGTTCGTCACCTTCAATTCATACGTCATGCCGTTGCCAAGTCGCACTTCCGCCGGCGTCACGCGCTCCAGTATCACGGCTGCCGCAGCGCTGTTGCCCGGCGGGAAGAACTGCTTCGTCGTGCCGTAGGTCTCCTTCACGCCGGCCGACTTCGACGGCATGCGCGATGGTTTGGGCGCGGGGCTTTCAACATGCGTCGGCTTCGGCGCGGAGTGGGCCAGCGTTGTTCGCGGGCGCTCGTCCTGTGACGAGCCGCTGCTGCGCAGGTGTGCCTCCGGCGTCGACGACGATGATCGAATGGTCATCATCTCGTCGTCCGCGGATCGGCGCGGCTGCATGTGCCCGTCTTCGCGCTCGGCGACACGCGCCTTGGCGGCGCGGCGTTTCTCGATCTCAGTTCGCGGGTTGTGCGGCGTCCCGTTGTAGCGCCGATCCACACGCGGAGGGTTGCTCGTATGATCGTTGGCCGGCGCCGATTCCGGCATCGGCTCCATTTCCTCATCCGGGTCGGCATCGTTCCGAAACCCGGCGGGAATGATTCTCGAACGCTTCTGTGCAACGGCAGGCTGAACCGATGACGCCAGAACCTGATCGCGCGATGGCTTCGCGGCCATGGTTTCGGGGGTCGTCAGCGACTCCGTCATCGCCTCACCGTTCCAGGTGTCCGTTGCGTCCGAAGCGGGGCGCTCCGGCGTTCGGAAGAAGCCACCCGTGCTCGGAACCTTGATGCCGCCCGAGGCGATTACATAGGCCGCCGACACGATCATCGTTCCGCCCATCAGCCCCAGAATCAGCTCGGCTATCCGTTGCCGCTTCATGCTCAAACTCCTTGCAGACTCGTCGCCGCTTCCCACCGATCGGCGTCCCGGCGATTCATCGCGCTTTTTCGCGGCGAGCAAGCTCGCCGGCTAAATGATCCCTGCATCCTCTCGTCAAATCGCCCTAACGCCGTCCTTGCGTGTCTGCGTCTTCTGATTTCTGCGTTTTGGCGTTTCAATAAATGTGCGTGCTCTCGGTTTCCTCAACCGGTGACGTCGTCTGGTCGCTCGTCATCGTCGTGCGGAAGCGAACGTCGCCCGTTCCCTTGCCCTTGACGGTCACGCGATAGACCAGTTTGCCGCCCGGCGGCAACGACGCCGCGGGAGCAAAGCTGACCTGCGGGCCCGTGTTCGTCGCCTCGGTCGGGCCGTGCGCCGCCACGAACTCCTGCTGCGTCGGCAGGTAGCAGTTGATGACGACATTCGTTGCGTCGGCCGAACCCTGGTTCGTCACGACAATCTCATACGTCTCGTTCTGGCCGACCTCGATCGGGTCGTCCTTGTCGATGACTTCCAGCAGGACCGCCGCGATGCCCTCCACGTCCGTCGTCGCCGATGCCTTCGCCTCGGTGCAATAGGCCCGCGCGACCGTGTCGTTTCGGAACACGCCGCTCTCGTTGCATTGCACCGTCACGGTCACCGTCTTCGATGCATCGGGGTTCAACGTGCCCAGTCGCCAGACCAGCTCGCTGCCGTTGTGCCGCGGACCGTCCGACGCCTGCGTCAGCACCATGCCCGGCGGCAGCACGTCGGTCAGCATCACGTCACGCGCCGGTGCATCGCCGCGGTTCATCACCGTGATCTCAAACGTCGCCGGTCGGCCCAGGTAGCGCTTCTCCGGACCGGTCTTGGTCACCATCAATTCGGGTTGGCGTATCACGGTCGTGCATGCCGCCTCGGCGCGGAGGTTGCCCTCGCCCGTGGCAATCGCTCGCACGGGGTAGCTGCCGCGCGTCGCCGCCTTCACGTTGAAGTGTGCCCGCTTCGACTGGCCTGCCTCCAACGTGCCCGCGTCGAACGTCATCGTCGAGCGACCCGTCTCGGTCAGCAGCCCCGGCGGCAACTGGGCGTTCACCACGACATTCGTCGCCGGCGCATCGCCCGGATTGCTCACGCGCACCGAGTACGGCAACACGTCGCAGGTGATTGCTTCGCCGATGCACTGAAGTTCCAGCGCGAGTTGCGGCGCAATGATCTCCGTATCGGCGCAATCCCGCGCCGACAGACCCTGCGAAGCCGTCACCTCGGCGCAGTTCGTGTACCGTCCCGTGTGGATCGCCCGCACGTTCACGGTCAGCGAACGCTTGCGTCGCGCCGAGAGCTTGTCGAAGTTCCACACCAGCACGTTGCCGCGAATCTCTGCCGGAGGGTTCGCCGAGACGTACTCAACGCCCAGCGGCAGCGGGTCCGACACCGACACGTCCAGCGCGTCGGCCGTCGATGGATTCGTCACGACGACGTTGTATACAAACTGCTCGCCGAGGTTGGCGAACTCCGGCGCGTCCTTGTCGATCGTGATCTTCGGCGCGATCCACTGCTTGGTCGTGCCGCCCGTTGCGATGTGCCGCCCCGGATTGCAACACTTCTCATCAGCGGGGCGGATGATATCGATCTGGATGTTGTTCAGACCCTCCAGCGGCTGAACCTGCGTCAGCACAGCCCGGGCGATGCCGGCGCCGTCGGTCTTCGTCGTCACCGTCTCGTTGCCGCTCGGCTGGAACGAGCCGGGAGGCCCGTCCAAGAGTTTGTAATTCACGATGTAGTTCGCCAGCGGCGTGCCGTCACTGATGCGATAGACCCGCGTCTCAAGGTCGTGAGGCGTGCCCGTCGGGTTCTGCGCCGGCGGCGGCCACTCCCACGCCACGTCGTACCAGTGCTTGACCGCGAAGACCTTGTGCTTGTCCCAGTTGAAAATGCCCGGGGCGTACGCCGTGATGTGCGTGTCGCCCTCGATCGGCGACGTGATCACGCACCAGGTCTGACCCGGCTCCAGCGTGATGTCGTCCGACGGATCGTCGTTGCCGCGCGTGAGCACGTGATTGAAATTATTCGTGTGCGAAATGGCGAACTTGTTGTTCACCTTCATGCCGCGGCTGGCGCGCCATCCGCTCTCGTCCACCTCTACGATGTCGCCGACGCTGCCATCCGAGATGATCCATTCCACTCGGCGGTTCGGCAGCGGCTTGCCGTCCTTATCGCGCACCGTGGCGATCAACACGTGCTGCGTCTTCACCGGGTTCACGTCCTCGGCCGGGATCAATTCGATGGTGCCCGCGTAGGGGTCCCAATCCGAGTAGTAACCGCCCTCCGGCGGCTTCGGATGCGTCTTGATCTCGTCACCCGTCGCCGGCCACGTGCCTGAATGCGGCATGTGCTCTCGGCATCCCGCCGTCGCCAGCACCATCGCCGCCAACAGGCACACCACCCACGTGAACTTCAGCTTCATGGTATTCTCCATGTTCGATGGAACCGGACGCGATGCCTCCACCGGAGACGCGCTCCCGCCGTCCGCCGGGTTCGACCGAGTGGCCGGCGATGTCGCTTCGATTGCACTTACGCCGGTATGAGATTGGCGAGTGATCAACGATTCTCGACGTGCATCCTTGCTCATCGAACAATGCTCCAACCGTGTCTGGGTCTGTCGCGCCGCGACGGCCGCGCCGCCCGCCTGCGCAATCAAACCGGCCCGCGCGAAGCATGTGGAGCCCGCGCGGCTCCTCCTTTTCGACCCGATAAGGCAGGGCCTTCATCTAGAAATGGGACGTGTTTCGAGTTTTCGGCCGCAGATCCGCCGGCAGCGACCGATAAGAAGGCTGGGCGCGCTCTGCATCTCTTGCAGGTCGTAGCTCGCGCAAAAAAATGGCCGCCACAATCGCTCGCGACGGCCTTCGGGTTGAATCAGTTTTTAATTCATCGGGTCAGATAGCAGCGCCAACGGGTGGCATGGTCGCGGCCTTAGGCGGCCATGCTCGAGCGCCGCTACCGAGGCACGATTACCGTCTCGCTGGGATCGCCGGAGTCCTGAATCCCCGCCACGCTCGGCTGCTCGTTCACGGGTTCGGCCACCGGCCGCAGACGCGGGTCGTCCGACGCAACGTACGATTCAATGAACTTCGCAATATCACCGGTAAACCGCGGGCGCGGCAGCGACCATACGACCTTCGTGGTGCTGTCCGCGACGTTGCCCAGCAGCCGCCAGGGATGGGCGATGCTCCAGCGCGAGTCGGCCTGCTTCTGCTGTGCGACCGTCGCCGGCATCGGGATCAGCAAGCCGTTCCCGTGCGTCGGGTCGCCGGCCGCCAGCATGGCCGATCGCCGCAGATCGTTCAGCGTCAGATCCACCGCCAGCGGGTCGTCCTCGCTCGCCGGCGGCGCGATCCGCGCCGGCAACGGTGACGTATTTCTGTCATTCGCCGCAACCTGATCGGCCGGCGGGGCGGTGCGCTGGGCCGCGGCAGGGGCCGCGTCGATTTCAATCGACTGGTTGGCGATCACCGCACTCGACGGCTCGCGACGAGTCGCCTTGGCGCTGCGCGCGTCCGCCATGCCGCCGGTCGCCGAATCGTCCAGCACGTCGTTGCGAATCTCGGTGGTCATGGGGCCGCGATGCACTTTCGCCAGTGATTCGGGCGTCTGCGGCGCCAAGTCACCGAGCGGCTCGCGACCATCCCGCGGCGTCGCGCGAGAAGACGCATCCTCGGGCAGCGCAAACTCGCCGGACCCATCGCCGCCCTGCGTCATCTCTGTGCCGGCCGGCTCCTCGGCCTTCGGCTCGCCCAGGTCCGACACGACTTGCAACGCGTACGAATACGCGAGGCCCAGATTCGCCGCGCGGTCCATCGCCTCCACGCGGAATCGAATCTCGTGATCCACTGCCTCGGACGGAATCTCGTAACTGATCGATCCGGCATCCGCCAGATCACGCTGCACTTCAATCGGCTTGTGATCGTCCGCCGTGAAATCCATCGCCATGCTGATCGTGACAGAATTCTCAATCAGGTGGTAGTCCTTCGCCGTCCACGAAATCGTGATCGTCTGACCCGGCGTGTACCAGGTCTGCTCCGGTTCAATAAAGACTTCCACCTCCGGCGGCGACGTATCGACGTGATAAACGCGCTCGGGAAACGCAGGCGTCTCCTTGGCAGGCTCCTGGCCCGGTCCGATGAACCGAATGCCGTAATCGCCGTCTTCCTCCACTTCAAAGGGGAAGAACGTCTGCTCGCGCCCGAAATACCCCGCCTTGTGCCAATGGAAGCCGTTGTTATCGGTCCAATACAACGCAACCTGCGGTACTTCCTCCGGCGTATAGCCCGCCGGCCGCCGAATCATGACAACTTTCTCACGTGTGAAGTAATGCAGCGGGTCGTTCGGCCGCGCCTTCACTTCCGGCGTCAGCTCGGCCGCCGGTTTCACGTAATTCGGCTGGTTGTAGGCCCACTCGGGATACTGGTTCGGCGGATCGAAGGACGCATCCTTGTCGCTGCGCGGGGTCTTGTCCTTGCGCGCGAAGGGCGCGGGCAAGCCGCTGCACGCGCCAAGAAAGAAAGAAAAGACGACCGTCGCGAGAACGGCCAGCCGCATCCGTGAGCTGTTCCACATGTCAAGCATCCTTGCTGAACAAATGTCCGTACGGGCGAATTGTAACGCGGCGGGCCGATTGTCAACAAGCTCGCCAAACACCAAGCGGGCGTGCCGCCATGTCGCCTGGCCGCCGCGCTATGCGGATATCGTCGCACACTGCTTCCGCGCTTGATGCCGGGGACCGCTCGGCGACCCCGAGCCGAACGCGTTGCATGCAGAGCGATAAGGATCGAGCTATCGAAACGCCGCCACGCCCCGCCGGAAGATTCGCAGACCGTCGCTTTCAGTATTGCCAGCGGCGATCCAGTCGGGCGATTGCGACTTGTCCACATACCGCTCCGGATGCGGCATCAGCCCGAGTACGCGACCCGTCGTGTCGATCAGTCCGGCCGCGTTTTCAATACTGCCATTGGGGTTGGCCGGCCCCATGCCGAAGCTGCTTGATTCGACCGGTGCGCCGGCAACCGTTTCCGCCGCGATATATCGAATCGCCACATGCCGCAGGAAGGCGGGCTGCGCGCGCTGCGAATCGTTCCAGGTCGTCCACACGCGCCCCTCGGCATTGGCCATCGGAAGGTACATCGTCTCGCCACGCTCCAGCATCGGGCAGGCATCGGTCTCGACCCGGCAGCGCACCCAGCGATCCTCATATCTCCCGCTCGCTCCAAGCGTCAGCGTGAACGGCGCTTTCGAGTCTCGCCCCGGGATCAATCCGAGGCTCACGAGCACCTGGAACCCATTGCAGATTCCCAGGACCAGCCCCCCGCGGTCAACCAGCCGGTGCAGCTCATCGCTCACATGCTGTCGCAATTGATTCGCGAAGATGCGCCCGCTGGCGATGTCGTCGCCGTACGAGAATCCGCCAGGGATCGTCAGCACCTGGTATTCCCCCAGCAGGCCCGGCCGCTCAATTAGACGATTGACGTGACAAACCGCCGGCTCGCCGCCGGCCAGCCGCCATGCGTGCGCGGTCTCCTCCTCGCAATTTGTCCCCGGCGCTCGCAAGACCAGCACGCGAACAACAGCCATGCCGTGATTGTACGCGACGCCCCCTGGCCCGCCAATCGAACACGCCCCACCAGCGCAGTCCGGCCAACCTGTATGATTCATTCAGTCCGTCGACGCGCCGGCCGTCTTCGTTTTGACGCACATGCCGCGGCAACGGACAATCGGCACCTGGAGGATTCGCCCGGGTGAAGCGCCGAAGTGTCCGCGACTGCGATCGATCAGCGCCGGCGCTGCAGCTCGCCGGGATCATCGCGCTGGCAGCCATGTCCGCCTGCGACCGCTCTCCGCCAGCCATCGGCCCCACAGCGAAATCGACTGCCGCGCCCGCCCGCACCACGCATCCCGCGACCGATGGCCCGCGCTATCGACGCATCATTTCCATCTCGCCCGACGCCACGGAAATGATCGGCGCCCTCGACGCAGCCGACCGCCTTATCGCGGTCAGCTCCTTCTGCATTGACCCGCCGCGCGTGAGAGAGCTGCCGCGAATCGGCGGACTGTTCGACATCAACCTCGAACTCGTGTTGCGACTCCAGCCCGATCTGATCATTCTCCGCGGCGACAACCGCGCCGTGCAGGACCTTTGTGCCCGCAACAGGATCCGCATCTATCGCGACCGAACCAACACCTTTGATGACATTTTTCAGACACTCGCCGACCTGGGTGAGTTGCTCGACGCGACCTATCAGGCCGGCCGGCTCGCCTCCGCCATGCGTGAGCGACTTGCCCGGATCGATGCCGCCGTCGCCGGGCTGCCGCGCCCGCGCGTCTTCATCACGCTCTCGCGCAATCCCGACACGCTCGCGGCCGTCATGACCGCCGGGCAGCAAACCTTTGTCGATGAGATCATCCGCCGCGCCGGCGGTATCAATGTCTTCGCCGATGCCTCGCTCGATTACCCGCAGGTCAGCCCCGAGGCCGTCCTCGCGGCCCGGCCCGACGTGATCATCGAGTGCATGCCGGAGGCAACGTTCACCGACGCCCTGCGCGAGAAGGTAATGAACACCTGGAAGCCACTCGTCCAAATGCCCGCCGTCGCATCCGGTCGCATTTACCTGCTCGACCTGCCGCACGCCCTCATACCGTCGCACCGAGTTGTCGACACCGTCGCCGCCGTCGCGCGCCTGCTGCACCCGGAGGCGAAACTTGACTGACGCCGCACCCATTCTGACGCTCGATCGGGTCACCTTCGGCTTTCCGCGCCGGCCGGACTTCCTCAAGCCTGTCACGCTCTCCGTCGCGCGCGGCGACCTCTGGGCCGTCATCGGACCTAACGGCGCAGGCAAGTCCACCCTGCTGCGCCTCATGGGCGGCCTCGCCCGGCCGACCGGCGGCATCGTGCGTGTCGAATCCGAAGACCTTTGCAGCATGCCCGCGCGAGGGCGCGCCCGGCGCATCGCGCTCCTTCCGCAGCACCTGCCGCGCGACCTGGGCCTGATGGCGCGGGACGTCGTGCTGATGGGCCGGTTTCCCCATCGCACGTTTGGACTCTTTGACCGGCCCGCCGATCACGCCGTCGTCCGGGATGTCATGAATCTGACACAAACGCTTGCCTTCGCCGATCGGCCCATCGACACGCTCTCCGGCGGAGAGGCCCAGCGCGTCCACGTCGCCGCCGCGCTCGCCCAGCAACCCGACCTGCTCCTGCTCGATGAGCCGGCCGCCGCGCTCGACCTGAACCATCAGCTCCAGCTTCTCGACATCCTGCACGAGCTGACGCGCCGACGGGGTCTCGCCGTCGTCGTCGTCACGCACGATCTCAACTTCGCCTGGCGTGCTGCGTCGCACGTCCTGCTTCTCCACGACGGCCGACCGGTCGCCTGCGGCGCGCCCGCTGATGTCATGCGGCCCGACACCCTCGAATCGGTCTACGACGTGCGGCTGGACCGCGCCGCCGCGCCCCACGCCGTGGGCGACTGGCTCGTCGTTGCCGGACCGCGCCAATCCGACGGAGCGCCCGCATGAACTCCGTCACCCCCGCGCGATATGGGTTGACGCTTCTCTGCGGTGCGGCCGTTCTCGGCGCGGTGCTGCTCCTCGCACCCGGCATCGGAACCCAGACCTCCGTCGGCCCGGTCGAAGCGTGGCGCGCCTGGCAATCGCCGGATGCGAATCCCCTTGCCTATCAAATCGCGTTTTCGCTTCGATTACCGCGCACACTGCTGGCCGTGCAGGTCGGCATCACGCTCGCGCTGTGCGGAGCGGTCTTTCAAACGCTCTTTCGCAATCCGCTCGCCACGCCCTACACCCTCGGCATCTCCAGCGGCGGCTCGCTTGGCGCGCTGCTCGCCATCAAACTCGGCCTCGAGGTCTCGCTCCTGGGCATCTCCAGCATCTCGCTCGCGGCCTTTCTCGGCGCGATGGCCGTTGTCGGCGTCGTCTTCCTCGTCACACGCGGCGCCCGGCGATTCACGACCAACGAACTGCTCCTGTCCGGCGTCACGCTCGGCCTCTTTTGCTCGGCCATGATGATGCTCGTCACCTACTTCTCCAACGCGCGACAAACGTTTGAAATCGTCCGTTGGATGATGGGTTCGCTCGACACCGTCGGCCACTTTGAAAACACCAGCAGCCTCCCGCTCACCGTCCCCGCATGGATCGTGCTCATCGCCGCCGCGCGCAGCCTCAATCAGTACCTGCTCGGCGATGAACTGGCCCGCACGCGCGGCGTCAATATCGACCGTTTGCGATTTGTCTGCATCCTCTTCGCCTCGCTCGCCACCGCCGCCGTCGTCGCCATCTGCGGCCCCATCGGCTTCGTCGGCCTCGTCGTCCCGCAGATCATCGCCCTCGTCACCGGGCGCGACTGCCGAATTCTCTTTCCGATGTCGGCGCTGGCCGGCGGCGTCTTCCTCGCCGTCTGCGATTGGATCAGCCAGCTCGCCATGACCTGGGTCGGCTGGGCGTCGAATCGCGATCTGTCCGGCGTCATCCTCCCGGTCGGCGTCGTGACGGCCGTCGTCGGCGTCCCGATCTTCCTCGTTCTGCTCCACCGGCGCAGCGTGTAATGCTTCGCACCAGTTTGTCACACGATAGGTCTGCGCCTATCCTTATGCTCTCGGGAGCCTGCGCGACACACCCGGAACCACTGCATGACCGAATCCGACCACGCATCAACCGCCACGCAGTCGACACCCGGTTCGGCCTCCCGCCGGGGTCGGCGCCTGCGGTCGATTCTGCTGGTCGCGCTGATCCTGGGAGCCGGGGGCGCGTGGATTGGGTATCAGCTTTCGGCGCGCTATCCCCGTCGTCTCGCGACCGTGCGGGAGGGTGTGCTGTATCGCTCGGCGCAGCCGAAGCCGCGGCACCTGAAGACTCTTGTCGATGATTTCGGGATCAAGACGCTCTTCATCGTGCGCGATGTCGGCGGCGAGAGCGTCCAGAACGAAATCGCCGAAGCCCGTCGGATCGGCCTCCGCGTCATTGAGGCGCCCGTCGTCAGCCGCCAGCCCGTCCCGCCCGAACGCATTCGCGAGTTCTTCGACTGCCTGAACGATCCGGCCAATCTTCCTGTCCTGGTCCATTGCTCGGCCGGCCGGCACCGCACCGGTGTCCTTTGCGCCGCCTTTCGCATGGAGCGCGATGGCTGGTCAAACGACCGCGCCGTGGAGGAGCTGCTCTCGTTCGGGTTCGACGTCGAGCCGCACCGATTGCTTCTGGATCAGGTCCGCGCCTACCGCCCGCGCGGTTCAGCCGCGGTTTCTAGCGCTCGCGCGAACGAGGATCCGGGCAACTGACGCATGCCGACTTCGCTCACCTACGCCTGTGCCTCGCTCCTGCTCGCCGCCCGGCCCGACGCCGACGCGGTGGCCGCCGAAGACCGAAGCGATCCCTGGCTGCTTGTCGGAATGGTCGCGCAGGCCCTCATCACGGTGACATTTGTCTGGCAATGGTGGGAGTCCAACCGCCGCGGCCGATTCTGGCTGCCGCCCTTCGCCGCCGCCCTCGCCCTGCTCGCCACCGCCGCCGTTCTGGTCTACGCCCTGCAGCGCAGTGACCCGGTCTTCATCTTCGGCGAGGCCGTCTACCTGCTCATCGCCCTGCGAATGTACTACCTCGCCGTGCAGTTCAAACGCCGTGTGGAGAACGCCCAATGGCCCGGCTTCCCCCGCGTCTCCCCCGAAGTCGCCGAACAACGCCACGTCGAATCCTCCGCCACCCTCTCCGGGGAAATCGACACCGATCGAAAATAACCGCGCCTCCGCCCGGTCGCCGGCGGCCTCAATGCTTCACCCGGTAATGCAGGATCGGCCGGCGGATGAACGCCTCCCCGTCAATCGCCGCCTGAAGCCGGTCGTAGTCTTCCAACACCTCGCGGTTCGCGTCGAAGAACGCCTCGATCATCTTCCAGTCGCGCAGCACGACGGCGTGCGACCGAAATCGATTATCGTCGTCATTATCCAGAATGATCGTCAGCAAATGCTGCATCGCGTACGCCTCGGAGTCGGTGTCGGCGTTGCCGATGCCGATCCCCACGCGACCCAGCACGCGCTTCAGGTGCGCGATGCGCTCCGCCTTGAACTTCTGAACCCCGATACTCTGCGCCAGGTTCGGCGTCGTAATCACCGGCGCGCGAGGAAACCCGTTCGCCTCCAGCCACCGCTTCGATTTCTCCAGCAGGAACCCCGGCCGCGCCGTCAGGTACACCAGCCCGAATCGCTCGTTGAGCTTCGTCAGCACCGCCGCGGCATCGTCGAACGGCCGCGACGCCATGTCGTGTTCGTCGAACACCAGCTCGCGATAGTGGGTCATCGACACCGTCCCGTCGATGTCGCACACAATCACCATTCGACCGGGCGGAAACCGAAACACCAGCCCCTCGCCCTTCAGCGGGTCGCCCGCGTGCCGCGCCTCGGCGCGAAAATGCGTCGAGTCAGCCGGCAACTCGCACGTCAGTCGTGCCACACCCATGTCATCCGTGACGGCCTCCCCCAACTGCTGATCGTGAAAATAGAATGTGATCGGTACGCCCGCGATGCCCGCCATGCCGCCTCGCGCGGTGCGCTCCAGCCGCGCCTCCAGCGCCGTCTTCTGATCCGGCGTGTAGAACGCATCGCTGACCGTCAGCATCGTCTGCTGGCACCCGGCCGCCAGCGCCGCAACGAGCATCATGGCGATAAACCGTTGCGACGCCGCGACCCATGAACGCGCGGCGACGAGCGCCGAGGCCGGTCGTGCGAGAATCAGAGATTGTGAGCCGGGTCTCTTGGCTGGCATGTGTATTCGCCTTGGTTGCAACATGCACGGTTCCTCAAGGGTTGGGGGGTCGCGCATCGAACACCATATTCGCCCAGCGCTGAATGCGTCCAGCGAAGCGGCGGTTCCATCCCCCTCATACCACCGAGCAGCGAATTAGATTCCCGCAGTCGCCATTTTCCCCCCGGACGGGATTCCCCGAATCAAACGCCCACCAATCCTGCCTGGACGAAGTTCGCTTCAAGTCGCGTAGGGTGGGTCAGCCTAATCGACCCACCACTCACTTTGGCCGCGGAACCCGAGAACCTCGCCGGATGCGATTCTACGCCGCCGGCGGCCGCGCACGCAATGCGACAAATAGCTGTATTGGGGAGCCTCGCGGTATGATCGCCTGCCGCGCCATCGGTGCGACCGTGCCGAACGATTTCGGTTTGATCAATCCATGGTGGGTCGATGAGACCGACCCACCCTACAGAACTGTTCAGCCCGTCCAGTTCCATCAGCAGGTTCCAGCCGTCATACACGAATCGCAAATCCGTCGTCGGACTCGTCTCCCACGCGCCCTCGTTCTCGTTCGCCGCCGGGTCCCAGTCGAACACCTGCTTGCGAACCCGCCGGCCGAGGTAATCATGTCGTCCGACATTGTGCCGTGCGTGGCGTTCAAGGGTATTGTAATCCACATTCTGCAATTCTCCGCGCCCAAAATGCACTGGTATCTTCACGTAGCAGCAACCTCGTATGACCGCCTGTAAATGTAGCCATTATGCAATTTTTGCCACCACTGTCAGTGCATTGAGCCAACTTGATTCCAGCCGGTGACTCGAAGATCGCGACCCTCTCTTGTTCTTTACAGATCTTGTCGCCTCTGATCATCGCTGCGTCTCGAAGCTGATCCCAAGCATCTCGTTCAACGAACTGAGTCGCTCCCGAAGCCAACTCCATTCGCAGCCATCGTTGTGAATTGACGCCGCGATTCCCATCCAAGCACGAAAGTTGAATCACTGCCGCTTCGTCGTCGCAACGCAACGCAATGATGTGGCACAGTGGGCCCACAACAAAACATGTTGGAGTCAGGGCTTGGACCAATCCGAAGCCTTCATTCTCTCGTCGAATGATGTTGATTTCAATTTGGCTTTCGCCCCTCACAGCGATAACAGTTTGGCCGCTCGGACTGAGCGCAAACGGTTCCCGCCCACATTCGACGAACTGGCTTGCAGCAACAGCCCAAACTTTCTTGTCATCGTAAGTGGAGAAAACAAGTATTTTTCCATCGTCAGACATCAACACGCTGTTGATGCTCGCAGATTTTCCACTGTGGGCACACCCAATCAGCATTAAGGCTACTGAAAGGATTGAGACAGAATGAATGATTCTCATGACAACCATGGCTTATCTTCCTTGAGTATCTTTTCCAGGATCGGTTGTCAGGCCCCAGAAGTCGCGTAGGGTGGGTCAGCCTTATCGACCCACCACTCACTTTGGCCGCGGAACCCGAGAACCTCGCCGGATGCGATTCTACGCCGCCGGCGGCCGCGCACGCAATGCGACAAATAGCTGTATTGGGGAGCCTCGCGGTATGATCGCCTGCCGCGCCATCGGTGCGACCGTGCCGAACGATTTCGGTTTGATCAATCCATGGTGGGTCGATGAGACCGACCCACCCTACCGAACTTGTCGTCCGCCGTCGTGCCCGGCGTGCCGTTCGTATCCAGCGCCGCCACCAGCCCGCCGACACCGCCGGCCCCCTGCGGCGTGCTCGACAAGTCCAACCCCCATGTGTACTTCCGCAGCACCGCATTGCTATTGAGGCCATCCATTTCCATCAGCAGGTTCCATCTGTCATAGATCATTCATGAATCACTTGCTGTGGCGAATGAAACTTATGTCTTCCCATCCCAAGTCATTTACTGAAATTACGATCCCCGTCGGCTCAACCATAATGCCTCCTTGTTTCGTGAAATAATCATTAGCTACTCGGGATTCTGAAAGGAAAATGGTTGATACTCGCTCGGTTGAATCATCGGAAGTACTTAGCTTGATAAAATCGCCGGCTCGAATAATTTCGCCATTCACATACTTCAGCATGCACTTAGCACTTGCTCGTTGGATTAAACTAATATTCTGCCATTTTGGATCATCTGCTTCCAAGAGCAAACTCTCTGGTTCAACTAGAACGCATCCCTTTGGATAATCATACCCAACTGCCACACTTGATCCAGGAATCATAATTGCAGTTACATGTTGGGCTTGATTGCCTTTCAGTGGAACATGCACATGATCGCCGACCAGCACTTCTTCACCAGATTTGTACTTAAACATCGTTCACACCCACTATTCTTATCGCCGAACACCTCCACCCCCAACGGAACCCGTGACGCGCTGCGATCCAGTCGCGTAGGGTGGGTCAGCCTTATCGACCCACCACTCACTTTGGCCGCGGAAC
>CAZQCF010000035.1:0-42533 GCA_964592235.1 uncultured Planctomycetaceae bacterium
TACGCCTGCAAACTTCTCGCCATCGCGCGGAACGACGCCGCCGGCCTGGACCTCTCCGTGCAACCGGCGTTTGTCCCCAAGGCCCATCCCCTCGCCGCTGTCCACGGACCCTTCAACGCCGTCAGCGTCTACGGTCATCACGTCGGCCACACCTTCTACTTCGGGCGCGGCGCAGGCGGCGAACCCACGGCCAGCGCCGTCATCGCCGACCTCATCGACGTCGCCCTCGGCAACGCCGCGCGCACGGCCGAGCGCCTCGCCGTGCTGCCCGACGTCTGCCCGCCGCCGGCCTACCGCCCACCGGGCGAAAGCGTCTCGCCATTCTACATTCGTCTTGGCCTGGCCGATCAACCCGGCGGCATCGGGCGCATCGCCACCGCCCTGGGCGAGGAATCCATCAGCATCGCCACGATCGTGCAACACGAGCCGCCGCAGGCGCGATCCGCCGCAGCCGTCCAGGTGATCGTGACGACGCATCCGGCTCCCGAACGCGCCGTGCGCGACGCCCTGGAAAAAATCGCCCGGCTCGATGTCGTCCTCGAACGCCCGATCTCGATCCGCATCCTAGACGACCTGCCGGCGTAATAGGCAATTGGAGAACGAATGCCCCCGGACAACCGATCCGCGCACGTCAGCAAGCGCCTGGCGCAGACATGTTCCGCAACGTTGCTGACTCAAGAGGTCCACTCAAACGGGGAGCTCTTCCCGGCGCTCCCTGACGGTCGCGGCTCGGATTGGCCCCGCAAATCGGCGACAGCGATTATCCCTTCTTAATTCTCCCTTCAGCATTATTCCACAATTAGCTACTCATCGCTCCCCACACCGCCGCCGCCGCAACCGCCGCCGTCTCCACGCGCAGGATCGTCCCGCCCAGCGACACCCCTTGCGCGCCCGACCGCTCCAGCTGCGCGACTTCGTCCGGTGAGAAACCGCCCTCCGGCCCGATCCAGATCGACGCGCCGCGCGATGCCGCATCGCCCGTCGCGCACTCGCCGATCGCTTGCGCCAGCGTTCGAGTCACTCCCGGCGAGCCATACCACGCCGGCCCTCCGCTCGCGCACGCCTCCAGCGCCGCCGACAGCGCCATCGGCTCGCGGACCGCCATGCTCCGCGATTGTCCGCTCTGCTTGGCGGCCTCGTCCGCCTTGCGCCGCCACCGCGCGAGCTTCCCCGCGCCGGGTGAGACCTGCCCGCGCTCGCACAGCAGCGGGATCAGTTCCGATAGGCCCAATTCCGCGCACTTCTCCACCATCCAGTCCGCCCGCTCACCCTTGGGAATCGCCGTCGCGATGATTAAGACGCGCGTCAATTGTTCAGCCGCACGATGCAGCACGTCCGCCACAAGTGATTCACCGGTCACGCTCGTAATCCGTGCCGTCGCGCGAAGACCCCGGCCGTCAAACAGGGTGATCTCATCGCCAATCGACAGGCGCAGCACGTGCAGCGCGTGATGCGCCTCGTCGCCCCGAAGCGTCACTCGCTCACTGCTCAAATCGTCCGCCTTGAATGCACGCCGTCGCATGCCGACATGTTCCTGCCGCGAGCGCGCCTCCACAAGCGCGCGACAGACGAAATGCCCACTTCAGCACCCACCGGCGAACGGCCGATAAATGAGCACGAGACGCGAGTATTCCGCGCGCCGAGAATCGCATCATGCCCGAGCCAAACCCGACGCCGCCACCCGACGACCTGCCGATCCTGGTCGGCCCCGCGGACGTCGATCAGCTTCTGGAAACCGCCGAGGCGCTTGCCGACGAAATCGCCGCTGCCGTCGGACTGGCCGGCCCGCGCGCACCAAGACCGGAAACGGTCGCCTCCCCGGCGGCGATGCCGGCGACCGTCGCGCCCAGTGAGGGGCACACAATCATTGAAGCAGCGCCGCCGCCCGTTGAAAAAGAACACGCGGAGAAAATCCCGGAACTGGCGCCGGTCGAGTCAATCGCTCCTGCGGAAGCCATTGCAGCCCAGCCCGCCTCCCCCTCACCCGAAGTCGTTTCACGGTCGCCAGCGCCGGCGGATGCGCCGCTGCCAGTCGAATCCCCGATTGCATCCGAGCTCCCCCCCCCGCAGAACATCGCGAAGCCGATGGAGCCGCCGCCCGAACCCGTCGCGGTCGAGCCTCCCGCGCAGGCTGCGCCGCCCCAATCCCCGCCGTCCGCGAGCGCCGTCAACACCGACGACGCGAATCAATCGCTACCGAAAGTATCGATCGTCCGCCGAATGCTCGTGCGGTTCATGCGCGGAATGCGCGCTGTTGCGCTCGCGCCGATTCTCGCGCTCGCCGCGCTGGCCTGGCTCTTTGATCGACCGTTCGCAAAAACTCCCGCGCGCGTGAAGAGTTACATCGGCGCGATCGCACTGGCCACCGCCATCACCGCCGCGCTCTCCTTCATCCTGCCCGACTTGTTGAAAGACGATCCCTTCGCCGGGGAGACCACCGCGAGCGAATCTGCGCCCCAATAAACGCGGTTGCCCCACCTGCGCACCCCCACACGAGCGCAAGACAATCCGCGCGCGACCCATTCGAAATCTAGACAAACACAATAAAGTGGCTTGCTGTTCTGCGGCGGGAAACCCACGCGCCGGCGAACGCGGGACGATCACATCCCGTACGTCGTCGGCTCGAAATCGCGGTCTGCCAGGCCCGTGTGCAGTCGGATATTGCGGTACTCGTACTTGCCGAGCAGGTTCTCCGGCCGGCGATCGGCTTGTGAGTAGCAATACACCGCGACCGGCACGCGCAGCTCTTTGTCGATCATGATCTCCGCGACGCGATCGGGGTAAAGGCCGTTCTCGCCCTTGTACGGCAGCGTGCGACGAACAACCCAGACCGGGCGGCCGTCAAAATGGCTCTCGCCGAGGAACTCCAGCTTCAGCTCGCCGCGGTCCCGGGCAATCTCGCAATAGCGGATCAGCAGGTCCAGCGCCCGCTTGAAGCCGAACTCATCGAGGAATCGCCGCGAGGATTTCTTCGCCATGCGCCCGCGAATCGGCTGCTTCACGCTCTTGACGAACAACTGCGCGATCTTGCCCGGCTGGGCCACAGCCTGTTCGCGCTCTTCGACGTTGTCAGCGTCTTCGTCGATCCAGCGACCCTTCACGTAAATCACGCGCTCGGCCAGACCCGGATTGCGCAGCCAGTGCATCATGACGCTGTACGGCTCGGCGCGAAACTTGACGTCGATCTCCTGCTCCTCGCTCATGCCCGAGGGGAGCAGCTCCTGCTTGACCATGACGCACTGATAGTCGCGCACATCGCGCTCGTGCCGCGCCCGCGCCTGGATCAACGCCGCCAGCGGGTCATTGCGAATCAATCTCTCAAAGGGATCCACTTCCGTCCGCTCGGCGGCCAGAACGACCGGCGAGTGCTGGCGAACGACGACTTCGTTCACGTCGCTACGCTGAAACTCCGCGTACAACATACCGGCCAGCGCCAGACCGAACACAAAGGTCAGCTTCAGATTCGGTGACGGGCGGGATTCAGCGTGCATAGACGATTCCTTGGCTAGCAGGCCGTGCGCGCATCAACAGCGAGGGCACAACCACCGATGCGGCCGCGGGCGCAAACTCACCCGCGCGACCTGCACTAACTATTCATCGGTGCGGACGTTGCGTAGCCTTAGTCCCTTTCTCATATCAGCCGCGCAGTGGTTGGTGCATCGTTATGTGCAATCAACACTTACGCGACGTGTCGAAGCGGACCCCGCGCCAAGGCAGGAGAGTCGCCGCTCGGAGGACGAGCGACAGCTCCGCCGCTTAAACACCATTCAAATCTTAACTCCCGAAAACACCTCGGTCAAACTCCCCACGCAATCAATCGGATCGGCCGACAGTCTTTGTAAACCTGCTTCCCATATAAAGTTGCAGCGGAGACGATCGGTTCTTGCTGTTGTCATCGGTACAGCCCGGTTGCATCGATATAGGACCGCACCGGTTCCGGCACAAGATATCGAATCGATTTTCCGGTACGCACACGGTCGCGGATCTCCGTCGCGCTGATCCCAATCGCGGGAGTTGTCACACAATCCCGCAACAATCTCACAGCCGCTTCCTCGCCCGCCCATTTCGCCAGGTCAGCCCTCGGCGGCGACGACCAGCCCGGGCGCACCACCGTCACGATTCGAACCTGCTGAACCAACTCTGCCGCCCGGTGCCACGTGTGCAACTCGGGCAACGTGTCCGCGCCGATCAGCCAGCACATCTCGCCCGGGCCGCCGATCCCCCGGCGCCGAATCTCGGCAACCGTATCAATCGTGTAGCTCGGGCCGCTTCGCTGAAACTCTACGTCGGTGACCTCAAAGAGTTCGTCACCCTCCACGGCGCGACGCGCCATTTCCAGGCGATGCGCCCCCTCCGTCATCGTCTCGCCCCGTTTGTGCGGCGGAACGGCCGACGGAATCAACACGATGCGATTCAGCCCCAATTGTTCCGCACACGACCGCGCGGAAATCAGGTGACCGTAGTGAATCGGATCGAAGCTACCGCCCAGCAATCCCACGCCGGCCATGCTCGATCCCCTGACCCGACGCCTGGTAATTAAAAAAAGTCCCCGGGCATGCCAATCGACCTTATTTCTTCTTCTCGATTGCTCTGCCCCCGGAACAGTCCACGTCGATTGACAAGCCCGAAACGTTGAGCGACGCCAGCGCCGACTGCCCCGCGCTGCTGGTCACTTCGCTACGGCCCACAAGGACCAGGTAATACCCCCGGTCCGGCTCCAGCGCGATCTCGAACGCGACATCGTGCGACCGCTCGGACCGGCTTCCGCCCTGCTTCGCACCACCCGAAAGCAGGTTCTCGTCGCGCAGGACCGCTCCAAACGAGTCTTTCACAACGAACCGGAGTTGATTGACCGCCGAGGCGACTGTTGCCCCCTCGTCGGCGCTTGCCGTCGCGACGCCCGACACGTCCCCGGATTCTGACACGTTCAATCGCAACTTCACCAATGCCGGAACGCGCCGGCTCGCCGCATTGTCAAACGTGTACCCCAGTTGAAACTCGCCCCAGGCGCTGCCGTCGGTCTTTGCATCGGCTCGACACATTGCACCGTCCGGGCCGACCTGCCCCGATGCACCCTGTCCACCGCCGACCTGCCCCGAAGGAAACGATCGAAAGTTGAACGCTTCCTTCGCTGGAATTGAAATCGCACCACCCGAAAGCACCGGCTCGCCCAGGTCCGGTCGCTCACTCGCCGGGCGTCGAAAATCCATGTTCATCTGCCCGCCGCCACCGCAACCGGCCAAAGAAAACAGAATAATCCCGGCCCACGCCAGCCCTGCCCGGCCGAACCCTTTTGCCGTGTATCGAATAGCCATGCACACAACTTACGACCCTGCCGTCGGCCTGTAAAGTCGGGCCAATAAACTTGCAATAGGAACAGGTGGACCCTCGTTCAGGCGCTACGATAGGGTGATCAGTGGCGGGGATCATACAACAGTCTTGACCCTTGTTCCGCTCCGGCA
This sequence comes from uncultured Planctomycetaceae bacterium, assembly GCA_964592235.1. Lineage (GTDB taxonomy): Bacteria > Planctomycetota > Phycisphaerae > UBA1845 > UTPLA1 > PLA3. The sequence continues at coordinate 5,463 of CAZQCF010000035.1, forward strand.
CGCCGATCCTTCCCTGAATGGAGGCGCTTCTGATGGCCGCTTCGCGCAACGCGCCGCGTCAATTTCATCCGATTCACGTCCTTTTCTGCCTGGTTGCTTCGGCTGCCTGGCTCCCAGCGCTGCCGAGTCGCGCGGCCGACTGTTCCGTCACCACCGTGAATCGGACGCCGCTCAACGACCTGGGCACCGGGCTTTACCTCGGCCAATTCCAGGGCGGTCTCTACCCCAACGGCGTGAATACCCTGCCGACGGCGCACGGCGATCTCGGCGCGGTGCGCGCGACGGGCATCCGCCCGCTCAATCTGGCAGGGCAACCCAGCCCGTCCGGCCGTGTCGTTCTTGTTTCCGTCGGAATGTCCAACACGTCGCAGGAATTCACGCGCTTTATTCCGTTGGCGAACGGAAGTCCGGATGTCAATCATACGACACTCGCCATCATCAATGGCGCCCAGGGCGGGCAGGACGCGGCGGATTGGGAACAACCGACGATGGCCACTTATGACACCCTTCAGGCGCGCCTTCAGCAGGCCGGATTGAGCGAGGCCCAGGTGCAGGCCGTCTGGCTGAAACAGGCCAACGCCGGCCCCAGCAGTGCCTTGCCCGCTGCCAATTCGGACGCCTCTTCCCTCCTGACGAAACTGGGAAACATCGTTCGAGCCATTCGAGTGCGATACCCGAACATTCGCGTTGTGTTCCTGTCGAGCCGAATCTATGCAGGGTATGCGTCGACGACGCTCAACCCTGAACCCTATTCCTATGAGTACGGCTTCTCGGTGAAGTGGTTGATTGAGGCGCAGGCTACTCAAATGGCGGGCGGAGGGATCGACCCGCGCGCCGGCGACCTCGATGCGAACTCCGCCGCGCCGTGGCTCGCGTGGGGGCCCTACCTCTGGGCAGACGGGCTGACACCTCGAAGCGACGGTCTCATCTGGCAGTGCAGCGATCTGAATGCCGACGGTACCCACCCCAGTACGGCCGGCGCAGATAAAGTCGCCGGACTCCTGCTGAACCACCTGCTCGCGTCGCCGTTCTCGCGCGGCTGGTTCGGAATCGTCGGGCTTGCTGATATCGACCGCGACGGCGACGCCGATAGCATGGACGACAGCCTCTTTGTTTCCGTTTTGTTGAGCCGCAACCCCACCCCCGACCAGCTCGCGGCCTGCGATCTGAACGGTGACGGCCGGGCCGATGGCGCGGACCTCCGCCATTTCCTCCGCGCACGCGTTAACCCCTGACGTGGCCGTACATAACCTTTCTTGCATCCCGCCTGCTTGCCCCTTCGGGCCGTTCCTCGGACAATACAGCAATCCCCTTGGCATGCTGTCGCCCGACTCGATGCCACGGGGTATTTGCTTTTGAGCCGCCCGGCAAACCGGCGGGCCGCTTCGGGCGTATCAGGACGACGAACATGAACCCAGGCAAACACGGCATCGATCAACACGGCCTGGCCCCGACGCGGGCCGTCAATTGGAATCTCTCGGTCCCCGAGCTGGTCGAGCGGGCCCTGGTCCGCGGCGAGGGGCAACTCAACGACACGGGCGCCTTGTGCTGCCTCACCGGCAAGCGAACCGGCCGATCGCCGAACGACAAGTTCATCGTACAGGACGATCACTCCGCGAAGACGGTGGACTGGGGCAAGGTCAATCGACCGATCACCCCGGAAGCCTTCGAGAAGCTGCTCAAGAAGACCATCGCTCACCTGAACGATCAGGAGCTGTTCGTCACCGACGCCTGGGCCGGCGCCGACGAACAGTACGGCATGCCCATTCGCCTCGTCGGCACGAAGGCATGGCACTCGCTGTTTGCGCGGCAGCTTTTCCGCCGCCCGACGCAGAAGCAGATGGAGAGCGCCAAACCGGAGTACGTGATTCTCTCGGCGCCGGACCTGCACGCCGACCCAAGCAAGGACGGCACGAACAGTGAAGCCTTCATCTGCGCCGATTTCAGCCGCAAGATCATCCTCGTCGCCGGAACGCATTACGCCGGCGAAAACAAGAAATCCATCTTCACCGTATTGAACCACACGTTGCCCGATCGCGGCGTCTTCCCGATGCATTGCTCGGCCAACGTCGGCCCCAACGGCGATGTCGCCTTGTTCTTCGGCCTGTCCGGTACCGGCAAGACCACCCTTAGCGCCGATCCACAGCGCCGCCTCATCGGCGACGACGAGCATGGCTGGTCGGACCACGGCGTCTTCAACTTCGAAGGCGGCTGCTACGCCAAGTGCATCCGCCTTTCGCCCGAGCGTGAGCCGCAGATCTACAGCGCCCTGCGATTCGGCGCGGTGCTCGAAAACGTCGTGATGGACCCCGTCTCGCGCGCGGTTGATTTCGACAGCGACCAGTACACCGAAAACACGCGAGCCGCCTACCCGATCGACTTCATCGACAACGCCATTCCCGAAGGCCGCGCCGACGCCCACCCGCGAGCGATCGTCTTCCTCACCTGCGACGCCTTCGGCGTCATGCCGCCGATCAGCCGACTGACGCCCGAGCAGGCGATGTATCACTTCCTGTCGGGCTACACGGCCAAGCTGGCCGGCACCGAGGCAGGCGTCGGCTCCGAGCCACAGGCGGCGTTTTCCACCTGCTTCGGCGCGCCGTTCATGACGCGCAATCCCATGGTCTATGCCAACCTGCTGGCCGATCGGATGAAAAAGCACGACGCCCAGTGCTTCCTCATCAATACGGGCTGGGGCGGCGGGCCGTTCGGCGTCGGCAAGCGGATCGACCTCGCGTCGACGCGGGCGATGGTCCACGCGGCCCTCGGCGGAAAATTGACTGAAGTCGAAACCGTGACCGATTCGGTCTTCGGTCTGCACATCCCCACGCGTGTGCCCGGGGTCGAGGCCGACATCCTCCTGCCGCGCAAGACGTGGAAAGACGCCGCCGCCTACGACGCGAAAGCGAAGCACCTCGCGGGATTGTTCAAGGACAATTTCACGAAGTTCACCGCCGCCACGGCCGAAGTAAAGGCCGCCGGCCCGCGGGGGTGACAAGAAAATGCCAACTCTCCGGTCAAGCTTGACCGGGGCTTTAATACGGGTCGTCACGCAACGAGCCGTGACGCAATTGCTTGTTTGCTATTGCTTACGATTCGCTCGTTTCGTTCGCTGCAATCCCCGCTGCCACCACCCACGCCCCCATCGGGTGCATCGCTCCGCACATCGGGCAGGTCGTCCGCGCATGCAGCACGCCGCAGTGCGGGCACCAGCCACGCTGATGGAACGTGTCGAACAATCCTCCGCAATCGCAGCGCCAGAATGCGCCGGCCGGTGGATGCTGCCGGCAGCTGGGACAGGCGAACGCCGCATGGCGCGGCGACGTCGCGAGCGCCTTTAGCGCCCGCGAATAGCGCAGCCCCTGCATCGAGCGCGACGCGCTCATGAACGCCAGCAGGATCAACCACACGTTTCCGAAGTACAGCGCCGCACCGATGATCGCCGCCGCCCCGACGAGACCGAGGCTCGACGCAAACGCGAGACTGCGATACTCCCCCACGAAGAACCACAAGATCGCCTGAAGAATCTGCCCGCCGTCGAGCGGATAGATCGGCATCAGATTGAACACCAGTAGCACGATGTTCATGAAGACGATGCTGTGCAACCACTGTTCGGCGTCGCCGCCTGCGGCGATCAGCCACCCGGGCAGCGTGTACAGCGCCGCCACCGAAATCGGCAGCAGGAACACATTCACTAGCGGCCCGGCGACGATGCTCCACAGGATCGCCCCCGGCCGCCGCGGAGGAGTCACGTACGCGACGCCGCCGAACGGCCACAACAGGATCCGCTCGGCCCGCCCGCCGACCGACCGGCAGGCCAGCGAATGGCCGAACTCATGCATGAGCACGATCGTGAAGAGCGAGAGGTACTCCACGACGCCCCAGATCGGCGATTGATACTGGCTGATGGGCCGCTGGACGAGAATGACGGCGATGAGCAGCCAGGTCCAATGGAGAAAAACGTCTATTCCAGCGAAACGAAAGAGCCGAATCGCCCCCGGAAACCCGCCCCGCGCCGATGAAGAAGATGACATGACCGCATGATAGTCGCGTTACATTGATGCGACACTCTTGCGAATGGTCCCATTCTCTCTTTGGTTGTCCGAGAAGGATCGCGGCAATATGAAATCAGGTAATGGAGATAGGTTTTCCGCCGTAGGTTACCCGACTGCCAGACAACCCCGAGACTCCGGAGCATGAGATCAAGTTCCGAACAATCGCAGCGACCGCTTCGTCGCTGAATGAATTATGGCGGCGTATCTCGATTGCGTCTCGAGTAATCACGGCAGCCAATGCATTGCCCTTGGAATTATCTTCGTAGGAAATCCCCTCCGCCTTCTGCTCACTATGTTGCTCGATGGCCCTAAAGAAAATCGCGCCTCGCGCATTGAAAACCGCCTTGGCCCATTGAACTTCGCCCGAAAAAAGCTTCGCTACAATCTGGGCACCGATGATCATCATATCAGGAGAACGATTTCGACAGGCACTTCTTGATACTGTCGGCGTACGCGCAAACACAAGAAGTCTAGTCTTCGCCCCGTCCGCCCGACGCAATCGCCGGCAGCGCGTCGCGCCCGAGCACGGTATATGTCCCGCGCTGATTTGCCGCCCACGAGGCCAGCCACTGACCGTCGCCCGACTCGGTCGTCGTCACGAGATGCACGGCCACGTTCTTGCCCGCGATCGACTCGGCGAATGCCGTCAGCGCCGCGCGATTGACCGCGCCGCCGACAAACAGCCACACCGATCCCGGCTCAACCGCCATCGCCGCGTTGAGCGCGTCGGTCAGCCGCGCCGCCTTGACCGGGCGCACCGCGCGCACCATGTCGTACGCGCGAATTTTCTGCCCACTTGTCGCGCTGGTAGCCGCTCCGTCGGCCGGCCAGCGGTCCACCCCTTCGTCCGTCGCGGCGAACAAGGCGAACTGCTGATCGCCCCCCAGCCGGTGAATCTGCTCGGACAACTGATCCAGGAGTGTCACATATTCGGCACTCGTCCCGGTCCGCGGCGACAGCACAAACGCCACCCGCTCCCCGCGAAACGCCATCGGCACAACGAGCGATTCGCCCGGCGACCGCGCCGGAACGGTGAAATCCGCCCCGCCGAAATGGGCCGTGCCCCGCGCCGCTTCCACCCGCACCAGTTTGCCCGCCTGCGACGCCTCAAACTTCACCAGCGCCGGCGACGGGCCGATTTCCTTCCCATCCACCCGCACCACACCGCCCGGAGGCTGCGTCTCGACCCGCACTTCGATCATCGCCGGCTTCAGCGAAAAGCGCGACGCCACCTGCCGCGTCGGCCCCATCGCCGCCAGCGACACCTTTCGTTCCTGCGGTTCGTAGCCATCCAGCGCCGCCGACACCGTCACTGCGTCGTCAGTCTTCGTGACGGGGATCGACAACGGCGCGACGCCGGCGATCTTCCCGCCCACGCGGATCGTCGCTCCGGGCGGATCGCTCTCCACCAGCAGCGTCGGCGAGGCCGGCTGCAATTCCAGGTTGAGATCAAGCCGCCCGCCGGTCTGCGGCGCGGCGATCTCGCGCACCAGGTCGGCGTAGCCCTCCCGCTTCACCAACAGCGTCGCCTTCTCGTCCGGCAGACTGGTCAGCGTCACCGGCGTGACACCTCGCAACGTTCCGTTGATCCAGACCTCGGCCTGCGGCGGCTCGGTGCGAATCGCCAGCTCAAACGGCATCGGCACCAGCTCGATCGTCGCATCCTCAATCCCGCTCAACACCGACACCGGCCGTCGAATCGGGTAAAACCCGTCGGCCGACACCTCCAGCCACTTCTCCGTCGCCTCGCGCCCGCCGATGGCGACTCGAAACCGGCCCTGATCGTCGAGCGGTTCCAGGGCCTGTCCGTCGACCGTAACGGTCGCGGTCGCCGGCTTCACCGAAAGCGTCAGCGCCAGGTCCCGCGCCGGCTCGACCAGCACCGCCGTGCCCGCCTCGCGGTTGTTCGCCAGCCAGTATGTGATAAATACGCCAGTCAGAATAAGACCCGTGCCGACGCCGATGGCCAGATCGCGCCGCCGCCGCGCCGGCCGCACGCCGGTTCCGCGGCCCGGATCTGAAGATTCGACAAATGTCGCGCCGCCGCGCCGCCGGGGGGCGGCTGCGTCAATCGAGCCAGAAAGCAAGTCCGCTGCCGAGCGCTCGCGCCTCGGGGCCGCGCCCCCGGGTTGCGATGCGGCGGTCTTGTTCGGTTGCGCCGTCGAGGCGCCGCGGAATCCGCTCGCAGACGAATACAATCGCGGCGCGCCCTGCTTGGGCGTCGGTGGAGCGGTCGGCCCCTTGTACGCCGCCGCCTCGACGCGACGGCATCCCGCGCACACGCCCTCGATGATCGAGATCGCGTCATCTGTTTCCAAGTCCCGGCCGCATCGTTCGCAAGTCAGTGGATTGACCATGGCGTAATCGTTTCGTGCCCTTCCGCTCAATCGCAGCGCGCGGACTCACTCCGCACAGCAGACGACGTCATCAAGTTGAATCGGCCAATCGCGTCCCATAACTACAGCACGGCCCATACATTACGACTTATGGGACCGGCTCGCAATCCCCGTTAATCGTTCCATGCAGGCCGTGCGTACTTGAGGGCCGGCTCCGCCGGCCGAACGGCGCGATTAGAATACGCCTCGCCGGAGGCAGATTGCTGCTGCCGCTTGGGATAGAACTGCTGTCAAAACAGCCATGAACCCGACTGTTCAGATTACTTACCGCGACGGCAGACGCCAGGCGATCCCGCTCGCCGGGACCGAGGCCATCATCGGGCGCGACGCCTCCTGCGATGTCACGCTCGATGATTCCATCACCTCGCGCCGTCACGCCCGGCTTTATCGCGATCCGGCCGGGGCCTTTTGGATTCAGGACCTCCGCAGCAAGAACGGCACGATCGTTAACCAGCGCGCCATCACCGCGCCGGTCCGATTGCACGAGGGCGATCAAATCGAAATCGGCGACTGCACGTTGTGCCTAGCGCCGTTGTCGCGCGCGGCGACCGGGCCGGTGCTGGTAAACGACCCCAACCTCGAAACCACTCTGGGGGCTTCGAGCACCTGGGGCGCGCAGCAGCAACTTGAACTCTCGCAGAAGCGCCTTCAAACACTCTATGACCTGAACACGCGATTGAGCGGGCGATTCGACCGCAACGATCTGCTGGGCGAGGTTCTCGATATTTGCATCGAGGCGTTTCGATTTGAGCGGGCCGGGGTCGCCGTCTGGCGCGGCGCGCCGCACCCGCCGGAGTGGATCGTCATGCGCGACGCGCGAGGCGGTCCGCCCGGAGAGTTTCGCATCAGCCGCTCACTCGTGGACGACGCCCTGCACAACGCGCGACGCGGCATTCGCGACGCAGCCGACGCCGCCGTCGATCCCACCGCCAGCATGGTCTCCAACAACATCCGCTCGGCCATGTGCGTGCCGATGGAATATCACCAGACCGTGCACGGCGTCCTCTACGGCGACCGTGTGACCTCCACCGGCGGTTACACGCGCGAAGACATCGACTACTTCGCCGCGCTCGGACGGCTCGGCGCGATGGGGCTTGCCAACGCCCACCTGGTGGAAGAGATGAAAGCCCGCCAGCAGGTCGAGCTGCAACTCCAATGGGCGAGGCAGATTCAGACAAATCTCTTTCCAGCGGAGCCGCTCGCCGCGGACGCCCTGACCGTCGATGCCCTCAACGACCCCGGGCAGAAAGTCTCGGGCGATTACTACGACTACTTCGCGCGGCCCGACGGCCTCATCGCCATCGTGGTCGCCGATGTCTGCGGAAAGGGCGCCCCGGCCGCCCTGCTCATGGCCAACTTCCAGGCGGCCGTGCATGTCACGCTCGCACAGGAATCCGATCTGCTTCGAGCCACCGAGCTGCTCAACCGGCTCGTCTGCCGCAACGTGAAGGACTCGCGGTTCATCACCGGCATCGTCGGCCTGCTGAATCCGGCCCGGCGCACGTTCACCTATGTCAATGCAGGGCACCCGCCGCCCGTCGTGTGGCACGGCAGCGGCTCGGCCGCGCCGCACAAGGAAGCCGACTCGGCGCTGCCGTTCGGCATCGAGCCGGATTTCCCCTACGCGCTCAACGTCGTGCAGCTCGGCCGGCCCGGCTCCCTGTTCATGTATACAGATGGCGCGCCGGACGCCGAAGACCCGCGCGGCGACAAGTTCGGCGATGACCGCCTGCTGGAGACCATTTCCGCGGCCGCTTCGCTGCCCCCCGGCGAGATGCTCGCCCGAACACGCCGCGCGATCAGCCAGTTCACGCGCAATCACCCGCTGGTGGATGACATCACCCTGCTGGCGGCCCGATTGGATTGAAAGGGAAGGCTCAAGGCCCGGGGGGCAAGAACGGTCGCGCCCCGGCGAGTGTCGTTGGCTTTCTCGCTTCGCACTTCTTAATTCGCTATTTGTATCAACCCGCCAGAAGCTCCGCCCCGCGCTCGCCCAGCACGCCGCGCAGCTTCGCGAAGGCCTTCAACTCGATCTGCCGCACGCGCTCCTTGCTCAAGCCCATCTCGCGGCCGATCTCCTCCAGCGTGCGCCCGCCTGCCTCGTCGCCCAGGCCGAAGTGATTCACGACGATCTCGCGCTCGCGATCATCCAGCGAGCGCAGACACCGCGACACGGCCGAGCGCACATCGGCGTCGGCCGGCTCAAGTTCGCTCGCATCGGCGGCCCGATTGTCCCGCGTCGCGGTGAGCATCTCGTCGTGGCCGGTCTGGAAGCGACCGCTGTGCGACAGCTCCTCGGGGATCGACCGGGCATAGCCCCGCATGATCGCCCACGAGCCGTAGGTGCTGAACCGAAATCCCCGCGCGTAGTCAAACTTCTCAACCGCCCGCATGAGTGCCAGATTTCCGTCGCTGACCAGCTCAAAGAGCGCCGCGCCGGGATGCGAATAAAGATGCTTCTTGGCGATGCTGACCACCAGTCGCAGGTTCGCACGGATGATGCGATTCTTCAATTCGCCCGCCGCGTGGGCTTCGGCATCCAGCGTCGCGAGCAGGGACGTAACCTGCCGGAAGTTCGCCGCCGTCACGACGCCCATCGCCGTCACCGCCTGCCGCGCGCGCTCCGCGCGATGCTGGTGATAATTCATCCGGCGGAACAACAACCGCTCTTCGTCGCGACCCAGCAGCGGCGTGCGATACAGTTCCTTCAGGTACGCCGGCAGTTCGGCCGGAATGCGAAGCTCGGCTTCGTTCGACGCATCCGGCTCGATCGCCTCGCCCAGAATCTCGCGCTCGGCCGCCGGCGCGTCGAAGCTCTCGTTGTACACGTAATCGATCGGCGACTCGCGCAATGCATCGACCCGCGCCTGCGCGATCAGCCGGCGAATCTCCGCCTCGCTGCGATCAAACCGCACCGCCAGGCTTCGGACATCCTCGCCGGCCTCCAGCGCTTCCAGCACGACCGCGGCCTCGCTGATCGTCTGCGCCTGCTCGCGTCCGTCGAACAGCGACTCATCAGGGTTCTGCTTGTCCCACCGGCGCAGTGTGTAGCGGATCGTCTCAATCGCGCGGCCGGTCTCTTCAGCCAGCATCTGCGTCACCACGTGCAGCGAACATTTCTGCGTGGCGACCAGTTCGCGCGCCCGAGCCACAATATGATCGCGCTCGTCGGCTCGCATCAATTGAAACGTCGCGCCGCGGCGCACCAGGTCGCCGTGTCGCGCCACAAATCGCTGCACCGACCGGCCGTCGAACGCCAGCCGCGCGCGACCGCCCATCTGATACCAGTATCCGCACAAGCCGCGCTTGCGCCAGCGGCTGATGGTTTTGGTTGAAACGCGCAGCCGCTGCGCGAGGGCGTCGCTGTCATACAGCGGGCCGACCGCCGCCTCGCTCGGCAGCGGGTTGCTTTCGGTCAGGAGATCCATCAGCTCGACAAGGTCGCTGACCAGATCGCGACCGCCCAGGACGCTGTCCGGGCCGCGACGCGGGCGATAGCCGGTGATGTGGAAGCAGACCAGCGCATACGGGTAGTCCGTATCGGGATCAATGAGGTCGATGAGGTGCGCAATGCCTTCGAGCTGACGCGGGCGCAACCGCGCCGGCGAGAGCAGCAACTCTCTGCCGAGCTGACCAACTTCAGGATGGGAGAATCGCGCCATGGCGTCTTACTTCCCGAGAGCGAGGCTGGCTCACAACGCTGCGAGGCAAACGGCAGGCTACGAAGCGCCGACTTCCGGCCGCACCGTGGAGGGCTGGCGCGCGGCCTGATCGGCTGATACTTCCACACATAATTATCGCCCGTCCCGGCCGGAAAGTCAATCCAACCGGCCCGGAAAAATCATCCGCCCCATGGCGCAACATCCGAGCGCAAAGCCCTTTATGCGATATCGCCTCGCTCGGCGGTCGATCTCTGCTCCCGGACCGGCAAAACGCCTTCAGGGTTGCATCGCGCCCCGCTTCGGAATCCGGGTCGATATGTAAAAGCCCGGCCTTCACGGTGGAAAAAGCAGGAGCGAACCATGTCACCCCAGCAAATCGCCGAGTATCTCAAGGAAACTCGCTCCATTCGCGGGTGGTTCTGGCCGGCCGCGGCGTATCTGTTCGGGCTGATTGAAGATCACCAGAATCGCTGCAGCGTCTCGGGCGGATTTTTCGAGATCGGGGTATTTCATGGAAAGAGCACGCACCTGCTGGCCCGCATGGCGCGGGAGCGGGGTCAGACCCTCGGCGTGTGTGACCTTTTCGGGACCGATGACGAGTCGCACGCCCGCGCCGGCGGTGGATTCTACTCAACGTTTCAATCCCACCTTTCCGGCGCGTTCGACTCGCTGGGTTTTCTCCGCGTCTTCATCAAACCGTCGAACCGGCTGACAACCGCCGACACGACGACTGACTGCCGCTTCTTTCACATTGACGGCGATCACGAGGCAGCGTCCGTCGCGAACGATCTGGCGGTCGCCGCACGCGCGGTGAACGAGCGCGGCGTGGTGATCGTGGACGACATTTACAATTTCGCGTGGCCCGGCGTGGCGGAAGGGTTTTTCCAGTTCATGGCGAGCCGGCCCGGCGAACTGGCGCCGATCGCGATGGGGTTCAACAAGCTGGTGCTCTGTCGACCGGCGGCACGGGCGATGTACGAATCACTATTTGATGACGCGGCGGCTCCCTGGCGGTTCATTCCGCGCGGGCCGACGAGCCTGAAGACGCTCGACTTGTGCGGTTGGAAGACGCGCGTCTTTCATGTGCCGAGCTACCGCAGCCCCGATCCGCTGCGCACGACCCTGACGATGCTCTACCAGCACGCGCCGCGTTTGAGCGATCGTGTCTCGCGCCTCGTGCGCTATCACGCCCGCGCCGGCACCGCGTCCTAAGTAGAACCGAGCAAGCCTTCGTATTGTGTGGCACAGGCTAATAGCCTGTGTCGGACCCGCTCATAGCGGGTCCCACACTTTCTGATTCCTGTGCAACAAACGAAACTTTCTGCGGTTCTACTTAGCCCCGAGCGCAAGCGGGCGGGCGCCGAGGCGCCCAATCAAGAACAACCCTCTCAACCCATTGGCTAAGCATGGCCTCCGCAGGCCGCGGCCATGCCGCCTTGATGATCCTGGCGGGCCATGCCCACCCTACACGGAAAAAATGCAACGGCTTTTGTCGTCGCACGAGATGAGCCGCAGGTTGAACTGGTCAGCGATCCACGCCATCGTCCGCGGGGAATAAAAACAGACATGCGTCGGATCGCGCGCGTACCACCAGTCCATGACCGCGCCGGGGCCGGGATGAAACAACGTCGATACGATCAAATGCCCGCCGGAGCGCACGCAAGCCACCGCACCCGCCACGTCGTCGATTCCGCCGCAGAAATGCTCGAACGCTTCGACCGCGAACACCGCGTCGAACGGCCGCGACCGATCCGCATCCGGCGCAAAGAGCGGGTCATAGCCGACGGCTTCGCAGCCGCGCCAGCGAAGCAGCTCGACGAGCACCGGCTGATCGCCGGGGCCGCAGCCGAAGTCCAGCACGCGTCGCGGCGGCGCGGCGTGCGTCGCGCCGACGCCGGGCAGCGTCTCCCAGGCGGCGATCAGCGCATCGAATCGCCGCACGTATTCGGCGTTGTCGAGCGTGTTCCGGTGATTCAAGTACCGCGCGCGCTGGGCATCGGCCGAAAGATGACACGATCGCGGCACCCACAACAATTCACAGGCCGCGCACCCATGCATCGGCCGCCCCGAGACCGGCCCGATCGGGCCGCCCGCCGCGCCGCACATCGGACAGAATTCGCCCTCTACGCTTGTCTCTTTCACGCCCAAACGCGCCCTCGCCGCCGGCTCAAGCGACCCCGGAAACCCCGTTGTGCGATTTCGCCGAAATTCTTGTGAGTTGTATCGCGGTGGCCCGCCAACGTTCGCATCGTGTTCGCATTACAACGGAACTCGATGATTTCGGGCAGCATTCGACGGGTTCAAATATAAGCGCCCGTCTTACCGGACGTTATCAATCAACAATATTTTGATGAAGAAATGATTGACCCCTACAATATGTTGTGGTACGTTCCCGTCCCGCCCTCAAGTGGGCATCATGGACCTTCCGATTTAGTCCGAGTGCCCACGAGTGGGCGGCTCCCGGAGTTGAGGCCTCAAATGCCCTCATGCTTCGCTGGCGTTGTGTCGTGCCCAGCCGGTCAATCTGATCGGCGAGGGTTCCCGCGGACCCGGGCGGGTGGGCGTCGTGTCCCCGGGCGAATCGTCGTCTATCTCTAGGCATTGTTTCTCAACGGCCCCTTTTTTGCATTGGTGCGCTCATGCTGCCTGTTTCGATGGAACGAACCGTCCGACGCGACACGGAAGTCGCCCCTACGCGCTACGGCGCCTTCGGCCTGACCAAAAACGCGCTCACTGTTCTGGAGGCGCGCTATCTGGAAAAGGACGAATCCGGCAAATGCACCGAAACCCCTGACGACCTCTTTGAGCGCGTGGCGAAGACCATGGCCGACATTGAGGCCCGCTACGGCGGCGACGCGAGGACGTGCAGCGAGTGGAAGACCCGCTTCAAGTCGCTCATGACCAGCCGCCGCTTCATGCCCAACAGCCCGACGCTCATGAACGCCGGCCGCTCGATGGGCATGTTGAGCGCCTGCTTTGTCCTGCCGGTTCCCGATTCGATCGACGGCATCTTCGACTCGATCAAGCACACGGCGCTGATCCAGAAGGCCGGCGGCGGCACGGGTTTCGCCTTCGACGAGCTTCGGCCGACCGGGGACTACATCAAGTCGAGCGGCGGCACGACCAGCGGGCCGATCTCCTTCTGGCGGGCCTTCAGCGAGGCGACGAACGCGATCCAGCAGGGTGCGTTCCGCCGCGGCGCCAACATGGGCATGATGTACATCCACCACCCCGACATCCTCAAGTTCCTGCACGCCAAGCAGGACCTGGGCCAGTTCACCAATTACAACATCTCGGTAAAGGTCACCGACGCGTGGATGGACGAGTTCCTCCAGAACGCCGACACGCCGCACGTCGTCCGCAACCCGCGCACAAAGCAGGAGTACGTCCTGCCGCGGAATCTCGCTATCGGCGAATACACGATCAGGGACCTCGTCCCGGTCGCGGACTACGACGGCAAGGCGGCGGTTTATACCAAGCGCGAAATCTGGGACATCATCGTCCGCCACGCCTGGCAGACCGGCGAGCCGGGCGTCGTTTTCATCGACCGCATCAACGAAGCCAACCCGACGCCGCACGTCGGCCGCATTGAGGCCACCAACCCCTGCGGCGAGCAGCCGCTGCTGCCGTACGAGGCTTGCAACCTGGGCAGCATCAACCTCGGGTTGTTCGTCGTGGACGAGGGCACGGCCGCGGCGCGCGTCGACTGGGACGGCCTCCGTGAGACGATTCACGATTCGGTGCGTTTCCTCGACAACGTGATCGACGCGAACAACTACCCGCTGGAGCAGATCCACGACGCCTGCATGGGCAATCGCAAGATCGGCCTGGGCGTGATGGGCTTCGCCGATGCGCTGTACAAACTGGGCGTGGCTTACAACTCCGAAGACGGCGTGGCCTGGGGCGAACGGTTCATGAAGTTCGTGAACGACGAGTCGCACAACTACTCGGAGAAACTGGCCCGCGAGCGCGGCAGCTTCCCGAACTGGCCCGACAGCACGTGGGATAAGATCGCCCACCGCCCCATGCGCAACAGCTGTGCCACAACGGTGGCGCCGACGGGCACGATCAGCATCATCGCCGACTGCTCGGGCGGCGTGGAGCCGATGTTCAGCCTCGCCTTTTTCCGCAACGTGCTGAAGGGCCAGGTGCAGGGCAAGGCGCCGCTGGTCGAGACGAATGAGACGTTTGAGCGCGTCGCGCGACAGCGCGGATTCTATAGCGAGGGACTGATGGAACAGATCGCCACGGAGGGCACCCTCGCCCATTTAGACGGCATCCCCGAAGACGTGAAGCGCGTCTTTGTCTGTGCCCATGACATCGAGCCGCACTGGCACATCCGGATGCAGGCGGCCTTTCAGAAGCACTGCGATTCGTCGATCAGCAAGACGATCAACTTCTCGCACGACGCCGACGCCGACGACGTCGATCGCATCTACCGCATGGCGTACGAGCTCGATTGCAAGGGCGTCACCGTCTATCGCGACGGCTGCCGCTCCAGTCAGCCGATGGCCCTGAAGGACTCCGAGAAGAAGCACAAGGAGATGACGGCCGGCAAGACCAACGGAAACGGCAACGGAAACGGCCACTCGGACCACCACGACGAACTGGATGAGAACGCGCCGGCCGCCGAGGTGTTGCCGGCTGAACTGCCGCGGATCACCACGGCGACGAATCTGTTCGGCGAGCGGATCACCGAGGTGAAGAAACCCGCGACGCCGCCGCTGAACCCGAAGGAGCCGCCGGCCATCACCAGCGGCATCCGTATCCGCCAGCAGACGCCGTTCGGCAACATGCACATACAGATCACGGTCGATCCGATCGAGCAGCGCGAGCTGGAAGTCTTCGCGCAGCTCGGCAAGGGCGGCGATCTCGCCACGAGCGATCTCGAAGCCATCTGTCGCATGATCAGCCTGTGGCTGCGGGCCGGCGGCACGCTGAATCACGTCATCAAGCAGTTGAGCGGCATCGGTTCGTCGCTGCAGATCGCGACGCGACACGGGCGGATCATGTCGTTGCCCGACGGCCTCGCCCAGGCGCTCAAGCGCTACATTCGCGCGAAGGAGCGGCACGGGCTGAAAGCGATTCTCATCGGCGACGTCGATCCGGCGGAGATCGAAAGCGAGCCGGCCGTCGCGACGCCGCCCGTCGGCGATACGACGCTGACCGGCGCGAATCGGCTCGCCGAGCCGGAAGCGCGCCCGCTGCGGCCCGATCGCAATCTCTTCGGCGTCAAGTGCCCAGAATGCGGCAGCCGGCTCGACATGGGCGAGGGCTGCACGAAATGCCACGGATGTGGTTATTCGCAGTGCTAGGAGAAACAGAGCCGGCTCGTGCCGAGCCGGTCTTGCTCGTATCAGGGGAGTTTTCATTCGCAAGGATGCGAAAGCCTGCCTTTCGTGACCTGTCAATCAGGAGTCGATTGAAGCACGGCTTCTTTCCCCTCCGGAAAGCGCCGCGGTTTCCCAAGAGGACCGCGACGCTTTCTTTGTTCTTGCGCCGCGCACGAAAGCCCCGGCCAGGCCTGATCGGGGCCTCACTACTCAACCACTCATTGTCATGCGCGGCGTGCTTGATTGATCGCGTCGTACACGTCTCGTGCGGACCGTTCGGCGCATCGCCATTCACAAGCCTGATCGTCGATTATCATCCGGTGCATGGACGCAAATGCGCCGGAATCTGCCGCCCCACGTGATCGGCGCACCAGCGCCGTCGCCGTCCTCGCGTTACTCGCCGTCCTCGCAGTGGGAATGTGGATCGAGATCCGCCGCATCCCCGCCGTGTACGACGCGCAGCACGTGCTGCCCGGTGACCCGGACGACAGCATGCGACTGTTTCGCGTGCGGCAGATCGTCGGCGGCGCGCGGCCGTACATCCGCGATGAGCCGCTGATCAATTATCCGCGCGGGGCCGAGTTGCACTGGACCGCGCCGGTCGATTACCTGCTTGCCATCCCCGCGGCGATGCTCAAGCCCCTCGTGCGTCATCCCGACCCGGTCGCCCTGGTGCTGACGCGGATCCCGCACGCGATGGGCATCGCGTATCTCATCACGATGTTCGCGCTGGTCCGCGCGCTGGCCGGCGGCAGCGCGGCGGCCGGCCTTCTCGCAGCGCTCGCGACCGCGGTCAGCCCGGCATTTCACCGCGCGTTTCAACTGGGTCACGCCGACCACCAGTGCGCATTGGAATTGCTGGCCTTGCTCTCGGTCTATTTGTTGTTCGCGCGGCGCCGCGCGGCGGTGGCCGGCGCGGCGATCGGGCTGACGATCTGGATCGCGCCGCAGGCGCTGGCCGCGTGGCTGGCGATCTTCGCGGGATTGCTGGTCGATACGGCGCGCCGCCGAGCATTCTCCTCCGCGGCGCTGGCGGTCGTCCTGTCGGGTTACTTCGTCGAGAACGCGCCGGATCATCTGTCGCGCCTGCACGCCGACAAGATCAGCCTGTTTCACGTCGCGCTGCTCGCCCTCGCGTGGCTCGCGCCGCCTACTTCGCGATCAATCCCCGCAACACCTTCACATGAACACCCGATTCAGCCAGGCCCGACCCGCGACGCATTCGCCGACACGTTGCTGTCCCGCATTCTCTTCGCGGCCCTCGCCTTCGGGCTTGCCGCCTTGTTTGCCTGGTCGCCGAATCGCCTGTTCGAATTCATGTCCCGCCCGGAGTTCTTCCGCTGGTCCGATCCGATCATGGAGTTGCAGCCGCTCGTGCTCCGCGCCGGCGACGAATGGTCTTTCACCAATCTTCATCGCCTGCTCGGCTTCGCGCCCTATGCCTTGCCGATCGCGCTGATCTTCTTCCTTCGCGCGCGATCCATCGACCTCGCCGCGCGCATCGCCCTCGCCCTGCTCGCCGTCGGCTTCGTCGCGCTCTCCATTCTTCAGCGCCGATGGATCGATCACGTCAACGTCGGCCTCGTCCCCGTCATCGTCCTCGGCGCGATCGAAGCCGTGCGACGGCTGACCCCGCCGCGATGGATCGTGCCGGCCGCAACGGCTATTGCCGCAATCGTATTTTTCACATCCGCCCGCGGCGTCCTGACCGCGCCCGCCCCCGCGCCGCACCCACAATTGCTTCGCACCGCCGCCGTCGCCGATCACATTCGTCGCTTTGAGGCCGCGCAGCCTGCCGCCGGTGATCGCCGCGCCATCCTCGCCGAGGAGGGCGAAGGCCCGATGCTGCTGGACCGCACCGGCCTGCCCGTCGTCGCCGCGCCCTATCACCGGGCCCTGGACGGCATCATCGAAGCCGCGCGATTCTTCTCGGAGACCGATCCCGCCACTGCGCGCAGGCAACTCGACCGCCTTGGCGTGCGATACGTCGTCGTGCCGCTGCGGCCTGGCGAGCAACTCGCCAACATGGAGTACATCGCATACGGTGAATGGCGATCATTCGACCCGCCGGACCGCCACCTCGACGCCGATGGCAACCCGGCGCAGACGCTGCACTTCCGCCCGCGTGTTGCACGAACCATGGCTTATCGACTCGCCATGCTCGATCCGCCGCCGGAACTGGGCCTGCGCCTGCTCGCGCGAACCCGCGAAGGTGCCCCGACGCCCGACGGCTTGTCGGGACTGCTGTACGTCGTCGACAATGGCGCGGTCGCCACCCCGACGGCAACCACGCCAGCGGGCGGCGATGAAAGCCCGACGACTCGGATCGACCCATGACGCCCGCGCAGGAAATTGCGACGCTCCGCGACGAGATCAACGAACACGATTATCTCTATTACACCGCCGCCGCGCCGCGCATCAGCGACCGAGAGTATGACAAGCTCTTCGCCCGCCTGAAGGAACTCGAAGCCGCGCACCCGGAGCTGGTCACGCCCGATTCGCCGACGCAGCGCGTCGGGGAGAAGCTCGTCGCCGGGTTCCAGCATGTCACCCACGCCGTGCCGATGCTCTCCATCGACAACACCTACAATGAAGCGGAGCTGCGCGATTTCGACGGGCGCGTGGCGCGCGGGCTGGACGGCGCGAAATACGAATACCTTGTGGACCCCAAGATTGACGGCGTCTCCGCCACACTGCGATACGAAGACGGCGCGCTGGCGCTGGCCGCCACGCGCGGCGACGGCAAATCCGGCGACGACATCACGGCGAACGTGAAGACCATCCGCGCGATTCCGCTGCGCCTGCGCGGCCAAGGCTGGCCCCGCGTGCTGGAGGTGCGCGGTGAAGTCTATTGGCCGCGCAAGGCGTTCGATGCGTTCAACGATGAAATCAGGGCGCTCAATGAGAAGCTCCGCAAGGAGGGCAAGAAGGAAAAGGACCTGCTCGCCAATCCGCGAAACGCCACCACCGGCGCGCTCAAATCGCTCGACCCGAAGGAGACGGCCTCGCGCGGGCTGGCCTTCATCGCGCACGGATTCGGCGAGATCGTCGGCGCGAAGTTCGACCGGGCGAGCGAGTTGTTCGCCGTCGTGAAAAAGTGGGGCGTGCCCGTCAGCCCGCATCAGGCGCTGTGCAAGTCCATCGACGAAGTCGTGCGATTTGTGAACGACTGGGAATCGCGGCGGCACAGCCTCGAATACGAGACGGACGGCCTGGTGATCAAGATTGACCGGCTTGATCAGCGCGACGCACTCGGCGCGACCAGCCGTTTCCCCCGCTGGTGCATCGCGTACAAATACGCGGCCGAGCAGGCCGAGAGCAAGTTGCTGAACGTCGATTTCCAGGTCGGCAAGCTGGGGACGATCACGCCGCGTGCGGTCATGGAGCCGGTGCAGCTCTCCGGCACGACCGTACGCCACGCCAGTCTGCATAATTTCGACGAGGTGGCGCGGCTGGGGGCCGAGCACGGTGGGCTGCACGTTGGTGACACGGTGCTGGTACAAAAGGCCGGCGAGATCATCCCGCAAGTCGTTCGCATCACAAAGAAGGGTTCGCCGCGCGGCAGGCTCGTCGAGCCGCCGAGCAAGTGCCCCGTCTGCAACGGCGATATCGAGAAGGACGAAGGCGGCGTTTACATCCGCTGCATCAACCCGTCGTGCGACGCACAGATCAAGGAGCGGCTGAAGTTCTTCTGCGGCCGCGACCAGATGGACATCGAGGGTGTCGGCGAGGCACTGGTCGAGCAACTCGTCGATCAGGGCTGGGTGCATTCCTATGCCGACCTGTACAAGATTGCGAACGAAGAGGCCGAACGGCCGGGCAAATGGTGCGACAAACTCGCGGCGCTGACCTTCGAGCAGGAGCGTCGCACCGAAGAAGGTATAAAGAAGCAGACGGTACAACTCGGAGAGAAGCGCGCGGACAAACTGCTTGAAGGCATTGAGCGCAGCAAGAAACGACCGCTTGCCCGCGTGCTTGCTGCACTCAACATCCGCCACGTCGGCAGCTCCACGGCCGAACTGCTGGCGGAACACTTCCTGACCATGGATGCCCTCGCCGAAGCGGCGACAACAACCCCCTCGCCCTCCAAGGGAGATGGCCGCGGGGATGGTTCGGCTCCCTCTCCCTTCAAGGGAGAGGGCCGGGGTGAGGGTCAGCTTCCCAAGAAATCGAAACGCTCATCCAGGCGCACCACCGCTCCATCGCTCTTTGGCGAATCCGCCGGCGACGATTCGCAGATCGCTTCCTCCAGCAAATCGCAAACTCCCGTCGACCCCTTGCAGGAGATCGAGGGCATCGGCCCGGAAGTCGCCGCGACGATCCGGCATTTCTTCACCAGCGCTGCCGGCCGCAAGACGTGGCAGGCCTTGCGCGACGCGGGCGTGAACATGACGCAGCCGCGCCGCGCGAAGAGCACTCACCAACCCCTCGCCGGCAAGACGCTTGTCGTCACCGGCACGCTGGAAGGCTACTCGCGCAATGAAATCGAAAAGCTCATCAAGGACCTGGGCGGCAAAGTCGCGTCAAGCGTCAGCAAGAAGACGGATTACCTCGTCTGCGGCGAAGACGCGGGAAGCAAGCTCGACAAGGCGAAGGAACTGGGGGTCGAGGTACTGTCGGAATCCGATTTTAGGAAACGAGTCAGCACAGATTAAAGCCCGCGCACACCGTTCTCGAGCATTCCCGGAATCGAGCTACCGCGCACTGAAAGCGCCCCCCACCCTTCCCGTTTGTCTCCTTGTGGTGCAGTCAGTTCGAATCGTCTGGTTCATTCCGGAGGCTTGATCCGTGCAATCACTTCTTGCGTTGCGGCGATTGAGATTTGCCTTCTTAGCGGCGGTTATTTCGTTGCCGGCCATCGGCTGCGGGCCGCGCCTCGACCTGAACGAGGGACAGGTCTCGACCCTCACCATTTATCAGCGAGAGTGCCGCAAGGTGCCCGCTTCGAAC
This sequence comes from uncultured Planctomycetaceae bacterium, assembly GCA_964592235.1. GTDB lineage: Bacteria > Planctomycetota > Phycisphaerae > UBA1845 > UTPLA1 > PLA3. The sequence continues at coordinate 25,859 of CAZQCF010000035.1, forward strand.
GGAACCCTGACTCTCTCACTGGGCGACATCAGCGGTTCGCGCGTTCTCGTCACGCTCGCCGATCAGCGCGGCAAGCCGATCTTCGACCGGAAGGAGATGCGCGAAGGCGATCGACGCGTCATCGAACTGGATAAGAAGAAATATGTCGTCTGGCTGGACCGGCTGGTGAACCTTTTTGCGGGTCGCGACTACGCGCAATTCTCCTTCATGCGCGAGGACCAATGGCAGCCGGTGGCGATTCAGCGAATCATCGCGAGGATCGAAGCCAGCGAGGACGTGTTCATCCGAAACGGGCAGGAATGCAGCGGCAAGGCCCTGGCGGTGCATATCCGCCAGAAACTCGCTTTCAAGGAGGGGGCGGATGTGACATTCGACCAGTTTGTCAAAGAAATCGCGAGCAAGTCTCTCACGACGGGCGAAGCCTATCGCGTCAAGACATCCGGCGGCAGAATGGTGAAGCTGGCGACTTGGTTGGGATGGGAATCGGAGAAAGAAACAACGACATCCGCGCCGACTGACAGATAATATGTCGCGCAAACAAAAGCCCGCGCCAAGCTTGGCACGGGCTTTATGGAATGCACATACACCGCGCGACATACCGGATCGTGCGATAAACCAGATCGCGCGATCAATCAGAAAATCACTTCACTTCCACGTACCGCGCCACGCTCTTCAGATCCCCGATCACATCCGTCGTCGCCAGGATCTTGCACGTGTCGCCGGTCTTCGGCTGAATCAGGCGCGGGGCCTTCGGCCGAACCTCCCACAGGCGGCCGCCGCGGCGGCGCTCGTCCAGCCCGTCGGCCAGCAGCTTCTTCCGCTTGCGGCGCAGCGGCGCATTGGCCGCGTCCTTCGCGAACAGGCGAGAAAGCGTCTTGGCCGCCTTCTCGCTGACGATGCTGCGCTTCACCTTCACACTGACCATGCTGCCGGGCGTGATGTCCATCGGGTCCATCTCCTTCAAAACAGGCAAAATGCCGAGCCGCGCATTGTACCCCCTCCCTCGTGGACGTCAACGCCAGCCGCAGCCCGGAAAAAGCGGGTGAACATGCCCCCATCAGGCCGGCCGCGGCAAGCCCTGTGGCGGCGGCCGCAGCGACGAGGCCATTGGGCGCGCAGCCAAGTAGAACCGCAAGAAGTTTCGTATGACGCACAAGAATCAAAAAGTTGGACCGGCTAATAGACGGTCCGGCACAGGCTATTTGCCAGTGCCACACAATATGCAGCTTTTTCCGAGTCTACTTTGTGACCCGAAGAGGCCCGTCAGCATGGGCGGGCGGTGGCTTGTTTCCAGCCCGATTTCCCGAATGGTGCTGTGCCCGAATCGCGCGGCCGAGGCAACCCATTGTCGATTGGCTACTTCCGCATTTTCGACCTTGCGTGTCATATTGCGTCACACTCAAGGCACGATCCGGAAATAATTTGTCATTTTCCTCTTGCCCCCCCCATTGCGGTGTATATTTATCGGGAGTGGGGGCCAAGCACGGGAGGCACACATCCATGTCTGCAAACGCCGATCGCCCGTCACATGCTTCCTCTGATCACTCGCAACAGGATGGCCCTCTCGTGGGGCCTCGACCGGGTAGCCGCCGGAGCGCCATACGGCTCGCGGTGATGCTTCTTGTCTTGATCGCCGGATGGCGAGGGATGACGAGTGAGCCAGCTGCACAAGCCACCGCAGCCGCACGGATGTCATCCCCCCCGACCGAACAGGAATTGTTCGGCGAAGAGCTAAGCCCCTATTCCGGAATGGGCGCGGTGTGGATTCGACCCGACGGCATGGTCTTCATTGAAGCGGAAGAAGGCTCGGGCACGGCTTTTTCGATTCAGACTTCATCGTTGTCTCTGGTGCAGGTCGACGGCGAACGCGTCGAGTTTCGACACGAATCGCAGGCGGCCGAACCCGGCGTCGAGGTGCTTCACGCGTTCGCGTCGCCGCCGCCGAACCCCGAGCAGGGTCGTGCGTGCAGCGCCGTATATCGCCATGTCGGCGATCTCTCCATCGACTACGACGAAGAGACAGGCATCCTGCTGATTGACGTCATCGGCGGCAAAGAAATCTTCGAAGCGGCGTTCGACTTGTCGCTCATGTCCCAGCCATCAGGCCAGGCCGGCGGCAGTTGCGAATGCAGCTACTACGGTCCTCCCGGGGGAAGCTGTTCGGCGAGCAAGACCTGCCCCGAGGGGCAGGAGTGTTCCTGCAAGTGCGACCAACTCGGCTGCAAGTGCGGCCCCTGCAAGCGCGCCCGCGGCGCGGAAGTCCAAGTCGTTTACTAAAAGCTGTGTCAAAACCCCCTCTCCCTTCCAGGGAGAGGGTTGGGGTGAGGGCGTTTCGTTTCGTTTTTGCCGCTTCTCCCCCTCACCCGATCGAAGAGTCGCCGTGGCGACCCTCTCCCCCAAGGGGGAGAGGAGTTTTGAAACCGGTTCTAGCATCTCAATACTGAAATGGACGGCTGCTTCGCCGCGATCACAACGGCAGCGAAGTCGGCTCGGACCGATGGGCCGCGGATTTGCCGGGCGACTTCCCCGGATCGACGGGCGGGATCAGTGGCGCCGAGGCGATCTTCCCCACCCCGTCATCGCTCCCGGCGGATTGCTCCTGCGGGCCGTTTCGCTTGCGCAGATTGTGAAAGTACTCCCACAGGCCCCAGGCGATCAGCGCCGCTACCAGCAGCCCGACAATGCAATACGTCGCCGTACGGGCGCTGCCGAGAATCTGCTCGATGTGACCGCTGAACCGCCAGCCGGCCCAGACCCAGACCGGCACCGAGATCAGCGCCGCGAACCCGTCAATCAGAAAGAACTTCCAGAACGGCACGCCGAAGACGCCGGCGGAAATGAACATCGCCGAACGCAGGCCGGGCATGAATCGCGCCGCGAAGAGAATTTTCGCCCCGTGCGCCGCATACTTCTGCCGCGCCTTCTCCAGCAGCCACGGCTTCGCGAAGCGCTTCACCCATTTGTGCTCGACGATATGCACGCCGTACTTGCGCCCGAGCCGAAACATCAGCGAATCGCCGACCATCACGCCCGCCAGGCCGGTCAGCATCATCAGATACAGATTCGCCTTGCCGGTGTGCACCAGCCACCCGGCCGCCACGAGCGGGATGTCCTCGGGCAGCGGAATGCCCAGCCCCGCCGCCAGCAGCACGGCGAACAGGCCGACGTAGCTGAATTTAGCCAGTAATGTAAAAAATACCGAGTCCACCCGCCGCTCCCGCGCTCAATCACCTGCGCTGTCCGGTTCCCGCGCCGCGCCCGCGAGATTGGCCTGGCCGCTCTGACCTTCACCCTGCCCCGCCGGTGCGCTCGCGGGCATGGTCGGCTCCGGCATCGCCATCGCCCGCGTCACCGCCTCGCGCACGCCGGCATCGGCATCCTGGCCGAGCAGCTCCAACCACGACTCCCGATACGGCCCCCCCACTTCGTTCACGTACTTCACCAGCCACCGGCGACGATCCACCGTCATCGACTCCAGTCGCTTTTCAATCTCCGCACGCCCTGCCGCACCCAGCCGAAACAGTCCCGCGCAGGCCGAATCCACCCCCGCCGGTACCGTCTCCCCCGATGCCGCCCCAGCGACACACTGCCCCAGCAAATCCGCGGCCCGCTCGGCCGGCTGCACCTTCGCCAGCGCATCGACCGCCGCGCCGGCCACGACCTCCCGCCGATCGCCGCGCAGCTCAAACAGAGCCGACTCGATCTCGCGGCGATCCACAAACGCTTCACACAGCCGAATCACAGCGCAAAGCTGATCCTCCGACCGCGACGCGCGCAGCGCCCGGCGAATCTCCGGCAGCACGTACTCGGCCACCTTCGGCTTCTCGCGCAGCTGCGCCGCCCGATCGGCCAGCTCCGCATCGGTGCGATTCTCCAGCGAGGAAATAAACCCCTGCACGCGCGTGCGAAGCTCCCGCCGCTCCTGAATCCGAAACCATAGAAACGCCGCCGAACCGACGATCGAAACCGTCAGCACGCACGCCGACACCGCCACGAGCACGCGACCCCAGAAGCCCGCGACGTGTTCCGGCGCATCGACCGGCGCGCCCCCGCCCGCCGGCACATCATATTTAGCCGATTGACTATATGTCGCGTTGCTCATATGTGTGCCGTTCTCACGTCGGCTCGCTCGACAGCCCCAGCCGCTGCGTGATGCGCTCGAAATCGTCCAGACTGTAGTACTCTATCACCAGCCTGCCCGTATGCCGACGCCGCCCTTCGCGCACCTCCACGCGCGTGCCCAGCGCCTCCGTCAGCCGACGCGCCGCGTCCGCCGCCGCCGGCCTCACCGCCTCCGGCGCCTTCCCGCTCCCCTGTTTCGCCGCCTCGGTCAGCCGGCGAACCTCCGCCTCGACCCGGCGCACCGACCAGCCGTCCTTCACCGCCCGCTCAGCCAGCTCGACCTGCTTCCGCGCGTCGGAAAGACCCAACAAGGCGCGGGCGTGGCCCATATTTAGACTATTGTCTTCTATGCGCTCTAGGACCGCCGGCGCCAGCGACAGCAGCCGCAGGTAATTGGTCACCGTGACCCGATCCTCCCCCATTTTCTCGGCGATCTGTTCGTGAGTCAGGCCGTTGCGATCCGCCAGGGCCTTGTACGCCCGCGCCCGCTCGACCGCGCCGAGATCCGCCCGCTGAATATTCTCAATCAGCGCCAGCTCGAGCATCTCGGCATCGCCGACCGCCCGAATCACGGCGGGCATTTCCTTCAGACCGGCTTTTCGCGCCGCCCGAAGCCGCCTCTCCCCCGCCACCAATTCAAATCCGGCACCGCTTCGCCGCACAACGATCGGCTGCAAAGCCCCGCGGTCTTTCAGCGACCTTGCGAGACCCTCGATGGCGGCCTCGTCGAAGACTTTCCTGGGCTGTGACGGGTTGGTGCGAATCGACTCCACAGGCACCATCTGCAGCTGCGGGCCAGGTCTTGCGGTCGGTTCTGGCACCTTATTAGCCGCCGTCTGGTCGGGTTGCGCTTCCATTCCAACCGGTGATGGCGGAATGTTGTCGCGCTGGATTTCGGTTGAAATGAGTGAAGACAGGCCCCTACCGAGCCTCTTGGGTTGAGCAGACATGAATGAATTCGCCTCCTTGCGCGAGATTTGGGCATCCCTTGTGTGGGCCATTGAGTCTGGCGGAATCCTAGTGCATCGTATCAAGCAACGCAAACCCATGTTCCATGTGGAACGTCTAACGCGACAGCGCGAGGCAGCAAGACGCGACGTTCCACGTGAAACATATTTCGGACACCGCGAATCTTGTTCTTGCTGCGGGGACTCTGGCGTCAGTGCCGATAACCAATTGAGACCTAGGCAATTCATCGCGGTATGAAATGGCTGGAGCCGGGAAATGCGAACCAGATTAACCTGCTTGGCTATCGCTGCATCCTTATTGTTAGCAACATCTTGCAACGACCCAGTCTCCCAAAGGCGGATCAACCGCCGCTGGGAATCCGTTGGGGCCACCATCGCCGGAATGGAAAAACGCGAGCGGCAATCGCCACAGCGGCTCCGCGAGGCAGGGGAGACCCTCACTCACTGGCTGGACCAGGAAAGCGAGCGGTTCAACGAGCGCGTTAAGATCATTGGGGACTATGCTTGGTAGGGCGGAGGGGCGAGAGAGACCCGATCGCGGTGCCGCCTACAAATAGACTTTCGGCTAATCTCCGAGGCGCTCATGATCCAGTGCGAACAGTGCGAACATTTCCGCCGCGGGCCGGGTGGCGAGGTGCGCCTGGCGTGCGACCCGTTCAGCACGATCAAAGAGCCGGAATGTTTGCAAAAATGGCAATTGCTGCGCCTGGCCGACCTGTCGCGTAAGGCCGACCGGATGGTGGGGGCGTACGAGGCGACGCTGGAAATGTATCGCCGCTTCGAGCCGTTGCAGGAGAAAATGTTCCGCCACATGGAGCGCGAAATCGACGAGGCCGAGGAATCCGATTCGTGGAAGTACGAGGACGACGACGAAGCCGATGACGCGGAGCGGCGGTAGGGAGCGCGATCGAAAGCTTCCTTCCGAGCCGGGCCCGTCATGGCTCGGATGACGTGCTCGCGGCGGATTCATTCCGCCGCATGACTGCGGCGGCTCGGATGAGCGTGGCGGTGCGCTATGGGAGCCCTGCCGAGATCTCATGAATCAAACAGAGCGCCTCGTGGACGACGTGATGAAGATGCTTCTCTCGGGGGAGCATCCCGTCCTGAAGATTCTCGCGTCGCAGTATGAGGCGGCGTCGCTTTCGGGACTCGAGTTGACCGGGGTTGGATTCTTCGCAAATTTCAATGTGCCATTAGGCGCGCCCAGGATCGCCGGAGATAAATCACTGTACTTCGGAGGTGTTCATGCTGATATCGACGGCGTGCGCAATGGAGCCGGCTTTGTTTTGCATATCGAGAGGGGGAGTATCAGCTTTCTTGAAGGGTATACATACGATCAGCCGTGGCCGAGCGAACTGCGAGGTTACCGATTGATGTTCAATGCAAGCGACAACAAGAGAGATTTGTCGGGCCTGGACTGATGAGAAGGATTGAGCGGGACGCTGGGTGTGCCGATTAGCAGCAAGTATGTTGCGGCTCGCATACCAGAATCTGCACGACCAGATCGCTTCCGGGCTATGCCGGTCATGGCTACGTTTGCCATGCTGACGGCCGATTCATTCCGCCGCATGACTGCGGCGGCTCGGATGAGCGTGGCGGGCCGCACAGCGGACCCCGCACTACTCGGATCAGGGGAGCAATGCTACGCGCGAGCGGGCTTGCGCGGGGGTTCCACTGCGGGGGCGTCGGCGCACATATCGATGGCCGTCGAAATGATTTGCTCTTCCTGCGGGAGGACGAGATTGGCGGCGGGGCCGAGGGGGATATACGTATCCTCCCCGACAATGCGACGGACCGTGGGTTGCTTCCCACAGCCTTCGACGATCGCAGTGATGATTCCTTCCGACACGCCAGCCGTTCGGCGGCCTTCGTCGACGATCAGTACGCTGCCGCATGCCGATGCGTGTTCGCAGATGGCCGCTTCATTGAGCGGCAGGAGCCATCGCAGATCCACCACGCGCACGCGGATGCCGTGATCGCGCTCCAGCACTCTCGCGGCGCGGAGCGACATGTACACGCCGTTGCCGAACGTGAGGATGCACAGCTCGTCGGCATCGGGGAAATAGACACGCGGCTCGCCGAGCGCCACGGCCTCGCCCGGCGCGGGATAATCGAACGACCACGCCTCGTCACCGGCCTCATGCAGGTCCTTCGTCATGTACAGCGCGATCGGTTCGAGAAACGCGACCACGCGGCCGTCGACCCGCGCGAGGGCGGCGCAGGTGCGGATCATCGCGGCGGCATCATCGCCTCGTGAGGGGCAGGCGATGACGAGGCCGGGGATATCGCGCAGGGCGGCGATGCTGTTGTCGTTGTGGAAGTGGCCACCAAAACCCTTCTGATACCCCAGCGAGGCAATGCGGACGACCATCGGATTGCGATACTGGCCCTTTGAGAAGTACTGAAGCGAACAGGCCTCGCCGCGGATTTGGTCGCAGGCGTTGTGAAAATAGGCAAGGTACTGAATCTCCGGGAAGGGCAGCAGCCCCATGTAGGCCGCGCCCTGGGCCAGGCCGAGAATCGTCTGCTCGTCGAGCAGGGTGTTGAAGACGCGCCCGGCCTTGTAGCGCTTGAACAGGTCCTTGGTGACGTAATAGACGCCGCCTTTTTGCGCAACATCTTCGCCGAAGACGATCATCTCCGGGTACATCGCCATCAGATCGAACAGCGCGGCGTTGATCTGCACGGCGAGATGCCGGCGACCGAGCTTTTCGGGCAGCTTGTCTTCGCCGCCGAATACGTCGGCTCGCTTTGCCGCGTCGGCGCCGCGCCGCGACTCGGCGCTGACCTTCTCCGGGTGGTACGGCGCAAGCGGGGCCATGACTTCGGCGGCGGTGGACAGGCGCGGGCGCTTGATGACGCGCTCGGCGGCTTCGCGCGTGCGTGCGCGGACGCCTTCGTACATTTCCAATATCTGCGGCGCGGTCATGAGGCCGAGTTCGAGCACGCGGCGGGCCGAAGTAAGCAGGGGGTCGTGCGTTTCGACTTCGGCGATCTCTTCGAGCGTGTGATAGGCCAGTTCGATGTCGGAGCCGGCGTGGCCGAGCATGCGAATGGTGCGGATGTGCAGGAACGTCGGCGCGCGGTGTTTGCGGCAGTGCTCGACGGCCTGCGCCACGACGGGGTAACCCTCGACGAGGTCCAGCCCGCTGGCCTGAAAGTAGGCGAGGCCGGGTCGATTTGAGAAGTTTGTCTCGATCCAGCCGGTCGGCGTACGGACGGAAATGCCGATGCCGTTGTCTTCACAGACGAACAGCACGGGCACGGGCAGCGACTGAAACGCGGCCCACTGCCCGGCGTTGAAGGCGCCCTGGGCAGTCGAGTGGTTCGTGCTGGCGTCGCCGAACGAGCAGACGATGATGCTGTCGTCCGGCACCGGAGGTTTGATGCGCAGCGCCCGCGCTCGCTGGAGGCCGATGGCCGCCCCGACCGCCTTGGGGAGATGGCTGGCGATGGTGCTGGTCTGCGGGAGGACCCAAGCCGGGACCGAGCCCCAGACCTTATGCCGCCCGCCGGAGATGGGGTCCTCGGCGCTGGCGGCTTGGGAAAGCACCGTGTCATAGATGAAGTCAATCTCGGGCACCTTGCGGCAGCGCTCGGCCATGAACCCGCCACTGCGGTAATGGAGGAAGGCCGGGTCGGTGTGGCGTGTGAGGCGGCCGACCATGGCGTTGCCCTCGTGGCCGGCGGAGCCGATCGTGTAGAACGCGGCGTCTTTGGACCGGAGATAGCGCGCAATGAGGTCAAGATGTCTCGTAACTATCTGTGATTCAAGAAGTTGCGTCAGGTCGCCGCCCGTCAACGGGTTGTCCGGGGCTACCGGATCGTCGGCGGATAGTTGCCGGGCGGGGCTGTCGGCCCAGCCCTTGAGGAGGGCGACGAAGGCGTCATCAATGGCTTGCGCGCGGTTGAGGCTCATGCGTGCAAGCTACCCGCGGGGCGGGGCGGCGGTCAATCGGCACGGAGAGTGGGGGATTATCGCGGGGCGGCGGGATGGGATACCTTGTGGTCATGTCGCGTCATCGCGCCACGATCATCGGGTTTCTGGTCGGGCTGGCAGCCACGCTGCTGCTGGCGGCGCATGTTTTCTGGGTGGAGCCGAAGCTGCCGGGGCGGGCGCGGATCTTCGAGCGGCTGGAATATCAGTCATTTGACTTTCGTATCAATTATTGCAACACGCTCGGGCCGGCGTCGCCCCTGTTGCACGTGGATATTGATGACAATGCGCTCGCGCGAGTGGGGCGGTGGCCGTGGAAGCGTCGCGACGTGGCGGAGCTGATTCGCGTGACCAGCGAACTCGGCGCGCGGTCGATCCTGATCGACTTGTTGTTTGACGAGCCGCAGCCGGTGTCGATCAGTGATCCGGCGTATTCGGGGGACGCGGACATCGAAGGGCCGGCGGAAGTCGTGGGGGAGTTGTCGGACGCGAATCGCGTGTTTGACGATCTGGAGCTGGCGGAGGCGATCCGCGCGAGCGGGCGGGTGATTCTGTCGGTGCAGGGCGATGTGCCGCCGCCGGGGGAGACGTCGGTGCGACGGCGCGTTGAAGCGCTGGCTGAAGACGGCCTTCTTAACTGGGAAGCGATCGCGCAGCGATTGAATGCAACGACGAGCGTGGGGCGCGAGATCGTGCGGCGCGAGGTGTTGCGAACGCGCGCGGCGGCGCAGTTGAGCAAGCGATTCACGATGAGCGACGCGGAGCTGGCTGCGGCGCTGGGGGCGAATGCCGAAGAAGTTCGTGAAGTGATCGCGGGGGCGAAGTCGCGTGCGGCCTCCGCGCGAATGCGGGAATTGTTTCAGAAGGATCAGCCGACGCTGGACGGCGCGCTGGGCGCGATCCTCGGCGATGCGAAAGACCGTCGGACGGCCGACCGGCGCGACGCGGTGGCGGCCTATCGCGAGGCGCTGGGGTGGGGGGCGATGCGGCGGGCGATGATTCCGCTGGCGGGCGAGCGGGGATTGGGTGCCTTGCCGCATCGGGCTGAAACATTGTCACCTGTCTATTTCATGTTCGGCCGGGTGGCGGCGGATATTGGCGCGGTGAATTTTCGCGGTGATTCGGATGGCGTGGTCCGCCGCGTGCCGCCGCTGATTCTCACCGACGAGGGCGTGTTGCGGCACTTGGGCGTGGCGGGGGCGTGCCACAATCTTGGCATTCCCGCCGCCGACATCGGACTTTCGATCGGCGACGAGCTTGTTCTGGGCAGATCGCGCGGGGAGGCGGCCCGGGTCACGGCGCCGCTTGATACGAACGACAATCTTATCATTCACTGGACCCATACGGCGCGAAAATGGCGGCAAGGCGAGGACTTCCCGCACGTATCGGCCGCCAAAGTCTGGACGGTGGTAGACGTCCGCCGACAGATCGAGGCGAACGAAGCCACAACGGCCTATCTCCTCGCGGAGATCGTGGCGGCGGCGCGCGGCGAGGCGACGGTTGAAACCGGCAGCGCCGGCGGTGAGTCGAAGCCGGAATCGATCGCGGGGGACGCGACCTATCGACAGAAGGTGAACGACCAACTCAAGCTGGCTCGTGAGGCACACCTGGCGCGGCTGCGCGGCGAGCGGCCGGACGCGCAGATTCGGGAAATGGAGCAGCGCGCGGCAGCGCTGAATGCGGAGATTCGGGACGAACAGGAGCAGGCGATCTCGGCGGTGGAGGCGGCGTGTGCCGAGCTTGAATCGCTCACGCCGGAGGAGCTTGCGGCCGACGCAGCGCTGAAGGCGGATTACGACCGCTACATGGGCGCGCGGCGGTTGATCACGGGCGACCTCGCACGATTGAAGCAGGCGAACGCACAATTGAAGGAGACGGCTGACGCGGCGCGGCGGGAACTTGAACCGCGATTGAAAGACAAGATCGTGCTGCTGGGCTTCGCGGCGACGGCGCAGGGCGACATTGTATCGACGCCCATCGACCCGGTAACAAACGGCGTGATGTGTCACGCCCATGTCCTGAACAGCCTGCTCCAGCAGCGATTCATCCACACGACGGGCACGGCAACGGGAGCGGCCACATTCATCGTGCTGGGCGGGCTGGTCAGTCTCATTACGGCGCGACTTGGGCCGTGGCGATCGTTGCTGGCGACGGCGGTGCTGCTCGGGGCGTTCGGGCTGATCAATGCGTACTGGTTGTTTCAGCGGCGCGATGTCTGGTTCCCGCTGGCCGGGCCGATCGTGGCGGGGGGCGTCGCGTGGGCGGTGGTGACGTTGTTCCGGCAGTTGACGGCCGAAAAGGATCGCCGCATGTTCGCGCGGCAATTGAGCACGTACACGTCTCCGGCGATCGCGGCGAAGATCGCGGAAAGCCCGGCGGCGATGGCGGCGTTCAAGACGGTGCAGACGCGCGACGTAACGTGCCTGTTCTCCGATCTCGCCGGGTTTACGACGATCTCGGAGCAGCAGGACGCCGAGGTCGTGCAGGTTGTGCTGAATACGTATCTGCGGCGAATGAGCGAGGTCATCTGGGCGCAGCGCGGGCTGATCAACAAGTTCATGGGTGACGGAATCATGGCATTCTTCAACCCGTCGGTCGATCCGATGCCCGATCATCCGCGCGTCGCATGCGAGACGGCCCTGCTGATGCTCGAAGCCCTCGAGGCACTGAAAGGCGAGCACGGTACGGGCGCGGCCGACGGCGTGTTTCAGCAACTCGATATGCGCATCGGTCTCGCGACGGGGCTGGCGAAGAACGGTGATCTGGGCTCGGACCTGAAGGCGGACTACACGGTGATCGGCGACGTGGTGAATCTCGCGGCGCGGCTGGAGCCGGCGAACAAAGTCTTCGGCACGAAGCTGATGATCAGCGGGCCGACGCGCGAGGCGGTGAAGGATGCGTACGAGTTTCGCTATCTCGCGGAATTGCAGGTGAAAGGGAAGAAGACGACGGTGCCGGTGTTCGAGTTGATCGGCCGCCGGGGGGCGATGACGGAGGACCAGCGCGCGTACGTCGAGCGTTTCGAGGCGGGGGTGGCCCTTTACAAGGCGATGAAATGGGACGAGTGCATCGTGCATTTCACGCGCATGCTCGCGCGGCGGCCGGACGACGCGGGGGCCAGTCGCTATATTGATGCGTGCCAGGAGTTCAAACAGTTTCCGCCGGACGAGGATGAGTGGCGCGGAGCGCTGGAGCTGAAGGAGAAGTAGGGCGGCGCGGGCGCGCAACATGGCCGCCTGGGGTAGCGGCGATGCCACCCGAATCCTGTTGCGCGGTGCCGATGGCGGGAGTGATATGGGACAAAGGCCGTATGGGGATTTGATCGGGCGGATCGGCGCGGCGTGCCGCGGGCTGGATCGCCCCGCCGCGATGCAGCGGTTTGTCGATATCTCGTGGGACGCGCTGCATCTGACGGGCGTGTCCTGGCTGGGATTCTATCTCGGCGGCGCAGGGGAGATGACGCTCGGCCCGCGCCGCGACAAGCCGGCCTGTTCGCCGATCGGGCTGCATGGGCTCTGCGGGCGGGCGTACACGAGCCGGCAGCCGCAGCTCGTGGCGGATGTGGCGACGCTGGGGGGGAATTATATCGCGTGCGATCCGCGCGACCGATCGGAAGTGGTGATCCCTTGTCTTGAATCGGACGGCTCGTGCTGGGGCGTGCTTGATCTGGACAGCCACGAGATTGGCTCGTTCGATGAAGCGGATGTTCGCGGGCTGACGGATGCACTCATCGCCGCGGGGCTGACGGCGACCCCAATGCAGAGCGCTGATTAGAGATTGTAGAGAAAGATCGCCAACAGCGTCGCGCAGAAATTGCCTGGGCCGCGCGTGAATTGCGCTCCACTCGCGACTCGCTGAACCAGCGCAAGGTTATATCCCGTCGCGTGTTGCACATTCGCCGGATTCTCAAGCCAATCTTCTACTCGCGTCGATAAGGAGGGGTTGGTTTATCGGACAATCGCGCGCGGGCGATGCGACGCGGACCGGGCATTTCGGCCCATTCGCTTGTGATGTCGCCCCTCGCAACTACCGATAAACCGCACGCGGCACGGCCACGGATCGGCCGCCGGGAGCTTGGTTGAGCATGGCGCGACGGATCGCACTGCTGTCTTGGATCGTTGCGGGTATCGCGCTGGCCGCGGGCTGCCAGGTTCCGGTCTATCGCGCGCCGGCGGCGACCGCATCGACACCGGGCGGCGCCACGGCGGTGTCCGCGCCGGGCGATGATGCATCCGATCGGTATCGCGATCTTCGTCTGTTTGGCCAGAGCAGCCCCACGAGCGAGTTCTCGTTCGAGGCGCGGCCGGCGGACAATCTGCAACAGCATACGACGCCCAGCGAGGGCGGCGACTTCGATCCATCCGTTGATCCGGCGGGGCGGCAGCTTGTCTTCGCGTCAACTCGCCACTCGGTACACAGCCACATCTACGTCAAGCCGATCAACGGCGCGACGCTCGTGCAGCTCACCGATGAGCGCGCGAACGACGCGCAACCGGTCTTCTGCCCGATGGGCAAGCGAATCGCCTTCGCGAGCGACCGCGCCGGCCAGTGGGACATCTACGTGATGGATGCCAACGGCCGGAACGTGCGTCAGATCACGAACAATCCCGCCTCCGAGCTGCACCCGAGCTGGTCGCCGGACGGAACGCGAATTGTTTACTGCCGTCTTAATCCGTCGGAACCGCAGGGCGAGTTGTGGGTCGTCGATCTCGACAATCCCGGCGCGAAGCGGTTCATCGGCGAAGGGCTGTTCCCCGCGTGGTCCCCGCGCGGCGGCAAGATCGCCTACCAGCGCGCCCGCGAGCGCGGCAGCCGCTGGTTCAGCATCTGGACGTTGGACTTCGACAACAACGAGTCGCTCTATCCGACCGAGGTCGCCAGCAGCACGCTGGCGGCGTTCATTCTGCCGAGCTGGTCGCCCGACGCCACGCAGATCGCCTTCGCCGCGATCAGCCCCTCCGGTGAAGACGTTTCTCGCCCGCGCCTGTCCGGTCGCGGTCGTTCTGACATCCTGCTTGTCGATGCAGACGGGCGCGGGATGCAGCGGCTGACCAACGGACGGGGCGAGAACTACTCACCCTTCTGGGCGGCCGATCAGCGCGTCTATTTCACGGCGCGATCGGGCCGCAGCGAGACGATCTGGAGCGCGCGACCGTTCCAGCCGGCGATGGAGGACGTGCCGTCACCGAGCGCGCCAAATCGTCGCGCCGCATCCGCGCAGGAGGTGGTCGATGAATAGCCTCCGGCGACCGATCCATATGGTTCGCGAACGCCGCGCGCCGGTCGCGACAACGGTCTGGCTGGCCGTGGTCGCATTGTGCGGCTGCGCGAAGGACGAAAATAAGACACGCGTTGAGACGTCAGCCCTGCCGCGCGGGATGACGTTCGCTGTGGCCCCGGTGCTGAACTACAGCGGGCAGCCCGATCTGGACCCGCTGCGGCTGGCGGACCTGCTGGCGTCGGAACTGACGTACGTTCCCGGCGCGGCCGTGTTGCCGGTGAGCCGCGTTGCGGCGGTGCTGCTCTCGCAGGGCAAGACGCAGGTGGAGTCACCGGAGCACGCGCGAGCCCTGGCCCGGCAGATCGGCGCGGATGCGCTGATCGTCGGCGGCGTAACGGAGTATGACGCGTATGCGCCGACCGTCGGCCTGGTGCTGCAAATGTACCTGACGGATTCAGCGGAGGGGGCCTCGCTCGATTTGGGAGAGGCCCGTTTTCGGTCTTCGCCATATGTCGCGGTTCGCGCGACGCCGGTGGCCGGCCCTTCTGCGCAGGTGCAGGGCACCTACAACGCGATGCACAAGTCGGTGGTGGACCGGGTGCGGGCCTACGCACGGGAGCGCAGCGAGACCGATCACCCCGACGGCTGGCGACAATACACGCAAGTTCAGTCGCTTTTCATTCGATTCTGCTGGAACGACGCCTTGCGGGCAATGCTCGATCAGGACCCGTGGAAGCGCGACCTGGTCGCGGGGTCCACGGACGTGTCGGAGACCTATCATGAATAAGACGGAAGTGCGGCAATTATCGCTCGTGAAGGGCAGCCATCGGTACTTGTTTCGTTACCGGCCCGGCAGCGAGGCGGACGTGATCGGCGCCCTGGCCACGCTGGCCAGCGATGCGCAAACGGATTTCGATTGGTTTGACGCGGCCGTCTTGAGCTACCAGATGGGTCGCAGAATTGAGTCAGAACTAGATGAACTTCGTACATGAAAAGCCCGATAGGGTTTGTGTCCGTAAAAGCGGAGGATCCGCCGGTTTGTCGGTTGCGGCCTAGACCCCCGAAGCCGAACAGAACCTGGAATGGGTGGGATGGCCGAGGAGCGGCGCGTTAGCCAGGTTGAAAGAAAGGAACAAGACAAGTGATCGCCGAAAAGAGTCCCGCGACCATGAGCCAAGAACATCCGCTCGTTACCGACTTCCTGAACTACCTGCGGTTCGAACGGCACTTCTCGCCCCATACCGGCAAGTGCTATGCGGCCGACCTCTACCAGTTCGGTCAGTTTCTGATCGGCGGGGCGGAGGCGGCGGCCCGCGTCTCGCTTCCGGCTCGCACCGCCGGCCATCCCGGCGATGCCGGTCACGGCGGCGCGGCCGGGTCATTCGGCCACGGCACGCCGGCGACGATGGCGGCGAACGAGGTCGAAGTGCTGCGCGACAAGATGCTGAAGGTGGACGCGAATCAGATTCGCGCGTTTCTCACCTTCCTGCATGAGCGCGAGTACTCGAAGGCCACGGCGGCGCGAAAGCTCGCGACGCTGCGAAGCTTTTACAAGTTCTGCCTGCGCAAGGGCCTGATCGGCGCGAATCCCGTCGCGGCGATCCGCACGCCCAAGCAGGAGAAGCGCCTGCCGAAGTTCCTCGACATTGAACAGATTCGCAAGCTGCTCTCGACGCCCGACGACACGACGCTGCTGGGCGCGCGCGACCGCGCGATGCTCGAGACGCTGTACAGCACCGGCGTGCGCGTGAGCGAGCTGGTCGCCCTGAATCTCGCCGATGTGGACATCCCCGGCGAATGCCTGAAGATTCGCGGCAAGGGTCGCAAAGAGCGGATCACGCCGATCGGCCCGACGGCCCTGGCGGCGATCAAGCGCTACGTCGAAATGCGCACGAGCGACCCGCGCAGCACGACGTTCGACAAGGAGCCGCTCTACGTCAACAAGCACGGCCAGCGGTTGAGCACGCGTAGCGTCCGCCGCAAGCTGGACAAGTACCTCACGATGTGCGGCCTCGATCCGTCGATCAGCCCGCACACCCTGCGGCACACCTTCGCCACGCACATGCTGAACAACGGCGCCGACCTGCGAAGCGTGCAGGAGTTGCTCGGTCACCAGTCAATCAGTACGACGCAAGTCTATACGCACCTGACGACGTCGGCCCTGAAGAAGGAATACGACGAGAGCCATCCGCGAGCGTAACGCTCCGGAGCGATTCGCCGATTTTTTTCGTGGGACATTCAACGGGCGGGTGATGCGATGGAGTCGCGTCACCCGCCTGTTTCGTTGGGGCGGCCCTAGATCAGCTTCTCTTCCTCGCGAAGAATGCGAACGAGTTCCTTCGCCATGTCGGCCGGTTCGCCGGAGAGTTTGCGGCCCGGCGGGCGCGGCGGTGAAGTCGGCGCAGCGCACGATCCGCAGCGGGATGT
>CAZQCF010000036.1:0-40479 GCA_964592235.1 uncultured Planctomycetaceae bacterium
GATGGAGTCGTTCGCCGGCGCCGGGGGCCAGCACGAGCACCCGGGTGGCGCGCTGGTCAAACTGATCCACGCGCAGCCCTAATAGGCCGAGCGTTTGCGCCAGGCCCAGATCGAGGCGGCCGAGCGGGAAGGCCGTCGCAAGCCTGGCCCCGCGGGGCTGGTCTCGCCGTCACACGAGATGACGGGAACGCCGTCGCACGAGTCGATCGTCGTGGAGCAGCCGCCGGCGCC
The DNA here is from genome assembly GCA_964592235.1 of uncultured Planctomycetaceae bacterium. Classification (GTDB taxonomy): domain Bacteria; phylum Planctomycetota; class Phycisphaerae; order UBA1845; family UTPLA1; genus PLA3. Next base: position 232 of record CAZQCF010000036.1, read on the forward strand.
GCAGGTGACGGTGCAGGTCGCGCCGACGACGCCGGCGGGTCGCGCCGCACCGGCCGCGCCGGCCGCGAAGGAAGTGGCGTTCGCGCAGGCGCCGCCGCTGGACGACTGGGACAAGTACGTTCAGGAGCGCGCGAAGCAGGTCGGTTTCGATGAAGCACAAATGACGCGTGCCCAGGCCGTGTTGAAGGACCTGAAGCGCCGGGCGAATCAGTATCGCATGAGCCGATCGGATCAGTTCGCGGTGGCCGCGTTGAAGACGGACGCGAAAGCGCGCGAGGCGATGACGAAAAACCTGAACAAGCCGATCGACGCGATGTTCGACGAGTTGAAGCAGCGCATCGACAGCCTGATGACGCACGAGCAGCGCCAGAAGGTCGCCGCCGGCAAGAAGTAGCCGAAACGCGGAAACGCCAAAACGCCGAAACGCTGAAATGCCAAAACGCTGAAACGCCGTAATAGCGGCGGGTGGAATGGCCGCGGCCGTTGGCGGCCAGATTGAGCCTGGCGCGCGATGGATGGGCGAGCGGCTCCCACTCTCTTATTTCGCTTTCAATCCGACGATATTCTTTACGAGGCAGATGGATCGTCCTGGCGGCGGTCCGGGCGTTCCCTCGCGCTTATAATCCCCGCGGGCGGGGCCGTCCGATCCTTTCATGGGAGACTGGCCGATGCGCTGTGCTGCGTTGTTACTCGTTGTGCTGCTGCCGACCGCTGGGGCCTTCGGCCAGATCGACAAGCGCGTCAACACGGGAAACGTCAACGCCGGATATGCTAAGGATTCCAATCCGATGGTCGGATCGGGCGGATTGAATCTCTCCCGCCCCGGTATGAGCGACCCGGGATCTTTCGCGAACGCCATCATCAGCCGCAACGTGACCGGCCTCGCCGGGTTCCGCGGTGACTCACCAGTTTTCAACACCAACCAATTTCGCGATGCGATGCCGTCGGCTGGGTTGAGTGATTTCATTGCGCGATCGGTCTCGGCGCGCGATGCCTCGCCGGGCAATGTGCCGCTTCCGACGATCTTTCTGGGCCGCCAGGAGACGGTGACCGATGGCGGCTTCATTCGAAAGGGGTTCGACTTGGCAACGTCCGCGGGCACGCTCTCGCAGAATCTCGCGCCGCGTTCGGTGAATGATCCGACGTTCGGCGGGCCGCTGCCGACGCTGCCGGAGCTGACCGATCGCCGGATCGAGGGCCCTGGCGAAATCAATGCGATCGGTCTTCGTCAGAAGCCGATCGGCGGTCGCACGTTTGACCCGGAGAAAGTGAAACAGACGCCGACGACGATTCGCAATCCGTTTGATCTTGCGGCGATGTCGCCGATTTTCGGCGCGCCCGATCGCGACGCGGTGGGCGGCAGCATGTTGATGGAAAACCCGCTGGCGACGCCCAAGCCGCGCGACGTGCTGGCGGAGCTGGGTTTCTCGGGGGTTGATCTTTCCGCCGAGGATGCATTGAAGGCGGGCAAGGGATTGAACAAGCCGATTGCGAAGGATGTGCTGGCAGCGGGGATGACCAGCAAGCAGGAAGACGCCAGCGCCATCACTCCCGGCACGCGTCAGCGGGATCTGACCGGCGGGCAGAGCCTGGCGGAGCGGTTGGGGATCCCGACGGCGGCGAAGTATGGCGCCGACGCTCCGCCGAATCTGGGGGCCGACCGATTCGCGGACTTGTACAACGCCTATCGCACGGCGTCGCAGATGGGCGTCACGCAGTTCGGGTTTGACGCGGTTTCGGCCGGATCGGCGCAAAGCGAACAAGCCATGCCGGCTGGCGACAAGAAGGTGGAGACCGAACCCGGCGTGGACGCGGGGCGTTCGCAGCGGCCGGGAGGCGAAGAATTGGTCGGGCGGGATGCGGAAGGCCGTCGAACCATTGGGCTGCGCCGCCGGGCGGCCGAGTCGGTATCGATGCTGTCGAGCAAGGCAAAGTGGGCGGGCGATGTGATGGAGGACCCGATCACGACATTTGCCGGGCACTATGAGAATGATCTGAACCGGCTGATCGTCGAGGGCGAGACGCTGATGCACAAGGGGGAGTTCTATCGTGCGGCGAACAAGTTCGAACTGGCGTGTCTGATTGATCCGCGCAATCCGTTGCCGTACCTGGGTCGCGGCCATGCGTGGATCGCGGCGGGGGACTATTCGTCCGGGTTGTCATCGGTGCTGGCGGGGATCGAGCGGTTCCCACAGATCGCGGCGTTTCGGATGGACTTGCCGGCGCTGGTCGGCGGGCGCGATGTGTTTGATCGGCGCAGGGCTGATTTGGCGAAGAAGTTGGCCCAGCGGGAGGACTACGAGTTGCGATTCCTCCTGGGCTATCTGGAGCTTTATTCCGGGCTATCTGTGGAAGGCCTGAACGATATTCGCCTGGCGGCGGAAGCGGCACCGGCTGACAGCGTGATCGTGCGGTTCCACGATCTGCTGACGGATCGCGGTGAAGCGCCGGCGCTCCCGGAATGAATCAACGAGCCAGGGCGTTTCAATCAGAATTCACAGGCCATTCGGCCGAGATCGGTTAAACGAAAAATCTTACCGAAATACCCATTTTTTTCTTGACAGCCCTTGCGCAAAAAGAAAGCACCGAGTGCCTCAAGGGCATGCCCGGTGCTTTCCGGAGGGGAAAGAAGCCTTAAAAATCGCCGCTTTTTCACGTTTCCAGCGGCCATCAGCCTCCGGTTATGAATCCAAGCTCAATGGCTCCGATCCATTATATCCGCGGTTTTCGGAGCTTACTGCTTGTATCGACCGTTTTGGGCCGAATCCAACAGGGTTTTGACGGCCGATAATGTCGGCCAATCCCCCGATCTCATGGCATGAGGCGGCACTTTTCAGGGCCGCCAATACTTTATACGCCCGGAAAAAGGGCGGTTCCACTGTTTCATCCGAGAATTTCCAGCGTGTCATGAATGAGAACGCGGCAGGAGCGCCCGGAACCCGCAAATCAGTCTGGGCTGAGCAGCTTCTGCGGGTGGATTGACGCCCGGAAGGCGGCGGGGAGGGTGACGCGGTTGACAGGGGGCGCGGGTGACGTAGACTGCATGAAGCCGATCGCACATCCACGACCCAGTCGACCTCGCGGGAGGGGGCGGGACAGGAAGGCCGGCTCGAAACTGACTCCGTAGCTCAGCTGGATAGAGCGCAGCCCTGCGAAGGCTGAGGTCGGTGGTTCGAATCCACTCGGAGTCGTTCTGACATGCGCCGCGTTCCGGAAACGGCGACCGGCTAAGATCACACCATGCCGTTGACCGAACAAGACCGCGAACTCGGGGCGATCGCGCGCAAGGTGGAGGCGAGCGAGCGGTTAACGCACGAGGACGGCGTGCGGTTGTTCGCCACGCGCGATCTTCACGAGCTGGGCCGGCTGGCGGATCTCGTGCGGCGTCGGCTGCACGGCGTCGCGGCGTATTACAACGTCAACCGGCACATTAATTATACAAATTACTGCGTCCTGCGGTGCAAGTTCTGCTCGTTCTACCGGCCGTATCCGGCGGGGGGGGCGTCGGCGCGGACGGTCTCGCTGCCGGTGGCCGGCGCGGCGGATGGGGGCGGCGGCGCATCGGGTCCCTGGGGCGATGGGGACTCGTACGAGTTGTCGGTTGAGGAGGTCGTGTCGCGGGCGCGGGAGGCGCACGGGCAGGGCGCGACAGAGGTGCACATCGTCGGCGGGCTGCATCCGAAGCTGCCGTTCGAGTATTATCTTGACATGTGTCGCGCGATTCGCGCGGCGTGCCCGGGGCTGTTCATCAAGGCCTTCACGGCGATCGAGATCATTCATTTCACACGCATCACGAAGCCGAAATTGAGCATTCGCGAGGTGCTGGAGCGGCTGCGTGACGCGGGGCTGGACACGCTGCCCGGCGGCGGCGCGGAGATCTTCGACGATCGGGTGCACGAGGAGGCCTACCGCGCCAAAGTCGGCGAAGCCGGCTGGTTCGACGTGCATCGCACGGCCCACGAGCTGGGCATCCACACGAACGCGACGATGCTGTACGGCCACATCGAGCGGCCGGAGGAGCGCGTGACGCACATGGTGAAGCTGCGCGCATTGCAGGATGATTCGTTGCAGGCGCGACGGGCGGCGTTCAACTGTTTCATTCCGCTGTCGTTCATTCCGGACGGCAGCGAGTTTGCGCATCTGCCGGGGCCGACGGGGCTGGACGATCTGCGGACGCTGGCGGTGTCTCGGCTGATCCTGGACAACATCCCGCACCTGAAGGCGTTCTGGATCATGCAGTCGGCGAAATTGAGCCAGGTGTCGCTGAACTGGGGCGTGGATGATCTGGACGGCACGGTGGTGCACTACGACATCACGAAGCGCGAAGGGGGCGCGGGGAATCGGCATCAGGAGATGACCGTGCCGCAGATTCGCCGGCTGATTCGCGAGGCGGGGTTTGAGCCGGTGGAGCGCGATTCGTTGTATCGGCCGGTGGCGCGAAGGGCCGTGTGACGTTGGCGCGGCGGACGGCGTGGTGGTACGCTGGCGCAAATCATGACCGACCTCTGCACGATTTCACGAGCCGACCCGCGGACGCTGCGAGCGTGGCTGCGCTATCTGCTGTCGGCCCCGCATCAGACAGCGGGGGAGTGCGAGCAGCAGGTGACGGCGTTCCTGGATTACGCGCGGTCGATGCGGCTGGACTTGTCGCGGTTGTGGGTGACGGGCTCGGCGGATGGGTCGGAGCGGCCGGGTGACGGCGCGGCGGCGCTGTGCATTCCGACCGCGGGGCGGGCGGCGATGCTGGTCGTTGCGGACGGTCGGGTGCATCCGCCGCGTGGCGATGCCTGGGCGGGGCTGATCCGTCACGCGCTGGGCGACGCGACGATTCGCGACGTGCGTCTGTTTCAGAGTCTGCTGGCGGTGGGAGACGAGTCAACGCGGCGCGCGCTGGAGCAGGTGGGCTTCGGCGAGATTGCGACGTTGATCTACATGGAGCGCGACGTCGGCCCGGCGGCGCCTGGCGCTCGGCGATTGGATCACGGTGCGCGATGGGTGACGTTTGCCGAGGCGGTGCGGGACTTGTTCGGTTCGACGATTTCCGCGACGTACGAAGGGAGTCTGGATTGTCCGGGCCTAGCCGGGTTGCGCGAAGTGGAGGACATCCTGTCGAGTCATTGCGGAGCGGGACGATTCGCGGCCCATCGCTGGTTGCTGTTGCTGATCGACGAGCGGGCTGCGGGTTGTATCTTGTTGGCGGAGCATCCTTTACAGCCGGTGCTGGAGATCGCGTACATGGGGGTGACGCCGCCGTTTCGCGGGCGCGGATTGGGCCGCGCGTTGCTGGATGAAGCGTTTGCGTTAGCGCATCGCGAGCAGTTTCAACGGGTTACGCTCGCGGCGGATGCGCGCAACATGCCGGCGCTTCGAATGTATCAGAGTGCGGGCTTCTCGGAGTTTCTTCGTCGTCGTGCGATGCTGCTTCATCGCGCTTCAAACTCAATGGCGCAGCAGAGATACGAGTCGTAGCCCGGGTTGTTCCACCGGCTATTCAGAAAATGCGCCGGCGTGTGGGTAAGCTGTGGAGGTAAATAAATTTTTCAGCCGTAAGTTTCGTTCGCGCCATTGTGAAACGCGCGTGCGTAAGATTGCTTCACGAATTCTTCATTGACGCGCCGAAGGGCGATCCGTAATATGCCGAACCGAAGTTGACAACAACTGCGTCGCGGCGAGCGAGCGTGCGACGCGTGGCCATAGATGTCCGGGCCTCTTAGCGTTTCGCTTTGTCTAAATTGATCTGATTCATCCGCAAGACCCCGCGGCAAGGGAAAAGGAGCGCGCCGTGCTCGTCGACCTTCAACAGGAAAACTCCCGCAAAATTCGAACCCGTCTTGAGCAGATCGTCGGCCCGCAGCGCTTCAAGGTCTGGTTTCGCAACTCGACGCAGTTCACCTGCTGCGACGGATTCGTGAAGGTCGGCGTGCCCAATCTTTTCCTCGGCGGCTGGATCGAGGATCACTTTTCCGAGGCCATCGCCCAGGCGGCCCGCGACGTGCTGAATAAGGACGTGCAGATCACCTTCGCGATCGACCCGGTTTTGTTTCGTAACCTGCGACAGAGCCAGCTCAATTCGCAGGCGGCGTTCATCGAGAAGAACGCCGAACGCGTCCTGCGCGACGGGAAGGTGCTGCCGGCCGGAGAGTCCGTCCCGCTGCGCCGGCTGAAGTACCGCATCGATGATTTCGTGGTCGGGCCGGGCAACCGGCTGGCCCATGGGGTCGCTACCGCACTGATCGAGGACCCCCGTCGCGACGGCGGATCGGTGTTCTTCCACAGCGGTTGCGGCCTGGGCAAGACGCACCTGCTTCAGGGCATCGCCAACGCACTGGCCGAGCGGCAGCCGCAGGTGCGCTGGGCCTATGTGTCGGGCGAGGAGTTCACGAATCAGTTCCTGTTCGCCCTCCGTGAGAAGAAGCTGGACGCCTTTCGGCACCGCTATCGGGATATTGACGTCTTGCTGATTGATGACATGCAGTTCATCGCCAACAAGCGGGCGACGCAGGAGGAGTTCTTCCACACGTTCAACGCCATCGACGGCAGCGGCAAGCGCGTCGTGCTGGCGTCGGACGCGCACCCGAAGCTGATCGGCGATCTTTCCGAGCCGCTCGTCAGTCGACTCATCGCCGGCATGGTGGTGCGGATCGACAAGCCGGACTTCGAGATGCGCTGCGAGATTCTCCGCCGCCGGGCGCGGCAGACCTCGCAGGGCGTGCCCGAGCCGGTGATTCAGTACATCGCCGAGAAGATCACGGCGAACATCCGCGAGTTGGAGGGCTGCCTGCTCAAGCTGCTGGCGTTCGCCACGCTGGCGAAGACGCCGATCACGCTTGACCTGGCGCGGCAGACGCTGGATGACCATCTGCGACAAACCGGGAAGATCATCACGGTCAGCGACATCGAGCGGCTTGTGGCGACGTATTTTGGTCTCACCCCGGCGGATCTGCATACGTCGCGGAAGAACCGTACGATCGCGCTGGCGCGAAATGTGGCGATGCACCTTGCGCGGCACCACACCGATCTGTCCTTTCCCGAAATCGCCCGACTCATGGGCAACAAGAACCACACGACCGTCCTCCTGGCGTGCCGGCGAATCGGGACGGTGCTGCGGGACGACGGCGAAGGTTATTGGATCGGGGCCGCCGGTCCGCAAACGCGCAAGCTCCGGGAAATCGTGCAATCGCTGGAAGAGCAGTTGCTGCGATAACGTCCCGTGCTGATTTGCGCGAGCATGGCCACCAAAAGCCGCGGCCATGCCACCCTTGGTGCGCCCATGCCACCCATGGTGCGGCTTGGCCACCCCCTCGCGTTTCGGCCATTCCGGTTGCCCACAGCCCTTTCGCGGAATTGACGGGCCCCGTGAGCGACGGGTTGAGCGTCCGTTAACGCGAAGGACGCGTCAGCGCCTGCGGGCTGTCGTCTCACGGGCATCATCTCCCCGCATATTCAAGATGACGCGCGTCGTCCAGTCGCCCGATAGGAGAGGCGAGAAGCGGCCTAGAATGGGGAGAGGCGGCGGCCTCGCGCTGGGGGCGGGGCGTGCGGAGCGGGCTTGTCGCGGCGATGCGGGGCGGGCAGAATTCGGCCTCTTGTCGCCGTCGATTCACAGAGGCAATCCATGATGCGCATCACAAGTTGGCGGAAGTGTGGTACCCCCATGGCCCGCGCGGGATGGGTGTGCGTATTGGCGATGGGCGCCGTGTGGCCGACGGCCGCGTGGTCGCAGGATCGCACCGGATCCGCCGGCGGTCCGGATGCCCAGTCGGTGGCGCGGTTGGAACAGCTCTCCGACGCCTTCGCGTCGATCGCGGCGGCCGTGAAACCGACTGTTGTCAACATATCGTCGGTGGCGACGAATCGCCGGCTCAATCGCGAGCTGCGCGAGGCGTTTCCCGACGGCACGTTTCAGTTCTCTCCGGTGACGGGCACGGGCAGCGGCGTGATCTTCGACGCCGACGGTTTCATTGTGACGAACAACCACGTCGTGGCCGGGGCCGACGCGGTGCGCGTGACGCTGGCCGATGGGCGGAAGCTGCGGGCGGAGGTGGTAGCGACCGATCCGAAGACGGATCTCGCGGTGATTCGGATTAACGCGAAGGGTCTGAAGGCGGCGCGGTTCGGCGACAGCGACGCCGTGCGGGTCGGTCACATCGTGCTGGCGATCGGCAGCCCGTTCCGGCTGGGGCACAGCGTGTCGCACGGGATTGTGTCGGCGATCGGGCGGAACGACGACATCGACGTCGACATTGACTACAAGAACTGGATTCAGACGGACGCGCCGATCAATCCCGGCAATTCGGGCGGGCCATTGATCAGCGCGCGGGGCGAGATCGTCGGCATCAACGTCGCGATCGCGACGGACAGCGGCGGGCATCAGGGCGTGGGCTTTGCGATCCCGTCCAACACGGTACGGCGCATCGCCAACATGCTGAAGACGGGCGAGAAGGTGGTCCGCGGCTACCTCGGTGTCGAGATTGACCCCGTGGATGAGCAGACGGCGTCGGGGTACGGCCTGTCAGAGGTGGCGGGAGTACTGATCCGCCGGGTTGGCGAGGATTCTCCCGCGGCGCGCGGGGGGCTGAAGTCGGAAGATATCGTGCTGTCGATTGACGGAACGCCGGTTCGAACTCGCGAACAGCTTCAGCAGATTATCGCGGAGACTTCGCCGGGCTCGACGGTCGCGCTGAAGGTGTGGCGCAAGAGCCGGGAGCAGACCGTTCGCGTGACGGTGATGGAACAGCCGCGGAACTTTCGAACGACGATCAGCCTGAACGAGCTGAATCGTCAGCGCGGGGCCGATTCGTCGGGCGCGACGAGGTCCGGGGGCGGAGAATCCAGCGAGTCGGAATCGGCTGATGAGCCCGGCGCGGCCGACGATTCGGGCGATGGCATGAACGCGCCGGCGGGCGGTGATGAGGCGCCCGGCGCGGACGAATCGAGGGAGGGCGGCGCGTCGGATTCGTCGCGCAAGAGATTGGAGTCGGCGTGGGGGTTTGAGGGCGCGACGCTGACGCCGGAACTGGGGCGGAAATATCGACTTCCGTCATCCCTGGAGGACGGCGTGCTGATTACGTCGGTCGATCCGGCGTCGGAGGCATGGGCCTGCCGCCTGCGCCGGGGGATGGTGATCGTGCGGGTGAACGACAAGCCGGTGCGTCTGCTGGACGATCTCGCGGCGGCGCTGACGCCCGAAGCGCTCGCCCGCGGTGTGCGATTGAAGTTGCGCGACCGGTCGGATGAGTATTATCTGGTGCTGCGAGTTCGGTAGCGAAGCTTACAGGGCCATTTTCCAGATGACTGGTATTAGTCCCTGTTCTTTAATCCCGCGATCTTCTTTTCGATAAGGATTCCCGTCAGCTTCGGGTCGGCCTTGCCGCCGGAGAGTTTCATGACCTGGCCGCGGAGGAAGCCGGGGGCGGCTTTAGCTTTTCGCTCGTTGTCGCCGAGGGCGTCGGCGACGGCCTGGGGATTGGCCGCGAAGGCTTCGTCGACCCATGCCTGCGTGGCGGATTCGTCGCGGACCTGCAAGAGGCCAAGGTCGCGCGCGAGGTCGAGGACGTTCGTATTGCCGCCGGATTCGACTAGTTTCGGAATCATCACGGTCACAGCGCTGCTGTTCGTGTGCTGATTCGCCACTGCTTCCGCCATTTCGAAGTATCTTTCGGCGGGCAAACTCAATCCGCCAACGGTCGTATTCTTCTCCGATGCGTAATGGTTCCACGGCCCGAGGAATTGTTTCACCAGCGTCTTCGGATCGGCCCCCGCCGCAACGGCTGCATCGAACAGCTCCGCCGTCGCGCGATCGGCCAGCAGGATTTCGCAATCCTTCTCCGTCACTCCGTAGTCGCGCATCAGCCGGGCCTGTCGCGCCAGCGGCAACTCGCCGATTTCGCCGCGCACCTGCTCCACCCACGCTGCGTCGGGTGTGACCGGCACAAGATCGGGATCGGGGAAGTAGCGATAGTCGTGCGACTCCTCCTTGCCGCGCTGAAACTCCGTCACCTCGCGCTCGTCGTCCCAGCCGAAGTTCATCTTGCCGAGTTTGTCGAGCGTGTAATCGTGGTCGGCCTCCCACGCGGCGGTCTGCCGCTTGATTTCATATTCGACCGCCAGGCGGACCGAACGGAAACTGTTGAGGTTCTTGATCTCGCTGATCGGCGTGCGGTATTCGCGGCCATCATGCGTGATGGCGAGGTTGACGTTCGGCTCGAATCGCATCTGACCCTTCTGCATGTTGGCTTCGCTGACGCCGAGGAACTTGACGAGCCGCTGCAGCTCGACGGCGAAGGCGTAGCACTCGTCGGCCGAGGCGAGATCGGGCTGGGTGACGATTTCGAGCAGGGGCGTGCCGGCGCGATTGAGATCGACGCGCGAGTAGTCGACGCCTTCGTGCAAGTTCTTTCCCGCGTCTTCTTCGAGGTGGGCGCGGATGATGCCGATGCGGCGGGATTTGCCACCGCCCTCCGCCGGCATCGGAATCTCAAACGCTCCGTCGAACGAGAGCGGCAGGTCATATTGACTGATTTGATAATTCTTCGGCAGATCGGGGTAGAAGTAGCTCTTGCGGTCCCACTTGGTGAACGGCGCGATGCGGCAACCCAGCGCGAGGGCGGCGCGAACGGCCAATTCGTACGCCCGGCGGTTCATCACCGGCAGCGAGCCGGGTAGGCCGAGGCAGACCGGGCACACGCGCGAGTTTGGCTCGGCGGCGAACTCCAGCGGGCAGGCGCAGAACAGCTTCGTGCGCGTCGCAAGCTGGACGTGAATCTCCATGCCGATGATGGGGCGGATGTGCATGGCGGGATTCTAACGGTTATTCGCGTTGTTTTGGATGCGTCGCCAGCACGGGCGTGCCGCACTCCGGGCAGATGCCGCTTTGGTTGCCGGTGAGGTTGTAGTGGCAGTTCGCGCAATAGTCGGGCGAGCATTCGACAATGACTAGGTCTCGGAGGAACGGCAGGAGCATGACGAACGGCGCGACCATCGGGTGCACGAGGTCAATCGCACGGCCGAGTCGCAGCAGCGTGCGGCATTCCCTGCACCGCCACGGTTTGAACCCGCGGAAGAACAGGCGGATGCGACTTTTGCAAACGGGGCAGTGGGCCATGCGTCAATTCTCTCCACGCAAGAAAACTTTGACCCTCACCCCGGCCCTCTCCCTGGGAGGGAGAGGGTGTGTGCAGATTCTGCAAACTCATCCAATCAGCGTTAAGCGCAGCAGATTGATCGCCGCCTTAGCGGTGCGGTCGCGGATTTCATCGCGGGTCAGCGCCTCCCCGAGGCGAAGCTCCTTGACGGTGACTCGGTCGGCAGACGCCATGCCGATGTAAACCAGCCCCACGGGTTTATCGGCTGTGCCGCCGGTGGGGCCGGCGATGCCGGTGGCGGAGAGCGCGAAATCGGTGCCCGCGAGACGGCGGCAGTTGGCGGCCATGGCCTCGGCGACTTCGGCGCTGACAGCGCCGTGCGCGGCAAGCAGGTCGGCGGGGATATCGAGCAGCCGCTGCTTGGCGTCGTTGGAATAGGTCACGAACGACTGAATGAAATAGGCGCTGCTGCCGGGCACGTCGGTGAGGCGCTTGGCGATGAGGCCGCCGGTGCAGGATTCGGCTGTGGCAATGGTTTTTTTCTGCGCGATGAGCAGGCGGGCGACGGCGTCGGAGATCGTGTCGTCGCCTTCGCCGAAGACAGCGATGCCGAGTCGGCGTTTGATTTCTTCGGCGTCATGATCGAGCAGGGCGCGCGCGGCGGATTCGGTATCAGCACGGGCGTTGATGCGGATGGAGATGATCATGTCGGCGGCGCTGGTGCCGACCGTGGGGCTGCGACCGCGGGCCATGAGATCGGCGATCTTCTCGCCGACTTCGGCTTCGGGCATGCCGATCGTGCGGAGGGTTCGCTGGAGGATGACGGTGGGGCGACGAGCGGGCGGACCCTCACCCCGGCCCTCTCCCTTGGAGGGAGAGGGGGTTGAACTCGCTCCCTCACGGTCACGGCTCGGATCGGCGGGAGCATATTCGGATGCGGCGCGAATCGCGGGGAGGACGTCGCGGGCGAACATGGTTTTCATCTCGCGCGGGACGCCGGGCATGACGAAGACGATTGACTTTTTCAGGCGGCCGGTCATGCCGGGGGCCGTCCCGCAGGTGTTATCGATCGGCTCGAAACCGGCGGGGATCATGGCCTGCACGCGGTTTTGCGGATGCATGGGCCTGTTGCGTGCGGTGAAGAAGGCCTCGATGGCGACGAAGCACTCGGGGCGGAATTCGAGCAGCACGCCGGCGGCGTCGGCGAGGGCCTGCCGCGTGAGATCGTCCGCCGTCGGGCCGAGTCCGCCGGTGATGAGCAGCACGTCGGCCTCGTCGGCGGCTTCGCGGATCGCGCGGACGATGGGGGCGAGATCGTCAGGGACGGTGACGTGGCGATCGCACTCAATGCCGATGGCCGCGAACTGCTGCGCGAGCCAGGCGGCGTTGGTGTCGACGGTCTGACCCATCGTGAGTTCGGTGCCGATGCTGATGAGGTGGGCGTTCATGAGGTTGCGTGGTACAGGCGTCTCGCCTGTGTAAGGATCCATTTGCAAACACCGGCGGGGCGCCGGTTCAAGGGGACGATTGTATCACTCAAGGTGTATTGGTCGTAGATGGTGCGTTCGATGTCTTGTAATGAATCTCCGGCGGCAGGTTTGCTCTCCAATTCTCTCCGAGCCGAGCGGTGATTTCATCCTGGCGACCGGTGGCGACGGCAGCTTGAATTTGTTTGTCAAGAACGTAATGCACCTGATGGGCCGCAAAGGTAAGGTATCCGCAAACGAGCCACGCTCGTATGAAGACAGCGAAAATACCTTGTAGCGGAAGAGCCATCCAAACGGTGGTCGTAATGACAAAGAGCAGCAGAATCCCACCGACAATTGGCAGCGTGCCAAAGCCGATATCCACTGCCCGAAGTGCTGGCCAGAGGCCACGATCAGGTTCTAGAAAGAGCACGAATATCAGGCCTATTAACAGGGCGGCACCGATTCTGGTCGGCACGATTGCTTTCGGTTGAGTCAACCTGGCCGCTGCGAGCCCTAAGACTATTGAGGTACTTGTCGCAATAATAGCAAGTCGAATCAGATACCCTTCGGCTGAACCGGCCTGCCCCACGAGATACGTAGTCGCTTTTCCCATGAATCCGAGTATCAGAATGGGACCGATCAGCGAAATCCAATCCTGCGCAAACCCTGGCCACTGACTTGTGGGTTTGAGCGGTGGTTCCTGTACGAGTCGAGGGAAACAATGGCGCAGGGTGGAGGCGAGAATCTGACAGATCAGAGCGATAAGAGAGCCGGCTGTTGCGGCGGCGAAGGCCGCACAATAGGCGATCGCACTATCACTCGCGTGACCCAATCGCGGCGAAGTCTTCGGGGCTTTATGCAAATCGACGAGGTCGGCACTGCCTTCCGCCACCTGCCGGTGGAACTCATTGCGAAGCTTGCTCGGCCGATGGTGATTCGGGGCGGCGGTGTAGAAGTCGGCGGCGCGAGTGTCGGTGAGCAGTTCGGCGGCGAGGAGGCGCGTGGCGTAGTCGCGCTCGGTGTCAATCAGGCCCATGTACGCGAGGTCGAGCCATTGGCGGATGGTTTCGGCTTGCGGGGCATGGCCGGCGGTTCGCAACTCGCGGGCGAGTGACGTGAACGTGGCGTGAATCGTCGGCAGGGCGGCGTAGTGTTCGCGGATGTCGAAATGGCGATAGTTTCGCACGCAGGAGGCGATGACATCCTGTCGGCGAATGACGGTTTGCAACACGTCGCGCCAGGCGTCGTGCAGCGGGTCGTTGTAAAGCGTGGCCGTCGTCGCCGGCGGCTGGGCGTCGATGATGCGTGATAGTGAATCGTAACGTGCGAGTGACGCAGAGGATGTTGGCAATGCCGAAGATGTGGACGGCTGCGATGTATTCGAAGGTGAGTTTGGCGTCGCCGGTGACGATGACTCGGTCGGCGGAGATGACGAGTCAGGCGAGGTTGCAGCGCTCACCTTGGCGCGATCGCGGAGCCAGGCGTAGGCGAGCCGCGCGACGAGATTGAATGTCGCGGCGTCTTCAGCGGGCGCGAGTCGCTGGGCGGCGTCGATGGCCGAGAGCCGTCCGCGCTGCACGGCATCGACGGCGTAGATGAGCTGCGCGGTTCCGGCGCGCGGCCGAGCGTCGGGCAGCGTGGGCATTTTTCGTTCGAGCTGCGCGAAGAGGCCGGACCATGTGATCGCGCCGGGAGTGGCGGCAGCGCCTTCGCGCGAGGCGTCGTCGATGCGCTCGAGTTCCCAGCCGAGCATGCCGCCGAGCAGGCTGTGCGGGCGCGTGAGTTGATAAATAAACACGGCGCTGACGAGTGTCGCCAGCGCCGCGTAGAAGATGTTTCGTTTCCAGCCGAGCCACGCGGGAACGGGAGCGTGCGCCGCGTTTCGATCATTCCGGGTCATGACTGACCCGGCTCGGACGGCAGATTTCCTCGCCGGATCGGACCCGGCTCGGACATTCGAAGGTTCTCCGGAATCAGCCCGCTTTTCGCTTCGTTCGGCTTTGCGGTGCTTTCTTCTGCTTGACATCCGGGTGATGCTCGGGCGGCGTGTAGTGGAACGGTGAGAGGGCCGACCTGCGGCACTGCCGGACGATACGTTGGACCAATCTGGGCGCGTTGTCAATCGTTTCGTGGGTCACGCCCTGGCTGGTGACTTCTTCGCGGAGCGTTTGACCGGTGACTTCGCGTCGATCCCAGTAATCGTCGTACCAGTAGTAGGGATGCTCTTCGGCGACGTTCGAGCCGCGCGTGGAGACCATGTCGCTGCCCCAGCGCTTCGAGTCGGGATTGGTCTGGTTGTAGTTGCGGACGCGCAGGGCGTTGTGGCCGATGGGCGTCTGCATGGGCTTGCAATGATCGTCCGCATCGCCGCGCTCCTGGGCGTTGTGCGGCCAGTCCTTGTTGAAGGCGTCGAGCGTGTAAACCGCCTCGATGTGTTTCATCTTGTGCTGCTGCGCGTAGTGGCGTACCACCTGCGTAGCGAGAAACGCGCCGTGGCCGTGGCCGACGAGAATGACTTCTTCGTCGGGCTTGGCATCGATGTCGACGACGATACGGAGCCAGTCGTCGGGCGTGTACATCTTCGCGTTGATTTCCTGTGCGACGAGTTGATTGCGGACGTATTCAAGCCCGTCGGACTCCTCGTCGGCCGTGCCCTCGATGAGATAGACGCGCGGGCCGGTGTACGACCACTTCTCGGGCTTGTGGCAGCCGACGGCGGCAGTCACGCCGAGCGCGAGGACAGCCAGACAAGCGTAGCGATGAATGCGATGAATCCCCAGCATGTGTCTCCCCCCTTTGGAAACGTCAAAACGTCGAAGTTTCAAGAAGTCAAAGCGTTGCGACTTCAAGACGCCCGTGTCGATTGTATGCCGCCGGCGCAGGGCGAATCAATGATTTGAAGTCGCAACGGTGCGATAATGCGCGGCGGGGACGATCTGAAGTGAGCAACGACCGAACCGGCCTGCCGTTTGGCGGGGTTTCGCGATTGCGCGGAGAAGTTATCGGTTCGCGTCGAGCTTGAGTGTCTTCCCGCGCGCGGCCAGCGACCGGTATACGGCGAGGTGTTGCTGCACCATTTGGCTGACCTGATGCTCGGCCCGGCAGGCGTTCTGGGCTTCGGCCCCGAGCCGACGAGCCGTCGCGCGATCCTGCGTCATTCTCTCGAGGTACTCTGCCAGTCGAAATTCATCGCTTTCGGGAAACAACAGAGCCGAGTGACCGTGGCGGAGCGATTCGATCGGGCCGTTTTCCGGGGCGACGATGGCCAGGCCCGCCGCCATGGCCTCGATCACTTCTTCGGACCATCGGCCGTCCCAATGCGGAATGCAGAACACGTCGGCGGATTGCAGGACGGATCGAATCGGTTCGACGCGCCCGACAAAAATGACATTTGAGGCAATTCCCAGCGCGTCGGCAGCCTGCCGCAGGGCCGGCTCGGCGGGGCCTTTGCCGGCAAGAAAGAGCATGGCCCGCGGCTGGGTGGTGAGCAGGCGTTTCATCGCGCGGAGAAGCAGGTCGATCCGTGCCCCGTGGGTCAGCCGACCTGCAAAGACCAGCGCGACCTCGGCCGACTCGTCATCGTACGCGGCAACCCGATCCGCCGCTGGAACGCCAAGCGGTGCGATCTCGATGCGCGGCGCGACGTGAACCGTGGACAACCTCCGAGCGATCGGCGGCGTCGGTGCGAGGATGGTGGGTGGGTGTTCGAGTTTGATCCCCAGGTGCGGCAGGGCGCGTGACTCGGCGCCGTCGAGCGTCAGGACGACCGCGCCGTCTCGTCCGGCGATGACCTCGGCCGCGATCGGCAGCGACTGCGGGCCGAAGCCGTGCGCGATGACCGGCCCAGGGAACTTTGAGGCGGCGAGCCGCTCGCGGATGCGGGCGACGGTTCGCCTTATCTGCGCGCGGCGCGTGAGCCAGTTGCCCTGTTCGTGGGTAAGGAGCGTTCCAGGGCCGACTGGCGGTACAGGGAGTTTTCGGCCCGCGGGCAAGACGAGGAGCGTTTCGACCGCGGCATCGACCAGCCCAAGTTGCAGGTAGCGCAGGCTGTGGGGGCAGGCGTAGGCCCACTCGTCATCGAAGATGTGGCAGACGCAGAGGCGCGGCCCGGATGTCGTTGATTCCGGCATGACGAATCCTGCTGGTGTCGCGTCGCGGGCCGGCGAAGGACGTGACTTGGGCCGCCCGACTATCAAGTATAAGATGGGTCGCGCGGGATGCGCCGGGGAAATCGGTTTGAATTTCGGCCGGCATCACCCGCCGATCACACGTCGCGGCCCGGTGGAACACGCATGCGGATTGCCCTCGGATCGGATCACGGCGGCTACGAGCTAAAGACCCATCTGGCTAAATGGCTGACCGGTCGCGGGGTCGCGGTGCAGGACTGCGGCACGTTCAACGGGGCGACTGCGGATTATCCGGTGATCGCGGCAGAGGTGGCGCGACAGGTCGCGGGCGGCGCGTGTGATCGCGGGATCATGATCGACGGCGCGGGGATAGGCTCGTCGATGGCGGCGAACAAGATTCCCGGCGTCCGGGCCGCGCTGTGTTACGATGTTTCGAGTGCGCGAAACAGCCGTGAACACAACGATGCAAATGTCTTGACGCTGGGCGCAAGGCTGATCGGTACGGGCCTGGCCGAGCAGATAGTGGAGGTGTTTCTCGGCACAGACTGCACCGAGGATCGTCACAAGAAGCGCGTGGCGATGATCGACGATTTGGAGCGTGGTGCGGCGGGCCGTGAAGCGGCCAATTCGTGTGGGTGTGGATGCGGCGGCGGCGCGACTTGTACTTGCAGCGGGCACACGGCGGGAAAGAGTGCAGGAGAGGCCAAGGGGTCGGATGGGGGCGGGAGCGGCAACGTGAGCAGCGACAGCGGTGGTATGAATCTGTCTAACGAAGACCTGGACCGCATCGCGCAGCGAATCGCGGAGATGGCCGGTCGGGGGCATTGGCCGGCCGGCGCGCCGTGTGCGTGCTGTGGGGCCGATTGTCATGGGCACTGCGCGGAGAAGAATCCGTCGGCGGTGCGGAACCTGATCGACATGGGTGCGGGTCGGATCGCGTTCGGACTGGGCGGCGGGCCGATTGCGCAGGATGTGGCGAAGTTCATCGATCACACGCTGCTGAAGCCCGAAGCGACGCGCAGCCAAGTGGAGCAGCTCTGCCGTGAGGCGGCGGCTCATCAGTTCGCGTCGGTGTGCATCAATCCGACTTGGGTGAGTTTGTGCGCGTCGTTGCTGCGAGGCACGGACGTGAAGGTTTGCACCGTGGTCGGTTTTCCGCTTGGGACGCACACGCCGGATGTAAAGGCATTCGAGACGCGGCGGGCGATTCGCGACGGGGCGCGCGAGATCGACATGGTGATCAACATCGGCGCGCTTAAAAGCGGCGACGATGACCTGGTGTTCCGCGATATTAAGGCGGTGGTGGATGCGTGCGTGGACGGCCGCGCGGTCTGCAAGGTGATTATTGAGTGTGCGCTGTTGACGGACGAGGAGAAGGTGCGAGCGTGCGTGGCGGCGCGGCGGGCGCGGGCGGATTTCGTGAAGACGAGTACCGGGTTCTCCAGTGGTGGGGCGACGGCGGCGGACGTGGCGCTGATGGCCGAGGCGGTGCGCGGGACGCGCATGGGCGTTAAGGCGGCCGGAGGGATTCGCAGTTATGAAGACCTGCGCGCGATGGTGCAGGCCGGGGCGACGCGCATTGGAGCGAGCGCGGGCGTGGCGATACTGAAAGAGGCGCGCGGCGAGTCATCTGGCGCCGCGACTTCAAGTGGTGCGGCGGCATCGAAAGAGAAGTATTGAAGAAGCGCCAGGACGTCCATACGGTTGACCACGGGGCGCAGCGCCGCTAACGTTCGCGGCCATGTTTCAAAGGCGGCGGCAAAGCTCTCACTCGAAAAATCGTTCGCCCGATCCGTGCCGAAGATGGTCGGAACCCGCGCGCAACACACGTCCGTCGCGATTGATCGCGGTGGCGATTCTGATGCTCGGCGCCGGCTGGCTGATCCATTCGGGCTTGCTCCCAACCGCGTTTGGTTTTTCCGGGATTGATGCAGCGCAGGCCAGCCAGCCTGCCAGCGTCGCAACGTCCGCGCCGGCGCTCGTTCCTCCTGAAACCCGCTACGGACTGTGGGTCGTCACGCCGGCAGCGGTGGCCATCGCCGTGGCGATTCTGCTGCGGCAGGTGTTGCCCGCGCTGATTCTCGGAATCCTTTCGGCCTGCACGCTGATGATGTACTGCCTGCCGGCGGAGGAGTCGTTCGGCGGGCCGGGCCTGTTGACCGTTTTTCGACTGGGCGTTGAGCGTTACCTCGTCGGCACGCTGACCGATCCGACGCACATCAAGACGGTGCTGGCGACGCTGACGATTGCCGGCGTCGTCGGAGTGATCTTCTCGAACGGGGGAACTGCCGCATTTGTGGCACAGATCGCGAAACTGGCGACCACGCGCGTTCGCGGAATGCTGGCGACCTATCTCGCCGGGCTGGCGGTGTTCTTCGATGATTATTCCAACTGCCTCATCATCGGGCCGACGATGCGCCCGCTGCTCGATCGACTGCGCGTCAGCCGCGAGAAGCTGTCGTTCATCCTCGATGCGACGGCCGCGCCGGTCGCGTCACTCGCCCTGTTCGGCACGTGGATCGCGACGGAAATCGGGTACATCGACACGGGGCTGAAGGCCATCGAGGGCGACGGCGGGCGACCGGCATTTCTGGAAGGGATCACGGCTTACCGGGCGTTCCTGGCGAGTATTCCCTATCGCTACTACGCGATCTTCACGCTTGTGCTGGTCTTTCTAATCGCGGTTTCCAATCGCGACTTCGGGCCGATGCGCAAGGCCGAGCGGCGCGTGCGCACGCAACCCGAGGAGGACCGACTCGGCGCAGACGCATCGGCCGCGTCCGCGCGCTGGTGGTACGCAGGAATTCCGATTGGCGTGCTGATCGTCGCGACGATGTCCATCCTTTGTCTGACGGGTTACTTCGCGCCGAAGCGTCCGCACGATGCCGAGCGGTTGCTTGACAAGATCGCGGGCGTGCTTAGTTACGCCGACGCGTACATCGCGATTCTGTACGGGGCGATGATCGCGCTCGTGACGGCGCTGGCGATTACTGTCTCGACTCGCGCCCAGACCCTCGCCGCGGCATTTGAATCCATGATGGCAGGCATCCAGCGCGTGTTCCCCGCGGTGACGATTCTCGTCCTGGCCTGGACCCTGTCTGACACGATGAGGGACTTGCATATCGGGACGGTCGCGGTGGAGCAACTGCGTTCGCACAAATTTCCGCCGACGCTGCTGCCGCTGCTGATTTTTGTCAGCTCATGCATTGTCTCGTTCGCGACGGGCACGTCGTGGGGCACCATGGGAATCATCTGCCCGGTGGCCGTGTTGCTGGCCGGTCACCTCGCGGCCGATATGCCGAAGGATCAGGCGTTGGAATTGTTCTACGGATCGGTCGGCAGCGTCCTCGCGGGCGCGGTGTTCGGCGATCACTGTTCGCCGATCAGCGACACGACGGTGCTGGCGGCCTTGGCGTCGGAGTGCCCGCTGGAGAAACACGTCTGGACGCAGCTTCCGTATGCCCTCGTGGCTGCGGGGATGGAAGTTCTCGCGGGCGATCTGCTGTGCGGCTATTTCGGTGTGTCGGTATGGGTAGGGCTCGTGGTCGGCACTGTGTTGCTGATTGTGATTGTCTATGCGTTCGGCAGGACGCCGGACGATGCGAACGGTCGCAACAATTCACATGCCGCCGCGGCATCGGACTGATGATCGAGCGTGTGGACCGGCGCATCGCCAGGCTTGCTTGCGGAAATTGGTGCGACGCGAGTAAGCTCCCGCGATCCATCCGGACCTGACCGGGTCCGATCAACGCCCATCCGATTTCACGGAGCGCGCGACGCATGAGCAAGCCAAAAGAGCAATGGGGCAGCCGGCTGGGAATCATTCTCGCGGTCGCGGGTTCGGCCGTCGGTCTGGGCAACTTTCTCCGTTTCCCCGGCAACGCGGCGGCCAATGGCGGCGGCGCGTTCATGATTCCCTATTTCTGCGCGCTCATCTTCCTGGGCATTCCGATCTGCTGGGCCGAATGGACGATGGGCAAGTACGGCGGGCAGTTCGGGTTCAACTCCGCGCCGGCGATCTTCGGTGTGCTGGGCCGGCGGCCGATCTGGCGTTACCTCGGCGTGCTGGGGTTGCTGATCCCCATCATCATTTACATGTACTACGTGCTGATCGAATCGTGGTGCCTGGGCTACGCGATCAGCTACCTGTTCAACTGGATCGACCTGGGAGACGACAAAAGTCAACATGCCGCCCGAAGCGTGGAATACTTCAACAGCTTTGTCGGGGCAAACCAGGACGGCCTGATGCTCGACGGCAAGATGCATATCAGCGTGATGGTCTGGCTGGCGGTGTTTGCCATCAATTTTCTGATTATCTTTCGCGGCGTATCGAAGGGGATTGAGAAGTTCTGTACGTTCGCCATGCCGCTGATGGCGATCTGTGCGTTCATCGTGCTGGCGCGCGTGCTGACCCTGGGTACGCCGAATCCGGATAATCCAGATTTGAACGTCGTCAATGGGTTGGGCTTTATGTGGAATCCCAAACCGGTGGATGGCGGCGGAAATTGGGTCTCATCTTTGGCACAACCGAAGGTCTGGATGGCGGCTGCAGGGCAGATCTTCTTCAGCCTTTCGGTGGGCTTTGGCGTGATCGTGAACTACGCCAGTTATCTGAAGCGCAAGGATGACATTGTGTTGTCTGGTCTGACCGCCAGCGCGACGAATGAGTTCTTTGAAGTATGCCTCGGCGGATTGATAACCATCCCCGCGGCGTTTGTTTTCCTTGGCATCGCCGGTGCGCAGGCCACGGGTACGTTCAGTCTCGGTTTCCACACGTTGCCGATCGTTTTTGAGTACATGCCCGGCGGGCGATTCTTCGGTTTCCTGTGGTTCTTCATGCTGTTCCTCGCGGCGATCACGAGTTCGCTGTCGATGTTGCAGCCGGCGATCGCGTTTCTGGAAGAGGCGCTGGGGATCGGCCGCCGCGGCTCGGTGGCGCTGCTGGGCCTGATCACGGGGATGGGCTCGCTGTTCGTGATTTTCTTCAGCAAGGAGATGAAAGCGCTGAACTTCCTCGACGAAACGGTTGGGACCATCACAATTGTGTTGCTTGCGGCGGTGCAGACGGTGCTGTTCGGCTGGGTCTTCGGCGTTCGCCGGGCGATGAACTTCGCGCACGAAGGCGCCGAGATGAAGCTGCCGCGGTTCTTTCCATTCGTGATTAAGTACGTCACGCCCTTGTACCTGCTCATCATGATCGGCTCATTTGTGAAGACCGATGTGATTCGATTCGTGCGAATGGTTCGTGAGGATAATGTCTATATGTTGAGCTTTATCCTCATCGCCGTGGTGACGGTGTTCCTGCTCATCATGATCGGAATTGGCGGCAAGCGCTGGAAGGCGGAGTCGGCCGACCGCGGTGGTTTGCCGGGGCAGGCCGCAGGCCGGGAGGCGCAGCGATGACAACCCAGGGCTGGATCTTCATGATCGGTTCGATCAGTTTTGTCCTCGGACTGATCTCGTTCTGCTTCTACAAGGTGTTGAGCAAGCCCAGCGCCGCGAACCACATGCACGCGCCGATCGAGATTGACACCAGGGACCGCGAAACCGACTAAGCAGCGAGACCGTCACGGCGCGTTTCGCCATGCTCGCCAATTGTGGGTCGAAGCGCGATGAAGCAATTCTTCTTTGAGTGTCAGCCCTGGCACCTCGAGCGCGAAGGCGCCGACGAGGCGCTGGAGCGGATGGCTGGCGAGATTGGCGTCGACGGCGTGCAGCTTTGTGTCAGCGGGAGCGGATCCGCGGCGCTCTATCCGCGCGGTCCGCAGGGGCCTCGAATCGACTCCTGCGACGCGGGTCTGCATTTTCAGCTTGACGCGTCGAAATATGCGAGCGTGCGCGTGCGACCGCGCGTCGCGCCGTGGATCAAATCGCGCAATCCGCTGGAGGCCGTGTGCAGGCTGGCGGAGCGTCATCGACTGAAGGTGCGCGCCTCGCTGCCGAGAACAATCGACATGCCGGAGCGATCGACCCACGCAACCATCATCAACGCGCTGGGCGATGTCAGCCTGTGGTCTCATTGTTACGCGCACCCAGACACGCAGGAGCTGCTGGCGGCGCTGATTGAGGACTTGTCGAGCAATTATCCGATTGAGGTCGTGGAAATGGCCGCCCCGCGCCGGCCGATGGCGCAAGCGGCGTTTGGAGTTACGTGGTTTCCTGTTTCGATGCCAACCGGCGAACCATTCAATGAATGTCTCGCGTGGTGTTTCTGCCCTGCGTGCCGGCAACAAGCGCAGGCTGCGGGCGTCGATGCGAACCAGGTTCAAACGAAGATCGAGGACTTGGTGGCGGCGCTGCTCGCGGGCGAAACGTCGGCTCGGCAATGGAATGAATTCGTGGCAGAGGATGCAGTTCTGGCCGGTTATGCGCGCTGGCAAGATGAGACCGGTGTTTCGATGGTGCGTCGGTTGCGCGAACGATGCAGCAAGTTCCTATCGGTGCGGCCGGATGATACGGGTTGCCAAGTGGTAACGGCGAGGCCTGAACTTCGAAGGTGGGGAGCTGCCTGCGATCGCATGTCGTTGAGAGCGGTGCAAGGTGTGGTCCCCGATGAACCGGAACTTATTCGCAAGCTGGGATGGGAAATGGCCGCAGCACGAAGCGAATCGCCGCCCCCGCCGGCGGACTTGAAAGTCGACCTTTTGATGCCGGGTCGGCCGCCGGATGTTCGCGACGGGCCGCATCTTGTGAGCCTGGCGCACGAGGCGGCGCAGACGGGCTGCGAGGCGATCATCTTTCAGGATTATGCGACGTCGCCGGATGCTTGCCTGGATTGGGTGCGTCAGGCCATTCGTTTCGCGCGGCGCGAATCCAAGTAACCCCTTAAAACAAAAGAACGGCGGGATGGAGGATTGCCTCCACCCCGCCGGTTGGGACCCACCAGACCTAGAGCTGCCTCGGGCTTACCGGAGCAGTGCCAGGATTTGACCCGACTGCTGATTGGCGACGCCCAACAGTGAGAGCGCCGACTGCAGCAGCACGTTCTGCCGGCTCAACTCGGCCGTCTCGACCGCGAAGTCGATGTCGCGGACGGTGCTTCGGGCGGCCGTGAGCCCTTCCTTCGCGGCGTTGAGGCTGTTGACGGACGACTCCACCTGGAACTTGGTGAACCCGCCGATACGGCCCTGGGCCGTGGCGACCTGGCTGATCGCCTTCTTGGCGATTTCCAGTGCCTTGTTGGCGTCGGTGGACAGGTCATTGGCGCCACCGCTCTTAATCGTGTTCAGGTACCCGCTGATGCTGTCGCCCAGGTCGTGCGAGTAGAGCGAGTTCAGGCCGATGGTCGAGCGCGTGTTGCTGCTCGTTCCGAGCTGGAACGTCGCGCCGCCGCCGTCGATGTTTACGTTGCCCGCACTGCCGGCCACGTTGCCCGCAGCCGTGAGCGTGAACTCGCCGCTGGTGCCGTTGCTGTTGTAAGAAACCTTCAGTCCGTCGACAAAGGCCGCCTGGCCGTTGACCGTCACCGAGGCATTGGTGCCGTTGGTGCGTGAAACGTTGGCGAAGTCCGTATCGCCGCTGATGAGCGACGCACTGACGAACTTGCTGGAGCCGTAGTCGCGGCTCTGCAGGCGAAGCTCGCTGCCCGAGATCGACGCCGAGACGCCGGTCTCTGAAGCCGCCGCGATGATCTTGTCGCGGATTTCCGTGAAGGTGTCAGCGTCGGCGACGGTGATGGTCGCCGTGCCCAGCGCGCCGGTGATCGTGAACTGTGCATCGCCGAGCGACGCAGCGCTGACGGTGGTCAGCGTGGCCGAGGCGACGGTACCCGCGGCAACCACATTGACCGCGAACGATTGAGTCGAATCCTCCGACGGGCGCGAATAGACGCGCACGTCCGAGACCTTGGTCGGGTCGCTGGCGGTCGCGCGGATCGACTGCGCGCCGTCGAGCAGGTTCTTGCCGTTAAACGACGACGTGCGAACGATTCGGTCGATGGCCGTGATCGCGTTGTCGATCTGGGCCTGGTTGGCGGCCAGTTCCGCGCCCGACAGACCGCCCGAGCTGACGCTGGCGGCGGCGAGCGACTGGACCTGGGTCAGCAGGCTGGAGATTTCCTTCAGCGAGCCGTCGGCCACGTCCATCATCGACTTGGCGCGAGCGCTGTTGGACAACGCGGCGTCGACCGAAACAAGTTCGGAGTTGAGGCTCTGGATGGCGATGAGCCCGGCGGGATCATCGGAGCCTTTGTTGACCCGGTAGCCCGTGGAGAGCTTGGCCAGGGTGTCGGATTGCGCCGACGACGTCTTGTTGAGGATGTTCAACAACGACAAGGTGTTTGAGTTCGTTACGGTAAGTCCCATACTTCTTTTCCCCTTCTCCGCGCGCTTTACTCGGCGCGGACATTGTTTCCAGCATTGATCCGCGGCGTGTGCCCGTTGCCGTCCCCGGTTTCAATGCTGTCAGCCCCACTTTCGTATTGAGGGACTCCCGACCTTAAAAATAAGAACTTTCAGTATTGGGAGCGGGTGCGACACGGCGCAAGCAGCTATAAACTTCGAGATGGCAAACGGTTAGGAATTGGGAATTCGCGGCGCGCCAGGTCCGCATTGTAGCCGTATTTCAATATTGCTACGCGATCAGTCGAGTTTCAGGACCCGATGCGAAGCGGACGGTTGGTTACCGCCCCTTTGCGATCGCTCGATGGCGAGGGGGGCTTCGCCGGCTGACTTGATGGAATATCTACAATAGTATCATTTAGGGCGGGTGTTGCGGGATCGCGGCGCGCGCCGCCCGACTGGCCGGCCAGGTGCGCCTGATAGGCCTGGAGCTTGGCCAGCGCGTCGCCCGGGATGGGGCCGATTCGCAGTTCACCGTCTTCGCGGACGATGGCGACGCGCACCTGTTTGCTCGTGACGCCGTTCTTCGCGGCGAACTCTTCCAATTCGTATTCCACATTCAGGACTGCGAGCGGCACGTTCGCGCCGGGCAGCGGCGGCAATCGATCGACTGACAATACGCGGACCTGCTTGACCGCGTTGAAGTTGGACTCGAATCGCGGCGGAAGGATCGGCGGATGCTTGCGGCTAAGCATCAGGCGAAACTCGGAGTACTTCCCGGTCGTGCAGACCCGCGCGAAGCGATCGACGAACCGATTGACGGTCAGGTCCGACGTTCGCGCCGCCTCGGGGAAGATAAAATTCGGATGCCGCTCGGGATCAAGGATGACCGGCTCGGGGAAGACATCGTCCACCGCGAGGATCGGGTCCTCGGTTATGACCACGAACACGGCGGCGCTGGTCAGCAGCAGCGCCAGCATGATCAGGGCGTACAGGCTTAGCCGGCGAAGGGCGGGTGTCGTTCGTACGGGCGTCGTCACAGCGGAGAATTGTAGCGGGGAAAGACCCTCGAGGCGATGACCGCACGGCAGGCGAAGCGGCCGGCGGAATAGACTGGACCTAAACCGAAGCAACCGATGCGGCGATTTCGCGAAGGGCCGCAGCGATTCGATCCACGTCGGCAGGGGTGTTGAACGGCCCCAGACTCAAGCGTGTCGTGCCGCCGTCGCGATGCGTTCCAATGGTCTCGTGCGCGAAGGGGGCGCAATGCAGCCCGCTTCGCGCGAGGATGCCGAACTCCGTCTCCAGAACGGCTGCAACCTCGGCGGGGTCCATGCCTTCGACGCGGATGCTGAAAACCGGAACGCGCTGGGCGGGATCGCGCGGCCCGAGAATAGACAACCCTCTCACTTCGCGCGCCTGATCGAGGAATCGCGCAGACAGCTCCGCGCCATGTTGGTGCAATGCCGCGACGGTGCGCTGCTCGATCCACGCCAACGCCGCGCCGAGACCCGCGAGGCCGATCGCGTTGTGACTGCCGGCTTCGTATTTGTCGGGCAGGTGCTCGGGCTGACGCGGTAGTTCGCTGACCGAGCCGGTGCCGCCTTCGAGGATCGGTCGAATTTGCTTTTCCAGGCCAGGGCGAATGTAGAGCGCGCCCGTGCCGAGCGGGCCGAGCAGGCCCTTGTGCCCCGGCATCGCGAGCAGATCAATGCCGTCGCGTTGCACGTCGATCGGCACGTGACCGGCGGTCTGCGCGGCATCAACCAGAAACGGGACATTCTTCTTTTTCAGGCCAGGGCCGATCGCGCCCACGTCGTTCAAGGCGCCCGTCACATTGCTCGCGTGCACCACGCACACCAGCCGCGTCCGCGAGGTCACGGCTGCCAGCACATCGGCCGGATCGACCAGCCCGGTCGCGGGGTCGGCCGGCACAAAGTCCACCGTCACAACGCCCGCATCGGCGAGCGCGTGCAGCGGTCGCAGCACGGAATTGTGCTCCATGCGCGTGGCGACGACGTGGTCGCCGGGGTTCAGCAGGCCCTTGATGGCCAGGTTCAGCGCGCCGGAGCAATTGAACGTAAAGATCACCTGTTCCGGGGCTTCCGCATGGATGAGTCGCGCCAGCCGCCGGCGCGTCTCGGCGAGAATTTCGCCCGTCTCCAGCGCCTCGCGATAGGCCCCGCGCCCTGCCGACGCGCCAAGCTGCCCGGCGTATTCCTGCATTGCGCGGGCGACCTCCGGCGGCTTGGGGAAACTTGTTGCGGCGTTGTCGGCATAAAGTCGGTTCATGGCAGGCCGGTCATTCTCACGTCGCCGGGCGACGGTTCAAGCGTGATTGCCCTCGCCGTGGCGGGGCGGCTAAGTTACGCGGCAACGGAATTGTAATCCCAGGCGACAGGAAGGGCACGACGATGGCGCGGGTGAATTCGGCGAAGCAGGCACAAGCGGCGGCGCAGGCGGGGCGAATCAAGCCGGTGGATCCCGGCGACGGCCGCCGGCGATGCAAGTGGGCGGCGACCGATCCGATGCTGGCGGCGTATCACGATCGCGAGTGGGGCGCGCCGATCCGCACGGACTCGGGGCATCTGGAGCGGATGGCGCTGGAGGTGTTTCAGTGCGGGCTGTCGTGGAAGATCGTGCTGGTGAAGCGCGACGCATTGCGCGATCGGTTCGACGGATTCGACGTGCAGCGCGTAGCGCGATTCGACAGGCGCCGCATCGAGCGGCTGTGCAACGACGCGGCGATCATTCGCAATCGCGCGAAGATCGAGGCGACCGTGTCGAACGCGCGGGTGTTTCTGGAGCTGGCGGAGCAGCACGGGTCGTATGTGAAATGGCTGAAGGGGCTGGATGCCTCGACGCCACGGGCCATCGCGGGGCTGTACCCGCTGTTTCGCACGACCTTCAAATTCATGGGGCCGGAGACGACGAAGTGCTATCTGATGGGCATGGGCAAGATCGCCCCGGCGCACGACAAGGGATGCTGGCGGGCGTAGGCGTGTATCCTCTCGGGGAGCAGAGTTAGCGGTGCGGTGCTTTGTCCTGGTTCATTTCACAGTTCGCGCATCGGGTCTTCATTGATCGCGGTTTGATTCGATTCCGCCGCATGACTGCGGCGGCTCGGACCTGTGAAACGTCGTGAGGCGGGCCGCTCCGAAAGGCCGCTCCCCAAGTGCCATCCCAGGGGCGTCCGGCAAAATTTGCGGTGAGGCATTGCGTTCCGTGCCGATGTATGGGATAGTATGAGTGGCAGAGGAATTGGATTCCCCTGTTCTCATGGGGCTTTGATCCATCACACAAGCTGTTTCAAAGCGGTTTCGACCAGCGAGGGATCGTGTTCAGAGTCGACCAGGACGGTCAGGGACCAGCGCGCGGGCAAGCGTGACGGCTGCCTTGCGCCATGGGACCGTTCTCCCGATCATCCCTAAGGAAAGATGTATGTTTCAGGAAGAGAAGTCCCGTCACGAGATCATTCAGCGCGCCAAGATCAGTTACTTCGAGCAGAAGACGAACATGTCGATGCGCGCCTGGATCGATCGCGAATTGCGGGAAATCGGCCTTCCGACGATGACCGACGCCGAGTGCGAACAGTATGCACTGGCGGCGGCGCCGCGGATCTTCTAAGGCCCGATTCACGATGATGAATCCTCGCTCCGGATCGTAGCGGCGGACTTCGAGTCGCCGTGACAGGGGAGCTTGCGCGCCGCGATTCAGGCAAGGAGCCGATTGTGCGAGCAATCGGAGAATCAATCCGCGCGGAGTGCGTCAAGGGCCGCGCGGGCCTCTTTGTGTTCGGGGTTTAATCGCAGCGCCTCGTTGAATTGCAGCGCCGCCTCGTCGGTGCGCTTCGATCGCAGGCAATGTTCGCCCAGGCGATAGAAGCATTCCGCCAGCGCCTCGCGCGCCTCGGTGTAATCCGGTCGCAGCGCCAGCGCCTCGCGGAAGTAGCCCACGGCGAGTGACGGCGATGCGCCCGTTGCCATCGCCTGCCGACCGTTCCAATAGTGCTGCTCCGCCGGCGGCAGATTCTTCAGCCGATCCGGCGTCAGATAGTGATAGCGAAACGACTTGATCCAGCGGCGATAGCGCGCGGCGAGTTCAGGCGTCGCGCCCGCGAGATCGCGCGTTTCGCTCGGGTCGTCGGCGAGGTTGAACAACATCGTCCGCTCTGCCGCCAGCAGGTGAATCGCCTTGAGTGGCCAATCGACTGCGCCAAGCTTGAGTTCATTGTGCGCGGCCGAGAGGAAGATCATCGCGGGCCGCTCGGCGGCGAAGATCGAACGGCCGTCCATGCGCGCGGCCGTCGTGACGCCGGCCAGTTGGAGCAGGGTGGGCGCGAAGTCGATGTGCGAGGCCGGTGTTTCGCAGGTTTGCGCGGTGATGGCGGGGTGCGCGATCAGCAGCGGTACGCGCGTGTTCTCGTCGAAGAGGTGCGCGCCGTGGACGTAGTTGTTCGCGTGCTGGCCGAACGCTTCGCCGTGATCGCCGGTGATGACGAGCAGGCCGCGTTCGAAGAATCGGCGTTCGATCAGGTGCTCGTGAAGCCGGCCGATCAGGGCATCGACGTAGGCGAGCTGGTTCTCGTATCGCTGGAAGGCGGTGAGGCTTTCGCCGCGATGGATCGCATGGGGCGAGTCGGTGAGAAAGTCGTACGGCATGTGCGGCAGGCCGGTGTAGAGCACCGTAAACGTCGGCGTGTTTTTTTCAAGACGTTCGTCGATGAAGTGCAATGCGTCCAGCAGCGAGACGGCGTCGTCCACGCAATGGCCGGAGGGGTCGCGCAGGGCGTTGGGAATGTCGTGCTCGCGCGCGAGATCGTCGCCGTCGACACAGACGGTCCAGCCCATGCCGCGATAGAGCGGCTCGTCGAAGAAATAGCGAAAACAGCCGCTCATGAAGAAGGCGGATTCGTAACCGGCAGCGGCGAGCAGATGGGGCAGGGCGTTGGCGGCGCGATCGCGCGGTGTGTCCCACCATTCCTCGGCGGGGACGGCATGACGACCGGTGAGCAGGTTGAACATCGAGGGATTGCTGGTTCCCGAAGGCGCGTAATAGCGGGGCAGGCGGATCGCGTGCTGGGCGATGCGCGCGAGGTTCGGGAATCGCGCCTGACCGCCGGGGAAAAGGTATTGATCGGCGGTGGATTCGAGTACGACAAGGATGATGGAACGATGGGGCGGCGTGGTGAAAATCGGCGGCAGCGCGCAGGGTGGAGGCGGTGCATGCCCGGCAACGGAGGCGAGCGAAGGGGGCTCGTCGGAGACATCGTGATCGCGTAACTCGGCCGGCGGCGACGACGATCGGAACAGTCGAAGGCCGGGATGGGTCGCCAGGGCGCGCGCGGGCGGGTCAACATCAACGAGCCGTGACGCGGCGGCGGCGATAAATACAAGTAAAGAAATAACCGTGGCGGTGCGAGGCACCCATCTCGCGGCCAGAGCGATCAACGACGGAAGGATCAGCACGAGTGCAAGCTCGCCGATTGTCGCAACGTCAGTGAAGGATCGCGCCGATTGCAGGAATGGGCTGCCCGGCCCGGCGAAGCGGCGCAGCGTTTCGAGATTGGGAAAGAACCCGACCTCTCGCCAGACGCGATACTGAATCGCTGTCACCATGACGACGAACGTGAGCAGCACGCCGGTTGAAACGGCGGCGAACCATCGAACGCGGCGGTTTGGATGGGCGATGAACCTCCAGACCGGCCAAAGCAGAAGCGTCACAGCGGCCGCGGCGAGTGCGTCGCAGAGCAAGTAGCTCGGCAGTGCGGGCCAGAGCATGTCGAGGCGGAGGCTCGTGTTGAATACCAGGGCGCGGGGAAGCGTGAGGCCGCGCAGAATCGCGAAGGGAACCAGCAATCCGAGGAAGGCGGCCGCGGCGCTGCAGGTGGTTCGGGCGAGAGGGCGGCGTGTCTCGGCTGGTTGGGCGGCGGTTGTCACGTGGCGGCGGAACCAATCCAAGCGCGAAGCGCCGTATCGGACGCGTCGCCGGTTGACTCATTTTATTGGCCCGGATACGATCAAGTACACCGTCGGACGACCCCGTCGCAAGGGCGGGGCGACCCGGTCCGGCGGCCCCACGCGACGGGCGACAGCCTACCTGACGTATCGACGAAATCGAGCAGCAAGACAGGATAGTCCAAGACCCGACGCGGGGCGAATCGGCGTTATCATGAAGCGTCCGGGCGGAATGCGCCCGGCGGGACATCGCTGAAAGTCGCAGGACGGAGCAAGTTTTCATGGCAGCGAAACAACCGGTCTGGGGCATCGACGTGGGACAGTGCTCGCTGAAGGCGATCAAGCTTCAGGCGGCCGGCGACGGCGTGGAGATGATCACCAGCGACGTGGTGGAGCATCCGTCGATCCTGTCGGAGGCCGAGTCCGACGCGACGGCGATGGTGATCAAGGCGATCGAGACGTTTGCCTCTCGTAACGATCTCAAGGGGGCGAAGGTCGTCATCTCGGTGCCGGGTCAGCAGACGCTGACTCGCTTCACGAAGTTGCCGCCGGTGGACGTGAAGAAGATCCCCGACATGGTGCAGTACGAGGCGAGCCAGCAGATTCCGTTCGACCTCGATGAAGTCGTTTGGGATTACCAGGTCTTCCAGGAGAAGGACTCGCCGGATGTTGAGGTAGGCATCTTCGCGATTCGCAAGGAGCTGATCCGCAACTACATCGGCTACTTTACCGACCAGGGCATCGAGCCGTTCATCGTGCAGACCAGCCCGATGGCGTCGTACAACGCGGCGCGGTATGAGGACGTGGCCGAGGCGGGCAAGGCGGCCGTGTTGCTGGACATGGGGGCGTTGGGCACGGACCTGATCGTGATGGAAGGCGAGCGCATCTGGTCGCGGCAGTTGCGCATCGGCGGCAACCAGTTTACCAAGGCGCTGGTCGCGGCCTTCAAGACAAGTTTCCGCAAGGCGGAAAAGCTGAAGCGCACCGCGGCCACGTCGAAGTACGCGCGGCAGGTGTTTCAGGCGATGCGTCCGGCGTTCGCCGATCTGGTGGCGGAGATTCAGCGGTCGATCGGGTCGTACACGAGCACGCGGCGCGAGGCGCACGTGACGCGGGTCGTCGGCATGGGCAACGCCTTTCTGCTACCGGGCTTGCAGAAGTTCCTCCAGCAGAATCTTCAGATTCAGGTCGATCGGTTGTCCAATTTCAGAAAAATGGCCATCGCGGAGAACGACCGCACGCCGCAGTTCAAAGAGCAGGTGATGAGCTTCAGCGTGGCCTACGGCCTGGCGCTGCAGGGGCTGGGGCTGGCGCCGGTGGGTTCCAATCTGATCCCGCTGGAAGTGAAAAAGAGTCTTTTGTGGAAAAAGAAGCAGCCGTGGTTTTATGCCTCTGCGGCGTCCCTGGCTCTGGCGGCCGGGGCGTTGTGGGTGAGCAATGTCATGGCGACGAATCAGATCGCGTCGGCGATGGGGAGCCTGTCAGCGCCGTCGCCGATCCCGGCGAGCAGTGTGGACGATGCCATGGCGAGGCTGAACAGCGTGGGCAGCGAGCCGCCGCTGGAGAAGGCGGCGAAGGTGGCCGGAGCGGCCCAGCGCCTGCAATCGGCGTTTTCCGAGTTGGACCGCAAGGCCACTGGCGACATGGGCTTTCTGAACACAGTCGCCAAGCTGCCGCAGAGCAATGTGCTGGTGCCGCGCATTCTTGAGACGGTGCATGAGGCGTTCGCCGAGGCGTCGCCTTCGTTGAAGTCCATTGGGGACGTGCGCGCGATGGCCGAGGCGGCCCGACAGGCGCCGCGCGCCCAGCGGCAGGATGTCTGGATCGAGCGCATCGATATGATTTACGAGCCCAAAGACCCGGCCGCGTTGTATGGCGGCGACACCAAGAGCAGTTCGTCGCTTCGCAACCCTGGTTGGTATCTGCGCATTGTCGGCGGCGCGACGGATCCCAGCCCCGCGAAATGGCTGGAGGAGACGCTGATCAAGTCACTCGACGAATTGGGCAAGAAACCGGGGCAGGGCTTCTACCTGGATAACATCAAGCTGGACAAAGTGATCAATCGACAGAAGACCCAGCCGGTTGCGGGCGTGGCCAACCCGCAGGCCGAGCCGACGACGCCGGGTATGCGCGGCAGTCGCGGCGGCGCTCGAATCGAAAACCAAGGCGGCGTCACGGGCGCGCCCTTGCCGGGGGGCCGTGGAGCCATCTCGCAGCGGGGCGGTGTGCAGCCCGGACCGAGCCGGGTCATCGGCGGAACAAACATCAACGATGAAGCGACTCGCTGGCGAAACAAGTTCCTCAAGGCGGATCCGGTCACCGGCGAGGACGATACGGGCGACCGGCGGTTCATCATTCTGGTTTGCGCGCGCAAGGGTGACACGCCGGAGAAGTTGATCCCCGAACGCTACAAGCCGAAGCCGGCCGAAGGGGAGAAGAAGGACAAGCCGGATGGCGGGTGAGAAAACGCGTACACGACAGGACACCAGCCTGGTTGAGCCATCATGAGATGCTTGAGCTTGAGTGAAGAAACGCGGAACGAACGTCATCTGGCCGGCGAGCTTGCTCGCCGAATTGGCTGCGCCCCCTCACGAGCGATTGGCATGAACGGTCAATCAAACGAGAGCGTATCGCCGGAGTAGTGGATCGATGGACTTCGTGAAGAAACAATGGAAGCTGCTGGTGGTAGGCGTTGTGGCGCTGGCCTCGCTGGGCATGGGTTACTTCGCCTATGCCGGCGGTGATGCCGTGGTGGAACAGATGAACAGCGTGGCGTCGCTGGTGAGCGAGACGGAGAAATACAAGCGCTCCGCCGCCAACAAGGACACAATCAAGGCCAAGGCTGACGACATCGAAGCGCGCAACGCCGAGTTCGAACGGTCCATGGATGCGGCGCTGGCGTTGCAGAAGTTCAATGTGTTCGAGGAAATGGTCGGTCCGGATGGCAAAATCGTCCGCAAGCCCCGTGCGACGTTGATTCCCAATGTGCTTCCTAAACCGGCAAGCAACGCGGACGCGATTCAGTTCAAGGATGCTTACATTCAGGCGCACGCGGAGCTGGCCGAGCGGCTGCGGGCGCGCGACAAGGCCACGGCCCAGGAGGTGGCGGATCAGGAACGGCTCGTCGCGGCGATGAAAGTGAAGCCGCCGACGGAAAGCCTGACGAATCCGTGGGGCGGGGCGGGCATCACGGACATCAAGGGCGACATCGGCCAGGCGCGCGAGCGGGAGTTGAGCGAGTTTCTGCGAGACTATCCGGCGGCTCGTGCGGCGGAGGACGTGGCGCGGCGGATTTACATGTACCTGTCACCCAACGCGCTGGGCCGGCACCCATTGGCTCGCAGCGACGAGGCGCCGGGCGCGGAAGCCATCTGGCACGCGCAGATGACCCTGTGGATTCAGCAGGACATGGTCACCGCGCTGGCACGTTGCAACGAAGCGCGCGCCGCGGAACTGATCGCCGCAAAGCGCGACGAAGACGTCTGGGTGGCGTTCATGCCGGTCAAGCATCTTCAGGTTCTGCGAATCGCGCCGCGCCTGGGCAAGGGTGGCGGATCCAACGAGACCAGGGAGTGGCCCCTGTCGTTCACGGGTGTGACCAACAACGACAAGATGTTTGTCGTGCCGCTGCAGCTCGTGGTCGTCCTTGAAACGGCAGCGCTGAACCAGGTGCTGGACAGCATCTGCCGAGTTGGGTTTTACACGCCGACGTGCGTGTCGTATACATCCGTCGATCAAAGTCCGCTGCAGGATGATTACCTCTACGGGGATGCTCCGGCCGTTCAGGCGACGATCACCCTGGAGGGGTATTACATTCGCAGCGTGTTCGAGGAGTGGATCCCCGAGTCGCTCAAGCCAATCCTCAAGTCGGGCTCGGCCGGCGATCCGTCTGATTTCGGCCGCGGAGGCGGATGACCGCAGACCGCGCCGGGGGGCTTCGCGCGCGAAGGCAGGAGTTGATCGGGAGCAGTCATGGCGAAGAAGGACGTGAGTTTTGTTGACAAACACCTGGAGAAGGTCATTCTGGGTGTCTGCGCCGCCGGGTTCATTGGCGCCGTATATTTCGGATTTGCCGGCGGGCGATTCAACGTCAACGAGCGCAGCCCCACCGAGCTGATCCAGGCCGCCAACGAGGCCGCCGAACAGGCGAAACAAGCTGTGCAATCGGCGCGATACAACCCACCGCGCAAAGAGACCGAGACCGACCCGAAGAACGACCCCGTGGCGCAGCTCGCGGAATGGTACGGACCCGAGGCCAAGGGCCTGTTGGGTATGGCGAATCTGCCGAAGGATATGCCGCGCGCCGGCGCGTTCGGCCCGCCGCTGGTTTCGATCATGCGGACCGCACCGGAGGATCGTCGCAACCTGGCGAAGTTCGTTGCCCCCGATCTGCCGGTGCTGGCGTCGGGTCGCTCCACGTTTCGCTTTCTGCGGTCCAAGCCCGAACTGAATTTGTTCGACCCGCGAGCGACCGAAGACCAAACCACCGGCAAAGTCGTGACCACCAACTGGGTGTCCGTCGCCGCGCAGGTGGATCTCGTCGAGCAGCAAAGCAAGTTCCTCGCCGAGCGCTATCCCGAGGGCGCGGTGCTGCAAATCGCGAAAGTCCATCTGCAACGGCGCGATGTGAACGATCCGTCCGGTACATGGGAGGATGTCAATACATACCTTCCCTTTCAGGAAGCCGCCCGGCCGACTGTGACGATCTCTCCTGACGGTCGCGTGCGTGTGCAGGGCGTCGAGTCGTATCGGAATCTGCTGGACGAAA
This sequence comes from uncultured Planctomycetaceae bacterium, assembly GCA_964592235.1. Classification (GTDB taxonomy): domain Bacteria; phylum Planctomycetota; class Phycisphaerae; order UBA1845; family UTPLA1; genus PLA3. Next base: position 35,916 of record CAZQCF010000036.1, read on the forward strand.
TGCGCGACGCCATTGTGCTGACGCCCCTGGCCCAGTATCAATCGGGGGGCGATAAGGTCGAGCTTCCGGCCGTTCCATATTTGGATGAGCCTCCCGAGCGCGAATCGTCCAATTCACCGGTCGCGCCGAACCCCGGCCGGTTCAGCAAGAAATGGCTGGATTGGTCGAACGCCGCGCTGAAGGGCCGGCGGCCGTTCAAGGAGGTCGATCCGTTCGCGGCGCTGGTTCTGGCACGGGGTGTGGTGGGCTTGCCGGGCGTTCCCGAGAAAGATGTCGCGGCGGCGCAGGCGATTCTCGATCGGCTCCCCGAGAAATTGCCGCGCGACCTTCGAACCTTCGCCAAGTCGTCACCGCGTGATCCGCGCCGGCTCATGCCGATCCTCGCGCACGATATCACGGCGATCCCTGGTCATACGTACGTCTATCGAATCCGCTACGAGGCCGTCAACATGTTCGCCGGGAACACGGCCGAATTGCGCAACCCGCGCGACGCCCAGCGGATCACGCTCTTCAGCGACTGGTCCCCTGAATCCCGCCCGGTGGAGATCAAGAGCGATACGTACTTCTACGTGACGAAGGCCGACAAGGCGAAGAAGGAAGTGACCGTGTCGATATTCAAGGTGACGCGAGCCGGCGCCACGCGACAGGAGTTCAAGATCAGCGCCGGCGAGGAAATTGGCAAGAAGGACAAGCGCCCCGGGCGCCCCGATTTTTCGACCGGTTCACTCTGCGTTGATATTGATTTCGACCGGGCCGGCGGCAAGAACGACGCCACGCTGGTCTACGCAAGCGCCGCAGATGGCGTGTTGTTTGAGCGGTCGCTCGCGCGAGACCTGAAAGACCCGGTTTACAAGCGTCTTGCGGATCTCGCCCGCGGCGCCAAGCCGTGATCCGCGTCCGCAGTCCGCGAAACGATTTCCCCCGATTCGCCCGAAACGCCACCCGCTCATCCCGGCTGAACTCCCCGGTCGATGTTAAAATCTGTGGGTGGGACGGGTCTCCAGCCGAGGGCCGGGGCGCGATCTCACCGGACGGAGCCGACCTATGAAAATCGTCGTCGCCATCGGCGGCAACGCGCTGGTCACGCCCGGGGGCGCGGGCGATATCGCCGATCAATTTCGCCACAGTCGCGAGATGGCTGTTCCGCTGGCCGACCTGGTCGAGCACGGCTGGCAGGTCACGGTCACGCACGGTAACGGCCCGCAGGTCGGGTCAATCATGCGGCGCGTGGAAATCGCCTCGAGCAGCGTTTATCCCATCGATCTGGGCCTGGCGGTGGCGGACACCCAGGCCGGCATGGGCTACATGATCGCGCAGACCTGGGGGAACGAACTGGTCGCGCGAGGGGTGAACCGCATCCCGTCTGCACTTGTGACGAGCGTCGTGGTCGATCGGGCTGATCCCGCGTTTGCCAACCCGACCAAGCCGATCGGGCCGTTTCTCAATGAGACTGCCGCAAAGCTTCACGAACAGCGCGACGGTTGGCGCATCGTCGAAGACAGCGGTCGAGGTTATCGCCGGGTCGTCCCAAGCCCGCGCCCGGTGCGTATCGTGGAAATTGACGTTCTCAAGGCGCTCGTCGCACAGGGCCGGCTGCTTATCGCCGGCGGCGGCGGCGGGATTCCCGTTGTGCAGAACGCCGACGGGCGCTACGAGGGCGTCGAGGCCGTGATCGACAAAGACCTCACCAGCGCGATTCTCGCGGCCGAGGTCGATGCAGACGTCCTCGCGATTCTGACTGGCGTCGATTCGGTGTATCTGAACTATCGGAAACCGGATCAGCAGCCCCTGCGGCGGGTTGGTCTCGCCCGGCTTCAGCAACTGGAGGCGGACGGGCATTTTGCCGCCGGGTCGATGCTGCCCAAGATTCGCGCCGCGGTCGATTTCCTGCGCCGCTCAACGAATCCCAACGCGATGGCGGTCATCACCGATTGGTCGGACCTGCCGGCGGCGCTGGAAGGCCGCTGCGGCACGACGATCACGCGCGAGGAGCCGTTTGCAACGTCCGCGCAGAACCGGATGGTGACGAGTAAGTGACACGATCGCGCGCGGTGGGAGCGAATCGTGTTGCATCGAAATCGGGCGTGGCATGGCCGGCCGTGGCACGTTCAGGAGCGGCACATTCGGGGTGGCATGGCCGCGGCCTTTGGCGGCCATGTCGTTGATGCAGGCGTGCCGACAGGTGATGCGTTGCGGGGTCTTGAGACGGATCTACTCGCCTACCGCGATCGCGCTGGCGGCCGCATAGTGTTCCGTATGCGTGATGCTAAGCAGAATGCGCGACACGCCCAGTCCCCGAGCGACCACGTCGGTGTGCCCGCTTAGCACGACATGCGGCTTGCCTGCGTCGTCGTTGAGAATCTCCATGTCCGTCCAGGCGATCTGCCCGCGCCAGCCCGTGCCCAGCGCCTTGAGAATCGCCTCCTTTGCGGCGAACCGCCCCGCGATGTGCGGAAGGGGGAACTTCCGCCGGTCGCAATAGGCGCGCTCCGACGGCGTCAGGATGCGATCCAGAAACCGATCGGGGTGCTCCTGTCGGATGCGGTCGATCCGCTGCGTTTCAATCAGGTCCATCCCCTGGCCGATGATTCTCATAGCCTAACAGTATCCGGTCGCGGCCTGCGGCGTCAAAGCGGACGCGGTGGACGGTGGTCTGCTCTTGAAGCGGCCAGCCCGGCGGACTATGATTGGGACGAACGTCGTATTCCGGCGAAGCTGCCATGCACCTTGACCTGATCGCCATTTCGGAAGGCCGTATCGAGGGATCGCGCTACTGGTTCCTCGAACACCGCGGCCTGCGCTGCCGCCGGCCCACGACCGGCGTTTCGGTATTCATGTCCACCGTCTTCAACGAATGACGCCGCCGACCGGCTGCGTCGCCCCATCTCCAGCAACCGATGTATTCCCGTATGGTCGCGCGCGCCACGTTCGCAGCGACCGCGTCGAACGAAGCTGACCCATCCCGGCTCGCCGGCCGGGAACTCCGGACGCTGCCGTCCGGCCAGGATCGAATTGAGGCACACCATGAACACGAGCACCCCCGTATCGCGCAACGAAATCGCCGCTCGCGATGTCCTGACGGATTTGAAGAAGCATATCCTCATCGATGGGTTCGAGATGGTCTTTGACCTGTCGCGCAGCCGGGGCAGCTATTTCTTCGACGCCTCCACGAATCGCACGATGATCGACATGTACGGCTTCTATGCCTCGCTGCCGATCGGGTTCAATCATCCGCATTTTGACCGGCCCGACGTGCGCGAGGAGCTGCTCGACGCGGCGATGGTAAAAGTCGCCAACAGCGACGTGTACACCGCCGCCTACGCGCGCTTTGTGAACACGTTCTCGCGCGTCCTCGGCGTCGAGGACATGGAGCGGTACTTCTTCATCGAAGGCGGCGCGCTGGGCGTGGAGAACGCGCTCAAGGCCGCCATGGACTGGAAGGTGCAGAAGAACATCGCCGCCGGGCGCGGGGAGTTCGGCACCGACGTGTTGCATTTCAAGAACTGCTTCCACGGGCGCACGGGCTACACCATGTCGCTCACGAACACCGATCCGAACAAGGTGCGATACTTCGCGAAGTTTGACTGGCCGCGGGTGAGCGCGCCGCCGATCGACTATTCGCTCGCGGAACCGCAGCGCAGCCAGCGCGTCGCTGCCGATGAGAAGCAGGCCGAGTCGGAGATTCTCGCCGCGGTCGCCGCGCGCCCGCACAAGATCTGCTGCATCATCATCGAGCCGATCCAGGGCGAGGGGGGCGATCGGCACTTCCGCGCGGAGTTCTTCCGGACGCTTCGCCGCCTTTGCGATGAACATGAGATGATGCTCATCTTCGACGAGGTGCAGTGCGGCATGGGCGTCACCGGGCGCAACTGGTGCTTCGAGCATTTCGGCGTGCGGCCCGATGTGTTCGCGTTCGCGAAGAAAGTGCAGCTGGCGGGCATTATGGCCGGGCCGCGGTTTGACGAAGTGCCGGAGAACGTCTTCCGCAAGAGCAGCCGCATCAACAGCACCTGGGGCGGCAATCTCGTGGACATGGTGCGCTCGACGCACCTGCTGACGATTTACGAGCGCGAGAATCTGGCGGACAACGCCCGGCGCATGGGCGACCGGTTCCTGCAGCAGTTGCAAAATCTTGCCGCCGAGGAGCCGAGCATCACCGCCGTGCGCGGTCGCGGCCTGATGCTGGCGTTTGATCTGCCGGACACCGAGACGCGCAATCGGTTCTGGAAGGCCTGCTGGCAGGTCGGTCTGCTGGTGATTCGATGCGGCGAGAAGTCGATCCGCCTGCGACCGGTGCTGGACGTGAAGGCGGAACTGGTGGACGAAGTCGTGGGCAAGATGCGCGAGGCCCTGCGGACAATGCGCTAAGCGCGATCCAAAGAGCCGATTGCGCAGGCAATCGAATCGGCTGCGGCGTGCAATTTCGATTGTGGGAATACTCTCTCGCACCGGTCCGAGCCGGGCCAGTCATGGCCCGGAATGCGCCGTCGCCGTTTCGAAACGTTCCGAGTCTAGAGCGATTTTCATTCGCACGTAGCGGCGTAGCCGCAATGTTTGAAGAAGC
>CAZQCF010000037.1:0-39162 GCA_964592235.1 uncultured Planctomycetaceae bacterium
CGTCCGCCAGCGAATCACCGGCTCGGCCGCCGACGCCAAACTCCACCCGGCAGTTGAAATTAGACAAACCGATACAATTACACTGCGTCGAAATAACATGCTTGCAACCCTCAGGTCAGTTAGCGCGCCACCTTTAACTGGAAAACGAAACAAGTACTTTCCCTTACTCCGGCCCTCCGGGGGACGGATGGCCTTGTTAACGTTAAAGCCTATCCTACAGGCTTTCGACTCCAAAAAAAAGCGAATTCACCTGCCCAGACTCGGTTTTTTTTCAGGGTGACGAATCAGGCCCTGCCATTCCTAATTCTTCTCGGGCTTCCGGGTCATCCGGTGCGATTTTCAACGCCGCTGCAAAATTCTCCCGTGCCGCTTCCGGCCGGCCCAATCGTTTCTGCAGCCTTCCCAGTCGAACGTGAAGCTGGGCTTTGAACACCGGGTCCGATTCGCTGCCCTCTTGTGACTTGAGCGCTCGCTCATACGCTCCTGCCGCATCATCGAGTCGATTCAACTCCGACAGAACAACTCCCATGTTCGCCCAGGCCACCGCGTAATTGGGCGCGTCCCGAAGCGCCGCGCGAAGTGCTACTTCCGCCTCCGGCAACCGGCCCAGCGCCCGGAGCGAATTGCCCAGGCTGCACATGGCTTCCGGATAGACCGGCCGCATCTGCAGCGCCTGGCCGAAGCGTTCTCGCGCCGATTCATGTTTTCCTGTTTCGAACAATGCCGATCCTAGATAATAGTATAATTCCGCATCGAATTCGTACGGACTCAACGCCAGCGCCTTTTCCATCTGCTCCACCGCGGATTGGGCGTCGCCCTGTTTGAGCCGCGCCACGCCTCGATTTGCCCATGCTCCCGCATACGACGGATCCAGCCGAATGGCCTCGTCGAACTCCGCGATCGCCTCCGGCACCCGGCCCGACTGAAGCAACGCGAATCCCAGCGCGTTGTGCGGCCGCGGATGATTCGGCGCCCGGGCCACGTTGTCGCGCCACAGTGCTACCACGTCGCCGTACAACGCATTGCGGCGAAACGTCAGCACGATCAACAGCGACACGGCGCAGATCACGGCGGCCCCGCCCACCATGCGGCGCGGCGCAATCGGCGCGATCGCTCGCCGCAGTCCCGCGCCGAAGCCGAACACGAGCAGCACGATGACCCCGGCAAGCGGAACGTACATGCGATGCTCGAATGCAAGATCCCGAATCGGAACGATGCTCGATGTCGGCGCCAAAATCAGAAAAAATGCGATGCCGACGAAACCCATCCACGGCCGCCGCTTCAGCGCCCAAACACTGGCGACCATCAAGCCCAGCACCGTCGCCCCGCTTGCAATCATGCGCGGGCCCACGTCGGCTACCGGCCAGCCGTAGTCGATGCACTGGCCCACCGGAAGCAGCGCCAGGCGCAGGTAATGGAGCACAATCTCGGGCTGCGTGCGAAGGTATTCCCACGCCGTCAGCCCCGGCGTGCCGAAACCGACCGTGATCGGGTCTTCCTGCTCGCGCGCGAAGATGCCGCCGACCACGCCGAACATCGCCAGCACGCTCCACGTCGCGGCGAGGCCGACGTGCAACATCCATCGTTTGCGAACCAACTCGCGGAAACTCGATGCGATGAACACGCGGTCGTACAGGATCGCCACAATCGGCGCGCTCACCATCACGGCCTTGCTCGCCATGCCCGCTGCACAAGCTGCAATCGCACCGGCTATCCAAGGCCCCGCGCGCGGGGCCGTCGCACTCCGCGCGACGCAGTACAGCACAAGCAAATAGCACAGCCCTATCAGCGATTCGCTGCGCTGGATGATGTACGTCACGGCCTGCGTCTGAAGCGGATGCACAGCCCAAAGCAGCGCGACGATCAGCGCCGGCGCGACCGGTACGTACTTCGATTCGATTCCGGTCCGACAATCGTGACGGTCTTCCGCAGCCGGCATCCGGTTTGCATACAGCGCCTGCGTCCGACGCACCAGCGCAAACAAGGTCCAGGCCGCCAGGATATGAATCACCAAATTGACGACGTGATAGCCTTCCCGCTCCAGCCCGTGCAGCGCGTAATTGATTCCGAGGGAATAATCCACGAGCGGCCGCGACGATGCGAGATAATCCGTCAGCGGCCAGAGCGATCGAATCGTCCGATTCTGAACGATGCTCAATGCGTCATCGACAATGAACTCGCCGGAGAAACTGTTTGAGTATGCCACGAATGTGGCAACGGCGATCAGGAAATACCAGAGCCAGGGTTGCAGCGGCGCACCGGCGAAGAGCGACACGCCGGGCCGCAACCCTGCATCCGGACGAACGTCGGCATTGGAATGCGAGGGAGCTCGCGATCGGCTGAACCGACTCCCTTGTTTGGCGTGACGGCGCGACATGAAGGAGCGTTGTAGCCGATCCGCGCTGCCGGCTCTACGGCTTCGCGCCGGCGCTGCGCTGGGCGGCGGTCAGGAGCGACTCCAGCCGCTGCTTCAGCTCGCCGAACAGCGACTCGACCTGCTGCTTTGATTCGTCTTCGAGCTTCTTCTTTCCGGTCGCATCGGCCACGGCCGCCACGCGCGACGCCGTGAGTTGCTCGACCTGATCGGCCCGCTGGCGCATGTCCTTCAAGACGCCCATTGCGGCGGCGGACTGCGATTCGGTGAGCTGATACTGCTCGATGAACCGGCGCGTGTGAATCTCCCACGGATGCGGGGGCGGAGCGACTTTTGGCGGAGGCAGCGGATTGCCCGGCGCCACGGTCGCCGGTGAACGGTCGCCGCGCGCGGCTTGATCGCCACGTGCTCGCCTTTCGCGTTCGGCTCGACGGCGCATGTCCCGCCCGCCTTCGTCGCCGCCACGATTCCGAGCGTCCCACCGCTCGCGCCCTTTTGCGACCTGATCGGCGGGCAGAAGGGTCTCAATGCGCTTCAACTGCTCGTCGAAATTGAACGGGTACTTTGCTTCCAATTCACGGACGCGCTTTCGCGTCTCCTGCATCTGTGGATCGAACCGCACTTCCTCCCAGTATTTCGGATCGCGCGCCCGCTCGCCGGCATTCTCCCGCGCATGCCGCCAGTGGTCGAACATCTTCGCTCGAAGCTGGTCGTATTCGTCTGCCTCGGCGCCCATCTTTGCCCGGCGCTCCGCCTGCATCATCTCGATCTGGCTGCGAACGACTTCCTTCTGTGTGTCGTCGAGTTCGTACAGTCGCGCCGCTTGCTGAACCATCTGATCCAGCCGCATTTGTCGACGCTCGTCCGGCGTCGCGCTTTGGAACTGATCCCAGTTCCGTCGACGCTCGCCCTCGCGGCGCGGCCGCTCCGTTCGATCCTCGCGCGGCCCGCGCTCGCGCCGACCCTCGCGGACGCGATCCCGCGACCGGCGCGTCGATTCGCCATTCCCCGTGGAGTCCGGCTGTTCGCTCTGCGCCCACACCGGCGAAACACACAAAGCCAAAATGATGACAAATGCTTTCTTCATGCTTCGCTACGCTCCTGATACCAAACGTCACTCCTGTGGAGAAGAGACACTTCGCTCATGACCGGGATTCTACGCGCTCTGCATGGGCGATTCATTATTGCTGCGCCCGTACTTTGCGCGACGCTACCCGCCAAACGGCAAAGCCAAGTCAATATTGACGCGCCGCAGCAATTTCCGTGCTCAATTCCTCTCGGCGCGGGGCTGATCGCCGGACTAACAGGATTATTACCTCTTGCGCCGTCGCGATTTACCGCGATTACCCTTCCCGCTCCGCGCGGATTTTTCCGGCTTTCCTCCCGCGCGATTTCCTCCGAATCCCGCCAGCGTGCCAGGTTTGGGCCGTCCGGCACCACCGCGTCTTCCTCGCTCACTGGATCGCGGCGTCTGCGACAACGTCCGTCCGCCGCGGGCGGATGAACCGGATCGCAGCGCCAATCGCATCTGTCGCGCCGAGACATCCACTTCAGCGATGGCGACTCGCACGATCGAGCCGAGCGTGAACCGGCGGCGCGACCGCTCGCCGACGACCGTGCCCATGGCCACGTTCGCCTCCCACCAGTCATCGCCGAGGTCCTCCATTCTTAGCAATCCGTCTATTAGATAAATCGGATGCTGAACGAACAATCCGAAGTTCGTGACGCCGTTGATCACGCCGTCGAATTCCTCGCCGACGTGATCCGAAAGCAGCTCCAGCACCTTGACCGTCTTCAACTCCTCCTCGGCATCCTCCGCCCGGCGCGACAGGTACGACAGCCGGTTGCCGACCTCCAGCAATTCCTCGTACGACGGCACGCCCTCCATCCCTTCGACGAACTTTTCCAACCGGCCCTCCAGGTGCTGCTGCACGAGCCGGTGAATCATCAGGTCCGCATAGCGGCGAATCGGACTGGTGAAGTGCGCGTAGCCCTTGCTGGCCAGCGCGAAATGCCCGACCTGCTTCGGGGAGTACTCGGCGGTCTGCATCGACTTGAGCACGATCAGGTTGATCGCGTAGGCCTCGGGTTTGCCCTTGAGCGGCGCGAGCAAGGCTTGTAAGTCTCCCGGCGTGATGCGCTTGGGCACGGCGAACCCGGCGGCCCGCATGAACCGCCCCATCGCCTCCAGCGATTCCGGGCTGGGCTCGGGGTGAATGCGCCGGATGAACGGCACGCCGACCCGCTCCAGCACGCGCGCGACGGCCTCGTTGGCCTCGACCATGAACATTTCGATGATCGTGTGGGTGAAGCTGTCGTCCTCGGGCCGGGCATCGACCACGCGGCCCGCGTCGTCAAGCACGAGGCGCACTTCGGGCAGATCGAGTGTCACCATCCCGTCATTCAGCCGGCGGCGGCGGATCACTTTCGCCAGCGTGTCCATGTCCTGGAGCAATTTCAGGACCGGCCGTGGGCAATCGCCCGAATCGCCGTCGATGATCGCCTGCGCCCGCGTGTAGGTCAGCCGCTTCGTCGAGCGGATCACGGTGTTGGCGAAGCGCGTCCCCACCACTCGACCGGCCGCGTCGTAGCGGATGAACGCGGATTTGCAAAGACGGTCCTCGCCCTCCTGAAGACTGCACAGCCCGTTGGACAGCAGCTCCGGCAGCATCGGGATGACGTAGCCTGGGAAATAGACGCTTGTACCGCGCTCGCGCGCCGTCGTATCGATCGCCCCGCCCTCGCGCACGAACGTGCTCACGTCGGCGATGTGCACGCCCAGCTCCCATGCGGCGCCCTCGCCGCCGGACCAGCTCGATCGCTCGCTGACTGCTCGACCTTTCCGCGTCCCCGCGCGTTCCGCACCGCCGCCCTGACCGATCCGCTCCAGCGAAATCGCGTCGTCGTAGTCCTTCGCGTCGTCCGGGTCGATCGTGATGATCGTCCGCCCGGTCAAATCCTCGCGCGAGCCGCCCATGGCCTGCGCATCGAACGCCTTGGCCACGCCGCGCGCCTCGGCCATGACCTCGGCACTGAATTCCTCCGGCAGATTGTGTTGTCGAATGATGCTTGCCAGATCGACGCCTGCCTGGCCGCGCGCCCCGATCCGCTCCACGATCACGCCCTTGGCCGGCTTCCCCTCGCTGGGATAGCGCACGATCTCGACGACGACCTGATCGCCCTCCTTCGCGCCCTTTGCGCCAACATCGCTCACCAGGATCGGCACGTGCAGCGTGTTACCGTCGGGCCGGACATACCAGATGCCGCCATCGCGGCGCAACTGACCCACATACTTGCTCTCGCCGCGCTGGACAATCTCCACGATGCGCCCCGCGAGCATCTGCTTGCCGTCGCGATGGCCGCGGCGCATCACCTGGCAGCGGACCTTGTCGCCCGTCACGGCGTCGGCGGTGTCTTCCGGCGCGATGTACAAGTCGCCGTGCTCGGTGGGGCTTTCGGGCACGACGAACCCGAACCCGCGCGGGTTGCCGCGAAACGTGCCGATCATCGTGCTGGGCGGATGCGGCAGCGTGACGGCGTTGCCGCTGCCAAGCACGACGCGCCCGACGCGGCGCAGCGAATCCACGGCGTCGTGAAAGTCGCCGTATTCCGACTCGGCGATTCCCATTTCGATGGCGAGTTTGCGCGCTTTGAGCGGCGTGTAGTCCGGCCGTCGGATGAAGTCGAGGATTCGTTCGGAAAACCGCTTGCCCATTCGGGCCTCGCTTGCAGGTCGGCGGACTTGCGCTTGAGATACCGGGCGGAACTGACGAAACTCGGCCCGGAAAGGACCCCCATGGACGACATCATCACCCACGCCCGCGAATTAGGCAAGAAAATCGCGGCACATGAGCGTACCCGTGCGTTCATGGCGTCGGCCCGCGCCGTCGCCGAGGATAAGGAAGCCCAGTCCATCCTCGGCGAGTACCAGCAAGCCGTGCATCGTGTTCAACAGTTGGAGGCATCCGGCAAGCCGATCGAGGTCGACGACAAGCGCGCCCTCGCCCAGCGCGAGGCGGCGCTGGCCGGCAACGAGAAACTCAAAGCGATGATGAAACACCAGGCCGACTACCTGGAGATGATGCACCGGATCAATCAAGCCATCGACGAGGCGGTCCAGCAGTAACCCGCGAGCGTGCGGCGCCGGCCAGCGCCTCACCGATCTGCCGCACCTTTGCCGGCCAGGTCTCGCGCTGCATCGCGGCGCGGCGCGCGGCGCGGGCGGTGGGAGAATCCGCCGCGAGCGCGGACTGGCAAATATCTATGAATGTATCAGTTGAGCGCGCGACGTGCACGTCCGGCCGATACGGCTCCACTTCCGGCAGCGCCGTGCTTACAACCGGCAGCCCGGCGGCGAGGTACTCGCGCAGCTTGATCGGGTTCACCGCGCGCGTCAGATCGTTGATGCGAAACGGCAGTAGTGCGGCGTCGAATGCGGCGGCGTAGCCCGGCAGCGACGCATACGGCCGACGGCCCAGCAGATGCACGTTCGGGCAGGCTCGCAAACCCGAAACATCCGTCTTGATTTCGCCGATCAGCACGAACGATGCCTGCGGCCAGGCCCGGGCGGCCTGCGCCAGGAGTGCGACGTCGATCCAGTCCTCGACCATCCCCCAGAAGCCCAGGATCGGGCGCGACAGGTGCGCCACGTCCTCCGGCGGCGTGGCGTGCTCGGCCTGCGCGAAATGCGCCGCATCGACGCCGTGCGGGATGAGAATCGTCCGCGCTGCCAGCCCTTGTTTGTCTTCGAACAGACGGCGCGATGTGGTCACGACGAGATCGGCCCGCGCCGCGAGGCGCGCCTCGGCCTCAAGCATCGCCCGGCGGTCGTACCCGGCGAATTCACTGAACGCATCGACGCAATAATAGACAAGAGACTCTTCTTCGAACTGGCCGCAAAGAAAGTCCACGTCGGGCGCGAAGCTCCACACCTGCACCGGCCGCCGCGGCAGCCCCGCCAGCACCCGGCGAATCTGCCGAACGAGCAATCGCCGATTCAGCGCCGCCGCCGCCCGATGGCCCGGCCACGGCGCCACCAGCGGCGTCAGCACCGTCATCGACTCGCTTACCCGCCGCGGGCCTTCGATGAACTGCCGCAGCTTGCCCGCCACCGCACGCAGGTCAGCCCCGGTCGCGCTCGGTCGGCGTGAACCGTGATAGTTCACCCACACGACGTGATTGCGGCGCGACAACTCGCGCATGACGTGATGCTTGCTGGTCGGGTCGTAGTACCAGTTGCTGGCGATGCAAACGATGTTGCGATGTTCGATCAATCCGCCGTCCGCCTACGCTCCCCCGCGCCGATTCAGAACCTCTCGAAATACATCGACGCATTCGGCTCCGACCTGTTGCCAGTCTCGCAGCGACCCCCGCCGGGCGATGTGATCGCGGTCCCAGGGCCGCGCCAACGCCGCGAGAATCGCTTCCACCCACCCGCCGCGATCGTCAAACGGAACAAGCCGGCCGAGCGAATCCTGCGAAACGATCTCGCTATTGCCCCCGACCGCACTGGCCAAAACCGGGCAACCGCAGGCCAGCGACTCGACGAGCGCGTTGCACCAGCCCTCGGAACGGGTCCACAGCGCGAACAGGTCCGCCGCGTTCAAATACTCCGCCACCCGATCGGGCGGCTGTCGCCCGATGACGGCGACGGCTTCATTCAATCCCGACTCCGCAATCCGCCGTCGCAGCGCGCGCTCGTAGCCCGGCTCCTGCGCGCTGCCACCGATCAGAATCAACCGAACATCGCCGCCACGTTGCCGCACGACCGGCCAGATCTCCACGAGCCGCGCGAAGCCCTTCAGTTCCTGCATGTGGCCCACGCTTACGACGTACTTCGCCCCTGCTTCCCATCCAAGCGCCGCCCGCGCCGCCGCGCGATCACGCAAAGCGAACACACTCCCATCCACGCCATTGGGAATCACACGAATGTCAAGTTGACGCCCCACCAGCTCGCATGCCAGATCGGCCAGCGCGCGCGAGACACTGATGACCGCATCGGCTCCGACAATGGCCGCCGCCATCCGCCATCGCATCGACGCAACCTGTGAGCGGCTCACGAGTTTGCCGCGAAGGGTCAGCACGAACGGCACGCGCAGCGCCTTGGCCGCGAGGTACGCGCCCACGCCATCGGGCCATTCAAAGTGCGCGTCGATCAGCGCAGGCCGCTCGTTGCCCACCGCGGCACGAATCCCCGCCAACAGCGCACGGCAGTAGAACCAGGCGTCGAGCGATTTCGCCACGCGAGGGAGATACCACATTCTCGGGCGCCAGATCGGCGGAACCTCGCTGGGATCCGCGATCGGCGCAAGCCCACCCGGCGGCCAGCCGATCGGCCCGACTCCGAAATGCGGCTGGGGCGCGACGACCTTCACCGGCATGCGTGCATGAACGGCGCGCAAACGCCGCGCGACGAACACGCCCTGGGTCGGGCTGGCCAATGTCGGATAACACAGCGTTGTTGAGACGATTGTCATTTTTTATCGCCGGCCGCGCCGCGTTGCTTCTTCGCCACACGCTGTCGCGGAACCACCACGTTGGATCGAGCCGAAGCCGCCGGACCCTTTCCATCATCGGTCTTTCCGGACGTGAACCCAAGCCCCGGCCCGGCATGGCGATTGCTCCTCCTCCTCCAATCAGGGGGAGAGAACATGTCCGAGTTGACGAAGGGCGGTGCCGCTTTCTCGGCGGCGTTGGCCGTATTTCTGCTGTTGCCGGTCACGATCACCATGTTGCTGATTGCCGCACTGTTCGCCGTGCGCCCGCGCGAACCGTGGCGACCATGATGCACTGATCGGCGCGAGCATGGTCGCCAAAGGCCGCGGCCATGCCACCCTCGGGCAGCCATGCCGGCGCGCTCTCCTTCTCCATTCGCTAATCGACCGCACCCCATCTACGATTCCGTCCATGACGGTTGCACGACTACTGGTTGATCCGCCCCTGTCAGGTCCGGCCAACATGGCGCGCGACGAAGCGCTGCTCGCCGCCTGCACCGATCCGTCCAACCGCCCCACGCTGCGCTTCTATGCGTGGTCGCCCGCAACCATCTCGCTCGGCTACTTCCAAACCATCGACGAGTTGTATTCACAGCCGCCCGCGATTCGCGACTTGCCCGTTGTCCGCCGAACCACCGGCGGCGGCGCGATTCTGCACGATCTCGAAGTGACCTACTCCATTGTCCTTCCCATCGACCACGCGCTTGTGGCCGGCCGCCCCAACCGACTTTACGAACTGGCCCATGAGGCGATCATCGCCGCGGTCGGACCTATCGCCCAGCGATTCGGCTGCGGCGAAGGCGGCGATTCGTGCGACCAGTCGTCGCAGCGCGGACCGTTCTTCTGTTTCGCTCGGCGACACGCGCTCGACGTTGTCGTGCCCGACGGCGCGGCCACCGGCGGTTTCGCCAAACTCGCCGGCTCGGCGCAGCGACGCACGCGCAAGGCCATTCTGCAGCACGGGTCGATCATGCTGGACCGCCGATTCACCGAGCAACCCGTTGCAACGTGGCGGGCGCTGGGCAATGTGCGGACATTTGATGACGCAGTTGAGCGGTTGATTCCACGATTTGCGGATTCATTGAACTGGACACTGACACCTGATCCGTGGCGCGACGAGGAGCTGACCGCCGCGAAGTCGCATGAGCGCATGTATGCCGGCGAGGCGTGGACGATTCATCGTGAGCGGAATGAAGTCCCGAACCGCGAGCTTTGAGCCGTGAGCCAATCCAACGGTGCGCCCGGGACGCACCCTCCATTTGTTTCCATCGTGCCTCCGTGCCTTCATTTCGACTTATCAGCGTTTCGCGCGGTTCTGCTCACGCCTCACCACCACCATCGTCTGATCATCTTCCGGCATGGTCGTCCCCTGATGGCGGATCAATTCGGCATTGAGTTGGTCCACCACTTCCTGCGGGTCCCCCGTCGAGGTCAGCACCGCAGAGATCCGCTCCATGCCAAACGGCTCATTGGCTTCGTCGCGCTCGTCTGGCACGCCATCGGTATAGAACAGGAGCGTTTCGCCTGGCTGCAATGTCAACTCCGCGTCGTTTGAATCGTGGCTCGGGAGAATTCCAAGCGGCAGGCCCGACCCCAGCGGAACTTCCTCGACCAGCACCGGCGGACCGGGCCGGCGGATCAACGGTGGATTGTGTCCCGCATTGGCATAAACCAACCGCCCGGTTGCGGGCTCATAGAAACCGAGGATGGCCGTCACCATCGACGCCGCCTGGTGCCGCTCGTGCAGATGATGATTCAGATACGACAACACCGCGCCCGGCGACGCCGGTGTGTGCGGGTAGGTGAACAACACGGCGTTGATCACCGTCATCATCACCGCCGCAGCCGGGCCGTGTCCCGCCGAATCGGCAATGAGAATGAGCCACCGTACGTCGTCCTGATCCGCACCGGGAAGTCGCCGCAATTCGAACACATCAAAGTAATCACCGCCCGCGCGGTCAAAAGACTTGTAGCTCGTCGCCAGCGACAAGCCCGGCACAGCCGGCGGCGTCTTCGGCAACAGCACTTTCTGGATTTCGGCGATCATGTCCACCTCGCGATGGACGCGCTGGGACGCCTGCTCGGCGCGTTGATGGAGATGCGCGAAGTTCACCGCGGCGCTCGTCAGGTTCGCGAGCGCCATGAGCGCCTCCACGTCGTCCTCGTTGAACCCGCGCGGCGAAGCGTGAAACAGCACGACCCAGTCGAGTGAATCATCGGCCTCGAAAACCGGCACCGCCGCCACGCATTGGTACCCCGCCAACCGATCGCCGAACACGGGATCACTCGGCGCCGAGAAATCATGCAACAGCGTCGGCGAATCGCTCGCGGTCAACCCGGCGAGCAGACCGCCGCGACGAATCGGCTGCGCGAGCGCCGCGTGACCGAGGTCGGCTTGCGGAGCGTGTTCGACGCCGTCGGCCGTGCGCCAGCGGGCGATGCGGTAGGCGCCGGTGTCCAGCCCGGTCGTGGACAGCGCCAGGTAGCATGCCGGCTCAAAGGCCTGCTGCACCACGTGGATGAACAACTCCATGACGGCGCGTGGATCGCGCGCGTCCTTGATCGAGCGCACCATATCCAGCAGGACCGGTACGCGCTTTCGCCGTGTCAGATCAACCTGTCTCATCCGGAAACCGCCCTCTCTCGCGCCGACCAGTCTCGGACCGCCCTCGAGACCGACTCGCGTTTCAGTGAAGAACAACAACGATGAGTGTAAGGGCGTCCAGCCGGATTCTGTATCTCCTTCGTGCGTAGCCGGTTCGCTTGTACGCCGGCGGATCGGCGTTAAGCTATGCAAGGAATTTCGCAACGAAAGGGCGTCCGCCGTGAGCAAAGACGATCGCTTTAATCGACACTACGAGCGCCAGCGCGAGGCCAAGGAGCAGGCGCGCAAAGGTCTGCCCGGCGAGGACGAAGCGCCGCTGCCGCCGCCCGTGGAACCCATCAAGAACCCGAAGGCCGAACCGGGCCGCAACGATCCCTGCCCGTGCGGAAGCGGCAAGAAATACAAGCAGTGCTGCCTGAAAAAGGACTGACTGCGGGCCTGCTGGCGCGGGGCGAGCGAGCGGCGCGCCCGCCGCTTACGCTGCGCGCGATCATTCTTAATCTTGTCTATTTTCTGGCTGCCGGCGCGTACCTGCCTTTTCTTCTCTATCAGATGATCGTCCTCAAGAAGAACCGCCGCGGCTGGGGGCAGCGTTTGGGCGGAATCCCCTGGCGCGTCGGTCGGCCGCGCTGCATCTGGGTCCATGCGGTGTCACTGGGCGAGGTCAACGCGACTCGCGCGCTGGTCAGCGAGATCGAATCCCGCTTTCCCGATTTCGTCGTCGCCATTTCGGCCACGACCGACACGGGATACGCGGCCGCCCAGCGTCTCTATCCCGACAAGCTCGTGTTTCGCTATCCGCTGGATTTCTCGTTCGCCGTGCGGCGCACGCTGGCGCGCGTCCGCCCCGCCGCCATCGTGCTGATGGAACTGGAAGTCTGGCCGAGCCTGATCGATCTCGCTGCGTCGATCGGCGTTCCCGTGTGCGTGGCCAACGGGCGCATTACGGCGGAAAAGTCGATGCGACGATTCCGGCTTCCGGTCGTGCGCGGCCTGGCGCGGCGCATGTTCTCACAGATTGCCTGGGTCGCTGCGCAGGAAGAGACGTACGCGGCGCGATTTCGCGAACTGGGTGTGCCCGCCGATCGCGTGCACACCATCGGCAGCATGAAATACGACACGGCCGTCGTGGGCGATTCGGTGGCGGGCGACGCGGAGCTGGCCACCGCAATGGGAATTGACCGGGCCGCGCCGCTGGTCGTCGCCGGATCGACCGGCCCGGATGAAGAAGCGATCGTGCTCGATGCATTTGAATCGCTGCATCAGGGCCTTCCCGCGCTGCAACTGGCGATCATCCCGCGAAAGCCGGAGCGGTTTGAGGACGTCGCCCAGCTGATCGAATCGCGCGGCTTCGCGTGCATTCGCCGCAGCGCCTGCCGGGGCGGAGCACCCGCGCCGACGACCGGCAGCGCGTCGCGCGTTTTTCTCGGCGACACCATGGGCGAGCTGCGCAAGTTCTACGCATTAGCAACCGTTGTCTTTGTCGGGCGCTCGCTCGTGCCGTTGGGCGGGTCCGATCTCATGGAAGTGGCCGGCCTGGGCAAGCCGATGTGTTTCGGCCCGCACGTTGAGAACTTCGCCGAAGTAGCCGGCCAATTGCTCGCCGCCGGCGCCGCCGTGCAGATCGCTCCCGCGACGCTCGATCGCGCATCGGCGGCGAGCGCCCTGTCCGCAGAACTCGCGCGAATTCTTACGTCACCGGATGCGGCCCGCGCCATGGGTCGCCGCGCCCAGGAGATCGTCCGCTGCAATACCGGCGCGACGGTCCGCACGGTGGAGTTGCTTACGCAGACTTTGACGGGATCACTTGGTCGGAGCACTGCTGGATGACGACGACTTGGCCTCGTCCTTGGCGCGCTTCAGCCACGTCAGAAAAACCTCGGGCGTGGGAACGGGATTCACATACAAAGGTGTGTCGACGCGCCGGCCATCGGGCGTGCACATGACGCACACCTGCGGCCGCTGGACGTTGTAGCGCTTGCAGTACTCCGGGAAGAATGCGAATTCCAGCTCGACGTTGACCGTGTCGACCAATTCCGATTTGACGGCAGGGTTGTTAAACACCTCGAGCACCATGTTGCGGTGTTGGGAGGAATCCCACGCCTTGAAGTACAACAGGAGCGGCTTTTTGTCATCCTGCGCGATGCGCTCGGCCGCGCGCGGCTCGATCAGCCACGTCGGTCCGCAACCGGTCAGGCACAGGACCGCCGGGAGCACCAGGAGCGCGCAACCAAAACGCCACGCTGTGCGTCCCGCGCGCCGCGGGCCGCGTTGTTCGCCTCGATAAACCGTCATCATCATCCTTAGCTTGAACCACTAGCCTTATCGGCTTCTCGGTGGCCCGCCCTTTCGGCCCGTTGACCGATCGCGAGTTCCCCGGCCCGTTGGTGCGGGCCGCGCGGCGGCTTCGCCCTCGGTTCGACCCGAATCAGAAGACCCGCCGCCCTCCTCTGCGTTAGCGGTTTTCTGTCGGCCCCCCCCGCGACGACCTCGACCTCCACGACTGCCGCGCCGGCTTCGCGACCCGCTCGGCCGTTCTCCCGGTGCCGCAGGAATCGCCGGACGGCTTGTGGGAGTCGGGCGCGCCGCCGGCGCCGAGCGAGCCGCGGGTCGCATCGGCAACTGCGAGAGCGCGGTCCCCATTGGTACTTCGCGCCCGCGCCGATCAATGCACACGATGCGCACCTCGTCGACGGGGAACGCAGCCTCTGCATGAATGCGAATCACCAAGGCGCCTGCGCGCTCAATATCCGTCAGCGCGTGCCGCTTTCGGTTCAGCAGCTCGGCCGCCACCGGCGGGCTGACACTCACGTCGACGCTTGCTACGCCCTCACGCTGGCCGGCCATGCGAATCTGACGCATCACGTCCAGGCAGACCGATTCGGTCGTCTTCACGCGACCGCTCCCGCTGCACCGCGGACACTCGGCAAACATGTTCTTCGCAAAGGACGGCCGCTGACGCTGTCGCGTCATTTCGAGAATTCCGAATCGCGAGATGCGAAGCAGCTTGGCCCGTTCCTTGTGACTGCGCAGCGCTTCCGCCAGTCGCCGCTCCACCACACGGCGGTGCTTGTCCTGCATCATGTCGATGAAGTCGCAGATGATCAGGCCGCCCAGGTCACGGAGCCGCAACTGGCGAGCAATCTCGTCCGCCGCCTCCAGATTCACACGATAGGCCGTCTCCTCGGCATTCTCGTGAACCCGAAACCGCCCCGAGTTCACGTCGATCGCGACCAGCGCCTCGGTCGACTCAATGACGAGCGATCCGCCACAGGGGAGCGGAACCGTGCGCGAATGAAGTTTGTCGATCTCCGCCTCGATCCCGAATCGGTGAAACAGCGGTTCAGGTCCGTCATACTCCGTGACGGCGTCTTCGGCCTGCGGACTGGCGATCGCCAGAAACTCCCGCACGCGCTCGGCCACGCGGGGATTGTCCACGATGATTCGCTTCAAACTCGCATCGTACACATCGCGGATCGTGCGAATGACCAGGTCGCTCTCTTTGTACAACTCGGCCGGGGCCGGCTCGTCGCGTGTGCGCTGGGCCACCTGATTCCACAAGCGCACCAGATAGTTCAAGTCGCGCTGCAGGTCGCGCTGCGTCCGCCCCACGCCCGCCGTGCGGACGATGAACCCCATGTCCTTCGGCAGCGTCAGTTGGTTCAGCACTTCACGCGTCTTGCGACGGGCTTCGGGGTCCTCCACCTTGCGCGAGACGCCGTGCTGATCCATCCCCGGCATCATCACCAGGAATCGACCGGGCAGCGAAATGTACGTCGAGAGCGTCGGCCCCTTGGTCCCGATGCCCTCCTTGATGACCTGCACGATCACTTCCTGCCCGCGGCGCAGGCAGTTCTGAATCGGCGGGCGGGCGCGGCGCGGCGTCTTGCGACCGACCAGCTCCGGCTCGCCCTTGCTCTCCGGGAAGTAGCGCGGGTGCAGGTCGCTGATGTGCAGGAACCCGTGCGTCGGCAGGCCGAAATCAATGAACGCCGCCTGGATCGACGGCTCCACGTTCGTCACCCGGCCCTTGTAGATGTTCATCACGTTGCTGACCTGCGTCGCCCGCTCGATGTACAGTTCATCCAGCCGGCCCTCTCGCAGAATTGCAATGCGACATTCGTCGGGATCGCTGCCGTTGATCAGCATCTCGCGGTTGGCGAGCGGCTCATCCAGATCCGCCGGCGGCAACTCGACTTCGTCCTCGGACGCGGGACGACGACCCCGTCGTCGGGTCGATGCCGGCTCCAGCAACTCGGCCTCGCGCGTCACGCCCGGCAGCGCCACGGGCCCCGCCATTGCGCGCATCGAGTCTTCGTCCGCGATCTCTTCGACCTCGCTTTCCACCAGATCGGAATCCGCGTCGGGTTGCTCGACATCCACAATTCTCGGCGCAGACATGTCGGCGGATTCTGCCATGGGCTCCTCCGCCGCATCCTCCCGATCGCGCCCACGACGCCGGCCGCGGCCACCACGACGACCCCGGCGCCGGCGTCCACGGCGCGAGTCGCCGGCCTCATCCTGGGGCCGATCGCTCGTTCCCGCGTCGACGTCGCCTGCGGATTCGCCACAGTCCGAGTCGCCGGCTCCCGGCGATTCAATTCGTTCGTCTATTTCTGACTTCGAGGGCAATGACACGGCCTCCGCGACCAGATCGTCATCAAATCCAATCGCGAATCCCGGATCGGATCGAAAACCGGGGACCGGATTCACCGGACCCGGCTCGATGCCGCTTCGTGCTGAACGCGTTTCGAAGCCTGGCCGCTTCGGGGCATGGGGAGGCCTGCCGTGAGGGTGGTTCTTCGCCGGGGGCGGCGTCGTGGGCGTGCTGGCGGCCTCGACCTTGACCAATGTTTCGTCCACAGCAATCAGCTCATCCGAGGCATCTTCGAAACTGACCGCTGGGCCCGTTGAGACGCCGTCACCAGGGTCGAAGATGCCGTCGGCAAAACCGCTGGCATATCGCGGAGCCGCCGGGGGCGGCGGCGTGAGCGGCCGCGACGGCTCGGGTGGCGTCAACTCGGCCGAGCGCGGGGTTTCCGCTTCCGGCGGCGCGATGGCTTCCGAGACCTCGACGGTCTTGTCTGCTTTACTGGTTCGGCGGCGCGGCGCACCCGTGCGCGTGCGGCCTTCCTTGCGAGCGCTTCCGGCCTTGCCGGAAGGGCGCTTTCCTGATGGTGTCACGTCAATCAACCTTTCTTGGAGACGGGGATCACAGTGCAGAGCGCGTGTTCGCGGATGCAAGATGATCGGCGCTAGTCGGACGGCAGTCCGTCATAGCGGACGGCGATTCGTCGCACGCGATGCAGGTGCTGCGCCGGGTCTAATCCGAGCGCGGTCAGCAGCTCGCCAACGCGAACGCTGCCTTCCTGCCCGACCGTCTGCGTCCATCGCAACCCGCCGGGACCGGTCTCCATCGAAACGATGAAAGAACGAACGTCCACGGCTTTTGCGCGGGGGGCGCCGGGCTTGACGCGCTGGATGGAGCAGCTGGGCTGCGCCAGAAATTTATCGACTTCTGTCGATAATTCCATCCATCCATCGGGGGACGGCGCCAGTTCATAGGTCGCTTCGCACGGCCGCGGCCGGTCGCCGCCTTCTACCGGTTGCACCGATTGAATCGTCATGCCTGCCGGCATTTGAGCCATCAGGCGGGCCTTCGCCGTTTCGGGCGACAGGTCCTGATCCAGTTCGATCAACAATAATTCATCCGTGGATGCGACACCCACCGGCCTCGGCAATGCGATGGACAGCCTCGCGCGCGGGTTGAAGCCGGCCGAAAATCGAACCGGAATCTCCGCACGGGCCAGCGCCCGTTCAAACAGCCGAAGCGTATCGTGGTGGGAAATGAACCGCAGGTCACCTTCAACCGCGTATCGAATCGCCAAACGCTTTTGCAAGATCGCTTGCGATCCTTCGTGTCTCCAGAGCTTTTCCCGGCCTTACGACGCGTACACCGCGCCGGCCCGGGAACTCGTTTCTTTGCTTGCCGACTCTCGGCAAGTCGCGGGAAGGCACGCGCGACATCCGTCGCACACCATGCCCTTCCGCCACCTGCCCCCGCGGCCGCATTCGCTCTGTCAGACCCGCCGGTTAGAACTCTTCCCAGACCTTGCGGGTCTCGTCACGCAGGTAGTTTAGCACCTCGCGCTCCGTCTCGAAACCCATCACCCGGCGGCGAACTCTTTCCGCATCGGTCAGGGTGATCGCCCGGATGACCTTTTTCACGCGAGGGATGTTCCCTGCCGCCATCGAGAACGAGCGCAACCCCAGCCCTACCAGAAGGATAGTAAACATCGGGTCGCCCGCCATCTCGCCGCACATGCTCACCGACGAACCACCCCGCCGGCCATGCCGAACCACCGACCGGATCAGCCGAATGATCGACGGATCGGCCGGGGTGAACAACTGCGACACGCGTTCGTTGGTGCGGTCCACGGCGAGGGTGTACTGGATCAGGTCGTTGGTGCCGATGCTCATGAAATCCGTCTCGTGTGCCAGTTCTCTCGCACAGATGGCGGCGGCCGGCGTCTCGACCATGACGCCGATCGGAATGGTGTTCTTGAATTCGTAGCCCTCGTCCTCCAGTTCCTCCATCACAAGGTTCAGCACAAACTTCGCCTGACGCAGCTCCATGATGCGCGAGATCAGCGGGAACATGATGCGCACGTCGCCGTGCGCGCTGGCCCGCACGATCGCGCGAAGCTGCGGCCGAAACAACGGCAGATGTTGCAGGCTGTACCGAATTGAGCGCAGGCCCAGGAATGGATTTCGCTCGGCTTCCCACCCGCCGCCGGGATGAATCTTGTCACCGCCGAGGTCAAGCGTGCGAATCACCAGCGGCCGATCGCCGACGGCCTCGAGCGCCTGACAATAGGCCTGATACTGTTGCTCTTCGTCGGGCGGAGTCGGCTGCTGCAGAAACAGGAATTCTGTACGAAACAGCCCGATTCCGGATGCCCCCTTAGCGATGCAGCCATCGACTTCCGAGGGGAATTCGATATTGCCCAGCAGTTCAACGCGCTCACCGTCTTTTGTTTCAGCCGGCAGATCGCGAAGCTGATCGAGCGAGGCGCGAAGCTCTTTCAGCTGCGCCGCAGTCGCGGTGTATTCGCCCCGCTGGGCCTCGTCGGGATTGATGATCACCACACCATGCAGGCCGTCGATCACGACGGTGTCGCCCCCGGACACGTTGGACGTGATGTCTTCCAGGCCGACGACCGCAGGAATCCCCAGGCCCGCAGCAATGATGGCCGTGTGCGACGTGGCGCCGCCGGCGTCGGTCGCCAGGCCCAGCAGGCGGCCGGATTTTTCCATCAGGACAATCTGCGACGGCGTGAGATCGTGCGCGATCACGATCTTCGGGTCGCCCTCGGCGGACAATTCCTGGTGCATCTCGCCGGTCGCATGACGAATCAGACGGCGCTCAATGTCGAGAATGTCCCGCGCACGCTCCTGAAGAAAAGGGCTGGCCATCTCCTGAAAGCGCCGTCGGTAGCGCCGCATGAAGATGCTGATGGCGTAAGCGGCGCTGTACAGTTTCTCGGAGATGAGCGCGGCGATTTCCTTGCGCGGCTTGGAGTCGCTAAGCCAGCCCTCGTGAAAGCCGAAAATGTCCGCCAGCTCGGCACCGGCCCGCGCGGAAAACTGCACGCGCTCCGATGCGACCTCGGACTTGGCTGATTCAAACACGCGATCCAGCAGCGCAAGCTCGCCCTGAACCTGCTCGGGCGGGATCATGCGCTTGGGCATGCGCGTTTCGTTCGTGTCGAGGACGACCGCCTCGCCGATGACCACGCCGCTCGAAATGCCGATTCCGCGTTTCAGAGGCATGAGGCGCCTCCGACCACAAGCCGAAACGCTTGCCGCACGATGCCGGTCAATCTTCGCCGAACTTCGAATCGATGAGTTGGGCCAGCGCCGCGAGGGCGTCCGCCGCCTGTGGACCGCGCGCGTGCAGCGTCAGTCGCGTGCCGGGCACGCCGACGAGCAGCATCATTTCCATCGGGCTTTTGCCGTCGGCCCGCTGCTGACCATTGATTACGCTTACTTCGCATGGATATTGCATCGCCAGATCGACGAACTTCATGACCGGGCGGGCATGAAGGCCCTGGCGGTTAGAGATGACGACTTCCCGCTGCGCCTGTTCCAGCTCATCCGGCATCGCCTTTGCCCAATCGAGCCGACCATCGCGGCTGGTTCGAATCGCACTCGCGCTTTCCGCCGCCCTTCGCCCGCAGTTCAACCCGCCGACTGATCCGCCTCTTCAAACAAATCGAGAATGGCCTCGGACGTTTCAGATTGCCGCAGGAAGCGGCGAAAGTTGTCCCGCGTCAGATGCTTGAATATGTTCTCCATCGCCTGAAGGTGCCCTTCGGGGTTCGTGTCCGGCGAACACAACAAGACAACGGTATATACTGGCGCCCGGTCCAGTGCGGCGAAGTCGATCCCGGCGGCGCTGCGCCCCACCGCCGCCATGATCCGCGGAATCGAGGCGTGCTTCACATGCGGCACGGCCACGCCCTTGCCGAAGCCCGTGCTTCCCTGGTTCTCTCGAGCAATCACCGAGCGAACGAGGGTCTCGGCATGTTCGGCAGCGATCGACCCGGACTTCACCAGCAAGCCGACCAGCTCTCGAATCACCCCATTGCGATCGGTCGATTCGAGATTGGCCGTCACCGCACCCTTGTCCACGAAATCCAGCAGCTTCATACGGGATTACCCCTGGCGATCGCACCGCAAGCGGCTGCGACCGAGATGTGTCACGCGCCGCCCGGCGTTCCATCCATGCCGGGGTGCTTGCGATTGCGATGGCGCTCCTTGTGCCGATTCAACTGGCGCTCGAGGTCCTTCTCGGCCGCGTCAAACGCAGCGTAGGGGTTCTCATGTTCTTCCTTGGCTACGAACGTCGTGTGATGGTCCGCGCGAACGATGATGTCGCAGCGATGATTGAGACCCTCCACGTCGAACACGATTTCCGCGCTAAGGACCCGGTCGTAGAAATGGGGAAACTTCTGCGCTTTCTCCTCCGCGTATTCCCGGAGCTTCTGGCTGACCTCCATGTGCCGCGCACTCACCGTCACTTGCATGAGTAGCTCTCTCCCGAAAAACCGCAGACGCTTCACTCAAACAAACGCCATCCCATTCTAAACGCCCTTATCAGCCGGGCGCGATGGGTAACCCGCGATTGCGTCAATACTTACGGGAATCATGCGTCTGCCGACGGAGTGTAGGGGCTTTGGTCCGACGCGTCAACGCTTGAAAAACCGTCCGGCAAGCCGCCGGCGCGGGCCAGCACCGCCGCATAAACATGACGCACGCCAGCCGCACGGAGCGTACGCCGCGCCTCGCCAAGCGTCGCGCCCGTTGTCATCACATCATCCACCAATCCCACAGACAACCCGCGCAAGGTCAATCCCCGGCGAACCGCGAACGCGCCGCGAATCTCCCGCACCCGATCAGCGGCCGACAGCTTTCGTAAGTGAAATGGCTCCACGCGCTTCGTCATGCGAAGCACCGGCCACGCCGCGCCGCCGAATCGCGCAGCCATTGCTTCCGTCAGCAGGCGCGTCGGCCAACAGCCCAGCTCCCACCGTCGGCGCCAATGCGACGGCACGGGCACCCAGACATCCACCTGTTGCGGGTCAAACACGCCGCGCACCGCATCCGCGAGCAATCCGCCCAGCAACTGATCCAGTGCGAACTGCCGCTTAAACCGCAATACCAGCCGGCGCAGCGTGCTGCGATATCGGCCGACTCGCGCGAAACGTGTAAACCGCAGCGGGGATTTTCGCTGAATACAGGCGGTGCAAATGCCCTCCTTCAGCAGGTACGAACCTGCCGATTCGCCGCATTGTTGACAGTAGTCGCGTTCGAGCAGTGCCGACAGGTCCGTGGCGCACGCGGCGCACCAGGCATCACCGGTATGCCCCAGCGGGATGCCGCACGCGCTGCACGTCTTCGGAATCACGACGTCCATCAGCCGCAGACCCCACGGCCGAAGCACGCGCGACACGTCGGTGAGCGCGCTGTTCATGGCTCCTCACGCATGGCCTTTGGGACGATCAGGACGCGGAATCGTCCGCGCTGCGTGTCGGCGGAGCCGGATCGGCGCCGGGCGCCGATCCATCCGGCGCGCCGGGCGTTGCCGCTCCATTGGCCTCGCCGCCGCCTTCGTCTTCATCCTTCGCCACGCGGGCCACCGACACGACCTTGTCGCCCTCGTCGAGCCGGATCAATCGCACGCCCTGCGTCGCGCGGCCGATCTCGCGCGTCTCCGAGACGGCCGTCCGCAGCATGATGCCTTTGGCGGTGATCATCATCAGCTCGTCGGCGTCGGTCACGGCGCGAAGCGCCACGACGCTGCCGTTGCGCTCGGTTGTGCGAATGTTGATCACGCCGCTGCCGCCTCGCTTTTGCAGCCGATACTCCTCGATCTCCGTTCGCTTGCCGAAGCCGTTCTCGCACACCGTCAGCAGGCTCATGCCCGGCCGAATGACCGCCATGTCCACCACGGCATCGTCACGATCAAGCGAGATGCCTCGCACGCCCGCCGCGGCGCGCCCCATCGCCCGCGCGTCGCTTTCCTTGAAGCGGATCGACATGCCGCCGCGCGTGCCGATCACCACTTCATCCCCCTCGGCCGCCAGCTTTACGTTGATCAACGCATCATCCGGATCAAGGCTGATGGCGATGATTCCGCTGGGGCGCGGGCGGCTGAACTGCTCCAGCGCCGTCTTTTTCACCGTGCCCTTGGCCGTCGCGAATATCACGCACCGGTCGTCAAACGACGCGACCGGCAGCACGGCCATCGGCTTCTCGTTGTCCTGCAGGCGCAGCAGGTTCGCGATCGACCGCCCGCGACTCGTGCGCGACATCTCGGGGATGTCGTACACCTTGATCCAGTACACGCGCCCGCGATTCGTGAAGAACAGCAGGTAATTGTGCGTGCTGGCGACAAACAGGTCCTCGATGAAGTCGCCTTCTTTCGTGTCGCTCGCCTTGATGCCGCGCCCGCCGCGCCCCTGGCTGCGATACGTATCGGTCGGCACGCGCTTGATGTAGCCCTGGTGCGAGATCGTCACGATCATCGGCAGGTCTTCGATCAGCTCTTCCATGCTGAACTCGCCGACCGCGCCGGTGATCTCCGTCCGGCGCTTGTCGCCGTACTTGGACTTCATCTCGTGGATGTCTTCGCGGATGATGTCCGTCACCCGCGCCGGATCGCGAAGAATCGCCTGATACCCGTCGATCTCCTCGACCAGTCCGCCGTATTCCTTCGCCAGCTTCTCGATCTCGAGCCCCGTCAGACGCTGCAACTGCATCGAGAGGATCGCCCCGGCCTGCACGCTCGTCAGGAACTGCTCGCCGCTCGATGCCTTCTTCACGAATTGCTCGGGCAGCAGTTTGACCAGCGCGGCGGCTTCTTTCAGCTTCAGCCCGCGCGCCATGAGTTTCGTCTTCGCCTCGTCCGGACTGGCCGACTTGCGGATCAAATCGATGATCGCGTCGATATCGCCGACCGCCAGGATCAAGCCTTCCAGGATGTGCGCCCGCTGCCGCGCCTTGCGCAACAGGAACTGCGTCCGCCGCGTGATGATCGTCCGCCGATGATCCAGCCAGTGACCCATCAGCGCCTTGAGCGACATCGTCTGCGGCTGCTTGCCGACCAGCGCGATGTTGATCACCGCGAACGTCGTCTGCAGCGGTGTGTATTCAAACAGCTTGTTCAACACGACATCCGGGCTGGCGCCGGCCTTGCACTCCACGACCAGTCGCACGGCGTGCTTGCGGTCCGACTCATCGCGCACGTCGCTCACTTCGGGCAGGCGGCCTTCCTTGACGCACTCGGCGATTTTCTCGGTGATCGTGTTCTTGAGGATGCCGTAGGGAATCTCATCGACCACGATGCGCGTGCGGTCGCCCTTCATCTCCTCGAAGTGCGTTTTGCCGCGCAGCGTGAGACTGCCGCGACCGCGCGTGTAGGCATCGACAATTCCCTGTCGTCCACAGATCAGGCCACCGGTCGGAAAATCCGGCCCGGGCACGAGCTTCATCAATCCATCAAGACCAATGTCGGGATTCTCGATCAGGGCCAGTAGGCCGTCACAGATTTCGCTCAAGTTATGCGGCGGCAGGTTCGTCGCCATGCCCACGGCGATGCCCGTCGCGCCGTTCACCAGCAGATTCGGGAACTTCGACGGCAGCACGACCGGCTCCAGCGTCGTTTCGTCGTAGTTCGGGATGAAATCGACCGTCTCTTTGTCGATGTCCTCCAGCATTTCCGTCGTCGGCGACGCCATGCGCGCTTCGGTGTAGCGCATGGCTGCGGGTGGGTCGCCGTCGATCGAGCCGAAGTTGCCCTGCCCGTCGATCAGCGGATAGCGCATGTTGAACGATTGCGCGAGGCGGACGAGCGTCGGGTAGACCACCGCTTCGCCGTGCGGGTGATAGTTGCCCGACGTGTCGCCGGCGATCTTGGCGCACTTTCGATGCGCCGAGCGCGGGCCCAGCTTCAGATCGTTCATCGCCACGAGGATGCGTCGCTGCGAGGGCTTGAGGCCGTCGCGCACGTCGGGCAGCGCTCGCGCCACGATGACGCTCATCGCGTAGCGAAGGTACGAATCCTGCATTTCCTCCACGATGGGGAGGTTCTTGATGACTTCCGGCTGGGAGGGCGTATCGCTCATGGGGTCTCTCTTCCTGCACTCAATCTGAAGCCGGAGATATTAAGGGAAACAGGCCGCGCCGTCGCCCCCCACGGCGGCATCACCCCGAGAATCGGCGACTGTGATTTGCTTAGGATTGAGTCGGCGGACGGTGCAAACAAGGGCCGAATTCTAACGGTTTTCGAATGCCCGGCGGATGTACGTCAGGTTCAGGTCGAAACCCGGAACGGCCTCGCTGTGGAACGAGTCGCCATCCGGCGGAATCTCAACATATTGGCCGTCATGCAGCCGAAGGAATGTCATCGACCCGGCATCGGGATCGACCAGCCAATACTCCCTCACGCCGGCCCGGGCATAATCGGCGCGCTTCGTCACCAGATCCAACTGACGCGTGGAAGGCGACAGCACTTCCACAACCAACACGGGGGCCGACTCGATCCGCTCCGGAATGCTTCCGGACTGCTCGGCAACGACGACGGCGACATCCGGTCGATAAACAACGCCCTTCCGGCCTAACGTCGCACCAAGGTCTACATCGATTTCATGAAAAACATAGCCGATTGGATGGTCATCCAGGAATCCCTGTAGCTGTGCGGCGATTCGTGTTGCAACATTCTGATGCCGCGGCGTCGGACTCGGTGACATGCAGACCACTCCGTCGATCAGCTCATACCGGTATCCGTCGGGCTCGAGTTCCATGTACTCGGCCGCTGTCATACGCAGTCCGTGATACCGCGGTCCTTCGATGGTTTGCATGTCTGCCGATCTGTGCATCGTTTCACCGAATCGCCGGCCAATCTTGTCGGGTCATTCTAGCCCTCTGCGCGGCCTCCGCCAAGCGATTGATCAGTTCACCTCCATCAGAATCAGCACCATTCCGGCGATGTCGCGCTCATTCACCATGCCGTTCTGATCGATGTCGGCTCGCGAACAAACGCCGGCCGGCGGATTGCCCAGCAACAGGCAATCGACGAACCCTGCCAGGTCATCGCCGATCACGCTGCCGTCCACCGTCAGGTCGCCCAGCGGCAGCGGCACCGGCGGTTTGGCCGTCGGGTCCGCCACGTGGCAGCGGCGGCACTTGAGCCATTCGCGATAATCGTCTTCATCCGTGTCGGCGTCGCCGTCGTAATCCGTGTATGGCAAATACTCCGGCTCGAAGGCGACGTGCCCGTACGATTGCAGGAACGCCTTGAAGTCGTCCACGTCGTTGTCGTTGTCGAGGTCGAAATCGCCGCAGACCGTCGACGCCGACACCACCGGCACGCCGGTGTGGAAAGTCGACGAGCGATTCAGCGCCAGCGGCAGGTTCGGATCGATATCGTGGAACCACGGCGTCGGGTCGGGCCATTCCAGCGCGTCGTAGTCAAACGGCGACGGCAGGCAGCCCGTATCAAACACGCGAACCGTGCCGGGGTCCCCTACCTTCGTGAACGTCGCCTTCTGCTGGACGTTCAATGCATAAGAATACGTGCCGCCGTTGCAATTTGATTTCACCGCTGTCAGCGTGCCCGCCGGCGGCGAGCAGTCCGAGATCGTCGCGGTCACGTCCCATTGCGTGGGCTGGCCGTCGATGATGACCGTGATCGGCGCGCAACTGACGAGCTGCAATTGCACCAGCTCCAGCTCGACGGTCACTTCGGCCGGGCCGGGCAGGTCATCCCGATCGAACGGATCGGCTGTCCGGCGCACGATCGTGTCGGCGTTGCCGAAGTTCGGGTCGCCCAGCGGGACCCCTTGGAAGATGATCGTGCCGGTGAACGGCTCGGAGCCGGGGTCGAAGAAGCCCGCAGGGATCGGTGGATCGCCATCATCCAGACCGATGCGCCAGCTCGTGCCGGTGTCGCAGCCGTCGTGAGTCGTCCAGGCATCGTCGAGCGGCGCCTGGGTAATCGGCGGACCGCCGCCGCTTCCGCTGCAATTGCCACCGCCCAGGGAGAGGCAGGGCGCGTGCGCCTTGTGAAAGGCGCGCCGCGCGGCATGCTGCGTTGGAATGGCGTTCTTGACATGCGTATACACGCAGGAGCCGTCCACGCATTCATCAATCGTGCAGCAGTCACCGTCATCGCAGATAAACGGGACATTGAAGCATGAGCCGTCGACGCACGAATCCATCGTGCAGGGGTCGCCGTCATCACAGTTCACACCGCAGCAGGGGTCGGCAACCGGCGTATGAACACACACGAAATCAATGCACTCATCGATCGTGCACGGATTGCCGTCGTCGCAATCCTCGTCCTCAAAGCACTCCGGAAACAGAATGAAGATATCGAGTACAACCACGTTGATCGGCGAGCCGGCCGCACCCGGCAACTCCATGGCGAACGTTCCGTTCCAGGGTGTGCTGAACATCGACGTGACGTCGAACGGCCCGGCGATCGGCGTCGCGTTCTGCCTGAAGACAATCGTCGCATTCGTGACGACCTTCGGCCCGTTGAAATTCAGCGGCAGCGCATTGCCCAGCAGAACGCACGCATCGGTCAGCGGAACCATGCCCGGCCCGAACTGCCCCCCGGGGAAGAGCTGCGTCCCCGGCGGCGTGCTCAACTGAATCGTCAGGTGGGTCTCATTCGGGCCGATGACCATCTCCTGCTCCATCACCTGCGGCACGGCTCCATTCACCAGCGTGCGAATCTGTTCGGGGATGCCGTCAAACGTCACCACGTCATCCGGCGCGCCAGGAAGGCCGGGGTTGAAGATCGGGAAGCAACCGTTCGCCGGGCCGTTCGGACTCTCCGCCGGGGTCACGTTGTAATTCGTGCCCATCGGTGAGCCGCCACCCAGCTCCGCCCCGCCGGCCTGCGCGGGCACGCTGATCGGCAGTGGCTCTTTGAAGCAGTCTTTCGGCAGCGGTGCGGGCGGACCAATCTCCGCGTGGGCAAACCCGGTCACCAAGGCCGTCCATACCGCCGTTGTGATGAATGGTAATCTTGACATGTTCCCCGACTCCTCACTCCCATCCAAGACATGTAGACGTAACCATTGTACTCGTTCGGACTCGCCAATTCGCCGTTTTCTCGACTCGGCAGGGACCGAGAGCCGCCGAATTTCAGCCAAATCGGGCGGTTTCGCGTCCATATAGGGCAAATCCCCTACTTTCACCGCATCGGCCTGAATCGACTCCTCCGAAAGAAGACGAACCGAGTATCAAGAAAGGCTGCAGGACTTTCCGTCGAATTCCTCGCCGAATGGCGGCATTGAGGGCGTTTCAACTCCCGCACGCCCGAACGGGCCGGTGTTCAGGGAGTTGTCTTTTCCGCTCGCAGGAATCTCGCATCAACCGGTCGAATTGACAGCCCCGGCAGGCGCGAGGCCAATTTTGATTCCTGAATGATGACATGACTCGCTCCCACGACGGCGAAGACCCGCTCGCCCCGCTGCACTGCGTCCGCGATCCGCCGCACCATGTGTTCGTCGCGCGCGATGCTCACGTCACGTGAGATGCGATGCAATACCGTTGCCGACGACGCGGGATCGAGATACTCGTCCGGCATCGATTTCCAATCGGGCCGGTTAGGAAACAGCCCCGCAAAAACCCGCGCCAGGTCCCTCACGGTCGTCGGCGGGCCGTCCAGAACCGGGTAGCCGGTGTTCTGATTCAATGCGCGGACCATGAACTCCTCGTCGGACGCGCCCGGATTGGCGCGACGATACGAGATGACGCCCCACGAACCCATCGCCGCACCGGGCGATTTCGCAATTCGCCCCTGGCTATTCGCTATTCCTACAACGTCCCCCGTCGCCGCTGTTCTTCCTCGATGCTCACGAACAGCGCCTTGAAGTTCCCGATGCCGAACCCGCGCGAGCCGTGACGTTCGATGATCTCGAAGAACAGCGTCGGCCGATCTTCCACCGGCCGCGTGAAGATTTGCAGGAGATAGCCATCCTCATCGCGATCCACGAGGATGCCGAGTTCCTTGAGAACTTTGTAATCCTCGTCAATCTTGCCGACGCGCCCGGGCAGCGATTCGTAGTACGTATCCGGCACGCGGAGAAATTGCACGCCGCGATCGCGCAGCTTGCGAACCGTTGTCACGATGTCGCCCGTGTTCATGGCGATGTGCTGCACTCCGGGGCCGCGATAAAAATCAAGATACTCCTCGATCTGGCTCTTCTTCTTGCCCTCGGCCGGCTCATTGATCGGGAACTTGATCTTGCCCGAACCGTTCTGCACGACCTTGCTCATCAGGGCGCTGTACTCGGTGCTGATGTCGTCGTCGGAGAAATGGCAAAGCTGCTCGAAGCCCATCACCTTCGCATAATAATCCACCCAGTGGTTCATCGCGCCGAGTTCGACGTTGCCCACCATGTGGTCAATCGCCGCGAGGCCCACGGCGTCGGCCTTCGGCGCGTCGTACTTCACATAGCCCGGTGCGAAGGCACCCTTGTACGCCTTGCGATCGACGAACCCGTGCAGCGTCTCGCCATAAGTGCGAATCGCCGCGAAGCGATATTTTCCACTCGCGTCTTCTTTTGTCGTCGGCGGGGTCACCACCGTCGCCCCGCGCTGCTTGACCGCCGCGATGGACTGGTCTACATCGTCCACCGCCAGCGCGATCAATTTCACCCCGTCGCCGTGCAACTGGCAGTGCCGCGACACTTCATGGTCCGGCCCCAACGCCGTCGTCAGCACCAGTCGCACCTTGCCCTGCTCAAGCACATAGCTCGCGCACAGCTTGTCACCCGTCTCCAGGCCCCGATAGGCGACGATGTCGAAGCCGAACATCAGGCGATAAAAGTGCGCGGCCTGATAAGCATTGCCGACGTAAAGCTCGACGTGGTCGATGCCCAGCAGAGGAAGAAAGTCCTCCGCCTTGCCGGCTGCGGATGCGGTGGTGTTCTGCGATTTCGCGGCGGTTGCGGGCGGGGTCATGGTACGTTCTCCAATCTCTCCACATTATAACGATAAAACACAAACACAAAGCACTGCCGACAGAGTATTGGGGGGCACCGGCTGATCGCCTGCCGATTCAACAAGCTAATCTGGCCAGCACATACAAGAACGACCGACGGCAATGGTCAATGCTCGGTTCAAACAGCCACCTACACCGGCTTGAACTGCTCAAACGACTGCCGACACGCGTTGCAGTAGTGAATCGCCCGGCAGAGCGTAGGCCCGAACATCGACTCCATCGTCGTGTCGCGCGAATCGCAGAACGGGCACGCCGCCTGCGACAGCGACTCCATCGTCACGCGACCCCCGCCGCAGTTCCTGCCCGGCGGCGCGAGGCCGAACGCCTTGAGCTTCGCACGACCCGCCTCGCTGATGCGGTCGCTCGTCCACGGCGGGTCGTACACCACGTCCACGCGCACGTCGTCGAAGCCCGCCAGGCCGACGGCCTCGGCGATGTTCTTGCGCATCACGTCCAGCGCCGGGCAGCCCGCAAACGTCGGCGTCATCTGCACGACGACCGTGCCGCCGTCCATGAACACGTCGGGAATCACGCCGAGATCGACGACCGAAAGCGGCGGTATTTCCGGATCGCTGACGGATTCGAGCGCGCGCCACACCGACTCAAGCCGCTCGTTGGTTGTGCGTGCGTCGGGCATGGCGATCACTCCGCGAATACCGAAGTGTGGAATGAAGAATTGAGAATGCAGGAAGCGAGGGCGTCGTTGCTAGTCGCCGGGTTTAGGGTGTCGGTCGTCGCAGCCCGAGGGAACTTCATCGATGCGCCAGCCTTCGCTCTTCGCAATTCGACATTCCACTGCACCCTCACCACGTCGCCCCCGGCGCGAGGCGATACACCTTCTGCATCGACGCCAGGAGACGAGACAATTCCGCACCATGCCGCCCCAGGCGGCCGCCGATCAGCGGCTTCGCATCGCGCGGCCAGGTGAAGCCCGCCGCCGCGAGCAGCCCGGTGACATCTTCCTGCCACTTCCTGCACGAATCCGCTTCCTTCGGGCAGACACCCGCCTGCGCGAGGGCCGCATCCTGCTCCGTCGGCTCGAACATGCCCAGCGCCGCGGGCCACAACAGATCGATCGCCGCCTGCACGCGTCGCCGCGCGTCGGCATCGGCCCGGCCCAGCCGCTCGATCCAGATGCGACCGTGCATCGTGTGATACTTGACCTCGCCCCGGAACTTTCGCGCCATTTCCGCCAGCGGCTCAAACGCGCTCTCCGCCAGCGCCGCCAGGCGAATCGACCACGCCTCGGCGAACAGAAACTGGCGCACCAGCGAGACGGCCCATTCTCCCTGCGTCAGCAATTTGTCACGATCCGGATTGTTGCGCAGGTCCGTCGGCGCGCCGCCGGCCGCCTCACCAAACGGCTCCAACGCCACAAACCGGCAGCATCGAAAGTCCTTCGCATCGCGCAAGAACGCCAGATGATCCGGCTCCGGCTCGCCGAGCGTGTGCAGCAACGTGTACAATGCCTGGGCATGGCCCATCTGATCCTGCGCCATCGACGAAAACGCGATGTCTTCCTCGAGGATCGGCCCCAACCCGGTCCACTCCGAGTTTCGGTGGCCGATGATCAGGCAGTCATCGCCGAGGCGGTAGACCAGATCGATAACCGCGCCATTCGTTGCGCCGGTCATCTGTGTCGGCTGCGTCGTGGTAGCCATGCGATTTCTCAACTCCCTGCAACAAATGTCTCTTCGACTCGCCCGCTTTGATCAAGATAGACGTACAGGATCAAATCGGTCTTGAGATATATCAAAACCTTACCGCTAATTGGACGGATCTTTCTGCCGTAACCTGAAAAGTAGTAATCCGCGGGCGCGGTGACACGCTCATACGAATGTACCGGTTCACCTAATATGTTTCGCACTGCCAACTCGTCGTCTCCGGCCTTAACCTTCTCCCATTGCGACCTCGTCGGCGCACGCCACTCTTCCTTCACGGATCCCACGAAGAAAGTACCCAGACCAAGTCCTACGATGATGATTGCGATCGCGCGAATGCCATGACTTTTCTTGGTGGGGGCTGTCAACTAAATCTCCTCCGCGTCGCCCGCCAACTTCGCCCGCTTCGTCGTCTCGTAGCCGAACGCCTCGCGGTAACTCTTGTCCGTCGCGTGCTCAAAAATATCCGCGTCTTCATACGCCGTCGCCACAATCGCCTCGGCCGGCACCACCCAGATATTGACACACGCCTGCCGCCGGCCGAACTGCTCCTTCGCCAGCATCAGCGCCGTATCGCCATCCGGCGCGTGCACCGAGCCGACGTGCACATGCGGCTCCCCGCGCGCTGATTGGTGAAAGACCTCAAAAACCTTCCATTGCGTGTCGGAGGCCTGGGGCTTGAGGCCTGAGGCTTGAGGGTCGAACGGCGGATTGTCATACTTTTGCATCATGCGCGATCACCGAAAGCTACGGGCGTTTGAATTGGCGGACCAGCTCGTTCTACTTGTGTACGAATTCACTCGCAACTTCCCTCGCAATGAGATGTTCGGCCTGACGTCACAAATGCGACGCTGTGCTGTTTCTGTTCCAGCGAACATCGTCGAGGGGAGTGGACGATACACCGAGAATGAGTACGTCAGGTTTCTTGACATTGCATTCGGCTCGCTGCGGGAGCTGGGCTACTACATCGACCTTTCGCACCGGCTCGGATTTCTGCAAGATCAGGCACGTTCCAAGCTGGAAGGAATCCACGACGAACTCTCACGAACCCTTTCCGGTCTCATCCGCTCGCTGCGGAAATCGCCGTGACTCCTTCTCGATTCGCTTAACAATCGCTCGAAGCGCTTAACCGCTCAAACCTCATTCCTCAAGCCTCATGCCTCCCACCTTTCCCACCGCCGTAGGAGGTAGCGGCGCACGCTTCCCCGCCGCAGCCGCCGTCAGCGCCTCGCGCACCCACCGACCATGCTCGTGCGACAAGCGCCGTGTCTCAAGGCGCTGCGCGCTGACTGGCCCGCTGCCGCGCACCACGGTTTTGAACTCTTCCCAATCCGGCTCGTTGTAAAGCCACGTGCGGCTCTTCTCGTCGAATCGCAGTTCCCACTCGGCCGGCACGGTCAGCCCGAGGTTAAACATCTTCGGCAGGTACTTCCGCAGAAACTCCTGCCGCTGCTCGTCATTTGTCTTGAGCTTGATCTTCCACTTCATCAGCAGGGCCGTGTGCGTGCTCTCCTTGTCGCTCGGCCCGTGGAACATCATGATCGGTTTCCACCAGCGGTTGACCGCGTCCTGAAGCATCTCGCGCTGCAGCTTCGTCCCGGTCGCCATCGAGATGCACATGTCGTAACCGTGCGTCAGGTGAAACGCCTCTTCGTAGCAAATCCGCCGCAGCGCCCGGCCGTACGGCCCGTAAGAACCATCGGCCATCATCTTCTGATTCACGATCGCGGCGGCGTCGATCAGCCAGGCGATCACGCACACATCAGCCCAGGTCTCGGCGGGATAGTGAAAGACGTTTGAGTATTTCGCCTTGCCGCTGATGAGTTCGTTGATCATCTCCTCGCGCGGCTTGCCCAGCGTCTCGGCGGCGCGGTAAAGCAACTGCCCGTGACCGACCTCGTCCTGCACCTTGGCGCACAGGGCGAGCTTGCGCTTGAACGTCGGCGCATGCGGAATCCACGTGCCCTCGGGCAGCGCGCCGCAGATTTCACTGTTCGCGTGAACGTGAATCAGCCGAATGAGCTGCTGGCGATAGTCGCTCGGCATCCAGTCGCCCGGTTCAACCTTGTCGCCGCGCGCGACGCGCGCCTCAAACTTCGCCAGCCGATCCTCGTACCCCGGGTCGCCCGGCTTGTCGCCCCAGCCCGCCGCATGTTCCGCCATCCTCACCATCTCACGCTCCTGCGCTGGGCCCGCTGTGCGGACCGTTTCCTGCGTAGGGTCCGCTGTGCGGACCATTGTGTTCCTCACGCCGTACGCCGCTTCAACCCTTCGAACAAATAGTCCGCCAGCATCGCCCCGACGTCCTCGCCGCTCATCGGCCCGTCCGGCCGGTACCACACCGACACCCAGTTCAGCGCCGACAGGATGAACAGCGTCGCGCTGGCGGCGCTGCTCGAACCGATAAACCGCTCGCGCATCGCCTGTTCGACCAGGCCGCGAAACAGTCGCTCGTATTCATCGCGCCGTGCCGTGAACGCCGCGCGCCGTTCCTCCGGCAGGTGCCGCCACTCAAACGTATAGACCGCCGCCGCGTCGAGATCGCCGGTGATGACGCCGACGTGCGCGACGATCGCCGCGCGCAGCTTCTGCATCGCCCCGCGATCCGCGTCGAGGATCGGCCGCAGCGCCGCGAAAAATCGATCCGCCGACGCCACGAGAATCTCCCACAGCAGATCGTCCTTGCCGGCGATGTGCGAATAGAGACTACCGCCTAACATGCCCACCTGCTCGGCGATCTCGCGCACGCTCGTCCCCGCGAAACCCTTCTCGCGAAACAACCGACAGGCCGCTCGATGAATCTCCGCTTTGCGATCAATCGCTACGGACATCTTTGCACATCGCTCCCATCGAAGCCCATTGGCGGTTTGGTCCAGATGCTTGCCACAGCATACAATGATTATGTCTGAACTAACAAGCGCTTGTTTCTGGGTTAAGTCTAGGAGAATTAATGAATAGCGTCAACCGGTTAGCCTGACTTCAACCCTGATTATGCTGAATTCCCTGCCTCGGGTGAACCGATTAAGCTCTCCGTTCCCGGCCGCCGGACCCAACCCGGCGATCGGTACTAGTACAGTTTGGGTGGTACGGCCGTCTCGGCCGTCTGTTTTTCATCAAACTGTGCCAGTATCCGGCGATCGAGAGGCGGTTGACGTCTCCCGCCCGGCGGTGCACAGGAATCGCCCCTGTTGGAAGAGGCCTCAAGACCGTGCCCGCGCTTCGCTATC
Source organism: uncultured Planctomycetaceae bacterium (assembly GCA_964592235.1). GTDB lineage: Bacteria > Planctomycetota > Phycisphaerae > UBA1845 > UTPLA1 > PLA3. The sequence goes on from CAZQCF010000037.1 coordinate 33,943, forward strand.
TCATCCGCGACTTCATCCAGGGCCTGCCCGCCCTGTCGCCGCTCGCCTTCCTGCTTGCGCTGCGAAACCCGCGACGCCTCCCCATCTTCATCGCCGACACGGTTCGACTCTATCGCGGCCACGCCAGGCTTCGCGTCCCATCCATCACGCCGTGGGAACTGCTCGGCACGTTGCAACCCGTCAGCCTGCGCCTCGGCGAGAACGGCCTCTTCGCCGCCATGGAGAACAACTTCCTCATGATGCAGATCGCGGCTATGCTGCGGCCGCAGCGCATCTTCGAGATCGGCACGAGCCAGGGCCGCACGACGGCCCTGCTCGCCATGAACACGCCGCCCGAAACCCGGATCTTCACGCTCGACCTGCCGCCCGAAGCGACGCTCCCGGCCGGCGTGAGCGACTTGCATCTCATCGAACTCGCCCGGAAAGAACTAGGCATCGCCTTTCGGGGAACCAACTGGGAATCTCGCATCACGCAACTGCTTGGCGACAGTGGATCGTTCGATTTCACCCCGTACTTCGACTCGATGGACCTCGTCACCGTTGACGGATCGCACACATACAAATTTGTCCGGCAGGACAGCCTCAACGCCTTTCGCATGATCCGACCCGGCGGTGTCATCCTCTGGCACGACTTCGAATCCATGCGCAGCGAGTACGGCGTCAGCCGGTTCGTCGATGAGTGCCGCCGTGCCGGCCTGCCGGTTTATCGCCTCGGCCGCGAACAGGGCGACAGCCGATACGCCGTGATGCACGTCACGGAAGAGATCAAGCAGAAGCTTGGTGCGATGAATGGGTGACGGGGGAATGGAGACACTGGGGCCGCCCAGTATTCGATTACAGTAATGCTGATTACAGTTGAGAATCGGCTCGAATAACAAGCGTCGCCCGGCGCTCCCTGACGGTCGCGGCTCGGTGATTCAAAAATCCAGATTCGCGTTTCGCAATTCGCTATCCGCGATTCGCCATTCCCTCACACCATCACCACGCTGTCCATCTCGCCATACGGGTTCCGCTCCATGTGCGCGTTGCCGGGGTCGCTCACCCAGCGGCCGTCGATCACATACCGATAGCGATAGCGACCCGGAGCGAGCGGGAGTTTCACCTGAAACATGCCGTCGGCCATCGGCACGAGCGGTGTCCGCCCCGGGTTCCAGTCGTTGAAATCGCCGGCCAGCCGCACAGAAAGCGCTCTATCAGCGCGAACCGTGAAAATGACGCCGTCTTCCACAGCGCGCGGCCCGTAAATGAAGTCGATTTTTCGCTGCGTTTCCGCGGGCGTCGGCGCAGCAGCGCGGCTGCCGCCGTTCGAGCGTGACGGGCCCAGCAACGTCTGCGACGTCGCCAGCAGCCGGTTGGCATCCGCTGCCAGCGCTTCGGCACGCTTCAGCAGCGCATCGTCGGGCTTGCCGCTCTTTCCGCTGACCGCCGCGGCCACTCCCGGAACCTTCGCTGAGACCGGGCGAATTGCTTCATCGTCGCCCGCACCAACAGTGACCAGTTCCCGCGCTGTACCAGCACGCGCCGCGTCGATGCGCTCTACCGCCGCGGCTGCGATCGCCGGTTGCGTCAGCGAGAATGCCGGCCCGGCCCCCATCGACCCGATTTCCTTTGCCAGGCGCTGGAAATCCTTGCAGCCCGCGCTGGCCGGGTCGTATTCCGTGATCGGCTGGCCCAGGCTGGTGCTCTCCTTCAGCTTCGTGTTGAAGTTGATGAAGCTCGTGTACATCGCGTCGCCGTGCCGCTTGCGAAGCTCGGCGAGAATCTCCCGCCCAAGCTTCGTGCGCACGTCGTACAGGTTCGCCAGGATGCGCACCGCCACCTTCCGCCCGCTCTCGGCGCGGATCGACCGGATCGTGTCGAGCTGCTTGGAAAGCCCATGCAGAGAGAAATAACCCGTATCGACCGGAACGATGATCTCGTCGGCGGCGTGCAGCGCGCTTTGCGTCAGGAAGCCGACCGTCGGCGGGCTGTCGATCAATACAAAATCATATTTGTCGGACGCCGGCTCCAGCAGACGACGCAGCCGATGCTCCCGGTTCGGCACGCCCGCCAGCCGCTGCTCGAGCGTCGACAGGTCCGTCTTTGACGGCACGAGATCGAAGTTGCTGGATATTTGCCACGTGATGCGACTCAATTCCATCGGCGGCTGGTCGTCTTCCAGCAGCAGCGCATCAGTTACGCTTGTCTCGATCTGCTCCTCGGGCACCGCCAGCCCCAGCGCGCAATGCCCCTGCGGGTCCAGGTCCACCGCCAGCGTGCGATATCCCTCGCGCGCCAGGCACGCGCCGAGATTGATGATGATTGTCGTCTTTCCACAGCCACCCTTCTGGTTGGCGACGGCGATGATCCTCATAAATCCATCCTTGGACCTGAAGAACCCGAAATCGGCCCGAGGTGCACATCCTGCGCACCGGAACCGGTGATTTCTGCGCTTCCAATAATCTCTTCTCGGCCGGACGATTCACAGCCCTTGAGCGTTTATCGGACGAATTCCCATTTTCAGCATCGTAAACGCGATTTTCCAGCCTTTCCAGTGCCATTCGCAACCCGCCTGAACGAATGCAACTTGTTCCTGCAACGAACCTTAACACTACCAACCGCCTCCGCACTCACGCAGAGGTCGCACGATGCTACCCCTTCTTGAACCCAACTGCTTGAGCCGCTACGATTTGCCGCAATTCGCCCTTTCATCCCCCTAGCCATTCCCCGCGGTGTTGTTTCACCATGCCGAGCAACCCCAAGAGCGACGCCACCGAATTCCAGCACCCCAGGACCGCCGGCCAGAACGGGCCGGTCCAATGGGAGCGGCTCTGTGAAATCCTCGGAAAATCCGCCGACGCCCGGGTCATGGTGCTGGGCGATTACATGATTGACCGCTACCTGTACGGCGATGCCGAGCGGATCAGCCCCGAAGCCCCCGTTCCGGTGCTGCGTGTCGTGCGACAGGAGGACGCACTGGGAGGGGCAGGATCGGTCGTCGCGGACATCCGGGCATTGAGCGCCCAGGCAATCTGCGTCGGCGTGACCGGGGACGATCCCGACGGCCGGCGTTTGCGCGAATTGCTTGCGGGCGTCGGGGCCACGGTGGACGGTCTGGTCTCCGACGCTTCGCGGCCGACGACACGCAAGACGCGCCTCGTGGGCCTCGCGCAGCATCGCCACCGGCAGCAGTTGATCCGCATCGACGACGAATCCTCGGCGCCGTTGAGCACGCCCGTCGCGGCCGAACTCTTCGCCGCCATAGAACGCCATCTCGGCGAGTGTCACGTTCTTTGCATCGAGGATTACAACAAGGGCGTCGTCACGGCTGATCTCGCGCGGCGTGCGATCGCGCTGGCGAAGCAGCGCGGCATCCCGGTTCTCGTCGACCCGGCCAGCATCACCGACTACTCGCGTTACACGGGCGCGACGCTCATGACGCCCAACCGCACTGAAACCGAGAAGGCCTCGGGATTGCGCCTGCGCTCCATCGACGCCGTGCGCGATCACGCCGCGGCGATCCGCAAGGCCTGCTGCACCGAAGCGGTCTGCGTCACGCTCGATGCCGAAGGGGCGGCACTGATCGGCCCCGACGGCGCCTTCCAGCATGTGCCCACCCGGGCGCGCGACGTGTACGACGTGACCGGCGCGGGCGATGAGGTCCTGGCCGCGCTGGCCGTCGCCATGGCGGCGGGGGCGTCGCAGCTTGAGGCCGTGGCCATCGCCAACGTCGCCGGCGGATTGGAAGTGGAGAAATTCGGCTGCGTCCCGATCACGCGCGATGAAATCCTCGGCGAGATACTGCTCGAACATCATCGCCAACTGGGCAAGGTCCGCACGGTCGAGCAGCTCAAACCCGAACTGGCGCGCCGCCGATCGCGCGGCGAGACCATCGCTTTCACCAACGGCTGTTTCGATTTGCTGCACCCCGGCCACGTCGCCACCTTTGCCGTGGCGAAGCAACACGCCGATGTCCTCGTGATCGGGCTCAATTCCGACGCATCGGTCCGCTCGCTCGAGAAGGCCCCGGACCGCCCGATTGTGAACCAGGCCGATCGTGCGACGGTGCTGGCGGCGCTGGCCGACGTCGATTACATCGTGATCTTCGACGAGCCGACGCCGCAGCAATTGATTGAATCCATCGTGCCTAACGTGCTGGTCAAAGGGGCCGACTGGAAGGGCAAGCCGGTCGCCGGACAGGATGTTGTCGAAAAACACGGAGGCCGCGTGGTGTTCGTCCCGCTGCTGGAGGGCCGCAGCACGACCGATCTGATCGCCCGCGCGCGCGGCGGCAGCCGCTGACGCTCGAAGCGAAATGGAACCATCCACGGAATGACCAAGCTCCCCTCGCTCACGATCTTCTTCCCGTGTTACAACGAGGAAGCCAACGTCGCGCGCACGACGGCCAATGCCCTCGCCGCCGCGCAGGCCTACGCCGACGATTACGAAGTCATCATCGTGAACGACGGCAGCCGCGACCGCACGGCCGACATCGCTGATGGGCTTGCGGCCCAGAACCCGCGCGTGCGCGCAGTGCACAACAGCCCCAACCTCGGTTACGGCGGGGCCGTGGCGCGCGGTCTGCGCGAAGCGACGAAGGAGTGGATCTTCTTCACCGACGGCGACGGTCAGTTCGACATGATGCAGATGGACCGCTTGATCGGCCTGCTGGAGCGATGCGATTTCGCAGTGGGTTATCGCGCGAAGCGGGCCGATCCGTTCATTCGCAAGAGCAACGCGTTCTGGTGGGGCGTGCTGGTGCGGTCGCTTTTCGGAATGAAGGTGCGCGACATCGACTGTGCATTCAAGCTGCTGCCCAAATCGCTGATCGACCGGATCGAGTTGAAGAGCCGCGGTGCGCTCATCAGCACCGAGCTTCTGGCGCGGGCCAAGTTCCGCGGCCTGCGCATCGCCGAAACCCCGGTCGATCACTTTCCGCGCACAGCCGGTCAGCAGACCGGGGCGAATTGGAAGGTGATCCTGCGGGCGTTCATGGAGTTGTTCAAGCTGCGAAAAGACATCCGTCGTGAAGGCCTGCCGCAGAGCCGTGAGCCGTGAGTCGTGAGCGGCGACCGCCCGCACTTGATGATGCGTAGCATTGTCCAGGGCCAGGGATCGCCGCGCGACGCCCCAAATCAGCGTGATCATCCGAGTTATAAGTTTGTCTAAGATATGAAGCGTTCCCCGGCGCTCCCTCACGGTCGCGGCTCGGTTCGATCGCACACGGTCGTAGGGTGCGTC
>CAZQCF010000038.1:0-10433 GCA_964592235.1 uncultured Planctomycetaceae bacterium
TTACCGGTGCCGGGCGGGCCGTAGAGCAGCAGGCCGCCGCCAGTGGCGATGCCATACTTCGCCGCCAGCTCCGGGTGGCTGAACGGGTAAATCATCTTCATGCGGATTTCGTGCTTCACGTCCTCCAGCCCGGCGATGTCATCGAAGCGCACCGACGGCTTCTCGCGCACGACCCAGTCGGAGGCATCGGTGCCTTTGTCGTCGCCATCGCTCGCCGCCGCGCGACGCACAGCGCGCTTCTGGTCAGCACGTTCATCGCACTGCCGGGCGAACTCGATCAACTCGGCGGCCATCACCTTTCGCCGCTCGCGCCGCGCCGGGTCGCCGGTGTCCGCCGCGATCTTGATCATCGCATCAGCCGCCTGCATGAGAAACGGCTTGGCCTCGGCATAGTTGCCGGCCTTGTAGGCCGCCAGCCCGCGGGTCTTGAGGCGTTCGAAGGTGTCGTAGGAGATGGTCATATTCACTGGAAGAAATGCGTCGTGCGTGAACCTCAGGGTTGGACCTCCGCCGGTAAGCCACCGATAATGAATTCAAACATCCGATGCGTTGCGGCGAGCGCATCGGCGACCATTTCGGAAGCAACGCGCGAAGCGGAATCGGGATAGCGAAGATCAACCGCGCACGTTGTGAGCCATTCCCAGGGTCCTGCGACATGGTTCAGGCCGGGAAGCCACCGTTCGCAGAGACCCATCAAATCGATCAAGTCATGCGTTCGCGGAGGTCGTTGATCGTTCAAGAGTAGAACCCCTTTGAGCGCCTTCTCGACGGCTTGCTGAAGGTGAAAACATGCGGACTCCGGCAGCGACGGCGAAGAAGCGAGCAACACATCCGCGGCTTGAAGATCCTGGCGAGCCGCCACCATCCATTCGCGCACAAGCTCAATTCTCGGCGGCATAGAGCCTGATTCCTTTCTGCCGAACCTCATACTGAAAACTGCCGAATACGTCAGCATACCGATTGAATCTCGCCTCGCTGCTGAAATGAAGCTCAACCGGCAACCCGCACTGGCGCACAGCGGCATAGGCCCTCTGGTATTCGTCAACACCCACGCAATCGCTGGCAACCAGAACCATCAAGTCAACATCGCTGTCTTTTCCCGGCACGCCGCGCGCATGCGAACCGAACAGGTAGATCGCGCGAGGGGACAGCGCGTCGACCAGCCGGCGCACAGCAACCGACAGGGCATCCTGCGACAAATCGCTTAGTGGATTGAATTGGACCATGACGTCACCTGTGCCTATAGCATAGTTCAAGTCGGTCATCACGATTGGCTGCCAAATTCAGCACGATTCCGAATGTCCTCCCACCTTGGCTCAGTAACTCCCCTCAACCATCAGCTTGTCTCGAACTCCCGAACGTCGTAAGTAATCTCCATAAAATAGTTCCTGTGGCGCATCCCGACCGATCATGTTGATCGGAAAATATACATCGCTGACAACGGATTCTTGGCAATATCTATATCTATGACTATTGGCAATAAATGACTTATAGTAGTAAAGTTCGAATACAACCCGCCCTGGCGATTCGCCAGCTTGCCCCGAACGGTACAACATGACTTTGATGGCATTCGGCATACTAATCTTGCAGGCCATTGTATGGTCAAAGTACAGTTGGAATCGCGTACCCCTACCGAAATGGCTCGACATATTAGCTGAATAAAGCACTTTATTTATCTCGCTTTTTCCACGACGCAATTCAACTGGTGGAAAAAACACCTCTCCGGTTAGACTTGATTCACTTGGCATTGGTCACTAGCTCCGAGAATACAATGTGAAATGATACACGTGTGTGACCCTTGCCTCTTTGCATGATCGCTCGCTTATCCAGGCCGACGCCTCTTCAGACTTCGGCGCGACTGCTCCAACTTTTCCATGGCCGCGAGATCGTAATAGCGTTCGCCGCAATTCAGGCAATCTTCCACTACAACGGTGACCGGCGCGCCACCACGTTGAGGAGATTCCATGACGCTGTGTCGTTTGATCTTTCGCGAGCCGCACATCACACAACGTGTCAACCTGTCAAGTCTAGTACCCTTACGTGGCGATTTTCGCGGAGACGAGGACCTAGAAGTAATCGACGTCGCCTTCCCGGCTGATCTTGCCTTTCGTGTAGATCGGCGTGCCGTTGTAGCTGTAACCTTTGATGACATAGAGCTTCTCCGATGGATGACCCCGTTCAGGGCTTTGAGACCGAAGCGTTTTGCTGATCTTCTGTGCACCTACAATCGACTCAAAGACTTCAATCGCGTCCAGGTCGTCGGCCTTCGTTTCCTCCTTGGCCTTGCGGGTAAAGCGAACCTGCCCCTTGAGCACCAACCGCTTTATTCGAACGAGCACATCCATGCACAATGTCCTGCGTACATTATATCCGAGTTACACCCATTCAATTTAGCAGTACAGGTCTTATTGACACACCGCACGGCCCTACTTCGTCTCCTTCGCCCCGGCATTCTTCACCTCGTTAAGCTCCGCCCGAAGCGCATCCAACTCGTCCACGTCCTTCGCGTGCTCCGCCTCGCTCTCGGCGTCGATCATCGCGTCGATCTCGGCGTCGGTCACTACTTCGGCCGGCACATGCTCGGTGTCTTTCGCGGCGATGTCTTCGACCGTCTCGAGGAACATCGTCATGCGCTCTTCCATCGTCTGGCTCTGGGCCATCGCCTTTTCCCATTCCGTCTGCGTGCGCACGAGGTCGGTCTCGCCGAACATGCGTGCGATCTCGCGAGCCATCGTGCCCATCGCCTCGGCAAAATCGCTGCTCGCCTCGGCCTGACGCTTGATGATCAGCGCGTTCTTCACGGCCAGCAATTGCCGCTCGAGCATCTTCTTCACCGTGGCCGTCTTCTTCAGCGAGTTGCGAATGAAGATGTATTGCGAGTTGTCGCCGATCTGCTTGGCACGGCGGGCGTTCTTCACGAATTCGTCGGTGAACTTGTTCTGCTCGGTGATGGACTTCTCGATCCGCCGAATGCCCTGGCGAATCTTGATGTCTCGCTCGATGCGGCGCTCTTCGGAACTTTTGAACAGGCTCATATTACGTCCTCGTGCGTACGGTGTATCGTCTGCTCCGATTGCTCGCGCAATCGACACACTGGGTGGCATGGCCGCGGACTTTGGCGGCCATGTTCGTCTAATCTTCCACGACGGCTTCTGCCTCCGCGTCTCGTTCCCGGCGACGCATCGCCACGGGCTTCTGCTCGATCTCTCCCGCTGGCTGCTCGGCATCAAGCGCCGCTTCGCGCGCCGATTCCGACGCTCCGTTCAAACCCGTCGGCGTCCCGACGGCGACCGCCGGTTCAGCCGCTTCATCCCTTTCAATCGTCACACCGCGCTCGAACTGCGACTCACTCTCTTCGACTGCTTCCACGGCAATCGGGCGCGACGCCACCGGTGAACCGCTCGCCGGCGCAGAAGCAGTCGCCTCCACATTTCGCTCGTCCGCCGGCGACCGCTCTTCTTCCGGCGACGACGCAGCAACTGATTGCTTGCGCCGCTTCGGCGGATAATCCGCCGCACTCATGCTCAATCGCTTGCCGCACCGGGCGCAGTAACTCGCCGTCACCACTTCGACCGGCGCCTGGCAGGTCGGGCATACCGCGGGCGACACCTCCGCCTGCGCCGCCTCATCACGCAGATACGCCTCGATGCGATGCGCCAGCATCAGGCAATCCTCCCGCGAACCCGGCGACAGGCTCACGACCGTGCGACCTTTCTTGCGCGAGAATTCGATGTCCACGGCCGGCCGGTCGCTCGGCCAGTTAAGCAGAAACGTGTTCACCCGGTCGCCCCAGCTTGGGCGATGGCTCTCCCACCCGCCGCGCGACGGCGCGGGCGGCCCCTCGATGCGCACGCCGTCGAGGTACCACGGCTCGACGATGCGCATGCCGCGGCGCAGGGCGAACTGCATCAGCGCCCACCGCGCCCGGTCCTTGCTGCAATCGACCATGACATCAAACGCCATCCGTCAATCCCGATTCATCACACTCAACTTCTTTGCACGTAACACCGCGCGACACGAAGCCGGCGGATTGCAATCCATCGAATTCTCATTACGACGCGCCTTCGGCCTGCTGATGCCGCTCGCGCACGCGCCGCTCGGCCTCGTCAAACGCCTGCCCCTCGTCGGCAATCAGACCCGTGTCCATTTGTTCCCACACGTCCAGCACCTGTTTCGACCCCGGCGTCAGGATGCTCTCGCCGTCCGTCGCCGACACCTGCAGCATGTCGTCCAGCCGCTCCTGGTACATCTCCGACGTGATCGAATCGTTGGCGATCATCTTCTCCAGCGCGATCAGGTCCTTCTCCGAGATCAGCCCCAGCCGCGAGCCGCGAGCCTTCGCCCGGTCGGCGTTCTCGCGCAGCATGCGCATGCGCGACACGGTGAGATACTCCTTCGAGCGGATGTTGAGCTGCCGACCCATCATCAACTGCTCGGTGGTCTTCAGGTCGAACTCCTGCGCCAGCATTCGCCGCACCTCGGGCGACTTCTCCTCGCGCCCGCGCTGAAAGATTTCCTGCTTCTTGCCGGCCGCGTCCTGAATCTTCTTGTGCAACTGCTGCCGCTCGCGGTCCAGAAGCAGCTCCTGCCGACGAAGCTCCTGCCGCGTCATCTGTGACAGCGCCTTGCCGCGTTTCGTCAGCCAGTCAAACAATCCCATTCAATCACCCTTCGTGCACGGTGGCACCGGCGTCTCGCCGGTGAAGACGACGCAAACCAGAACTCACCTCATCGCCGCGACTGCGCAGGTGCGAAGCGGCCTACTCTGTCTCGGCGTTCCTCGGCGCTCCCTGACGGTCGCGGCTCGGATGTCCCGCGCTGGGGACCATCATCCCTCTGCGCGACGCATCACCCTTCCGCTTGTGCCGGGCCGCGATCCTTCTGACCGCTCGCGCGAGACGGCGGCGCGGCGTCGGGAGCCTTGCTCGTTGCGTTCGCGTTCTTCGCCGCGGTCGCGTCGCCTTCCAGTTCCTTCAGGATCGCCGCTTCATCCTCGGAGATCGACGTCTCGGCCAGGCCCACTTCCAGGCCGGTCACCAATTCATCGTTCGCCGATAATTGCTCCAGCATCTCCTCGGCGTTCACCGCCGCCTCGGTCAGCTCGTCGCTCGTCGGCATCTCCGCAGCGGTGCCGGTCCGCGCCAGCTCGAGGTTGTGAATGTGCGTGCTGATGATGTTGATCTGCTTGGAGAGGATCGACGCGCTCGTGTTGCAACGCGAAATATCCTTCCGCAGGTGCGCGATCTGCGACGCCAGCCGCCGCTTGGCCACCTGCGACGACTGCTTCCTGCCCTCTTCCACCATGTCGGCCTCGCGCTTCTCCAGTCGCGCGATGTCGTCGTACATGCGGTCGAGCCGGCCCGACAACGCCGCGCGCCGCTCGGCGAGGACGTTGATCTTCTTCGCCTCGTCGCCCTCGCGCGAGAACAGGCTCTTGATCCATTCGGCCAGCGACATTGAATCGTTCTCCTTGCCGGGATCGGCCGGCGCTCCGCGATACAGATAAACGTCTCCATCCTGCCGGCTGACGCGCAGCTCGTCGTCCTGCCGCGCGGCCGCCTCGAACGCCTGACGCACGAGCGGCAGCGGCAGTTCCAGCCGGCGCGCCATGCCATCGGCCGACAGCCCGCCGGTCAGCAAATCGGTCCGACGGCTTTCAATCTCCCGGCGGACGCGCGCGACCTTCTCGCCCACGTCCTCGGGGTCAAAGATTCGAAGCAGTCGCTCGTCAAGATGCCGCCCGGTCGACGCGACCCGCCAGCCCCCGCCGGGCCGCGGCGCGACCAGCACCACGCGGACGTTGTGCAGATCGAGATTCGCGTGATACACGCTTTCCTCAAACCCGCTCGGGCTGCACACGCCGATCAGGTGCGGGGCCTTGCCGTCGGTCACCAATTCGCGCACGTGCGCCGACAACTCCGCCAGCGTCACCGGCGGCGGATTCTCGCTCCCGTCCAGCAACGGACCGGGCGGGCACAGCACGCTCGCCACCGCCACGCTGCGCAGCTTCTTCCCGAAGAAAAATCGCCGTTCGTAGCCGCGAACCGTAAAGCCCCGCCCATGCGGCAGGCGCGACAGCCGTTCGCGGTCAAACATCCGCCGGTCGATCATGGCCGCGCGCAACGCTTCGGCGCGATCGTGATAGGCGCGGCGGAACCACTTCCCCGAAATCACGCGCCCCTCGGCCGCTTTCAGGTTCGCCGCTGCGCCGGCCAGAAAAGCCGACTCGACTTCCAACGCATTTTCCACAGCCGACTTCAACCGGCGTTCCTCCAGGTCATTTCGACCGCGGGACCGAGCGCTCCATTCACGATCGGCCTGCTCAACAGTTTCCGCCATCCTGCTCGATCGCTCGCGCCATCGGCTCCATGATTTCTCCGATCAGTCACGTGCGCGGGCGGCCGCACATGCGGCAGAATCGAGCCTGCGGCGGATTGGCGGCGCGGCATCGACCGCCGCCGCATTCCCAGCGAATCACCGGCGGCCGATCGTACAGGCCCCGGCCACCTCGCGCTTTTCGGCCGGTCATGGTGGACAGATCGAACATCGCGTTCAAAAAGAAAAACGTCAGAAAAATGGCACCCACGACCAGGGCCAGAGCGACCAGCCCGGCCGAACCTCCCGAAGACCAGAACACCATCGCGTCAGCCCACCCTTTCCGGCAGGCCGCCGCCGCAGAACACACAGAAGCGATCATCGGCGCCGGGGTAGCCCCCGCAATGCTCGCAGCGCCGCGGATTCGTCACCAGCTGCGCGCCGCAGTGAATGCAGAAGTTGTCATCCCGCTCGACGCGCCCGTCGCAGGCAGGACAGGCCCCGCCGACCGCGGCGCCGACCGGTCGCGAATGCAGATGTTCGGACGAGCGAATGATCGGCGGCGCGCTGCCCGCGTCGATCATCGCCAGCGCCTCGGTCGCCGAAGCCAGCCGCCGATCGCGACGTGTGTATAATTTGCCGTAAACGCCGTCCACCCACGACGGCAGGCCCGCCCGGATATGCGACGGCATGTCCCCGCCGCTGGGCCGCTCGCCGCAGCACATTTCAAACAGCACGATGCCCACCGAGTACAAATCGCTGCGATGGTCCGTCTGCCCGCCGTCGCGCTGCTCGGGCGCCATGTACGCCAGCGTGCCCGAAATGCTGCGACCCTCCTCGGAGACAAGGCTTCCCGATTGCAGAATGCTCGTGGTGGTGACCTCGCCCGCCTGGCCCAGCCCGAAATCCGTCACCTTCACGTCATTCGAGACAATCGTCTCAACATGCTTCCGGCCGGCCCCGGCGACCAGCACGTTGGCCGGCTTGATGTCTCGATGAATCACGCCGCTGGCGTGTGCGTGCTCCAGCGCCCGCAGAATCCCCACGGTGATCTGCTGCACGCTCGACGGCGGCAACCCGCGCGGGTGCTTCTCAATCAGCCCGGCGAGCGACAACCCATCGACGTATTCCATCACCAGGTACGGAACATCCGCGAACGGGTCCAGGCCGATCGCGCGAACGATGTTCGGATGTCGCAACCCGTGAATCGCGATGCCCTCTTTCTGAAGGTTGCGCACATACTGCGAATCGGTCGGCACCTTGATCGCGACGGTGTCATTCTTCCAGATGTGGTGGTGGGCCTTCCAGACCTGGCCAAAGCTGCCGACCCCGACTTGAGAATCGAGGACGTACTCGCTGATTCGTTCTCCCGCCTTTGGCCCGGTCATGACTCGCCCCTTGTCTGCTCTGTAAACGTTGCAAACGCTTGACGGGTGCGGACGCGTCCGCTCGATTTCATCGCGGCCGCGCGCAGGTCGTTTGCCGTCAACCGTTTACGTGTCGCGCCAGGGACTCGCAGATGATGAAATTATAAGCCCCCGCTGCGGCAAAACCAACCATCACCACGAACCACGACAACCCGCCGCTGATACCTCCCTCCGCGAGCCACAGCGCCAGAAAAATGTCAACCAAACTGTAACCGCCGATCACCCCGATGCTCGTCGCCGCCGCGCCCTGCGCGCTGTTCATCCGCGCCTGCGCAGCCAGCAACGGCCGCATGAACAGGTAACTCGACCAAGGCAGCGCCGCCACGACCGCCAGCCAGATGATGGTGAGCTTCACGACGCCACCGGCGGCCCTTAGTGCTTCGGGGTTCTTGTAGGCCCAATACCCGCCCGCAGCGACCCCGGCGAATATGATCGCCGTGGCAACTTTCGCCCCCACAAACTTGAATGCGTCCACAAGGAACATCGCCCTGCTCCGTACTCACCGGCCTGACAATTGGCAGCGGCTCACGATTCAGACTGGGGACCGACCGCCGACGGGGCTTTCGGCCCGACAAGAATCGCGCAGTTTGGTATTCCCGTCCGATCCGTATCTATTTTGAACTATAACAGAGAGTTACGTCACGGCGACTACAATTCGGCCCCCCGTTTGGAACCGCCTGCCCTTGACGAATCGCCGGGCTTCGCCGACACTTTAACGTCTGATTTCGCAGCAGGTTAACTTCTCGGACGCACCGCCGACGGCCAGGGGGGCCGCCGGTCAGCACAGGAAAGCGACAATGCCCAAAGCCATCGATCTTCGCAAAGGCCAGTGTGTCGAATACGAGAACAAGCTCTGGTTTGTCCACGAGGCGTCGCGCGTCTCCAAGGGCAACTGGCGCAGCTACATGCAGGTCAAGCTCAAGAACTTCCAGACCGGCCAGATCATCGACCAGCGATTCAACATGGACGAAGACCTGCCCTCGCCCCATGTCGAGGACCGCGCCTACGAATACCTCTATCGCGACGGCGACAGCTTCGTGCTGATGGACATGCAGAACTACGAGCAGGTCAACGTATCGAAGGACCTCATGCCCGACGCCGAGCACTACCTCAAAGGCAACGAAAAGGTCATCGCGAAGAGCATCGACGGCCAGATCGTCGGCGTTGAACTTCCCAACACGGTCGTGCTGCAGGTGGCCGAAGCTCCGCCCGTCGTGAAGGGCGCGACGGCCACCAACCAGAGCAAGGACGCCGTGCTGGAGACCGGGCTGAAAGTCCGCGTGCCGCCGTTCATCGTGATCGGCGAGATGGTCAAGATCGACACGCGGACCGGGGAATACATCGAGCGGGCATAGTGTCCCTGTCGCAGATCACCGGCCGGCGCGCCTACCCGTGGTACCACGACATCGTGCCGTTTCTGGGTGGTCTGGCTGATCCGCTCATGGGGATCACCAGCGCCACGGCGCGATTCTTCCGCTCGTTTCCGCTCCCACATACCGCCGACACGCCAAAGCGCCGCAAGCGCGGCATCACCTTTGTCCTTGGCGGCATTGAAGGCCCCAGTCAGCGTAGCCGCGACATGGGGTTGGGCCTGCTTCGCGGCGGCTACCGCGGCGCGGTGTCGATTTTTCCGTGGAATCGCTGCGTCCCGGTCGTCGGTGCGTTTCGCAACCTGATGAGCCGCGCCCATCACGAGCAACAATCCGATGCGCTCGTGCGACTCGTGCGGAAACATCGCGCCGCGTATCCGCAATCCCCCGTCAGCTTCATCGCCCAGTCGGGCGGCTGCTTTGTCACCGTCCGAACGCTTGAAAAACTCGACCCCGCTGACGGCGTCGCGCTCGCCATCCTGCTCGCGCCTTCGATCTCACCGGGGTACGACATCCGCCCGGCGGCGCAGCGCTGCTCCGGGGGCCTGTACAGCCTTGGCGGCCGGGGGGATTACTTCTTCCTCGGCCTTGGAACGATGTTGTTTGGAACCTCCGACCGGGTCCATACGCCGTCCGCCGGGCTGGTAGGCTGGCACCATCGCGACGGGAACTTCCACGAAGTACGGTGGCATCCGTCCTGGACGCGATTCGGGTACATCGGAAACCACATTACAACCTCGTGCCAGCGATTCATCGCCGAAATTATCGCTCCTTTGCTGCGGAATGCTCATTCCTGATCCCGGAGTACCCAATTTCTTGACCCTCTCTCGCCGGGTCGCCTAGAATCGCCCCCCCATGGCGGAGGATTGATGGCCACCGCCCCAGAAGCAAGGAACCCAGCGCGAATGGACATTGACGAAATCAAAACCCTGACGGATCTGATGGTTGAGAACGATCTGTCGGAGATCATGATTCGAGACGGCGACAAACGAATTGTCCTCCGCCGAGGCGGGCGAAGTCCCGTGGTGGCAGCGGTTCAGGCGGCGATTCCAGCGGCCCATCCGGCCCCGGTTGCGCCAGCGCCGGCCCCGGCGGCATCGGCAGCGCCGGCAGCCCCCGCCGTGGATGCCAACCTCGGGGCGATCAAGTCGCCGATGGTGGTGTCGTTGTTGGCGGAGATCGACGCCACATGCGTGATCTGGCTCGACGTCTCGATGTTGCGAGCCATCTCGCCGATGGCCTTGACGGCGGCTTCGACGGCCTGCTCGATGCCGCGCTTCAGCTCCATGGGGTTGGCACCGGCCGCCACCTGACGGAGGCC
>CAZQCF010000038.1:10443-18651 GCA_964592235.1 uncultured Planctomycetaceae bacterium
GATCAAGTCGCCGATGGTGGGCACCTTCTACGCCGCGCCGGACCCCGATTCGCCGGCGTTTGTGAAGGTCGGGGATCGTGTGACTCCGGAGACGGTGGTCTGCATCATCGAGGCCATGAAGGTCTTTAACGAGATCAAGGCCGAAACCAGCGGGACGGTCGAAGCGATCGAAGTGGCCAGCGGCACACCCGTTGAGTTTGGGCAGATTCTGATGCGCGTTCGCCCCTAGCGGCGTGGTCCAACAAATCGCAGTCCTTCCGACTGATTACGAACAGGAGCCAACGTGGCGTTAGGGGCGTCCCGACCAACCGTGCAAAAGCGCAAGTTCTCCAAGATTCTTGTGGCTAATCGAGGCGAAATCGCCCTGCGGGTGATCCGCGCCTGCAAGGAAATGGGCATCCAGACGGTCGCTGTATTCTCGGAGGCCGACCGCGATGCGCCGTACCTTCAATTGGCCGATCAGCGCGTCTGCATCGGCCCGGCGCCCTCGGCCCAGAGCTACCTGCGATCGGATCGAATCATTGCGGCGGCGGAAGTCGCCAACGTTGATGCCATCCACCCCGGCTACGGCTTCCTCGCCGAGAATGCGAGCTTCTCCGAGCAATGCCGCGCGAGCAAGATCGAGTTCATCGGCCCCAGCGCCGAGGCGATCCGCTTGCTCGGTGACAAAGCCGCCGCGAAAAAACTCGCCCGAAAGGCCCGCGTCAAGACCGTACCCGGCAGCGAAGGCGTCGTCGAGGATGACGAGCATGCGGTGAAGCTGGCCGCGGAGATCGGCTATCCGGTGATGATCAAGGCGGCGGCGGGCGGCGGCGGGCGCGGCATGCGCGTGGCGCACAACGAAGTCACGCTTCGCACGCAGATTCGCAACGCCCGCAACGAAGCCGAAACCGCCTTCAAGGACGGCCGCGTCTACATCGAGAAATTGATCGAACAGCCACGGCATGTGGAGGTGCAGATCCTCGCGGATCAGCACGGCAATCGAATTCACCTGTGGGAGCGCGATTGCACACTTCAGCGGCGGCATCAGAAGCTGGTAGAAGAGTCGCCATCGCCGGCCATCAGCGAGAAGACGCGGCAGGCGCTGTGCGCCGCGGCGGTCAAGCTGGTCGAAGCGGCGAATTATTATTCCGCCGGCACGGTCGAATTCATTGTCGACAAGAACGGGAACTTTTATTTCCTCGAGGTCAACACCCGCATCCAGGTGGAACATTGCGTAACCGAGCTGGTCACGGGCACCGACCTGATCCAGTGGATGATTCGCATCGCCGCCGGCGAGAAGCTGACGCTGCGGCAGAAGGACATCCCGCAAAACGGCTGCGCGATTGAGGTGCGCATCAACGCCGAGGACCCGGCCCACAACTTCCGCCCCAGTCCGGGTCGAATCGACGAGTTTCGCGCGCCGGGCGGCCTAGGGGTGAGGCTTGATTCACACGCCAGCGCGGGTTACACGATCGGACCGAACTACGACTCGCTCGTGGGCAAGCTGCTCGTGCATCGGGCGACGCGCGAAGAAGCCATTCACTGCATGCAGCGCTGCCTGGCCGAGTTTCACATCGCTCCGATCAAGACGACGATTCCGCTGTTGCGCGAGATCTTCGCCAACGCCGACTTCGCCAACGCCAACATTGATACGGGATTCATCGAGCGCGTCTTGCTGGCGAAGCCATCCGCCTGACCGGCTTCTTCTACTTCTTCGCCGACGTGCGCGACAGACAGCCCTGAATCATGCGAATCAGATCCGCCGTCTCGACCGGCTTGGTAAGATAATCATCGCAGCCTTCGACGATGCACGTGTCGCGCTCGGGGCCGGTCGACTCGGCCGTCAGCGCGATGATCGGGCGGTCGAATCCCTTCGCGCGGAGCAGGCGGGTGGCCGCGTGGCCGTCGAGCACGGGCATGTCCATGTCCATCAGCACGACATCCACGGGGGAGTCCGAAGCGCGGCCGTCGAGCACAACGTTGACCGCGGCCTTGCCGTTGTCGCAGACCGAGACGTGCGCCCCTTCGCGGCTAAGCAAGCGCGCGATCAGGCCGCGCGTGGAGGAGCAATCCTCGACGACGAGAATATGTCTGCCGGAAAGCTGACGAAAACCGTGGCCATTCCCATTGCCGGCTTCAGCAACCATGTCGAACCTGCCTCCTCGTTGGAGCGGTGACTACTCTGCGTCGCCCGCTTGCGCACACCCGACCCGGCAAACCGGAAGGACCAATTCGCGCCACACGGCGGTACTCCAGTAGGCCCATCGGCGATTACCGATGAACGATTCACCTCGTTCAATCCTAGGCGCGCCAATTCGTACTTATCTGACCATTTTGGATGTGTCGCTACGCACGGCCCGATCGGGCGACCGTCGGAGCGGCAGAGTCCTTGCCTGCCGGAGTCGACGATGCCGCTCGAATCGTCGATGTTTGTCGCTTTCCAAATGCGATGACCTCGTTGAGGCTTCCCGAACGGAACCCCTCCAGGTCCAGTGCGACGTAGGCGTACCCAATCACCCGCAGCGCCGCCACCACACGCTGTCGAACCGCCGACTCCGCAAGTCGCGGAATCTGATCGGGCGGGACTTCGATCCGCGCCAGCTCGCCATGATGGCGGACCCGGCAATCGATCATCCCCTCCCGTCGGAGCACCTGTTCGGCCTGCTCCACCATCGCGAGCTTCTGGGGCATGACGGCTTCGCCATAAGGCAGGCGGCTCGATAGGCACGGGGCGGCCGGTTTGTCGGACGTCGGAAGACCGAGCCATCGCGACGCCGCGCGCACGTCGGCCTTGGTCAATCCGGCCTCCGCGAGCGGCGCTCGGACGCCGAACTCCGCTGCCGCCAGCAGCCCCGGCCGATGATCGCCCAGATCGTCGGCGTTCGTGCCGGAAGCAATGGTCGCCAGCCCGTGCCGGGCGAGCAACGGCGTCATCCGCGAATACAACTCGGTCTTGCAGTGGTAACAGCGGTTGACGGGGTTCGCCAGGTAGGCGGGGTTCTCAAACTCGCGCGTGGCGAGGATCTCGTGTCGCGCGCCGAGGTGCCCCGCCAGGCGGCGGGCGTCGGCCAGTTCGTCGGCGGCCACGCTGGGGCTCACGCCCGTTACTGCGAGGACGCGGTCCACGCCGAGCACGTCGACCGCGAGTTTCAGGACAAGCGTCGAATCAACGCCCCCGCTGAAAGCGACGGCCGCGCTGCCCAGATCGCGGAGAATGCCCCGAGCGCGATCGAGTTTCGCCGCAGCATCCGTGCCAAGCATCGCCGCTCCGTCGGCCATGAAAACATCTTAACCGACCGTCGGCGCGGCGTCGCAGGTGTCTGGTGGGCGGTGACCACGCTACGGCGTTTCGGGAATGTGGCTGCCGTGCGGGTCGGCCGCGTCGGGCATCTCCTGTTCGATGCGCGATTGAAGCTCGGCGCCGACGTAGTGCTCCATGCGGCCGGCCGGTTCGTGCAGGTGATCCAGCGGGAGCGGGAAGTGCTTGTTCAGATACGCCTCCCACAAGCGGTGCGCCCGGACAAGGCTCGCGGCGGACGCACGACCTGCCGGCGTGAGGCGAAGGGACTGCTGCGGCGCGATCAGCAGCCCGTCGCGCATCAGCGCCCGCACGGCCGATCGCGACGTGCGCGTCGCGCCCATGGACTCGTAGAGCACGTCCGCCGTCAGAGGTCGACCGCCGGCGCGCTCCTCCCAGCGATAGACCATGCCGAGGACGTCTTCGCGCGCGATGCGCAGGGCGAGTGTCCACTGTCGCCAGCGTTTGCTTAGGTATCCGTGTCGCGGCGCGAAGAAAACAGCCGCGCCGAAGAAACCGGTTGCAACGGTGGCCATCATGGCGGCAGGCGGCGTGTCGATGACGTATGCCGCGATCAGATAGCCGGCGACCCCGCTCACCGCGCCGATCAGCGCAGCCAGCACGAGCATCGTCTTGAGCCGGTCGGTCAGCAGGTACGCGGTGGCCGGCGGCGCGATAAGCATGGCGACGACCAGAATCGACCCGACCGCCTCGAAGGATGCCACAGCCGTCGCGGCGACGAGTGTCATGAGCAGGTAATGCACGAGCGTGGCACTGATGCCCATGGTCGTCGCAAGGAACGCGTCGAATGAGACGATCTGCAATTCCTTGAAGCACAGGGTGACGAACGCAAGATTCACGCCGCACATGACGGCGAGGATGGCCGTCTGGCGCGGGATGGGCCATTCACGGCCGAAGAGGATGAGCGGGAAGCCCGGCGTCGCGCCGATGTCGCCATAGAGGACGCAACCCGGGTCGAGATCGACGCTGTCGGCGACGAACGTAATGAGCAGTACGCCGAGGGCAAAGAGTGACGTAAATACGACACCCATCGACGAGTCCTCGGGGACTTTCCCCCATTGGTGAAGCAGCTGGGTCGCGTAGGCGGTGAAGACGCCGACGACCAGCGCGCCGATCAGCATCGGCACGACGTGCCGCGTGCCGGTCAGGATGAACGCCAGCGCCAGCCCCGGCAGCACCGCGTGCGAGATCGCATCGCCCAGCAGGGCCATGCGCCGCAGCACGAGAAAACACCCGAGCAGCGCGCACGCCACGTTGCATAACACGGCCGTCGCCATCACCCAGCCGTCGTCGGGCGTGAGCATCGCGAGCATCGGCATCAGCGCGGCGGTTTTCATGTGGCGGCGCCCTTTCCAGCGGCGGCCGGCGCGGGCGGGATCACTCCGCGACGGCGAAGCAGGCTCGCCACCACGCCGCGCTGCGGTGCGAAGAGCATCGACCCGGCAAAGATCACGGCCGAGGTCAGCACGACCGCCGGGCCGGTCGAAATCTTCGCGTGCAGGGCGCTGACCGCGCTGCCGACGACGCCGGACACCGCTCCGAAGAACGCCGCCAGCGCGATCATGCGATGGAGCCGGTGCGTCCAGAATCGTGCCGCCGCCGCGGGGATGATCAGCAGCGCCGCCATGAGCACGACGCCCACTGCCGGCAGCCCGACGACCGTGCAGACCACGAGCAGCAACATCAGCGCAAGGTCCAGCCGTCGCACCGGCCAGCCCTGCGTCGCGCCGAACTCCCGGTCGAAACAAAGCAGGCGGAACTCCTTGAAGAGGAGTGTCACGATGGCGACCGTGGCAGCGGCGACCGCGGCGATGGTCCACACATCTTCGGGCAGCATCGCGGCGGCCTTGCCAAACAGGAAGCCGTCCAGCCCGGCCGAGTTCCCCAGGTGCATATCGCCGATGATGCGCGACAGACACAGCCCGGCCGCGAAGAAACCGCTCAACACGATCCCGATGGCGGCGTCTTCCTTGACGCGCGTGTGATCGCGGATAAATGCCACAGTGGCGACACCCAGCGCCCCCGCCACCGCCGCCCCGGCGAGCAGCGCGAGGAAGCTGCGATCGCGCGTCAGAAAGAACGCGACCCACAACCCCGGCAGCGCCGCATGGGCCAGCGCGTCGCCCATCAGCGCCCGGCGACGCAGCACCGCGAGGCTGCCGATCACGCCGGAGCACAACCCCAGCAGGCCCGTACCGATCAGCACGATCCGCGTATTGGGGTCCTGAAACGTCAGCAATCGCAGGAGGTCATCCGTCATTGGTGAAACGCCGAGTCGCCTGGATCGGCCCGTAGGGTGCGTCCTCGACGCACCTTCGCATTCGTAGAGCGCCTCCTCGACGCACCGGGTTTCTACACTCGCTTCGCCTGACGCAGCGCCTCGCCGGCCGCGTCCAGAATCGTCAGCCGCCCGCCGTACGTCTCCTGGAGGTTCTTATTGTTGAAGACCTCCTGCGTCGGCCCGGCGGCCACGACGCGAAGATTCAGCATCACCGAGTAATCGAAATACTCCGGCGCGGTCTGCAAATCGTGGTGCACGGCGATGACCGTCCGCCCCGACGTGCGCAGCGCCTTGAGCAGCTCCACAATCGCCGCCTCGGTCGCCGCATCGACCCCGGCGAACGGCTCGTCCATGAAATAGACGTCCGCCTCCTGCACAAGGGCCCGCGCGAGGAACACGCGCTGCTGCTGCCCGCCTGATAGCTGGCTGATCTGGCGGTGCGCGAAATCCGCCATCCCCACGCGCGAAAGCCCTTCCATCGCCGCCGAACGGTCCGCCCGACCCGGCCGACGCAGCCAACCCAGCCGCCCGTACCGACCCATCAGCACGACATCCAGCGCGCTTACGGGAAAATCCCAGTCCACCGTCTCGCGCTGCGGAACGTAGCCCACGCGGCGGCGACAGCGCGCCAGCGGCTCGCCGAAAATCTCTATCCGCCCGCTGGCGATCGGCACAAGACCCAGCACCGCCTTGAGCAGCGTCGTCTTGCCTGCGCCGTTCGGCCCCATCACGCCGATCAATCGCCCCGCGGGCAACGCAAGGTCCACGTCCCACAGCACCGGCTTGCGGTCGTAGGCGACGGTCACATCGTGAACTTCAACGGCGATCATTCTGTTTTCATCGGCATCGGCGCGCGGCGAAACCTGCCGGGCCGGCGATTTCAGAGACTTGCCGCCGCCGGACGCAGAAACATGCTCTGAAACGACGGGCGGGGTCATTGCAACGCCTTCACGATCGTCTCGACGTTGTGCCGCACCATGCCGATGTACGTCCCCTCGGTCGTACCCGCCGCTCCCATCGCGTCGCTGAACAGCTCGCCGCCGATGCGCACGGCGTGGCCCCGCGCCTTGCAGCCCTCGATCAGCGCCTGAATCGTCCGCGGGTTCACGCTGCTCTCGACGAACACCGCGGGAATCTTTCGCGCGACGAGCGTATCCACCAGGCCGTTGATCTTCTTCAGCGCCGCTTCGCTCTCGGTGCTGATCCCCTGGATCGCCAGCACCTCCATGCCGTAGGCTCGGCCGAAGTACCCGAACGCGTCGTGCGCCGTCACCAGCACGCGCCGATCGGCCGGCAGCGAGGCGATGCGCGACCGGCACCAGCCGTGCAGTTCATCCAGCTTGGCCGAATAATCCGCGGCGCGCGCGGCGAACTCATCCTTCCACGCCGGCCGCACCTCGCCCAAGCCGTCGCGCATTGTGCCGACGGCTGTCTTCCAGAGCGATACGTCGAACCAGACGTGCGGGTCGAACTGGCCCTCGAACTCCGGCGGCTCGCGCAGCTTCGACGGGTCGATGTCCTGCGTCACGGCGAACACGGGTTTCTTCCGCGCCATCTGCACGAACAGGTCGGCCATCTTGCCTTCAAGATGCAGGCCGCCGTAGAAGATGAGATCGGCGGCGGACAGGGCGCGATGGTCGGCCGGCGTCGCCTTGTACAGGTGCGGATCGACGTGCTCGCCCATGAGGCCGATGACCTCGACGCGCGGGCCGCCGACGTTGCGCACGACATCGGTAATCATGCCGATGGTGCAGACGACTTTCAGGGGGGCGTCAGCGGCCGCGCCGGGCGAGGCCGACGCCTGCCCGCTTGGGGCATCGTCACGGCAGCCGGCGGCAGTCAGCGCGAAGACGAGCGCGAAAAGGGCCCGAAGGGCCGAACGGCGATTTGTGGGCGAAAGCAGGTTGGGCATACAATCTATCTCCGTGGCTTAGAAGTGTAGCAAAGGCTACAATTCTTGGCAACGCGCCCGGCGAGGGGTTTCGCCGGCTCGCATCGCCTCGACCCAGGAGCAGCCCCGTGGCTCGAAAACGCCCATCCGCCCCCCGAAAAGCCGCGTCCGGCGCCCCGGCACGCGGCCGGCGCAACCATGCCGACGCCTTCCGGGCCAGCCGGCAGTCCAACGCCGCCGAAACAGCCGAAGACTACGCCGAACTGATCGATGAGTTGATCCGTCAGAATGGGGAGGCGCGGTCGGTGGAGCTGGCGACGCGGCTGGGCGTGTCGCATGTGACCGTGGCGAAGACGATCCGGCGATTGTGCCGCGAAGGGCTGGTGCGGGCCGAGCCGTACCGGGCGATTTTTCTCACGTCGCAGGGACAGGCGCTGGCCGAGCGCTGCCGCAAGCGACACGAGGAAGTCGCCGCGTTTCTCGTCGCCCTTGGGGTCTCGTCCGCGACAGCCGAGATCGACGCCGAGGGCATCGAGCATCATGTCAGCGATGAGACACTCGAAGCGATGCGCCGGTTCATTAAGAAGGGATCACGTCGATAGATGATCGATCCGGGGGGTTTCTATCATCGCGACCCCACCCTTTGCTTCGCAAAGGATGGGGCACCCGGCGGAACTTGTCCTTGATTCACACCCGCATCGTGGGTGCGCGGGTGCCCCATCCTCGCGCAGCGAG
>CAZQCF010000038.1:18661-36359 GCA_964592235.1 uncultured Planctomycetaceae bacterium
GGGGTCACGATGATGAGACCCTATGCAGTCCCTCGAAGCGCAGCCCACTGTCTTGAACCGATTCCAGGTTTGAAATAGATTCTCGTCATGCCATCACACCTGCAACGGCATGACGAAGCCGGGCACACCCATTTCTGGACACTCTCCTGCTATCGCCGGCTCCAGTTCTTCCACGATGACGGCATGAAGCAGGTTGCGATCGAGGCGTTACGACACTTGCATGGGCGACTGGGAATCTGCCTGATCGGCTACGTCATCATGCCGGAGCACTTGCACGTACTGCTTTACCCGCACGCCCCCGGAGACGACCGCCCTATCCCAATCGGGCGTGTACTCCAAATATTCAAGCAAACACTGGGGCGCCTCGGAAAGCATCGCCTGCGAGCGGTATGGCGCGTGCACAGGGAATTGTGGTCTGCCCCGCTGAACCGATGGGCCAATGGAGAATTCGATCGGCAGGATATCATGCAACCTCGCGGGTACGACCGGAACGTTTACTCGCGCAACGAGCTGATCGAGAAACTGGACTACTGTCACAAGAATCCGATCACGCGGGGACTGGTGGATCGAGCCGCCGACTGGCGATGGAGCAGCTACCGCTACTACAAGCTGAAGGACGGTTCGGTTCTGTCCATGAACTGGGATGGGCGCTGGCCGATCATCTGGTGACGTTGTAGCCGATTGATTTCACGCGTTTCCATCATCGCGACCCCACCCTTTGCTTCGCAAAGGATGGGGCACCCGGCACCCGGCATGATGTCAGCGATGAGACACTCGAAGCGATGCGCCGGTTAATAAAAAAAAGGCTCGCGCCGGTGAGCGCGAGCCCTGAAGAGTTAAGCGTCAAACGTCTGCGTGGCGTCAGATTCCGCCGCCGCCACCGCCGCCGCCACCGCCACCCTGGCCCAGACCACCACCTTGTGCATTCTGCGGCTCGACTGATCCTTCGCCACCAGGGAACCCGTCGGGAATATTCTGGTAAATATCACTGGGACCACACCCCAGCGGGATCGTGCAGGACGGGTCGGCGTTGAAATCGGGCGTCTCCAGCAGCGGGAACATCAGATTCAACTGGTCCGCCGGCGTACAGAAGGTCAGCACCGTGCCGCACACGGGGATCGACGCCAGCGTGTTGATGCAGCCGTTGTTCAGTACTGTCCCGCCGGCGAGGATCGCCGTCGCGCCGAGCATCAGCTTCCGGAGTTTGCGTGCATGGGTCATGGGTTTCATGATTTACTTCCTTAACCTGTCTATACAGCGAGGCGCTTTGCTCACACCAATTCTTACGATCCGCTTCGAGACTCCCTCACCTGCCCGGGGCACGTCCTACCCTCACCCCGGCCCTCTCCCTGGAAGGGAGAGGGTGTGCATGATTCGTTGTCACGGGCCGACGGTCGTCACCGGGCAGCCGTAGAACAGATCATCGCCGCCGTTCAGAACCTCGCCGGTGGGCTGGCCGTTTTCCCCGATCACCTGCACGTTCGCCACACCACAGACGTTGAAGATACCCAGGAATCGGCCGTTGGCATCGATGAGTGACGGGGTGACCGCCGTGACGCCGGTCTGCAGGGCCATCACCGTGCAGGGACCGAGCTGGGTCAGAAACGCGCCGGACAGAATCATCAGCGCAAGCTTTGCGGCTTTGTAACGTCGCATCATCACAATCTTCTCCGCCAAAATCCCCGAGGCAGGCTACAGCAGGCAGGCTGGGCCGATGGGTCCGCATACCGCGAGCCATCAACCTACCCATATGCTACACGCCCTTTGAGTGCCTTTCAAGAGGAGAATCGTGGATCACGACAGCCAATTTGCAGGGGGTCCGCGTATCGGGATTGACCGGGCGGAATTGCCCGATTCGGACCTCGCATCGGGTGATTTTTCCCCATTCAACCGGTGATATCGGCCCAATGCAGCCAGGGCGCATTGATCGCTCGGCCCGGACGCATTGATCACCCGGACGGGGCGCCTTCTTCACACGAACGAAGCACCATCTATCGTATGGACCGGTCGCATTCCTCGCTTGAAAGGCGTGCAGATTCAGCGCTCAAGTAACGTGCATTCGTTACTCGAATGGCGTGTCCATCCAGCGCCCGAATGACGCACTTTCCTCGCCCCTGACAGGGGCGAGGCCTCCAGCCCAGGGTTGATCGCTGCAAGCGATCTACCCTGGGGAATGGAGGTCGATCTTTTTTGCAACCCTGAAAGGGTTGCGGTCGTGCTGATGCTCAATCCCAGATGTATCGCTCATCGAATTCGAGCTGATGCTTGCGAAGCAGGGCACGAAGCTCATCCTGAAATGACAACTCGCGATGATGGCTTTCCTGATTGGCGATGTACTCCACGACGCGTTCCAAATTCGACCGACTGACGGAAAAGGCGGCATATCCACCCTGCCACTGAAAATCCGCGTAATCACGGCCTCGCGCCTTCAGCCAAACGGAAGAGACGCGTTTGAGTTCCTTTACCCAATCAGCCTGGCTGATCGTTCTGCCAAGCTGCGCCAAGACGTGTACGTGATCGGCAACACCCCCAATCTGCACGGGTTGACAACCGATCTGCCGCGAAACGCCGCCGAGGTATGCGTGCAGTTCCGTGCGCAGCCCGGCGTTCTGTAGAAAGCGGCTGCGACCCTTGGTTGAAAAGACAAGATGCACGTGCACGGCACTAAGCGATTGCGACATGATGCACCTCGCTGACGCAACCCCGCTGGGGTTGAAGGGGCGCGGCGGCCCTTTTCCCAGGGTAGTCGCTGCGCGACAACCCTGGGCTATATGACAAAACGCCTGCGGCGTTGGTTGAGCAGTGTACAAACCGACCGGCCGATATGACAGAACGACTTCGGCGTCGGTTTAGGAGTATACAAACCGACTGGGCGATTTGACAAAACGCCTACGGCGTTGGTTGAGCAGTATACAAGGTGGCAGAGCATGGCGTGAGCAAAGTGGTCGGCGTGAGCAACGGCCGAGAGAGTTGGTTCCCGTTCAGCCCATTGGGTCCTGTGGTCCACGGTCGCGAGACAAGGGCTAGCGGCCCAGAATCTGGCGAATGCGGTCGGGCGTGACGGGGTGGATCAGGCCTTTGTTGGTGATGATTCCGGTAATGAGCGAGGCGGGGGTCACGTCAAAAGCGGGGCTGAAACAGGGCACCTCCACCGGGGCGAACCGATCGAGACCGACGCGGCGAATCTCCTCCGCATCGCGGAACTCAATCGGAATTCCCGAGCCGTCTTTGATCGACGTGTCGAACGTCGTGACGGGCGCGGCCACGTAAAACGGAACATTGTGCGCGGCGGCCAGCACGGCGAGGCCGTAGGTGCCGATCTTGTTGGCCGTGTCGCCGTTGGCGGCGATGCGGTCGGCGCCGACGATGACCAGCTGGGCCTGCTTCTGCGCGAGGATGACGGCCGACATGTTGTCGCACATGAGGATCGTTTCGATTCCGGCGCGGGACAGCTCCCACGACGTGAGCCGCGCACCCTGGAGCAGCGGGCGGGTCTCATCGACGAAGACGCGGAACTTCCGGCCCGATTCGTGTGCCGCGTACATGGCAGCGAGCGCGGTACCGTACTCGCTGGTGGCCAGGGCGCCGGCGTTGCAGTGGGTAATGATGCCGGCGTCGTCGGGGATGAGATCGCGCCCGACCGCGCCGATCGCGCGGCACATGGCAGCGTCTTCGTTGCGGATGGCGTGAGCCTCGATGAGCAGGGATTGAAACGCCGTCTCCCAGTCCGTGGAGGCCGGCAAGGATTCGGCCTTGCGGCGCATGCGGTCCAGCGCCCAGAAAAGATTGACGGCGGTCGGCCGACTGGTCGCGAGGAAGTCGCAGATCTGCCGCGTGCGGGCGCGCCAGTCGTCGATCTCGTAGAACTCATCGAGGCCGACGAGCACGCCGTAGGCGGCGGCGACGCCGATGGCCGGGGCGCCGCGGACTTGCAGCGTCTTGATGGCGTCCCAGACCTGTTGAAGCGTTACGCAGGTGAGATAAACCACCTCGCCGGGGAGAAGCGTCTGATCGATCAGTTGCAGCGCGCCGCGCGGGCCGGCGCCCTGATTCCACCAGACGGGGCGAAGCACCTGGCGCGTCGGATCGGCAGCGGGCGTGGTCCGCCCCATCATCGAAAGATTCGGCGTGCGGCGCGGGTTCATGGCGCGTCACCCGCCAGTTCGGCCATCAATTCCACCTCGACCGCGGCGTTCATGGGCAGCTCGGCCGCGCCGACGGCGGCGCGGGCGTGGCGGCCGGCGTCCCCGAAGATCTCGACCATGAGATCGCTCGCGCCGTTGGCGACCTTCGGCTGATCGGAAAAGCCCGGCGCGCTGTTGACGAAGACGGCGAGCCGCACGATTCGGCCGATCCGGTCGATGCCGCCGGCGACGTCGGCGGCGATGGCAAGCGCATTCAGGCCGGCCTGGCGCGCGGCGGCGCGGGCGGTTTCGAGATCGACATCCGTCGCGACCTTGCCCGTCGCGAACAATTGGCCGTTCACGAAGGGCAGTTGCCCGCTGACGAATACCAGCCGGCCGGTGCGGATGCCGGGGATGTACGAGCCGATGGCCTTTGGCGCCGGCGGCAGCGTCAGGCCCAGTTGAGCGAGTTTCTCCGAAGGCGTCACGGTTGGTCCTCGTCGGTATCCGCCGCGCCGGCCCCCTCGCGCAGCACGGCGTCTATATCTATATCTGTCTTGATTCGATCCAGCTCGGCGAAGGCCGCCGCGTCGTCCTCGTCCAGTTCGTCCAGCGCGTCCGCGCCGTCGTCGTCCGACTTGGCGCGCCGCGCGGCAGGTCTCGACGAGTCCGCGTCGTCGTCGGATTCGTCCATGGCATCGGGTTCGTCTTCGGGCGACCGGCCGGCCATCGCCGCTTCGCCGGCCCGGTTGTACTCCCACTCCCCGCCGACGGTGATCGGCTCGGCCGACAGCAGCGTGATCGAGATCGGCCCGTGCAGCAGCTCCTGTCTCACGGCAATCCGCTTTTGACGGATCAGCTCCAGCAGCGCGAGGAACAGGCCGATCATCTCGACCTTGGTGCGGCCGATGAACACTTCCTCGAAGCCCAGGTCGCGCCCCTCGCGCACAAGGCGATCGAGCAGATCGGTCGCGTGCAGCGAGATCGGCGTGTCGTCGAAGAGCACGTCGTGCGTGGCGGCCTTCGCGCCGATGGAGGACATCAACTGGTTGAACGCGGCGACGAGGTCCCAGATCTGCACGTCTTCGAGGTCCACGGCGTTGGACTTGGGAATCACATCGCGCGCCGGGATGCGCGACCATTTCATCGCCTGCATCTGCGCCGCGGCGCCCAGCTCGAACGACGCGTCCTTGAACTTCTTGTACTCCAGCAACTGACGCACCAGCTCCAGCCGCGGGTCGGACAGGTCTTCCTCGCCGCCCTCCTCGACCGGCGGACGCGGCAGCAGCATGCGGCTCTTGATCTCCATGAGCGTCGCCGCCATGACGAGGAAATCCCCGGCGACGTTCGGATCAATCGCCGCGAGCGTCTCGACGTAACGGCAATACTGCTCCGTCACCCGCGCAATCGGGATGTCATAGACGTCGACCTCGTCGCGCCGGATCAGGTAGAGCAGCAGATCCAGCGGGCCGTTGTAGACCTCGGTTTGAACGGAGTAGTCTGCCATCGCGGCCTATCTTAGCCGGTGCGGGAATTGGCGGCGAGCCGGCGCAAGGGACGTCTCCGAAGCACCACTCCGATACGCAGGCGCGGGTCAGTGCCCGACGTGGCCCGCGCTGCCGAACATCGCCTCGGCCGCCTCCATCAGCGTCTCGCTCGTGGCCGGATGCGGGTGGATCGTCGTGCCGATGTCCTCGGCGACAGCCGCCATCTCGATCGCCAGCGCGCCCTCGGCGATCAGGTCGCCCGCGTGCGCTCCGACCAGGCCGACACCCAGCAGGCGTTGCGTCGATTTGTCGAAGATGAGCTTCGTCAGGCCGTCGGTCCGGCCCATCGCGACAGCGCGGCCGCTGGCGCTCCACGGGAACTTGGTGATCTTCACGTCCAGCCCCTTGGCCTTGGCCTCGGCTTCGGTGACGCCGCACCAGGCGACTTCGGGGTCAGTGTAGACCACCGCCGGAATGCACGCGGGGTCGAACACCGTGGGCTTGCCGAGGATCGCGTCGACGGCAACCTTGCCCTCGCGGCTGGCCTTGTGCGCCAGCATCGGCTCGCCGGCCACGTCGCCGATCGCAAAGATACGTTTGTCGGTCGTGCGCCGCTGGGGATCGACGGTAATGAAGCCGCGGTCGTTCACCGCCACCTTGGTGTTCTCCAGGCCCAGCCCATCCGTATTGGGCCGGCGGCCGACCGAGACGAGCACGCGGTCGAACTCCAGCGTCTGCTCCTGTCCGCCCTGCGAAAAGGTAATCGCCACGCCGTTGCCGCTCTTCTTCGCCGACTTCAACGCCGCGCCGGTGAGAATCGCCTTGAACTGTTTCTTCAATTTGTTCAGCAGCGGCCGCGTCAAGTCGGCGTCGGCCCCCATGAGCAGGCTGTCCAGCGCTTCCAGCACCGTGACCTCGCTGCCGAGCGTGGCATAGACCTGTCCCAGCTCGAGGCCGATGTAGCCGCCGCCGATGACGAGCAATCGTTTGGGAATCTCCTGCATCTTCAAGGCGTCGGCTGCGTCCCAGCAAAGCTCGCGCGGCATGATCTTCTCGGGCAGCAGCTTCGCGACCGATCCGGTGGCGATGATGCAATGTTTGAATTTCACCCGCGCGACTTCGCCGCCCTCGACGCGCACGGTCTTTGAATCCTCAAATTCCGCGATGCCGGTGATGTAGTCCACCTTGCGCGATGAGAGCAGCGTCTTCACCCCGCCCGACAGCTTCTTGATGACGCCGTTCTTCCAGTCGCGCAGCTTGGCGACATCGGTCTGCGGTTTGCCGAAGGTCACGCCCCAGGCGGCTGCTTCGTGCGCCTCGTCGATCACCTTCGCCACGTGCAGGAGCGTCTTGCTGGGGATGCAGCCCTCGCGCAGGCAGACGCCGCCGGGCACTTCGGCCCTTTCAATCAGAGCCGTCTTGATGCCGTGGTCACCGGCATAAACGCCCGCGACGTAGCCGCCCGGCCCGCCGCCAATGATGAGAAGATCGACTTCCTGCGTGAACTCGCCGACAACCATGGTGTGATCCTCAAAGATGCAGTCGTGCCGCCGTGCCCGAAAGAACTTCCCACCGGGCATCGCGCGAAAGCGCTCCGCAGCCGGGCGATTTTAGGCTCGCCGGCGCACCGCGCCAAACACCGCCGAGCCTAAGCAGAACCGCAAACGGGAACTTAAGATGCGCAAGAAAAAGAAAGTGTGGGACCGGCTAATAGCCGGTCCGACACAAGCTATGAGCCTGTGCCACACACGATGCGAGCTTGTGCGAATCAACTTAGTGAATAAACTCGCGCGCGTTGGGCGAGTCGTCGTCCGTCCGAACCTTGGGCTGGTCCTTCGTCCACTCGTGATGATTCGCGTCGGCCGTGTTGAGCGGTTCAATGTGAACGGTCGTGCGGGCCGTGGGCCAGTGTGCCTCGATGGCGGCCTCGATCTCGTGGCCCAGCGCATGGGCCGATGCGACCGTCGTCTCCGGTAGCACGACGAGGTGCATCTCGATGTGCCGCTCGGCTCCGCTCTGCCGCGTGCGCAACCCGTGCACCTCCACGAAACGACTGGCGAACGGATCGATCAGCGCCGCGATCCGATCGAGGTCCTCCTTCGGCAGGGCCGCGTCGGTGAACTGCCGGTACACCTCGCGGAAGATGTGCAGCCCGATGAACACGAGGCAGACCGCCACACCGAGTGACAGAAGATTATCCACGAGCGGGTAGTTCCCCACCGCGCCGACGAGCAGGCCGGCGGCCAGCCCCGCTGTAATATAGATATGGGTCTGTAAATGCATCGCCTCGGCATAGACCGCCGGCGAGCGCGTCGCCCGCGCCTCGCGCAGCAGGAACAGCGAGACGAACAAATACAGCACCGACGCCCCGCCCATCGCCGCCACCACGTACCACGGGATCGCCTCTGGCGCCTTGCCGTGAATCATCCGATCCACCGTCTCGTACGCGATGCCGATCGCCGCCGCGATCACGAACGACGCCTCGACCGACGCCCCCAGCGCCTCGAACTTGCCATGACCGAACGGGTGCGATCGGTCGGCCGGCCGCGCCGCGATGTACACCGCGATCAGCACGACGACCGAATCGAGGCCGTCCAGCAGCGTGTGGATGCCCTCGGCGACGAGACTGGCCAATCCGAGCGTAATACCCAGCGCCAGTTCCACAATACAGACGAGGGCGCTGGTGACGATGCACAGCTTCACGGCGCGGACCCGCCGCTTGGTCTCGAGTTGCTCGGGCGTGTGTGCAGGTGACTCGCTCATGGTGCTCGCGGCGGACCGCGCAGTGCCTATCCTACGCCCCGCCGCATGCGGAGCAACCGGCGTGTATACTCCGCGAACGCAAGGCCGCACGGCGGCCGCCAGCGAGTGCCCTGCATGACGGATGCCGACGCGACGATCATCATTCCGAATTTCAACGGAATGCGGTTTCTGCCCGATCTGATGGCGTCGCTCGGGCGACAGAGCCTCGGCGGGGCCCGCGTGATTGTGGTCGATGACGCCTCGACGGACGAGAGCTGCGCCTTTCTGCGCAGCGCGCACCCGGCGGTGACGGTGCTTCGCAACGAACGCAACCTCGGTTTCGCGGGAACCTGCAACGCCGGGCTTCGCGCCGCGTCCACGACATTCGTCGTGCTACTCAATAACGACACGACCGTGGACGAGAACTGGCTGGCGGCGGGGCTGGCGGCGTTTGACGCGCCCGACATCGCCGCCGTCGCATCGCTCGTCGTGCTGGCCGATCCGCCGAATCGGATCGATTCCGCGGGCGATGTGTATTCCATCGTCGGCGGCGCAGCCAAGCGCTGCCACGGTCAACCGCGCGAGGCGGCCGGCGATCTGCCGCGCGGAGTGTTCTCCGCCTGCGGCGCGTCGGCGTTCTATCGGCGCGACGCGATCGCGCGACTCGGCTGCCTTGACGAGCGAATGGTGAGCTACTACGAAGACGTGGACATGGGCCTTCGACTGGCTTGGGCGGGCTATCGCTGCGTGTTCGAGGCGCAGTCCGTGTGCTATCACCGGTTAAGCGCATCGTACGACCCGCGCGGCTGGAATTATCACTTCAATTCCGCGCGCAACGCCGAGATCATCTGGCAGGCGCTGGTGCCTGAATCGCTTCGCGAGCGACACGCCGACGCGCGGCGCGTGTTTCTCGCGATCCAGGCAGCGCACAAGTGGCGACTGGGTTGCCTGACCGCGCATCGCGCCGGGCGACGCGCGGCCGCCGAGGCCGTTGATTGGATTGCGCAAAAGCGCGCCGATGCAGCAAAGCTGGCCGCAGCTTCAGGCGTCACGGCGGAGCAGATCGCGGCGAGGCTGGAACGCGACTGGTGGCGGCTGCACGTCTGGGGGCGGCGGGGGGCGCCGGTGTGACATGATCAGCGTATTGTGCGTGAATTATCGAAGCGGCGGGGATGTCGTGAAGCTGGCAGCGAGCCTCCGCGCGTCGATCAACATCTCGACACCCCTCGAGTTGATCGTTACGAACAACTCGCCCGAAGAACCGCTGATGATTGAATCCGATCCGCGCTTGTCGGTGCGCGTGTTTGATTCGCCGAACATCGGTTTCGCCGCCGGCGTCAATCATGCTCTGCGCCATAGCGCCGGCGACCGGATCATGATCGCCAATCCCGACGTGACGGTTCAACCCGATACGCTCGCCGCCGCATGCGATTACCTCGATGCCCATCCCGAGGTCGGCATCCTCCTGCCGCGACTGATCAACCCCGACGGCACGGATCAGGCGTCGATCCGCCGGTTCTACACATGGCCCGTGGTGCTCTTCGCTCGCACACCGCTTCGCGCGCTGGGCTATCGGCCGAAATTCTTCTGCGATTATCTCTACGACTCGCTGCCGCGCGACCAGCCCATCGACGTCGACTGGGGCATCGGCGCGGCCATGTTCCTGCGACGCGCGGATTGCGAAGGCGGCATCTTTGACGAGCGGTTCTTTCTGTACTTCGAGGATGTCGATCTTTGTCTGCGTACGTGGCAGCGGGGCCGGCGGGTCGTCTATTGCCCGCATCTGACCTGCCTGCATGCGCACCGCCGCGCGAGCAGCAATCCGTTCAGCGGAGCCGGCTGGCTGCACTTGAAGAGCATGATGCGGTTCATCCGGAAACATCGCGGCCTGCCGCAGCGGCCCGTGAGCCGCGCGACCCCTTTCGCCGCTCGAGATGAATGAACTCGCCCAGACGAGGCAAGTCACGCCAAGTCCAACAATTGAAACCGGTGCAGCCAGGTGTGCGCCGCGCGAATGTGCGATCCGGCCGCCGCGCCCCGCGCTGCATACGTCTGCGGCTCGCGCTGAAAGCGATCCAGCAAGTCCGCCAGGTCGGCCCGCGAGCCAAAATGAATGAGATGCGTCGCCACGCCCGCCAAATCCCCCAGCGCGGCGTCTATCGTGTCATCATTCTGTCGCACGGCAACGCAGGCATTCATCGCCAGGGCGTCCAGAATCGCGTGAACGCGGGACTCCACCGCATCCAGGACGACGAACAAGCCCGCGCCCGGCAGCTCGCTGCCGTGCGGGATGCACGCCGCCTGCGAGTCGCGGGCGAGCGCGACCGCCCGATATGCCTCGTTCACCAGCGCGGGAATCAGCTGCCGCGCCACGCGCTCCAATAGCCCGCCGCGGACGGTTGCATTGCGTACCTGAAAGCCCAGGTCGCGCTCCGCAGCCGCCAGCAACGTCTCCGCATCTGCGGGCTTCAGCGTATCCACGCGCAACGCCGCCAGCGCGGCCGCACGCTCGTACAATTTCACATGCGTCGCAAGATTCAGCCCCGCCGCAGCGGCCGCCGTGCTTAGCGGAGTCGCCAGCAGCGCGACACCGCGCAAGGACGCCGCGTCACCACGCGGCGCTTCGCTCGACGACTTCGCGCCGCGCTGGGCCGCCGATACGCTCGCCGCCGGCGGACACAGCTCAATGCGCTCCCCCGGAAAACCCACCGCCACGGCTGCGGCCTGCTGTCTCGCGCTTCGAGCGATCAGTCGTGCGCCCGCTGGAATCTGACCCAGCCATTCTTGCGCGAGCGGCTGTCCGTGAGTCGGCATGATCGCCAGCGAGGCGGGCGGCAATCGAAAGGTCAGCGCACCCGGCGCGCAATCCAGGAGCACGATTCCCGTCGGCCGCCACAAAGCGAGTTGCTCTTCCATCGCCAGCGGATGCACGGCGTCGGGTCGATCATAGACGAACGCAGATATTTGCGCGCCCGCCGCCGACGCCCCCTCGCCCAGGCGCGATGCCGTCTCCCAAGCCGCCGCCGATGGCGCGCCCGCAGCGAGTACGAGTCGACACGGCGGCGATGCCGACCTCCCGGCCGCATTGGGTTTAGATTGCTCCAACACCGCGGTCCATTCCGCGCGGCGCGCCGCGCGTTTCGCCGCCACGTCCTGCGAGATTGCCATCAACCGCGTCGAAACCGCATGGACATCCGAATGCGTGAAGTGCGGCCACGACAGAACCCGATCCGGCACGAGATACCCGATCTGCTCAAGCAGGAATCGGTGCATCTCGTCCCACGCGTTCGGACCCGCGAAGATCAGTAGCCGGCCGCGCTCGAGATGCACCGCGAAATCGTGCACGCAGACCGCCAGCGCCGCCGTCGCCGCGTCCTCCTCGATGACAAACACCGCCTGATGCGGCGCGAGCCTCGCCAGCAACATCGCCGCTTCGGCCCCCTGCCCCATCCCGACGAGCAGCACATTGCCGTTGCCCGGCGCGAAGGCCTCGACCAGCGCTTCGGCCCGCACCTGCGGCATCGTCGAACGCCCGAGCCACGCCGGCGAACCGTCCTCCTGATGCCAGCAAAGTGTCATCGATCCATCGCGCCCGGTCGCAAACCGCACACCGGCCGGCAACGCAGCGCGGCGAAGCAGCGCGGCGCTGTCCGGCAACCGCCGCGCCAACGCCGTCAATTGATATTCGAGTCGATCTCGAGAGAGGCCTTCGGCCAGTGCGGCGCCCATCCGTGGACTCCGTATCGACAGGGTGAGTTGTTACTGCAGCGCGCCGGTCCAGCGGTCGATGGCGATCCAGGCCAGGAACGCCATCCACGCCGCGTAAAGTGCGACGGAAAGAATGAGATGCCGGGCGGAAATCCTCGGGGCGAATTGCTTTTCCCACGCGTGCGTATTCGCCACTGCATCGGGACTCATGGTCGTCGCATCATTCGCGCTCATGCCCCCTCCGCCTCCAGCGCCGCCTCGGTCGAGCCGCAGACTGAAATGCGATAGTTGCGATCGAAGGCCATGCGAAAATCATAGACGTTGTCGAAATCTTCGATCACGTCGTCCGGCTGCTTCTGAAGCAGGCCGTTCTCCACCAGCGCGAAGACCATCTCGCCAAAATCGCGCGTGCTTCGAATGCCCCAGTGTCGAAGCACCGTGCCGGCCATCAGCCCCCAGCGCTCAATCGCCAGATCGCGAAGGCCGCGACACAAGTCGGCGCCGCTGACGTGGAGGTTCATTCCATCGGTCAGCTCCTCGATGCCCCCCATGTCTTCGATCAGCTTGACGATGCGCGACGGGAGCCGCCCCTTGATGAGCAGCTCCATCAGCGAGTCCAGGTCCACTTCGTGATGGTGCATCCAGTCGAGGACCGCCCGGACTTGCTTCACATTCGGGCCATGAACTTCCCGAACCGTGTAGTCCAATCCATGGCGCAGAAAATCGTACGCATCAGGCGAGTACCGCCCCAGCTCCCGCGCCACGTCGACAATGTCTTTGAGTTCGGTCTCGCTCATAAACCGTCGGACGATTATAGGCAAAACCGGCCGACGCGTCGAAACCTCACGCCTGGCCGCGCGACCCTCGCAGGACAGCAAGCGACGCATGGGCCATAGGACTCATTTCACGCGCCGGGAGGCCCCGGCTCGGCCGGCGAATCCCCAGCAGCCCCTCCCGATTCGCCCCCGCCATCTGGCCGGCGCCCTCGTCGGCCGCGACGACGCCGTCTCCGCCCGCGCGGACCGCGATCCGACCCTGATTCCTGTGCCGCCCCTTCCGAGCCTGGTCCCTGATCCAGTACCCCATCGGCGAAACCCGGCCCTTCCGGAACAGGGTCGGCAACATCCGGCTCCGCATCGGCTGGCTCTACCGGCACCGAAGGCTCAACGACTGCGTCCGCTGGCCGGCCGCCGCCCATCGGTTGGCGGTCCGTGGGACGGCCGGCGCGGCGATCATTTTCTCGCCGGGGCCGTTGCGGCCTTCCTCGATCTCCGCCAGGCATCTCGCCCGGCGGCAACGGTGGCAGTTTGGGCAGATCGCGCTCCAGCAGCGCCTCGATCCCGACCGTTTCAACCTGATTATCCCGGTCATACTGAATGGTGAGCAGTTGCGTGAGCACCTGCCGATCACGGATCGTCCCGACGCCGCGATCCGTTCGCACGCGCACGCCGTTGCGCGGCAGCTTCTTGTCGAGTTCTTCATATCCCTCATGCTCGTACCGCAGGCAGCATCGCAGCCGGCCGCACCGGCCCGACACTTTCGCCGGGTCGAGCGTCGCTTTCTGCAGCTTGGCCATGCGCATGGTCACGGGCCGAAGCGTCTTCAGGAAGTTCTTGCAGCAGCACTCGCGCCCGCAGATTTCATAGTCGGCCACGAGCCTCGCTTCGTCGCGCGCGCCGACCTGGTGCATCTCGATGCGCGTGTGATATTCGTGGGCAAGCTGGCGAACCAGTTCACGAAAATCGATTCGCCCGTCGGCCATGAAGTGAAAGATAATCCGCTCGCCGCCGAAGAGATGCTCACAGGCGACGAACTTGAGCGGCAGGTCCAGCCCGACGGCGATCTCCCGCGCGCGCCTTAGTTTTGTGGCCGCGTCGGCGCTGATGTGCCGATCTTCGTCGAGGTCCTGCGGCGTGGCCACGCGAAGGATTCGCCCAGCCTTAAGCGTGTAGAAATCCGGCCCGCTGTTCTTCACATAATCAAGCAATTGATCGCGCCGGACGGATTTCTCGCAGCCGCTGCACGTCAGGCTGACCATCTGCCCGATCTCGATGCCGCGAGCCGTCTGAACCACGACCTTCGCCCCGCAGCCGAACAGCATCCCCGGCGCGTAGCGAAACTCCCCGATGTAGTTCATGTAACCATGGCGAACGGCGCAGGTCGGATAGACCTTCTCCAGCCCGTTGCCGCATTGACCGTTCGGGTTGCACGAACTCGGCGAGAAGCTGCGGCTTCCCGTGAGCGCGTCGTTGATGACGGGTAGTTGTGCGACCATTCGCGGCCTGGCTTTCCTAAGAGAAGGGCGCACGACTCGCCCATGGGCTGCCGAGCTACCACGTTCAGTCGGTTGCCACCTCTGCGGTCCGCAATTCTAGTCCGATTTGGCCGTTGCACAAACGCCAAACGGAGAGTTGCCCAGCGTGGCGAAAATCGAGGCGTCGAGCGATGCGTCAAACGTCCGACGCACGACGATGGCGTCTCCCGCGATTTCCCCTGCGGCGAGGTCGCGCCACGAGCAGCAACACCATGACCGCCGTCATTGGCGCTGCGCCGGTCCCACACGCACCACACGCATCGGCCCCTCCCGCAGCGACGACCGCCAGAACGCTGAACGGGTCGGAATCGACCGTTGGGAACGAGCCGGACGTCGCACGCAGGATCGCGTTTTCGCAGGGCGTATCAATCGACAAAGCGCCGAACGTCGCCAGCCCGGCCACGCCGTTCTCGGCCGCGCCGGCCAGTTGACCGCCGCAATCCGAAACCAGCTCCAGATTCACGAGCGCCGTTGAATCGGTCAAATTGCCGAACGCGTCGGTGATCTCGACCGTCACGGCCGGATCGATCGCCGCATCCTCGTCCACGTTGGATGGTTGCTGCGCGAATCGCACCGCTGCGGGATCCGCTGGCACGATGTCAAAGAAATCGGTAAACACCGGATCGCCCGCGCCGGAAGCGGACAACTGATAATCCGCGACCGCCTTGTTGATGCGCAAATTGTCCGTCGCGTCCCACGTCGCCACGCCGTTCACGGTCGTCTTCGTCAGGCTCGAATCCACCAGCAACGGCCAGCCGCCCGTGTTCACGGCCGAGTCGAGCGTGATGTCCGCCGTCGAACCCGTAACGATGTTGTCCAGATCGTCGAACACGGTGACGGATAACTCGATCGCCTCACCGGCAGGCGTGGTCACTGGTTGCGTCGAGATTTCCATGCGATTGGCCGGGCCGGAAGTCACTTCGAAGTCCGTGCTGTCCACGGTGTCGCTCGTGAGAAACGCCGCGCCGTCGTGCGATGCGCGAAGCGTGTAACCGGCGGCGGCCACCGTGATGTTCAGATCGTCCTCATCCTGCCAGGTGGCAATGCCCTGGCTGGTGAGTTTCTGGAGGATGCCGTTCAGTGTCGCGGCGCCGGGGTTGCTCTGAATCGCCAGCGTAATGTTGCGGTCGGAGTTCCGCACCACATTGCCGCCGAAATCCACGATGCGCACCGCCGGACGGATATCAAATCCCGCCTGCACGTCGCCCGGCTGGATCGAAAACACCAGTCGGTCCGGCGCGCCGACGTTAATGTTCGTCGCGACGATCCCTTGATTGGTAAACGCGCCGCCCGCGGTGGAGGTCGTGAGCTGGAGCGTCGTCTGCGCCGGACCGGCCGCGCCCGCGGCGCTCAAGATGCGAACGCGTATCCCGTTGACGCGGATGATGTCCTGAACGCCCACGTTCGTGCCGCTGGTCAGGTTGAACGTGATGACTTCATCGGCCGCGCCGGTCGGCACCACCGTCGCGACGGCGTTGAGGCCGCCGCCGTTGATGCCGATCGTGGCGCTCTGCGCCGTGACGCTCGACGTGGGATCAAACTGAAACCCGGGCCGCGCCCGGATTGAAAAGCTCTTGCCCGTGCCCGAGCTGTACTCCGGCAGCATGGTCTCGGCGATGGTGATCGTGTTCACCACCACTGACGTACCGACGGCCCCGTTGCCGCTGCCGATCGCGCGGTTCGTGTCGACGTTCATAGTGATATTGGGGGAGTTGACCGAATCGGCGTGCGACACCGTCGCGGCGGTCCAGGTCACCGCCAGCGCCAGCGCGAGGCGCCAAACGCCAGGATTCCAATGCACAGGCGCGAGGCGATTTCGACCGAGGAAACGGATCATTCAAAGGCTCCTAATCCGGAGGCGAGGCCTGCCGTGGCGCCGATTGTAACCGGCTACCTAAGCCGCGAGCCATATATAAACATCTCGTGCAGCAGGAGATCAAATATTCGTGATTGGGCGATCAACTTTTGACGAAGGGGCGTTGAATGATATCGCCGGTCTGCGGGGACAGGCATTAGCCTGGTTGGCCTCCTCATCCTGTCGATCTAAGATGCCCCCCCATGCGAGTCTACTTTGACGCCTGCTGCCTGAATCGGCCTTTTGACGATCAGTCGCAGGATCGAATTCGCCTCGAAAGTGAGGCGGTGAAGATTATCATGGATTTGTGCTCAAAGGGCATCCACTCGTGGGTGATTAGTAACGCCCTCGAGTTTGAAATCACCCAAAACCCGAACGCCGAAAAGCGCGCTGCCGTGTTAGCGCTTTTGGGTACGGCCAGCGAATGCATTCAACTGGGCGAATCGGCAAATCTGTTGGCCCGGCAATTATTGGACCGCGGCATCAGACCGATGGATGCTTTGCATCTTTCGTTGGCCGACGTTGGCGGATGCGATATACTTCTGACGGTGGATGATGATTTATTGCGGCGGTCGCGCGATTGCCGGGAATTGACGATTCGCGTCGAAAACCCGGCGCGCTTTGTTGTTGATGAGCTTGAAGGCCTATGACCAGGACTCTGACGATTCCTGAATTGAAGAAAGCGGGGCTTGAAGCCCTCTGCGAGCGCCTTGGCCCGGCCGGCATGATCCGCTTTTTGCAGGAGTTCTCCTCCGGCAGCGGAGACTACACCAAAGATCGCGCCGCATGGTTCGATGGCCTCTCCTTGGATCAATTGATCGAGAAAATCGCAGCACAGAATCACTCCACACGCTAGAACAGTTTTCTCTCGAGCTTGGCATGTCTTGCGAAGAAAAAGCGAGAGCCGGGCAACTTTCGATGACCGGCCCGAATTGGCGCAAAGAAAAAACCCGCGGGGTGACCGCGGGTTTCTTCATAAAAGCTGGCACTAACCTACTCTCGCCCGGTAGGACTACCATCGGCCCCAAGGACTTCACTACTGAGTTCGGAATGGGATCAGGTGTTTCCCCTTGGGCTTGGGCACCAGCAAAGGATCGCCGGACCTGTCGGCCCGACGAACCTGTTATCCTTAGAACCGCGGGAGCGTTTCCAGACAAACGACGACTTTCACATCACCGAGAACTTTCCTCTGCCTCCCACGGGTCAGGTACAAATGGAGAATAGAGTGGACATGCGGAGCGGCCGAATCTCGAAGATCCTTGCCGAACGTACGACTTTGATGTGTGGCTGGCACGGGCCGGCGAATTGAATCGCCGACGTCGCAACAGCCCGTCATCAATGTGATCAAGCAATCGACCATTAGTACCGGTAAGCTGAAGCCATCTCTGGCCTTACACGCCCGGCCTATCAACCTCGTGGTCTACGAGGGGTCTCACGTCTCCGAAGAGACATCCAGATCTAATCTTCG